>JBQTIU010000025.1:0-64079 GCA_052387815.1 Pseudomonadota bacterium
GCACGGTGTCCTCCGCGCGCCCGACGAGTAGCGGATGATCGGCGTCGAGCACCACGAGGTCCGCCCGATGGCCCGCTTCGATGGCGCCGATCCGACGGCCGCAGGCGCGCGCGCCGCCGGCCAGCGCCAGGCGATAGAGCCGGGCGCCGACGTTGGGCTCTCCTGACCTGGCCGCGACGTTGCGCTCGCGCCGCGCGAGACGCTGGCCGTATTCGAGCCAGCGCAGTTCCTCGACCGGGCTGGTGGCGACGTTCGAATCGGTGCCGATGCCGAACCGCCCGCCGGCGGCGAGAAAGGCGGGCAGAGGGAAGATGCCATCGCCGAGGTTAGCCTCGGTCGAGGGACATAAGCCCACGACCGCGCCGCTGCGCGCCAGCGCCTCGGTTTCGCCGGCGCTCATCTGGGTCGCATGGACGAGGCACCAGCGCTTGCCCACCGGGGCGTTGGCAAGCAGCCACGCCACCGGCCGCCGGCCGCTCCAGGCCTGGCAGTCCTCGACCTCGCGGACCTGCTCGGCGACGTGGATGTGGACCGGGGCCGCGGGGTCGAGCGCGTCGTGCGCTTGCAGCGCGGCGGCGAGCGCCGCGGGCGGGACCGCGCGCAGGCTATGCGGGGCCATGCCGATGCGCACCTGCGGGTCGCGACGGTGGCGACGGTGGAGCGTTTCCAGGAGCGACACGTAGTCGTCGGTGCCGATGAGGAACCGGCGCTGGCCGGCGGCCGGCGGCGCGCCGCCGAAATTGCCGGTCTGGTAGAGCACCGGCAAGAGGGTGAGCCCGATGCCGGCCTGGCCGGCGGCGGCGGCGATGCGGCCGGCGAGCTCGGCCGGATCCGCGTAGGGCCGCCCGTCGGGATCGTTGTGAAGGTAGTGGAACTCGGCGACCGCGGTGTAGCCGTGCTTGAGGAACTCGACATAGAGCTGGGTGGCGATCGCCTCGATGTCGACTGGCGAGAGCGCGGCGAGGAAGCGGTACATGACCTCGCGCCAGCTCCAGAAATCGTCGCCCTCCGGCCCCGCCCGCTCGGCCAAGCCCGCCATCGCCCGCTGGAAGGCGTGGCAGTGAAGGTTGGGCATGCCCGGCACGGCGACGCCCGCCAGCGGCTCGGCGCCGTCGGGGCGCGAATTCTCGGCGATCGCGGCGATCGTGCCGGCCGCATCGACCTCGATGCGGACTCGGGCCGCCCAGCCCGAGGCGATGAGCGCGCTCTCGGCATAAAGACTTGGCATCGAGGAACCCGGGAGTGGCGTGGGTGTCCGGCGCTACGAACTTATGTCCGCTCCGAGGAACGCCCGCAAGCCCGGCCGCCGGACGCGCGGGCCGACGAGGGAGGCGCCTAGGCCCGCGCCAGTCGCGCGGCGGAATACTTCACGCAAATCTCCCCGGTTTCCCGGTCGCTCAGCGGCTCGCCCAGCAAGCCGCAGGCGTGCGGCCCCTTGGGATGCCCGCGCCAGGCGTCGAATCGGAGGTGCGAACAGCTCGCACAGACGCCGAACCGCGGGCGGCCGCGCCTGGCACGCAGGCGGGCGAGGACGACGTCGAGGCTGGCCGCCAGGTCCGATCGCTGGGCCGCGCTCAAGGCGGCGGCGGCGCGAGCCAGATCGCGGAACGGATCGCGCTTCAACAAGGCGCGGCCCCGCACCGTGCTGCGCACGCGGAAACTGCGCCCATCCCCGGCCACCCGCTCGCGGGCCACACAGGTCTTCGCGAACAGCGCCTTCACCGTCTGCGAGGCGGTGCCCCGCGTCGTGCCCTGGAATTCGGCGAAGGCGCTGACCGTTCGCGAGAAGCGATTGGCGCATCCGAAATACCGCAGCGCGGCCCACTGCGCCGGGTTCAGCCCGCCGGCGAACCCCTCGCCGTAGGCGGCGCGGCTGACCCGTTCGAGAAGGTCGGCCGCCGCATGCCCGGATACGGACGTTCTATTCTTCATTCGTATTCTTTCGTCCATCTTCGTCCGCGACCGGCATCTTCGTCCGCGACCGGATAGTAGCGAGTCGATATTAGACTTGCAAGGATGCAGCTTTCATGACATCGTTCGGAGTCGAAAGTAGGGCGAGATGTTCATTCAAACCGAGACCACGGCAGATCCGGCGACGCTCAGGTTCGTGCCGGGACGGCCGGTGTTGCCGTTGGGAAGCGCCGATTTCCCGGATGCGGTTGCGGCCGCGCGTTCGCCCTTGGCCCAACACCTGTTCGAAGTCGACGGCGTCGTCGGCGTCGTCCTCGACACCGATTCGATCGCCGTCCGCAAGCGCGCCGAGGCGGACTGGCGGCTCATCAAGCCGGCCATCTTCGGCGTCATCATGGAGCATTTCACCTCCGGCAAGCCGATTCTGCGCCAAGCGCCCGGCGCGGCGACGGCCGAGTCCGGGGTGCGCGCCAAGATCGAGGAATTGCTTCTCGCCCGCATCGCCCCGACGATGGCGGGGGAAGGGGGCGAAGTCGTCTTGCGCGGCTACGCCGAGGGGATCGTCCGCCTGGAACTGCGGGGCGCGCGGTTCCTGACCCCGGTCTTCGCCTTGAAGGTGCGTATCGAAAACACGTTCAAGAAGTTCATCCCGGAGATCGAGGACGTCCGCTTCGTCGAGCCCGCCCGCCCGCGCGCCGAGGGCGCCGACAAGCCCGGGCTCGCCACGCCGGCGGGGGAAGCGATCCAGCTTCTGCTCGACAACGTCATCAACCCGGGCGTGGCGGCCCATGGCGGGCACATATCCCTGGTCGATATCGAGGACGACACCGCCTATATCCGCCTCGAGGGCGGGTGCCAGGGATGCGGGATGGCGGACGTGACCCTGAAGCAGGGGGTCGAGACGCAGATCAAAGAGGTGGCGCCGAACATCGCCACCGTGCTGGACGTGAGCGATCACGCGGAAGGGACGAACCCCTACTATCAGCCAGGGAAGGGCGGCGCCAGCCCGTTCGGGGAATAGCCGCTATTTCCCGGCCCGTCGACGGATGGCGCTGATCCATCCGGTCATGACGGGCCGCCACTTTCGTGAGGAGCGACGGCGATGTTCATTCAAACCGAGACCACGGCCGATCTGGCGAGCGTCAAGTTTCTGCCGGGTCGGCCGGTGTTGCCGTCGGGGACCGCGGATTTCGCCGACCCCGAGGCGGCCGCGCGTTCGCCCTTGGCCCAACGGCTGTTTGAAATCGACGGCGTCGTCGGGGTCTTCCTCGACCCCCAGTCGATCACCGTCCGCAAGCGCGGCGACAGCGACTGGCACGTCCTGAAGCCGGCCATTCTCGGCGCCATCATGCAGCATTTCGTGGCTGGCCGGCCGGTGGTCGTCGAGCCCGTCCCCGAGGAGACGGATGAGGTTGCGGCCGAGATCAAGGAACTGATCGACACCCGCATCCGCCCGGCGGCCGCCCAGGACGGCGGCGCCGTCATCTTCCGCGGCTTCAAGAACGGCATCGTGCTCGTCGAAATGCAAGGCTCCGGCTTCGCCTTGATGGCCGGGATCGAACGGATGCTGCGCCATTACGTGCCCGAGGTGCGCGGGGTCCAGGACTATCGCGATGCCATGCCCAAGCCCGGCCTCGATACCCCGGAGGCCGTGGCGGTGCGAGAGATCCTGGAGCAACGGATCAATCCCGGCGTGGCGGCCCATGGCGGGCACATCGCCTTGGTCGACGTCAAGGACGACACCGTCTATATCCGCCTCGAGGGCGGCTGCCAGGGATG
The DNA here is from genome assembly GCA_052387815.1 of Pseudomonadota bacterium. Classification (GTDB taxonomy): domain Bacteria; phylum Pseudomonadota; class Alphaproteobacteria; order CACIAM-22H2; family CACIAM-22H2; genus JBQTIU01. The sequence continues at coordinate 3,691 of JBQTIU010000025.1, forward strand.
CGGGATGGCCGACGTGACCTTGAAGCAGGGGATCGAGCGCGAGATCCTGCGGGCGGTTCCGAAGATCGTCGCCGTGATGGACGTGAGCGACCACGCCGGCGGGAAGAATCCGTATTACCAGCCGGGCAAGGGCGGGGTGAGCCCGCTCCAGCAATAGCGCCCTTCGACGGCTGGCGGCCGGGCGCGGGGGGTCGCGGGGATGAAGGTCGTCCTCATCTCGACCTACGAGCTGGGCCACCAGCCGTTCGGGCTCGCCTCGCCGGCGGCGTGGCTCGGCGCCGCGGGGGCATCCCTCACCTGCATCGATCTCGCCGTCGAGGACCTCGATGAGCAGGCGGTGAAGGAGGCGGGCCTGATCGGCGTGTACCTGCCGATGCATACGGCCACCAGGCTCGCCAGCGCCCTCATGCCGCGGCTCTTGGCCCTCAACCCCGCGGCGCACGTTTGTTTCTACGGCCTTTACGCGCCGCTCAACGCCGACTTCCTGCGCGGCCTCGGGGGGCGGACGTTCCTCGGCGGAGAGTTCGAAAACGCGCTCGTGCGCCTTTACGAACGGCTGTCCGCAAACGGCGCCCCGCCGCTCGCGGACGAACCGGTGATTTCCTTCGCCAAACAGCGCTTCCGCGTCCCCGAGCGCGGCAACCTTCCGGCGCTGTCCCGCTACGCCCATCTCGAAGTGGGCGCGGGCGAGCGCCGGACGGTCGGCTATACGGAAGCAAGCCGCGGCTGCAAGCACCACTGCCGGCACTGCCCGGTGGTGCCGGTCTACGGCGGGCGGTTTTTTGTCGTCCAAGCCGATGTGGTGATCGAAGATATCCGTCGCCAGGTGGCCGCGGGGGCGCGCCACATCACGTTCGGCGATCCGGATTTCTTCAATGGCATCGGCCACGCGCTCAGGCTCGTGCGGGCGCTCGCCGCGGAATTCCCGCGACTGACCTACGACGCGACCATCAAGATCGAGCACTTGCTGAAACATTCCCGCCATCTCGCGACGCTCGCCGAGACCGGCTGCCTGTTCGTCGTCACGGCGGTGGAGTCGATCGAGGATCGCGTCCTCGAGCTGCTCGACAAGGGACATACGCGGGCCGATTTCATGCGGGCGGTCGGGCTGGCGAGGGCCGCGAATTTGACCTTGTCGCCGACCTTCATTCCATTCACGCCGTGGACCTCGCTCGAGGGCTACCTCGACTTGGTTGTCGTGCTGGCGGAGCTCGATCTCGTCGCCCATGTGGCGCCGATCCAGCTCGCCATGCGGCTGCTGCTGCCCAGCGGCTCGCTTCTGCTGGCGCTGCCGGAGCTCAAGGCCTTGCTCGGGGAGTTCGACGCCGGCGGCTTGAGCCAGATCTGGCACCATGCCGACCCGCGCGTCGATGATTTGCAGGCCCGCGTGCGGCGGATCGTCGAGGCGGGCGAAACCGCCGGCTTGAACCGCCGGGCGATCTTCGAGCGCATCCTGGGCGCGGCGCGCGCGGCGTGCGGGCTGCCGCACCGGGACCTGCCCGCGCCCGCCCTCGGCGAGCCGCACGTGCCGCGCTTGAGCGAGCCCTGGTTTTGCTGCGCCGAGCCGACCGGCGACCAACTGGCGCGCGTTTGAGCGGTGTGGCGGGCCATGGCGCGCCTGCTGCTCTTGATCCCCACCACATCGTATCGGGTGAGCGATTTTCTCGACGCCGCCTACCGGCTCGGGGTCGACGTCGCCGTCGGCTCCGACCGCCGCCAAGTGCTGGAGAAATACTCGGCCGGGCGCACCGTGACCCTCGATTTCAAGAACCTCGACAAGGGCGTCAAGCAGATCGCCGCCTATGCGCGCAAGTATGGGCTGGCCGCCATCGTCCCGGTCGACGACGACACCACCGTGTTGGCCGCGCACGCATGCGCAGGCCTGGGATTGCCCCACAATGCGCCGGCAGCGGTCGAGGCGGCCCGCAACAAGTATCTATTCCGCACCCGGCTGGCCGCGGGCGGCCTGCCGTCGCCTCGGTTCCGCTTGCTGTCGATCCACGACGATACCGCCCGGGAAGCGGGCGAGACGGTCTACCCCTGCGTCTTGAAGCCGCTCGCCCTGTCGGCCAGCCGCGGCGTGATCCGGGCCGACGATCCGGCGGCGTTCAAGGCCGCATTTCATCGCATCGCCCGCATCCTGGGCGCGTCGGATGCCGCGAGCTTCGGGATGGCGGCCGACCATATCCTCGTCGAAAGCTATATCCCGGGCGTGGAAGTGGCGCTCGAAGGGCTCTTGGAGGAGGGCCGCCTCAACGTCCTCGCCCTGTTCGACAAGCCCGATCCGCTCGCCGGGCCGTTCTTCGAGGAAACCATCTACGTGACCCCGTCGCGTCTGCCCGACGACATGCAGCAGGCGATCGCCACCGCCACCGCCCAGGCGGTCGCCGCCCTCGGGCTTCGCGAAGGACCGATCCATGCCGAGCTGCGCGTCAATGACCGCGGCCCGTGGGTCGTCGAGCTGGCCGCGCGCTCGATCGGCGGGCTGTGCTCGCGCACCCTCAGCTTCGGCGCCGGCATCCGGCTCGAGGAACTGATCTTGAGGCGCGCGCTCGGACTCCCCATCGCCTCGCTCGAGCGCGAACGGCGGCCGGCCGGGGTGATGATGATCCCGATCCCCAGGGCCGGCATCCTCCGCGAGGTGGGCGGGCTCGTGGCGGCGAGGTCGGTGCCCGGGATCGAGGACGTGACGATCAAGATCCCGGTCGGGCAAAGGCTGGTTCCGCTCCCCGAGGGATACAAATACCTCGGGTTCATCTTCGCCAAGGCCGATACGACTGCCGCCGTCGAGGCGGCCCTGCGCGAAGCCCATCGCCGGCTCGCCTTCGCCATCGAGCCGGCGGCCGAGCAGCTCACGGCCAGGCGAGCGCGGCCTTAGAAGGGGGCGGAGTCAGTAGCCGCGCCTGGGGCGTTCCCCGGGCGGTGTTTTCTCACCTAACTTATTGGTATACCTAGAATATCTTAGATTGCCCGGCGGCGATCCCGGGTTCGACAACCGGCCCGCCCGCAGCGCTTGACAAATCTCCATAAACATCCCATTTTTCAATTTAGACTAAATCAGTTGTGATTGCAGGGGTGACAACCATGATTCGATTGAGCCGGCTCGCCGATTACGGCGTGCAACTGATGACCCACATGGCCGTCGATCGAGAGCGGCTCAACAGCACCCAGTGGCTGACCGCGGCGACCGGGCTGGCGACCCCGACGGTGAGCAAGATCCTGACCGCGCTGACCCGCGACGGCCTCTTGGTTTCGCACCGCGGCGCCCGCGGCGGCTACAAGCTGGCGCGCGACCCGGCCCACATCTCGGTGGGCGAGATCATCGCCGCGCTCGACGGGCCGATCGCGCTTACCGTGTGCGTCGAGCACGGGCCCGGGGTGTGCGGGGTCGAATCGTTCTGCCTGTCCCGCCATAGCTGGCACAAACTCAATGCCGCCGTGCGTCGCGCGCTCGACGAGGTGTCGTTGGCGGAGATCGCGGCCCCGGCGTTCCTTTCGCCGCCATCGCATCGCCGCGCCGACCAGCCGCAAGCGTAGAGCCGGTCGATCGGCCGAACATCTCTACGCCGCTACATGGAGAACTGAGACATGGCGCCGAACCTCGAGACCCTGGAGACCGTGCAGTCGCTGGCCGGCGACTACAAGTACGGCTTCGTGACCGACATCGAGTCCGAGTTCGCGCCCAAGGGCTTGAACGAGGACATCGTCCGCTTCATCTCGCAAAAGAAGAACGAGCCGGCCTGGCTTCTCGACTGGCGCCTGCGGGCCTACCGCGCCTGGACGGCGATGCGCGAGCCGACCTGGTCCACCGTCAAGCATCCGCCGATCGACTACCAGGACGCCTATTACTACGCGGCGCCCAAGCCGAAGGAGGACCCCACGAGCCTCGCCGAGGTCGATCCCGAATTGCTGCGCACTTACGAGAAGCTCGGTATTCCCTTGCAGGAGCAGGAGTGGCTCGCCGGGGTCGCGGTCGACGCGGTCTTCGACTCGGTCTCCGTCGCCACGACCTTCAAGGACAAGCTCGCGGCCCTCGGCATCGTCTTCTGTTCGTTCTCCGAGGCGGTCCGCGAGCGCCCCGATCTCGTGCGCAAGTACCTGGGCAGCGTCGTCCCGTACTCCGACAACTTCGACGCCACCCTCAATTCGGCGGTGTTCAGCGACGGCACCTTCGTCTATGTGCCGCCGGGCGTGCGCTGCCCCATGGAGCTGTCCACGTATTTCCGCATCAACGCCGCCAAGACCGGGCAGTTCGAGCGCACGCTCATCATCGCCGATCGAGGCAGCTACGTGAGCTATCTCGAAGGCTGCACGGCGCCGATGCGCGACGAGAACCAGCTCCACGCGGCGGTGGTCGAGCTGATCGCGCTCGACGATGCCGAGATCAAGTATTCGACGGTCCAGAACTGGTATCCCGGCGACAAGAACGGCAAGGGCGGCATCTACAACTTCGTCACCAAGCGCGGTGCCTGCCGCGGCCGCAACTCCAAGATTTCATGGACCCAGGTCGAGACCGGTTCGGCAATCACCTGGAAGTACCCATCCGTCATCCTGCAGGGCGACAACTCGATCGGCGAGTTCTATTCGGTCGCGCTCACCAACAACCGCCAGCAGGCCGACACCGGCACGAAGATGATCCATATTGGCCGCAACACGCGCAGCACCATCCTCTCCAAGGGCATATCGGGCGGCCGCGGCCAGAACACCTATCGCGGCCTGGTGCGCGTCCAGGGCGGGGCGCAGAATGCGCGCAACTATTCGCAGTGCGACTCGCTGCTCATCGGCGACAAGTGCGGCGCGCACACCATCCCCTATATCGAGGTCAAGAACCCCTCGGCCCGCGTCGAGCACGAGGCGACGACCTCGAAGATCGGCGAGGACCAGCTCTTCTACTGCCGGCAGCGCGGCCTGTCGGCCGAAGACGCCGTGTCGATGATCGTCAACGGGTTCTGCAAGCAGGTCCTGCAGCAGCTGCCGATGGAGTTCGCCGTCGAGGCGCAGAAGCTGCTCGGCGTGAGCCTCGAAGGCAGTGTCGGTTGAGCGTCATGCACAATGGAACCGGACACGACGAGGCCGGCACGATGCTCGAGATCAGGAACCTGCACGCCAAGGTCGACGGCAAGGACATCCTCTGCGGCATCGACCTCGAGGTTCGCGCCGGCGAGGTGCATGCGGTCATGGGCCCCAACGGATCGGGCAAGAGCACGCTCGCCTACCTGTTGTCGGGGCGCGAGGGCTACGAGCTCGTCGCCGGCGAGATTCGCTACCAGGGCCGGGACTTGATCGCGATGAAGCCCGAGGAGCGCGCGCGCCAAGGCATGTTCCTCGCCTTCCAGTATCCGGTCGAGATCCCCGGCGTCGGCGCCCTTACGTTCCTCAAATCGGCGCTGAACGCCGCGCGCAAGCATCGCGGCCTGCCCGAGTACGATGCGATGGAGTTCCTCAAACTCGCCCGCGCCAAGGCCAAGCTCTTGGACATGCCCGACACGCTCCTCCAGCGCCCCGTCAACGTCGGGTTCTCCGGGGGCGAGAAGAAGCGGCACGAGATCTTCCAGATGGCGATGCTCGAGCCCAGCCTCGCGATCCTCGACGAGACCGATTCCGGCCTCGACATCGACGCGCTCCGCATCGTCGCCGACGGCATCAACCGGCTGCGCGGACCGCAGCGGGCGATGATCGTCATCACCCATTACCAGCGCCTCTTGGAGTACGTCATCCCCGATCGGGTCCACGTGCTGGCGGGCGGCCGCATCGTCAAGTCCGGCGGCAGGGAATTGGCCCTCGACCTCGAACGGACGGGCTATGCGGCGCTGGGGCCGGGCGCCGAGGCCGCCGCGGCGCCGGCCGGACACCCGTCGCCATGACCGCGGCCGCGGTACTCGGGGGCGAGTATGCGCGCCAGTTCGCCGACGCGCGGGCGGCCTTGCCGGGCGGCCATCTGCCCTGGCTCAAGGAGCTGCGGGAGCAAGCGATCGCGCGGTTCTCGGTCGCCGGCTTTCCGACCCCGCGGGTCGAGGAGTGGAAGTTCACCAACCTGGCACCGTTGACCCGGACGCCGTTCGCGCCGGCGAGGCCGGCCGACGGCCTGCACCGGGACCGCATCGAGCGGCTTTGCCTCGGCGCCGTGCCGCACCACCGCCTGGTGTTCGTCGATGGGCGCTATCGGCCCGCATTGTCGGCGATCGGCAAGTTGCCGGCCGGCGTGCGGCTGATCAGCCTGGCGGCCGCGCTCGACGAGGAGCCGGAGCTCGTGGCCGAGCACATGAGCGCCGACCAGGCGATCGACGGCCAGGCGCTGTCGGCCCTCAACGCCGCGTTCATGGCCGACGGGGCGGTCCTCGAACTGGCCCCCGGAATCGCCCTCGACGAACCGGTCCATTTGCTGTTCGTAAGCTCGGCCGCGGGCGCGGCCGTGCATCCGCGCAATCTCGTCGTCGCCGGACCCGGCAGCCGCGCCGCGGTGCTCGAGACCTATGCCGATGCCGGCGGGACCGGCTACTGGACCAACGCGGTGAGCGTGATCGCGGCGGCGCCGGGGGCAACGGTGCGACACTACAAGCTGCAGCGCGAGGACACGCAGTCCTTCCACATCGCCAGCACGCGGGCCCGTCTGGCCGGCGGCAGCGTCTACGACAGCTTCGTCATGTCGGTGGGCGGCCGGCTGTCGCGCAACGAGATCCATACCACGCTCGACGGCGCCGGCATCGATTGCCGGCTCGCCGGCGCCTATCTATTGCGCGGCCAGCAGCACGCCGACACCACCACGGTTATCGACCATGCCCGGGCCGGCAGCACGAGCGTCGAGGTCTACAAGGGCGTGATCGACGACGCCGCGCGCGGCGTCTTCCAGGGCAAGATTGTGGTTCGCCCGGACGCGCAGAAGACCAATGCGCGGCAGTTGAACCACAACCTCCTCTTGTCGCCGCGCGCCCAGGCCGACACCAAGCCCGAGCTCCGGATCGAGGCCGACGACGTCCAATGCTCGCACGGCGCCGGCGTCGGCCAGCTCGACGCCGACGCGATGTTCTACCTGCGCGCGCGCGGCCTGGATGAGCACATGGCGCGGAGCCTGCTCATCGACGGCTTCGTGGGCGAGCTGATCGACGCCATCCACGTCGGCGCCGTGCAGACCCATCTCCACCAGGCCCTGTGGTCGTGGTCGGCGCGGGTATGATGGCCAGGGGAGTCGCGATGAGAGCGAAGGCGGACTCGCTCGAGCGGCGCGACGCGCGCGCGGCGGGCTACGACGTGGCGCGGGTGCGCGAGGATTTCCCGATCCTCGCGCAGAAGATATACGGCCGGCCGCTTGTCTTTCTCGACAGCGCGGCGAGCGCCCAGAAACCGCGCGCTGTGGTCGATGCCGTGCGGCGCTGCTACGAGACCGAATACGCGAACATCCATCGCGGCGTCTATTACCTGAGCCAGCAGGCCACCGAACGCTTCGAGGCGGCGCGCGAAACGGTCCGGCGTTACCTCAATGCCCGCGAGCCGCGCGAGATCGTGTTCGTGCGCGGCGCCACCGAGGCGATCAACCTCGTCGCCCACTCCTACGGGCGGCGCTTCCTCGGCGAAGGCGACGAGGTCGTCCTCTCGGCCATGGAGCACCACTCCAATATCGTCCCGTGGCAGATGCTGCGCGAGGAGAAGGGGATCGTGCTGCGCGTCGCCCCCATCGATGACGCCGGCGAATTCCTCCTCGAGGACTACGAACGGCTCTTGAATGCGCGCACCAAGCTGGTCGCGGTGACGCACGTCTCCAATGCGTTGGGGACGATCACGCCGGTTGGCGACATCGTGCGGCTCGCGCACGCGCACGGCGCCGCGGTGCTGATCGACGGCTGCCAGGCGGTCCCGCACCTGGCGGTCGACGTGCAGGCGCTCGACTGCGAGTTCTATGTCTTTTCGGGCCACAAGCTCTACGGCCCGTCGGGGACCGGGGCGCTCTACGGCAAGGCAAGGCTCTTGGAGGCCATGCCGCCCTACCAGGGCGGCGGCGACATGATCTCTTCGGTCACCTTCGAGAAGACCGAATACAACGTCATCCCCCACAAGTTCGAGGCCGGAACCCCGAATATCGAGGGGCCGATCGGGCTCGGCGCGGCCATCGATTACGTCTCTCGACTGGGGCTCGATCGCATATCCGCCCACGAGCAGGAGCTCCTCGCTTACGCGACGGCGCGGCTGCGCCAGATCAACGACCTGCGGCTGATCGGCACCGCCAAGGAGAAGTGCGGCGTGGTGTCGTTCGCGCTCGGTCAAATCCATCCCCACGATGTCGGGACGATCCTCGACCGCCGGGGCATCGCGGTGCGCACCGGTCATCACTGCGCGCAGCCGGTCATGGACCGCTTCGGCGTGCCGGCGACGGTGCGCGCCTCGTTCGGCCTGTACAACACGACCCAGGACGTCGATGCCCTGCTCGACGGCCTCGGAGAGGTTCGGGAGTTCTTCGCCTGATGTTCGACCTGCGCGATCTTTACCAGGAGGTGATCCTCGACCACAGCAAGCGGCCGCGCAACTTCCGCCGCCTGGCGAGTGCCAACCATCAGGCCAAGGGGTACAATCCCCTGTGCGGCGACCGGCTCGCCGTGTACCTTCGGGTCGAGGACGGCACGGTGCTCGACGCGGCCTTCGAGGGGTCGGGATGCGCGATTTCGGTCGCCTCGGCGTCGCTGATGACCGAAATGGTCAAGGGCAAGTCGGACGCCGAGGCGCGGGCCCTGTTCCGGCGCTTCCACGAGTTCGTCACCGGCCAGAACGCGGACGGCGCGGGCGGCGCGCCCGACCTCGACAAGCTCGCGGTCCTCGCCGGCGTGCGCGAATTTCCGGTGCGCGTCAAATGCGCGACCTTGCCGTGGCACACCCTGGCGGCGGCCTTGGCCGACCGCACGGACGAGGTGCGAACCGAGGAATGAGGCGATGAGCGAACCAACACCAGGCCCCGCGGGCGCGAGCCAAGGCGCGGCGGGTCTCGAAAAGCAGGTGATCGAGGTCCTGCGCACGGTGCACGACCCGGAAATCCCGATCAACATCTACGAGCTCGGACTGATCTACAGCATCGAGGTCGATGCCGGCCGCAAGGTCCGCATCGCGATGACCTTGACGACGCCCCACTGCCCGGTGGCCGGCAGCATGCCGGGCGAGATCGAGCACAAGGTGCGGGCGCTGCCGGGCGTCGCCGAGGTCAAGGTGGACTTGGTTTGGGAGCCGCGCTGGGACAAGAGCATGATGTCCGAGGCGGCGCGTCTCGAGCTCGGATTCATGTGAGTGGGAGCCTAGCCATGCCAACGGCGAGCCAAGCGATCACCCTTACCGAGGCCGCGGCGGCGCAAGTCAAGTCTTTGCTCGCCAAGCGGAGCAAGCCGGCGTTCGGGCTTCGGATCGGGGTCAAGACCAAGGGCTGCTCGGGCCTTTCCTACACCCTCGAATACACCGAGGAAAGAGGCCCCAACGACGAAGTCGTCGAAGACAAGGGGGTGCGGATCCTCATCGATCCGCGGGCGACGATGTTCATCCTCGGCACCGAAATGGACTGGGTCGAGGACAAGTTGCAGACCGGCTTCGTGTTCCGCAATCCCAACGAGAAAGGGCGCTGCGGCTGCGGCGAGTCGTTCCGCGTCTAGCGTTCCAGGGGATGCGCGCCATGACCGCCGACCTCGCCCTCAAGACCTGCACGCCCTGCCGCGGCGGCGTGCCGCCGCTCACGCCCGAGGAGGCCGCGTCCTTGCTTGGCCAGGCGCCGGGCTGGGAGCTGCTCGAGGACGGCCGTAAGATCCGCCGCACCTACAAGTTCGGAAACTTCAAACAGGCGCTCGACTTCGTCCGCCAGGCGGGAGACCTCGCCGAGAGCGAGGGCCATCACCCGGACTTGGCTTTCGGGTGGGGTTACGCTACGGTCTCGCTGCAGACCAAGAAGATCAAGGGCCTGCACGAGAACGACTTCATCATGGCGGCCAAGTTCGATCGCTTGGCCGGCGCCATGGCCTGACCCCTACGCCTGGGGACGCGCCCGGCAACCGCAAGTTTGAGGACGCCCCCCAGCGGCGATGTTCGCGCCGGCCCGGCGCGGTGGATGAGGCCGGCGGGTCGGGCGCGGCAGCGAGAGGAACCCACATGCCAGCACCGTTCTTGCCGTTGATCGTCGAGCCCAACGAGCTGGACGCGGCGCTGGGAGGCAAGGATCTGCTCGTCGTCGATCTCGGCGAAGAGGCAGTTTACGCGCAGCGTCACGTCCCCGGCGCGGTCCATCTGCCCTACCGGACGATCATCGAGGCGAGGCCCCCGGCCGGCGGGCTCCTGCCCGACGATATCAAGCTCGGCGCGATCCTTTCCTCTGTTGGCATAACCCCTTCAACGCATGTGGTCGCCTACGACAGCGAGGGGAACGCCAAGGCTTGCCGCCTGTTGTGGACTCTGGAGGTCGTCGGCCACGCGAAGTACTCCCTGCTCAATGGCGGGCTGCACGCCTGGCTCGCCGAGGGGAAGGCGACCGAAGGCGGCATCAACCGGCCGCCCCGCGGCGACTACAAGATCGGCCGCCATACCGAGGCGCGCGCCGACAAGGGCTATATTCTCGCCCGTCTCGACGACCCGGGCGTCGTGATTCTCGATACCAGGACCCCGGCCGAATTCACCGGCCAGGACGTGCGCGCGGCGCGGGGCGGGCACATCCCCAGGGCCGTCAACATGGACTGGACGCTGGCGATTGATCGCGCCCGCGCCTTGCGCTTGAGGCCGGACCAGGAATTGCGGGCGCTGCTGGAAGGGCTCGGGGTCACGCCCGACAAGGAAGTGATCGCCCATTGCCAGACCCACCATCGCTCCTCGCACACCTTCATCGTGCTAAAGGCCCTCGGCTATCCGCGCGTCCGGGGCTACGACGGCTCGTGGTCCGAGTGGGGCAACGATCCCGCGCTGCCGGTCGAATCCTGACGCCATCCGGCCCGCTTGCGTGGGGTCGACCCCCTTGGCCGCTCGGCATCTTTCGTTGCGGGCTGCGGCGGGCCTGTGTTAATTTGACTTTGGAATAATCCTGGCCCGCGCCGCCGATCGGGGATGGGCCCCGAGGCGGAGGCTCGCCGCAGACTGGGGAGGACTCGAATGGCCCGATTGCTCACCGCGTTCGCCGCCGCGGCCCTGATCGCGCTTGGCACCGGCCCGGCGCAAGCGCAGCAGGTTCCGACCCTGGTGATGACCGTCACCGAAGGCGGGCCGATGCGCGACGTCTTCGCGAGGCACGTACCGAGATTCGAAGCCGAGCAAAAGGTCAAGGTCAATTTCGTGACGGCGCTCGGCGCGCCCACGCTCACGCTGGCGCGCAACAAGGAGGTCGATGTCCTGATCACCGACCCCATCTACTCGCTGCAAATGGAGGACGAAAAGCGCCTGGTCGAACTCAAGGAGCAGGAGATCCCGAACCTCGCCCAGCTCTACAAGGCCTCGCGCCTGTCGCCTTATCAGTACGTGCTGTATTACGGCAGCTACGGCATCGCCTACCGGCCGGACAAGATCGCCAAGATCGAGGAGTGGAGCGACCTGTGGAAGCCGGAGCTCAAGGGCAAGGTGAGCGTGCGCAGCTTCCGCCCCGATTCGATCAGCCTGCTGGTGACGATGGCGAAGCTCGCCGGCGGCGGCGAGCGCAGTCCGGACGCCGGCTTCAAGAAGATGGCGGAGCTCGCCAAAGACATGCCCAAGTTCTATTCCAACTGGCCGGAGCTCGTGGCCTCGTTCCGCTCCGGCGAGGTGTGGGCGGCGACGATCACCAATGGCCGCGCCGACTGGATGAACCGGACCCAGGGCCTCATGTTGCATTTCGTCAATCCGAAGCCGGGCGGCTTTGCGCTCGTCGGCGCGCTGGTCCTCGTCGACGGCCGGCCGCACCAGGATCTGGCCAAGAAGCTTTACAATTTCCTGATGAGCGCGGAGGTCCAGAAGGAAATGGCCGAGACGTTGGGCTACGGGCCCTCCAATACGACCGTGAAGCTGTCGCCCGAGGTCGCCGCCAAGGTACCGAGCACCCGCCAAGAGGTCGAAAGCCTGATCCTCATCGACTGGCGCTACGTCAACTCGGTCAATTCGCAGTGGGAAGAGCGCTGGAACAAGGAAGTCGCGTTCAAGTAAGGCCAAGCGCGCGCTCGTATCGCCCGGATCGCGCCCGCCGGCGCTTTTCGTCCCGGCGACGCCCGCCGGCGCGCGTGACCGTGTTCGCGCCATGGATGCCGTCAGCCTCCGCAACCTGACCAAGTCCTACGGCAGCACGATGGCGCTGTGCGGTCTGTCGCTGGACGTCCGCCACAACGAATTCGTGTCGCTGCTCGGGCACAGCGGCTGCGGCAAGACGACCACGCTGCGCATCGTTCTGGGCTTTCTGACCCCCGATACCGGCACGATCCGCATCGCCGGCAAGGAGATGATCGGCGTGTCGCCGCGCCGGCGGGGCATCGGCATGGTGTTCCAGAGCTATGCGCTGTGGCCCCATATGACCGTGTTCGAGAACATCGCCTTCGGGCTTAGGGTGCGAGCCACGCCGGAGCCGGAGATCGGGCGGCGGGTCGACGAGATGATCGAGCGCCTGCGCTTGGGCGGCCTCGCCCAGCGTTTCCCGGGCCAGCTCAGCGGCGGGCAGCAGCAGCGCGTCGCGTTGGCGCGCGCCCTCATCATTCGGCCGCCGCTCCTGCTGCTCGACGAGCCGTTGAGCAATCTCGACCGGCAGCTCCGCGAGGACATGCGCCTCGAGCTCAAGCATTTGCAGCGGACGTTCGCCCAAACGACCATCTATGTCACCCACGACCAGGAGGAGGCGCTGTCCCTGTCCGACCGCATCGTGGTCATGAACAACGGGATGATCGAGCAGGTCGGCACGCCGCACGACGTCTATTTCCACCCCGCCTCGCAGTTCGTGGCGCGGTTCATCGGCAAGGGCAGCTTCCTGAAGGTGACGATCGCAGGGCTCTCGGCGGCCGAAGGCGTGCTCATCCTTTCCGACGGCAAGCGCGTGGCGGTCCCCGATCTGCGCGGCACCGATTCATTCCGCGCCGGGGAGACGGCGATCCTCGCCGCGCGCCCCGAGGAGATCGCGTTCGTGCCCGACGGCGTCGGGGCGCCGCCGGGGGCGCTCGAGGCTCGGATGTTCGAGCATTTGTTCTTGGGCCAGGTCCAGCGCTATCAGCTGAAGCTCGACGCGGCCACGGACCTGTTCGTCGACAGCCGCTCGCCGGTCGCGGCGGACGCCGATGGCATGGTGAGGGTCGAAATCAAGGGCGGGTGCCTTGTCCGCACCTGACCTCTGGCGAGCGGAGCGGCGGCGTGGCTGAGAACGCCTTGGTGCCGGCCGCGGCCGAGCTGGCGGCGGCGAAACCGCGGTTTCGCCTGCCGCCCCATCTCTGGCTGCTCGCCCCGGCCGGCTTGGTCCTCGCCCTCTTGTTCAGTTTCCCCCTGATGTGGATGATCCAATACAGCCTCACGCCGGCGCGCCTGCAGCCGTCGCTGTTCGGGCCGGTCACCCTCGCGCATTACGCGCGGTTCCTCGGCGACGCGTTTTACCTCGACCGGGTGTTGTGGCTCACCGTGCGGCTGTCGCTCGCCTCGAGCGTGCTCGCCATGCTGATCGGCTATCCGCTCGCCTATTGGATTTCCTTGCAAACCAGTGCCAAGCTCAAGACCTTGCTGCTGGCGGCGGTGCTCGGACCGCTTTGGCTCAATACCGTGATCCGGGTGTTCGGCGTGATGATCCTCCTCGCTCACGACGGGCCGATCAATGCCGGCCTCGCCGGATTCGGGCTGGGGCACATGAGCCTGATGTACAACGAGCTCGGGGTCCTCATCGGGCTCACCTATCTCGGCATCCCGTTCTTCGTCGTTTCCCTCATCGGCGTCATGGAAAATCTCGACCCGCGCCAGCGCGAGGCGGCCTATTCGCTCGGCGCCAGCTCCTTCTACGTGTTCCGCCGGGTGATTTTCCCGGCGACGCTGCCCGGGGTCATTGCCGGTTTCGTCCTGATCTTCTGCATTTCGATCAGCGCGTTCTCGATTCCCGCCCTCCTCGGCGGGCAGAAAGTGCCGATGTTGGGACTGTTCATCTATCGTCAGGCGATGGTAACCGGGAACCTGCCGTTCGGCGCCGCGATGGGGTTCATCCTCTTGTTCACGACCCTGGTGTCGCTGATCGTGGTCACCGCGGTCTTCCAGCGGGCCGCAGGCGGGCCCAAGCCATGACCGGCCAGGGCGCGCGGGGGATCGATTGGGGACGGCTCGGCCTTGCCTCGTTCGGCGTGTTCATCATCATCTTGATGCTCGCTCCGGTGTTCGTGATCGTGGCCGTCTCGTTCAATCCCCAGCACGTCATCATGCCGCCCGCGGGCTTCAGCCTGCGCTGGTACGCGGCCTTGCCGGAGGCCGACAAGTTCATCAACGCCTTCTGGTTGAGCTTGCGGCTCGGCACCCTCGCTGCGCTCGTCTCGACCGCGGTGGCGCTGGCGGCGGCGGTGGCGATCGTGCGGTTCGACTTCAGGGGCAAGGACCTCGTCACCATGGTCCTGATGTCGCCCCTCCTGGTGCCCTCGGTGGTCGTCGGCCTGGCGATGTACCAGTTCATGTTCGTCCTCGGCCTGGGGCGCTCCTTTCTGGCGCTTGCCCTCGGCCACATCGTCATTACCCTGCCGTTCCCGCTTAGGACCATCATGGCGACGCTCTCCAATCTCGATCCGGCCCTCGAAGAGGCGGCGGTGATGCTGGGCGAGCATCCGGTGAAGGCATTCCTCAAGATCACCTTGCCCTTGGCCCGGATGGGCGTGGCGGGCGGGGCGTTCCTCGCCTTCCTCGTATCGTGGAACAACTATCCGCTGTCGATCTTCCTGTCGACGGCGGACTATGCGCCCTTGCCGGTCGAAATCTTTTTCTACCTGCAATGGCAGCTCGAACCGATCATCGCCGCGGTGTCGACCGTGACGATCTTGTTCTCGATCGTGCTAATCTTCGCCGTCGAGCGGTTCGTGGGATTGACCGCGCTGATGAAATAACCGCCGGCGACGCCGCGGCGGGGGGGCGGACATGCGCCAGTACATGGAACGGTTGCGCGAGCGCGGCGATCTTTTGATCGTCGATCGCGAGGTCGACGCCAAGCACGAGCTCGCCGCGGTCACCGACCGGGTGCAGCGGACCGTCAACAATCCGGTCCTGTTCAACCGGGTCACCGGCACGACCATGCCGGTCTTGACCAATCTCTACGGCAGCCGCGAGCGCCTGGCCGAGATTCTCGGCATCGCGCCCATGGAATTCTGCCGCCAGTGGAACAAGCTGATGGACCTCGGCAAGTTCTCGGGTCCCTTCACCCGCGACGTGGCGATGCCCAACGACCTCGTCCACGGCAAGGTGAGCGAGTTGCCGCTGTTGACATATTGCGAGCGCGACGCCGGCCCCTATTTCACCTCGGCGATCTACGTCGCCAAGGAGCCCGAGACGGGGGTCGCCAATATGTCGTTCCACCGGTCGATGTATGTGAGCGACGACGAGCTGCGGGTGCGGCTGGCGCCGCGCCACCACCTGACGCTCTACCATGAGAAGGCGGAGAAGATGGGCAAGCCGCTCGAGGCGGCCATGCTCATCGGTCCGCCGCCGGAGATGTTCCTGTCCGCCGCGGCCCCGATCCCCTACGACGCGGACGAGGTCCACGTCGCCGCGCAGCTCGCCGGGCGCACCTTCGAGATGCGGCCGTGCCGCTTCATCGACCTCAAGGTGCCGGTCGAAACCGAGATCGTCATCGAAGGACGCTTCCTTGCGAACGAGCGTCGGCCCGAGGGGCCGTTCGGCGAATTCATGGGCTACTACGTCCCGGTCGGCAACAATGCCGTGTTCGAGGTGCTCGGCGTCTCATGGCGGCCGGGCGCGGTCTTCCACAGCATCCTGTGCGGTTCGCCCGAGGAGGTGCTCTCCCTCGAACTCTCGGTCGCCGCCAACATCTATAGCCGCGTCAACGCCGTCCTCCCGGGCATCCTCGACGTCACCTGCATACCCTTCGTCCTCCACACCGTGGTCAAGATCCGCCAGCAATACGAGGGACATGCCCGCCAGGTCCTGATGGCGGTCATGGGCGCCGAGCCCACTTGGGCCAAGACCTGCACCGTGGTCGACGAGGACGTGAACATTTACGACATGGACGACGTCATGTGGGCGTTCCTCACCCGGGCGCGTCCCGACCGGGCGGTGATGGTCATCCCCTCGGTGCCCTCCTTCTATCGCGACGTCCACCAAGACCATTGGGGCCGATTGGCGATCGATGCCTGCGCGCCCTTCGGCCGCCGGCACGAGTTCGAGCGCAAGCGCATTCCGGGCGCGGCCGAGGTCGACCTCGCCAAATACATTTTCGACTGGGGCAAAACCAAGCCGATGGCCCTGTGAGGCACGACAGGGAGTCCATGATCCTATGAGCAACAGCCACGCCGAGGTATCCTCCTATGTCGAGGCGCATCGGGAGCGGATGGTCGCCTTCCTGCAAAACGTCGTGCAAAGCCGCTCGATCTGGGGCGACGTGCCGGAACTCGCGAAGCTCGGTCGTCTGTTGGGGTCGACCCTCGAGGCATCCGGCGTGCGCGTCGACTATCCGGACTCCGGCACGCCGGGCGCGCCCAACGTCCTCGGGCGGGTGGGCGAGAAGACGAGCGGCCGGCGCCTGCTGTTGTGCGGGCATTTCGACGTCTATCCGCCCTCGCGGGCGTGGAGCGTCGATCCGTTCGGCGGCGTGATTCGCGACGGCCGGCTTTACGGCGCGGGTGCGAGCGACATGAAGGGCGGCACCGCGGCGATGATCATGGCGGCGACGGTGCTCGCCGCGCTCGAGCGGCCGCAAGGCGGCGAGGTGGCGGTGCTCGCCGTGCCCAACCATTTCGAGGGCGGCGAGGGGACGAGGCGGGCGCTCGCCGCGGGTCTTACGGCCGAAGCGGGGATCGTCTGCGAGCCGACCGACCTCGATATCTGCGCCGCCCAGCGCGGCATCCTCTACCTCACCATCCGCATCAAGGGCGTGGCCGCCCATTCGGTGGCGACCGGGATCGGCGTCAACGCCATCGAGAAGGCGATGCCGGTGATCGCCGGATTGCGCGCGCCCGTTTTCCGCCGGCCGGACCATGACGCCTACGGCGACCAGAAGATCGTCAATGTCGCCATGATCGAGGGCGGCATCAAGCACAACCTGATCCCCGAGGAGTGCGTGTTGACCGTGGATATCCGCTTCGCTCCCTCGACCAGCGCCGCCGCCGTCTTGGCCGAAGTGCGCGATGTTCTTGCCCGGCTCGGGAGGCGCGATCCCAAGTTCCGCGCCACCGTCGAGCCGGAGGAGACCTGCATCCGCAACCCGCGCAGCCCGATGGCCTGGGTCGCCCACCCGATCCGCGACGCGCTCGCCGCGGCGCATCGAGCCTTCGCCGGGACGGTGCCGCGCCTTTCGTGCCATCCGGCTTGGCCCGATACGCCGGTCATGAACGAGCACGGCATCCCGTCCGTCACCTTCGGGCCGGGCAGCAAGGTCTGCTACTGGGACGACGAATACGTGTCGCTCGACGAGTACCTGCAGGCGATCCGCGTCTATGCGGCCACAGCGGTCGACTGGCTCGACGGCCGGGGCGGTTGAAGGGGGCGGCGATGGAACGACAGGCGGCCCTCTCCGGTACCCGCATCCTCGATCTCACGCGGATGATGGCGGGACCGTTCTGCACCTCGTTGCTCGCCGATGTCGGGGCCGAGGTCATCAAGGTCGAAACGCCGGGGGTGGGCGACGACGCGAGGGCGTTCCCGCCGACCCGCGGCGGCGAGAGCTGCTACTTCATGCTGCTCAACCGCGGCAAGGAGAGCATCACGCTCAACCTGAAGTCGCCCGAGGGAGCCGACCTCTTTCGCCGCCTGGCGCGCAAATGCGACGTGGTGGTCGAGAACTACAAGCCCGGCGTGAGCCAGCGGCTCGGCATCGACTACCAGAGCCTCAAGGACATCAACCCGCGGCTCGTCTATGCGAGCATATCCGGGTTCGGCCAAGACGGCCCGCTCGCGCATCGTCCGGCCTACGACATCATCGCCCAGGCGATGGGCGGAATCATGAGCATCACCGGCATGCCCGATGGCCCGCCGACCCGGGTCGGGGAGTCGGTGGGCGACCTCATCGCCGGGCTCTATGGCGCCTGGGGGATCGTGGTGGCGCTCGCCGCCCGCGAGCGCACCGGGCGCGGGCAGCACGTCGATGTGGCGATGGTCGATGCGATCTTCTCGCTCCTCATCACCGCGATGACCCAGCACCTCTATGACAGGATCACGCCGCGCCGGGTCGGCAACCGGCACCCGATGACCACGCCCTATGACAGCTATCGCGCGCGCGACGGCTACGTCATCATCGCGGTCGCCAACAACCCGATGTTCGAGCGCTTCGCCGCCGCCATCGGGCGGCCGGAACTCGCCCGCGACCCGCGCTTCGTCACCGATGATGAGCGCACCCGCCACGAGCCGGAGCTGCGCGCCATCATCGAAGAGTGGTCGCGGGCGCGGACCGTCGACGAAGTCGTGGCGGGGCTCGAAACCGCCTCGGTGCCGGCTTCGCCGATTTGGACCGTGGCCGAGATCGCGGCGAGCGCCCATGTCAAGCACCGGGACATGCTCGCCGAGGTCGAGCATCCGACGGCCGGCCGCATCACCGTCCTCCAGGAGCCGGTGCGTTTCTCCTTGACCGAGCGGCGTATTCAGGGCCCTTCGCCGCTGCTCGGCCAGCACACCGAGACCGTGCTGGCCGAACTCGCGGGCGTCGAACCCGGCGCGCTCGCGAGGTTGAGGCGCGAGGGCGTGGTCTGACATGCGCCTCGCCAACGCGCCCATCGAGATCGGCCGCGGGCCGACCTTGCGCTGCCGCGGCTGGCGGCAGGAAGGCCTGTTGCGCATGCTCGAGAACACGCTCGCCAACGGCGAGCGGCCGGAGGAGCTGATCGTCTATGCCGGCACCGGCAAGGTGGCGCGCAACTGGGAGTGCTTCCATCGTATCGTCCAGGCCCTCAAGGAGTTGGGCGACGACGAGACCTTGCTCATCCAGTCGGGCAAGCCCGTCGCCGTCTTCCGCACCGGCCCCGGGAGCCCGCGGGTGCTGACGGCCAATACCAACCTGGTCGGCAAGTGGGCGACCTGGGAGCATTACCGCGAGCTCGAGGCCAAGGGCCTGATGATGTACGGCCAGTACACGGCCGGCACCTGGGCCTATATCGGGACCCAGGGCATTCTCCAGGGGACGTACGAGACGATGGGCGCGTGCGCCGTTCGGCATTTCGGCGGCAGCCTCAAGGGCCGCATCGTTCTCACCGCCGGGCTGGGCGGCATGGGCGGGGCGCAGCCGCTCGCGGTCAAGATGGCGGGCGGCGTCTGCCTCGCGGTCGAGGTCGATCCGGCGCGGGTCGAGCGGCGCCTGGCGGGCGGATACTGCGACACCGTCGCGAACTCGCCGGAAGAGGGCGTCCGTCTTGCCCGCGCGGCCGCCGCACGAGGCGAGGCGCTCGGCATCGCGGTCATCGGCAATGCGGCCGAGTCCCACGAGCGGTTCCTCGCGCTGGGCCTCGAGCCGGAGGTGGTCACCGACCAGACCTCGGCGCACGACCCCTTGAACGGCTATGTCCCCTTGGGCTACAGCCTGTCGGAGGTGGTCGAACTGCGCCGGCGCGAGCCCGAGCGCTTCATCGCCGCGAGTCTGGCGAGCATGGCCCGCCAAGTGCGCGCCATGCTCGCCTTCCAGGACCAGGGCGCGGTGGTCTTCGAGTACGGCAACAATATCCGCGGGCATGCCAAGGAGGCCGGCGAGGGGCGAGCGTTCGACATCCAGGGCTTCGTGCAGATGTTCATCCGTCCGAGCTTCTGCCTGGGGCGCGGCCCCTTCCGCTGGGTCTGCCTGTCGGGCGATCCGGAGGATTTGCGCGTCACCGACGCGGCCGTGGCGGGGGAGTTCCCCAACGACAAGCTGCTGCAGACCTGGATCGCGATCGCCAGCGCTAGCGTGCCGATCCAAGGCTTGCCGGCCCGCACCTGCTGGCTGGCGCTGGGCGAGCGCGACCGCTTCGGCCTCGTGCTCAACCGGCTGGTGCGCGAAGGGATGCTCAAGGGACCAGTGGCGATGTCGCGCGACCATCTCGATGCCGGCTCGGTCGCCCAGCCGACGCGCGAGACCGAAGGCATGCGCGACGGCAGCGACGCGGTGGCCGACTGGCCGCTCCTGAACGCCCTCCTGAACGCCGCGAGCGGCGCTGACCTGGTGTCGATCCACCAGGGCGGGGGCAGCGGCATGGGCGGCTCGATCTCGGCCGGCATGACCGTGATCGCCGACGGCACCGCCGCAGCGGATGAGCGCATTGCCCGCTGTCTGTTCGCGGATCCTGCGATCGGCGTCGTGCGCCACGCCGATGCCGGCTACGAGGAGGCGCGCGAGGCGGGGCGCAAACACCGGCTCAACATGCCGATGCAGCGCACCTAACCTCGGACCCTGTCACGCCGGTTGTGTCCGTGCTGCCAAGACATCGAAGAACCGCGCGGCGTGTCTCGATCCCTTCCGCAACGCCTCCGGAGAACCCAAGCCGACAAGCGCGAACCGGTGCCATGTCTTGCGATAGCGCCCCTTGGTTTTTGTCTCGCGTGTCGCCGCCTCGAGAGCGGCGAAGAGTTCGGACTTCGGGATCGATTCGACGTTCGATCGCGCCGGCAGCGCGCTGTCGCGAAAGCCCTGGGCGTAGAATTCGGTGAGCGTCGTTCGATCCGCAACGATCCAGGCCTCCATGCATTGGACCATGAGATGGGCCATATCGTCGGACGCCGCCGCCGGTCTCTGCCAGCGGTCGCGCCGTTCCAAGTGCTGCCACGGGCCGTCCGTGGGTACGACGGGCGCTTCACTGTCGACGAGCATGATCACGAACTCCGTAGCATACTGACTGAGCCCGATTCGAAAGTCTTTGAACGTATCTTCGCGGCTCCCGCACGCCTACCACCGATTGGCACCGATTTCGCCGCTGCGCCATAAATGGCCGAGCGTGTACCGGTCCAGCCAGGTCGTTAGTTCATCGGAGCTCAGTCTTTTTAGCGTGGTCGAGCCTTCGCGCTTCTCGCAAACGATGACTGCCTCGGGCGTGGCGGTGAGCGCATCGACGAGCGCATCCGCGTGTGTCGTCACAACGAGCTGCATCCGTTCGGCACCTCTTTGCAACAGAGCGGCGAGCTCCGTCGCGACATCCGGATATAGCCCGAGTTCCGGTTCCTCGATGCAAACCAGCGGCGGGGGCTCCGGATGACAGAGGATCGCGAGCAGACACAGGTATCTTAGCGTGCCATTCGCAAGCCGTGTCGCCGGGATCATCATGCCGGCTTCCTGGAGGAAGACCTGTACCGTTCCGCCCTCGATCTTGACATCGAAATCTTCGATGCCGTCATAGAGAAGCCGCAGCGCATCGAGCATTTCGCGCTTGGCCTCGGGTTCGCGTCGAATCCGGTTCAGGACCAGCCCGAGGTTGCGGCAATCCTCCTGGAGATCGTCGTTCGCCACGTCGGCCGGATGCGGCAGACCGGGAGCCGTAGATCGGCCAAATGACCAGTCGCGATAGGTGCGGATTTCGGCGAGCCGGCTCCCGAGCCAGGTTATCTCCGGATAGTGATCGGGATCCTTCCTTTGCGCGAGGATCGATTTTTCGGGATGAACGTCCTCTCTCTTTAGTTGGCGCGGCTTGCCCATGACGTTCAGCATGGGCCGACCATCGACGTAACCGAAATACATGTAGGGCTTGTCATGATCCGGATACGGCTGCGCGTTTTCGATGCGCTCGTCGACCAAGCTGAACCGCTGCGCTCGTTCCGTAAACGAAACCGAGTACCTCAGCGGCATCTTGCCGAGGGGATAGTCCAACTCGAAATCCAAATTGGCAGTTGGGGGCGGATGAGCGCCCTTCCAAAGCCAGTCGTGGACGCCACCACCTTCCTGGACGGGTATGCTGACCTCGTTTGGGGCCGACCGCAACAGGGCCAATGCCTCGATGACGTTGGATTTTCCCGATCCGTTCGGGCCGATCAGCATGTTGAGCGGCCGCAGCTCCAGCGGTTCGGCTGCCGGTCCGAACGACAGGAAATTGGTAAGCTTCATACTGCGGAGAAACATAGTCTATTCTCCATCGGCGACGGCCTGGCTGCAGCCTCCGACCGGCCATATGTCACGTGCCAGATCGCGAAGACAATGTCTATCTGACGGCTGCGCAGGACGGACCCAGCGCGGCACGGACGGCCGTTGCAGCGTCAAATTGTATCGATCCTACACGACCGAGTTATATTAGCTCGCATGGATTTCGACTTCACCTCCGAAGAGCTCGCGATGCGCGAGGAGGCGCGCCGGTTCGCGGCGGCGGTCCTGGCGCCGCGCGCCGCTCATTTCGATGCGACGGGCGAGTTCCCGTTCGAGCACATCGCGCCGCTCGCCGATTTCGGCGCCATGGGCCTCAACCTGCCCGAGGCCTACGGCGGGGCCGGCGCCTCGCCGCTGTCGCTGGTGCTGGTCTTCGAGGAGATGACCGCCGCCTGCGCGGCGACCGTCTCGGCAGTGGGCGCGCATTACCTCGCCACCGATGCGATACTCCTGGGCGGCGGCGAGGAGATCAAGCGGCGCCTGTTGCCCGCGGCCGCCACGGGCAAGCTCATCGGCGCCTATGCGCTGACCGAGCCGGACTCGGGCTCGGATGCGGCGGCGATGAAGACGCAAGCCCGGCCGGAGGGCAATGGCTGGCGCCTGCGGGGTACAAAGCATTTCATCACCAACGGCGCCGAGGCGGATTTCGTGGTCGTGTTCGCGCGCACCGACCCCGAGGCCGGCCACCGCGGCGTGAGCGCCTTCGTCGTCGACAAGGGCACGCCGGGCTTCGCCGTCTCGCGGCACGACGACATCATGGGCATTCGCGCCAGCCGCATCTATGAATTGACCTTCGACTGCCTCGTCCCCGCCGCCAACCTGGTTGGCCCGCAGGGGAGCGGCTTTGCGACCGCCATGGCCGTTCTCGATCGCGGTCGGATCGAGGTCGCGGCGATGGGCCTGGGACTCGCCCGCGCCGCGCTCGAGGCGGCGATCGCCTGGGCGAAGGAGCGCGCCGCGTTCGGCCGCAAAATCGCCGAGTATCAGGGCATCCAATGGATGCTCGCCGACATGGCGACCGAACTGGACGCGGCGCGGCTCTTGACCTATCGCGCCGCCTGGCTAAGGGGCAAAGGCGCTGGGCGCTTCGCGAAGGAATCGGCGATGGCCAAGCTCTTCGCCTCCGAGATGGCGGGCCGCGTCGCCGATCTCGCCTTGCAGATCCACGGCGGCCACGGCTACACGCGCGCCCTGCCGCTCGAGCGCTACGTCCGCGACGCGCGCATCCTGCGCATCTTCGAAGGCTCGTCGGAGGTGCAGCGCAACATCATCGCGCGGCACCTCTTGACGTAGGGGCGGGTCCCTGACCCGCCGGTCATCGACCGGCCCCTACGCGCCCGCCGAGGGTACGTCGCGCCCGCGGACCAGCAGGATGTGGTCGCAAACCATCACCGTCTCGCCGCGCTGGTTGAACACTTCGCATCTCTCGACCACGCGGCCGTGGTCCGGGCGCTTGGGATAGTCCGACTTCGCCGTCGTGGTCGTGCGCACCCGAATGGTGTCGCCGATGTAGACCGGGCGGACGAAGCGTAAGCGATCGTAGCCGTAGGTGAAGCACAGCGGATTGATCTCGCCGGCCTTGAGGCCGATGGCGACCGCGAAGATGAGCGTCCCGTGGGCGACACGCTGGCCGAAGGCGGTCGCCTTGGCGGCCTCCGCATCGACGTGGTAGGGAAAGAAATCGCCGGTATGGCCGGCGTGGAAGACGATGTCGGTTTCGGTGATCGTGCGCCCATGGGTCTCGCGCACCTCGCCGAGCGCGTAGTCCTCGAAATGCCGCTCGGATTTCATCGCCTCTCGCTTTCGGGCCCCTCCTCGGCGATCGCCCCGCCGGTCATCGGGACTAGGCTCTGGAACCAGCCGGCGGCGATCAGCGCGCGCACGGCTTCGATATCCGGGGCCATTTGGCGGTCGACGTCGAGCGCGGCCACGCGCTCGCGGACGGCCGCCAGGGCCCGCTCGAGCGGCGCGCTGGTGGCGAGCGGGCGGCGGAATTCGATGCCCTGTGCCGCCGCCAGGAGCTCGATGGCGACGATCGAGGTCACATTGTCGGCCATTTCGGCGAGCCGGCGCGCGGCGAAGGTGGCCATGCTGACATGGTCTTCCTGGTTGGCGACGGTGGGGATGCTGTCGACGCTGGCCGGATGGGCCATGGCCTTGTTCTCGCTGGCCAGCGCCGCCGCCGTCACCTGGGCGGCCATGAAGCCCGAGTTGAGGCCGGGGTCGCGCACCAGGAAGGGGGGGAGCCCGCTCATCCGCGCATCGACCAAGAGCGCGATGCGCCGCTCGGACAGATTGCCGATCTCGGCGAGCGCCAGGGCCATCACGTCGGCGGCCATCGCCACCGGCTCGGCGTGGAAATTGCCGCCCGACAGGATGTCGCCCGTTGGGGCGAACACCAACGGATTGTCGGAGACCCCGTTGGCCTCGGCTAGGAACACGCCCGCCGCGAACTCCATGTGATCGAGGCAGGCGCCCATCACCTGCGGCTGGCAGCGCAGGCTGTAGGGGTCCTGCACCCGCTCGCAAGCGAGGTGCGAGGCGCGAATGGCGCTGCCGGCCAGCAGGCGTACGAGCGCGCGCGCCACGGCAATCTGTCCGCTCTGCCCGCGGACCGCCTGGATGCGCGGATCGAACGGCGTGTCGCTGCCGAGCGCGGCGTCGACGCTCAGCGCTCCCGCCACCAGCGCCGCGGCGAAGGCGTCCTCGGCGGCGAACAGCCCAACCAGCGCCAGCGCGCTCGACACCTGGGTGCCGTTCAAGAACGCCAGGCCCTCCTTGGCGGCCAGGGTGATGGGCGCAAGCCCGGCGCGCCGCAAGCCTGCCGCGGCGGGGAGAAAGGAGCCGCTCGCCCGCACCGCGCCGAAGCCCAACAGCACCGCCGCGAGATGGGCGAGCGGCGCCAGGTCCCCCGACGCCCCGACCGAGCCCTTGGCGGGAATGCAGGGCAGAACGTCGGCGTTGAGGAGCTTGAGCAGCGCCTCGATCACGAGCCGGCGGATGCCCGAATACCCGCGCGCCAGGCTCGCGGCCTTGAGGGCCAGGACCAGCCGGACCACCGGGTCGGGCAATAGCGGTCCGACGCCGACCGAGTGGGAGAGCACCAGGCGGCGCTGCAATTCCTCGATCTCGGCCGGCGAAATGCGGGTCGTTGCGAGGCTGCCGAACCCCGTGTTGATGCCGTAGACGGTACGGCCCGCGCGCACGATTTCGGCGACCGCCGACGCCGACGCTTCCACCCCTGGCCAGCACGCCGGATCGAGCGCCACCGGACGCCCTCCGGCCATGACGCGACGCCAGCCATCGAAGCCGATGCCACCGGGCGACAGCACGAGCGCCTCGGTCATGACAGGCCGTTCCCCCGATCGACGTCCGATCGGCGATTTGTAGCAGGCTCCTGGCCGGCGAGGCGAGGCTTGTTTCGCCGCCCTGGCAGGATGCGGGGGGTCGTTTTGGTGTAGAGTCCGCGGTGTTTCGCTGCGACCGGGAGTGAGGCGAGGTGGCGGCCCGCGATTTCGATGCCGTGTGGTTGAACGCCAACCTCGCCACCATGGCGGCGGGCACGGCCTATGGCGCGATCCGCGACGGGGCGCTCGGCGTCAAGGACGGCCGCATCGCCTGGGTCGGTGCGCGCTCCAGGCTCCCCAAATCGGGTCGCGGGGTCGTGCACGACGCGCGCGGCCGCTGGATCACGCCCGGGCTGATCGACTGCCATACCCATCTCGTCTACGGCGGCGATCGGGCCGAGGAGTTCGAGCAGCGCCTCGGCGGCGCCACCTACGAGCAGATCGCGCGCGCGGGCGGCGGCATCCGGTCGACCGTGGCCAAGACCCGCGCGGCATCCGCGGACGAGCTGTTCGCCTCCGCCGGGCGCCGGCTGTCGCGCCTGCTGGAAGAAGGGGTGACGACGATCGAGATCAAATCGGGCTATGGGCTCGATATCGAGACCGAGACCAAGACGCTCGGCGTCGCGCGACGGCTCGGCCGCGAATACCCGGTCATGGTCAAGACCACGTTCTTGGGCCTGCATGCGCTGCCGCCCGAGTACGAGGGCCGCCAGGCGGCGTATGTCGACCTGGTCGCCGGGCCGATGCTGGCGGCGGTGGTCGCCGAAGGGCTGGCCGACGCGGTCGACGGTTTCGCCGAGACCATCGGCTTTTCGCCCGAGGAAACGGCCAAGGTCTTCGCGGCGGCCAAGCGCGCGGGCCTGCCCGTGAAGCTGCACGCCGATCAGCTCTCGCAATCGGGCGGCGCGGCGCTGGCCGCGCGCTTCGGGGCCCTCTCGGCCGATCATCTCGAACATGCGAGCGCGGCCGGCGCCAAGGCCCTGGCGCGGGCGGGATGCGTCGCCGTGATGCTGCCCGGCGCGTTCTATTTCCTTCGCGAAAGCAAGCCGCCGCCGATCGACCTGTTCCGCCGCCACGGCGTGGCGATGGCGGTGGCGAGCGACTCCAATCCCGGCACTTCCCCGGCCCTGTCGCTGCTGCTGATGCTCAACCTGGCCTGCACGCTGTTCAAGATGACGCCCGAAGAGGCGCTCGCCGGGGTCACCCGTCACGCGGCCAAGGCGCTCGGGCTGGCTGGCGAGCGCGGCACGCTCGAGCCCGGCAAGGTCGCCGACTTCGTGCTCTGGGACATCGCCCACCCGGCCGAGCTCGCCTACTGGCTGGGCGCCAATCCCGCGCACATGGTCGTGCGCTCCGGCGCGGCCCGCGGATGAGCGCCCTGTTCCGCTATGCGCCCGGGACCGCCCCGGTCCTCGTCAATGTGCCCCATGCCGGCACCTATGTGCCGCCGGAGATCCTCGGCCGCTTCGCGCCCGCGGCCGGCGCCTTGCCCGACACCGACTGGCATGTCGACCGGCTCTACGAGTTCGCCGGA
The DNA here is from genome assembly GCA_052387815.1 of Pseudomonadota bacterium. Lineage (GTDB taxonomy): Bacteria > Pseudomonadota > Alphaproteobacteria > CACIAM-22H2 > CACIAM-22H2 > JBQTIU01. The sequence goes on from JBQTIU010000025.1 coordinate 30,743, forward strand.
CGGCTCGGCCTGGGCCTGCTCGCGGCCACGCATTCCCGTTATGTCGTCGACTTGAATCGCGATCCCTCGGGCGCCGGCCTCTATCCCGGCGCCGACAACACCGAACTCGTGCCCCTTTCCACCTTCGAGCGCCAGCCGGTCTACCGGCCGGGCCAAGCTCCCGACGCGGCCGAGATCGCCGCCCGCATCGGCGACTACTGGCAGCCCTACCACGCGCGCCTCAAGTCCGAGCTCGACGGCTTCCGGCAACGGTTCGGGATCGCCGTGCTGTGGGATGCGCATTCGATCCGCTCCCAGGTGCCGCGCTTCTTCGCCGGCCGATTGCCCGACTTCAATCTCGGCTCGGCACGCGGGACGAGCGCCGATCCCGAGCTCATCGCCCGGGTCAAGGCTCGGCTCGCGGCCGCGCCAGGTTTCACCTCGGTCCTCGATGGCCGCTTCACGGGCGGCTACATCACGCGCGCCTACGGCCGGCCGCGGGACGGCGTCCATGCGCTCCAGCTCGAGATGGCGCAGGCGAGCTACATGGACGAGGCGCCGCCCTACCCATTCCTCGCCGAGCGCGCCCGCCGCGTCGAGCCCGTCCTGTCCGAGTGTCTAGCCAGCGTTCTCGCCTGGTTGAGGGAGCGGCCGTAGCCGGGTCAGACGTTTGCGCCGCCGCAGATGCGCGCGGACGGCAGGGTCACGGTGACGGTGGTGCCGGCCCCCTCCTGGCTTTCGATCTTCATTCGTCCGCCGTGCAGTTCGACGAGCGCCTTGGTGAGCGGCAGGCCCAGCCCCGTGCCCGGGTATTTGCGGGCGAGCGTGCCGTCGACCTGGCCGAAGGCCGCCATCGCCTTGGGCAGGTCGGCCGCGGCGATGCCGATGCCCGTATCCTCGACTTTGATGGAAAAGCCGTCCGCGGGGTCGGCACCGGCCTCGACTGCGACCCGCCCGCCCGTGGGCGTGAACTTCACCGCGTTCGACAACAGGTTGAGCAGGATCTGTTTGATCCGCCGCTCGTCGGCGCGCAACGGCGGCAGATGGCCGGTCGGGCCTGCCGACACTTCGACCCCGGCCGCGCGCGCCTGTACCTCGACCATCCGCAGCGAGGCATCGATCGCCTCGCCGATCGCAAACACGCTCTCCGAAAGTTTGATCTTGCCGGCCTCCGCCTTGGAAAGATCGAGGATGTCGTTGATGAGATCGAGCAAGTGCAAGCTGCTGTCGTGGATGTCAGCGGCGTACTCCCGGTAGCGGCTCGATCCCACGGGTCCGAACATCTCGTTCTTCATGATCTCGGAAAAGCCGAGGATGGCGTTCAAGGGCGTGCGCAATTCGTGGCTCATGTGGGCGAGGAACTCGCTCTTGGCGCGAGTGGCCGCGTCGGCCGCATCCTTGGCGGCGCGCAACTCCTCCTCGGCCCGCTTGTGGTCGGTGATGTCGACAAAGGTGGACACGAACCCACCCCCGGGCATCGGCGCCCGTCGGATTTCGAGCACACGCCCGTTGAGCCGCGTGCGTTCGAAACGATGGGGCTTGGGGTCGGCCGCGAGCGCCATGCGCGCGCGCACCAGCGCCTCGACATCGCCCGGGCCCAACTCGCCGCGCTTGGCGGTGAAGCGGATGAACATCTCGAACGGGTCGCCGGGCTTGAGCCGGTCGGCCGGCAGCCCGAGCAGGTCGTAGGTCGTTCGATTTAAGGCCGCGACGCGGAGGTCCCGGTCGACCAGGCGGACGCCGATCGGCAGGTTGTCGACTAGCGCCCGTAAAAGCGCCGCCTGGCGGGCTTCGAAATTCTTCGCCCGCCGGACGAGATGGAACACGGCCGCGACCACGAGCCCGAGGCCGAGCGCGACACCGATGACGACGGCTGCTGTCGACCAAACCGGCAAGGCATTTCTCCTCGGCCGTTCGGCTCGTCCCTAAGGATACCGCCCACTGGCGGCCACACTCCGGTCGAGTCGTGGTTAAAATTTATTAGCGGCCGGTTAGCGAATGGTTAACGCCGGCAAAAGCTTCGCGCGCCGCCCCGAAGCTCAGCTAACCCCTTGGAGAACAACCAAAATTCAGTACGAAATCAGGGAGTGGAAGGGCACGTCGAGCCGCCCGCGGCCGTTCAGGAACGACAACTCGATGATGCAGGCGGCGGCCCGCACGTCGGCGCCGGCCTTGCGCAGGAGGGCGATCGAGGCGGCGAGCGTGCCGCCGGTGGCCATCACGTCGTCGAGCACGACCACGCGCTGGCCGGCGCGCACGGCGTCGTTTTGGATCTCGATCGTGTCGGTGCCGTATTCCAGCGAATAGGTATGCGGGATGGTGGCGCCGGGCAGCTTGCCGTGCTTGCGCACCATGAGGAATCCGCACCCCAGCATGAGCGCCAAGGGCGCGGTGACCAGGAAGCCGCGCGATTCGATGCCGGCCAGCAGGTCGGGTTTGAACGGCGCCACGGCCTCGGCAAGACGCTCGACGGTGATTCGCCACGCCTCGCGGTCGGCGAGCAGGGGCGAGATATCGCGGAACAGAATCCCGTGCTTGGGAAAATCGGGGACGTCCCGGATGCGGGTCTTGAGGTCCATGGCGGGTTGCCGAGCCGTCGGCTGAGATAGGCCCTTATCATCCTACCGGCGAGGAGGCGGGCGCGCAAATCCGGCCGACGCGCATCCGGCGCGGCGCATGGCAGACACCCATGCCGATGGCCGCGAGCAGCGCCGCCGCGCACAACCACAACGCCCATGGCGGCCGGCCGAGGTCGATGAGAAAGCCGACTCAGATCGGAGTCGGCGCCGCGCCGGCCCAAGGCCGCGGCCAGCGTCAGCATGGCGACCGGCGCCGCCGCCCAGCCGATGGCGCCGCCCAGCGAGTGCACGCCATAGGTCCGCCCCAGCCGCCCCGTCGCCACCGAGGCGTTGAGGATCGAAAAGTCCGCGGGGGGGGAACACGGAATTGCCTAACCCGGCGAGGATCACCGGCGCCGGCAACAGCCAGTAAACCGGCACCAAGCCCCACCGCATCACCGATCCGGCGAACCGGCCGAGGCCGCCGAACAACGCGGTCCGCGCGGCCCAAGGCAGTCAACGATGAAACCCGCCGGCGTCTGGGCGAGCCCCGATGCGGCGTAGAACAACGCCATCATCAGGCCGAGTTCGGTGTAGCCGACGCCGAATTCGTCCTTGCGGACCGGGAACAGCGGCGGCAGCGCCAGCTTAGAAGTGGCTGAAGGCGTGAGCGGTGCCGACCAGACCGATCACCTTGGCGTCGCGCCCGGCGGCCCCGACGGCGGCTCGGCTCATGTCGTTCCTTGGCGCGTCGGCTTCTTGCCGACGTTCATGGACTCGGGGGAGGGCAAGGTAGGGGGGCCGCTACTTGAGCGACCCGAGATAAGCGATCACATTCGCCCGCTCGTCATCCTTCTTGATGCCGGCGAAGGCCATGATGGTGCCGGGGATCGTCGCTTTCGGGTCCCTGAGGTAGACATCGAGCACCTCGGGCGTCCAGGTGAGGTTGGCCTTCTTGTTGGCCTCCGAATAGCGGAAGCCCTCGACCGTGCCCGAGTGCCGACCGACGATGCTGAACAGGCTGGGGCCAAGGCGCTTGGGTCCGTCCTTGGTCGCGATGTGGCAGGCCGTGCACAGCCGGCGGAAGACCTTCTCGCCTTCGACCGGATTGCCTTCGGCGCGCGTCTCCTGCGCCGCCAAGGTCAGAGCCATCAGAGCGGCCAGTGCCGCGATCTTGCGCATCGGGCATCCTTCCGATTCTCTCGTGCCGCGAAGCGCCGCCTGCGGCCGAAATTCGGCCCGCCGGCGCTACACAAGTTGGCGCTTCGATATAGGAGCGGCCCGGCGGCTGTCAATCGGGCCCACATTCGCGAACGACCGCGCAACTGGTCGGAGTGAGAGGATTTGAACCTCCGACCCCTAGGTCCCGAACCTAGTGCTCTACCAGGCTGAGCTACACTCCGACCGTGGGTGAGGTGCTTATAGCGCCCCTGGCCGCCCGCCCGCAAGCGGGCCGGGGTCAATAGGTGCGGTCGACGGCGAACTCGGAAAGCTCGACGAGTGCGCGCTTGGCCGAGCTGTCGGAGAACAGGCCGAGCGCGTCGCGGGCGATGGCGCCGTAATGGCGGGCGCGCGCGACCGAATCCTTGAGGCTGCCGTGCTTTTCCATGAGCGCGATCGCGTGGTCGAGGTCGCCCTCCTTCCGGTCTTGCGCCTCGAGGGTGCGACGCCAGAAGCGGCGCTCCTCGGCGTCGCCGCGCAGGAAGGCGAGCACGACCGGGAGCGTGACCTTGCCGTCGTGAAAATCGTCGCCCACGGTCTTGCCGAGGGTCGCCTGATGCGCCGCGTAGTCGAGCACGTCGTCGACCATCTGGAAGGCAATGCCGAGGTTGAGGCCGTAGCTGTCGAGCGCGTCCTCCTCGGCCTTGGGCCGTGCGGCGATCACCGCGCCCACCCGGCAGCCCGCGGCGAACAGGGTCGCGGTCTTGGCCTTGATGACCTCGAGATAGGCGCGCTCGGAGGTTTCGGTATCGTTGGCGGTCATGAGCTGCATCACCTCGCCCTCGGCGATGGTCGCCGAGGCGTTGGCGAGGATCGAGAGCACCGCGAGCGACCCGTCCTCGACCATGAGCTGGAAGGCGCGGCTGAACAGGAAATCGCCGACCAGCACGCTCGCCTTGTTGCCCCACACGGCATTGGCGGTCGACAGGCCGCGGCGCAAATCGCTGGCGTCGACCACGTCGTCGTGGAGCAATGTCGCGGTGTGGATGAATTCGACGCACGCCGCGAGCGGGATGTGGCGCCGCCCCGAATACCCGCACAGCCGCGCGCTGGCGAGCGTAAGCAGTGGGCGCAGCCGCTTGCCGCCGGCGGCGACGATGTGGCCGGCGAGCTCGGGGATGAGGGCCACCGGGCTGTGCATGCGCTGGCCGATGAGCTCGTTGACCTGGCGCAACTCCTCGCCGACCAGCGCGATGAGCGCCCGGGGCGAGGGTCGTTGCGCGCGTCCGCGCTCGCCCTCGAGGTTGACAACGGCCGCCAAGTGCAAGAACCCCTTGTTCCTTTCGCCGTCCCGGCCTTGACGTCCCTGGCCGTTGGGGCGAGTGTAGGCCAGCGGTTCGGGGCGGTTCAAGCCCGAGTCCAGGAGCCCGGGGTCGATGCGGGAATTGCTCAGGACCAACGATACGGTGCTGTTGTCTTGGCTGGCGGCGTTGCTCACCGACGCCCGCATCGAGGCGATCGTCCTCGACACCCACACCTCGATCATCGAAGGTTCGATCTCGGCCATTCCGCGCCGGCTGATGGTCGCCGACGAGGACTACGCGGCAGCCCGCCGGCTGCTCGCGGCGGCCGATCCAGACGGTGACTGAGGCGAGCGCGATCGGGACCCTAACTACCCTCGATGCGCTGCTTGGCGGGCGGGTGAGCTTCCGTCAGCCGCGGTCCGGCTTTCGCGCCGCCATCGACTCGGTGCTGCTCGCCGCCGCGCTGCCGCCCGCCACCGCGGGACGGGCGCTCGATCTCGGCTGCGGGGCCGGGGCGGCGACGCTGTGCCTCGCCTGGCGCCTGCCCGGGCTGTCCGTGGTCGGCCTCGAGCGCGACCCGGTGCTGGCGGACCTGGCGCGCGACAACGTGGCGAGGAACGGCATGGTCGGGCGGGTCGAGATCGTCGCCGGCGACGTACTCGCGCCGCCGGGGATCGCCGCTTGCGGCTTCGATGCGGTGATCTGCAATCCGCCGTGGCTCGAGGCCGAGCGGGCCGATCCGGCGCCCGCTGCCGGCCGCGCCGCGGCGACGGTCGAGGGCAAAGCCCGGCTCGCCCACTGGGTCGCCGCCGCCTTGGCCTGCGCGCGGCCCAAGGGGAGCGTCGCGTTCATCCACCGCGCCGACCGCCTGGCCGATCTGCTGACCGCCCTTTTGCCATCGCGGGGCGAGCGGGCCGGTCGCATCGAAGTGATCCCGCTGTGGCCCAAGGCCGGTCTGCCGGCCAAGCGCGTCATCGTCCGCGCGCGTAAGGGCGTTGCCGCGCCGCTGTCGCTTTCGGCCGGCCTGGTGCTGCATCGGGAAGACGGACGCTACACCGACCACGCCGAGGCGATCCTGCGCGAGGGCGCGGGACTCGATCCATAGCGCCCGCCGTCGTCATGCCGCGCGCGGCCGAACGTCGCGCGCGATCGCCTCGCCCGCCACCGCCTCGACGACCGACAAGTCGTAACTCGCCTGCCGGTTCATCCGCAACTGCGCACTCGTGCCGAAGTACCGGGTGAGCCGCAGGGCGGTGTCCGCCGTGACGCCGCGCTCGCCCTTGGTGATGGTGCCGATCCGCGTTGCCGGCACGCGCAGCGCTATCGCCAGCGCATTGGCGAAGATGCGGTTCGACTTCATGAATTCCTCGGAGAGGATCTCGCCCGGGTGGGTCCCCGGCGGTAGCGCTCCCGGCGGGCGACCTGCTAGGCTTGAGCCCCATGGACAGGCTTCTCGACCCCTTGCGGCCGTGGCTCGCCCGGCTGCCCATCGAGCGGTTCCGCAACCCACCTCCGGTGGTGGCGGTGATCCGGCTCGCCGGTCCGATCGGCCCGCTGGCGGGCTTGCGCACCGGGCTTACGCTCGCCCGCCTCGCGCCGCTGATCGAGCGCGCGTTTTCCATACGGTCCGTCAAGGCGGTGGCGCTGGCCATCAATTCACCGGGGGGATCGGCCGCCCAGGCGGCGTTGATCGCCAAGCGCATTCGCGACCTGGCCGACGAGAAGAAGGTGCCGGTGGTGGCGTTCGCCGAGGACGTCGCCGCCTCGGGCGGCTACTGGCTGGCGTGCGCCGCCGATGAAATCTACGCCGACGCGAATTCGATCGTCGGGTCGATCGGGGTCATCGCGGCAGGCTTCGGCTTCGCCGATCTCATCCGCAAGGCAGGGGTGCGCCGACGCATCTACACCGCGGGCGACCGCAAATCGCTGTTGGACCCGTTTCGACCCGAGGCTCCCGAGGAGGTCGAGCGTCTCGAGGCGATCCAACGCGACATCCACGACAACTTCCAGGCTTGGGTCCGCGAGCGGCGGGGCCAGCGCCTCAAGGGCCCCGAGGACGAGCTGTTCAGCGGCGAGTTCTGGACCGGAAGGCGGGCCCTCGAGCTTGGGCTCATCGACGGCCTCGACGATGTGCGCGCGGCCATGCGCCGGCGCTTCGGCGATCATGTCAGGTTGCGCCCGGTGGGTGCGGAGCCGTTCCGCCTGCGCCGCCTGGTGGGCCTCGAATCCGATCCCGGGGGCGAACCCGCCGGCTTCCTCGGCGAGGCGGTCGCTGCCCTCGAAGTCCGCGCCCTGTGGGGCCGGTTCGGGCTTTAGAGCAGGCCGCGGATCAGGCCGCCGTCGACCTGGATGGTCGCGCCAGTCACATAGGAGGCTTTCTCCGAGGCGAGGAATACGACCATGTTCGCGAACTCCTCGGGCGTGCCGACGCGCCCGATCGGGATCTGCGCGCTCTCGCGGGCGATGAACTGCTCCCTCGACAAGCCTTCCTTTTCGGCTCCTGCCAGGAAGCGCTCGGTCATGATCCGGCCCGGCAAGACCGTGGTGATGAGGATGTTGTCCTTGGCGACCTGGGGGGCCAGCGACTTGAGGACGCCGACCACGCCCGGGCGGATGCCGTTCGAGAGGTCGAGGCCGGGGATCGGCTGTTTCACCGACGAGGACTGGATGGCGACGATCCGGCCCCACCGGCGAGCGCGCATCGACGGCAGCACGCCGCGCACGAGCCGCACGACCGACATGAGCTGGAGGTCGAAGGCGGTCTGCCAATGCTCGTCGGTGAAGTCGTCGAAGCTGCCGCGCGGCGGCCCGCCCGCGTTGGCGATCAGGATGTCGATGCCGCCGAACGCCGCCGTCGCTCGCTCGATGACGCGCCCGACATCGGCCGCGCGCATGAGGTCGGCGGGGATCGCGATCGCGGCCGAGCCCGTCTTCGCTTCGACCTCGGCGACGGCGGCCGCAAGCTCGGCCGGCCGACGCGCGCACATGGCGAGGCGCGCGCCTTCCTTGGCCAGCGCCAGCGCGCAGGCCTTGCCCATGCCCTGGCTGGCGCCGCACACCAGCGCGGTTTTTCCGTTGAGACCAAGGTCCATCGAACCCTCCTCCTGCTGCCGGGCCCCTCGCCCGCAATTCCCCACAATATGGGGGTGGGCGCCATGGGCATAGGGCCGCCCTTGGGAGTTCGTCGGGCGCTTGGTTTTACGCTATAAGGCGTCGTCATGTTCGGCCTGAGCTTTCCCAAGCTGCTGCTGCTGGTCGCCGTGGTGGCGATCGTCTGGTTCGGCTTTCGCTGGTTCCAGCGCTGGGAGAGGGAGCGGCGCGAGGGGGCAAAGCCGCGACTCGAGAAGGACAAGCGGCGGGCCGGCGGCTCCTCGCTCGCCGCCGAAGACATGACCGCGTGCCCCGTGTGCGGGGCGTTCGTCGCCGAGCGCGCGGCCTCGTGCGGCCGGCGTGGCTGCCCATATCCGGGTTAGAGCATGGCCCCCATTTGGGCCGGGCGGGGCGCTTGATCCGGTCTGGGGTGGCGGCTATTTTGCGCTGCACCATGAACTCCCCCTGAACCAAGCGACGATCGATGGCCAGCTTCCAGGACATCATTTTGACGATGCAAGCCTTTTGGGCGGCGCGCGGGTGCGTCATCCTGCAGCCCTACGACATGGAAGTCGGGGCCGGGACCTTCCATCCGGCGACCGCGCTGCGCGCCCTCGGGCCCCAGCCCTGGCGCGCGGCTTACGTCCAGCCCTCGCGCCGGCCTGCCGACGGCCGCTATGGCGAGAACCCGAACCGGCTCCAGCACTATTACCAGTTTCAGGTCATCCTCAAGCCCTCGCCCGCCGACAGCCAGGAGCTTTACCTGGCGAGCCTCGCCGCGCTCGGCATCGACGGGCAGCGCCACGATATCCGCTTCGTCGAGGACGACTGGGAGAGCCCGACGCTTGGCGCCTGGGGGCTGGGCTGGGAAGTGTGGTGCGATGGCATGGAGGTGACGCAGTTCACCTATTTCCAGCAGGTGGGCGGCATCGAGTGCGACCCGGTCGCGGTCGAGTTCACCTACGGCCTGGAGCGTCTCGCCATGTACATCCAGGGCGTGGAGAACGTCTTCGAGCTCGATTTCAACGGCGCCGGGACGACCTACGGCGACGTGTTCCGCCAGGCCGAGGTCGAGTTCTCGGCCTATAATTTCGAACATGCCGACACCGATATGCTGCTCCGGCATTTCGCCGACGCCGAGCGCGAATGCAAGGCGCTGCTGGAGCGCAAGCTGGCGCTGCCGGCCTACGACCAATGTATCAAGGCGAGCCACCGGTTCAACCTCTTGGAGGCGCGCGGGGCGATCTCGGTCACCGAGCGCGCCGCCTATATCGGCCGGGTGCGGGCGCTCGCCAAGGAGTGCTGCCTCGCCTGGCTCGACAACCGGGCCGCGAAAGCCGTCTGATGCCCGAGCTCCTGCTCGAGCTCTTCTGCGAGGAAATCCCGGCCCGCATGCAGGCGCGCGCGGCCGACGATCTTCGCGAGAGGCTCATCGAACTTCTCGATGAATGTCAGTTCGGGCGCCTAATCGATGTCGAGGCTGTCGAGACATTTGTAACGCCGCGTCGGTTGACTGCGGTGGCGCGCGATATTCCAGCGGTGCAGCCGGATGTAACGGTCGAAAAGAAGGGCCCGCGGGTCGACGCGCCCGACCAGGCGCGCGCCGGTTTCTTGAAATCTGTTGGCCTCGCGAGCCTCGACCAGTGCGAGAAGCGGATGATCGGCAAGGCCGAGTTCTGGTTCGCGGTTGTAAACAAGACTGGTCGCCCGAGCGCGGTCGTACTCGCCGAAAAGCTGCCGGAACTGATTTTCGCCTTTGATTGGCCGAAGTCGATGCGCTGGCAGAATATCCTTGTTAGCTGGGTTAGACCGCTACACGGCATTCTCGCCGTGTTTGACGGCAAACCATTACTGGGCAATGTGGGACTTGGGAAGCGACGTCAAGAACTCCCCGCGATAACTTTGCCTTTCGTCGATACAACTCGGGGCCACCGCTTCCTCGTGCCCGGTGCATTCGCGGTCAAAGATTTCGCCGACTATAAGACGAAGCTGCGGGATCATTACGTGATCCTCGATGCGGCCGAGCGGCGCGAGATCATTCGCCGCGACAGTGCGTTGCTGGCGGAGCAGGCGGGGCTTGCCGTCAAGGAAGACAGGGGCCTCATCGACGAGCTGACCGGCCTCGTCGAATGGCCGGTCGTGCTCATGGGCCGCATCGATCCGGCCCACCTGGACCTGCCGCCCGAGGTGCTGGCCGCCGCGATGCGCGCCCATCAGAGATATTTGCCGCTCTTGAAGCCCGACGGGTCGCTCGCCCCGCGCTTTCTCATCGTCGCCAACACCCCGGGCGAAGACGGCGGCGCCGCCATCGTGCGCGGCAACGAGCGGGTGTTGCGCGCGCGCCTCGCCGACGCCAGGTTCTTCTTCGACCACGACCGCAAGCTCAAGCTCGCGGACCGGGTGCCGGCGCTCAAGGGGCGCATTTTCCATGCCAAGCTCGGCACGATGGCCGACAAGGCGATGCGCCTCGAGGCGCTGGCCGCCGAGCTTGCCGCGTATATACCGGGGGCGGACATGGACTGGGTGCGCCGCGCCGCCCGCTTGTGCAAGGCCGATCTCTCCTCGGGCATGGTCGGCGAGTTCCCGGAGCTCCAGGGCGTGATCGGCCGCTACTACGCCGTGGCCGACGGCGCGCCGCCCGCGGTCGCCCAGGCGATCAGCGAGCACTACGCGCCGCTTGGCCCCAACGACCGCTGCCCGAGCGCGCCCACCTCGGTCGCGGTGGCGCTCGCCGACAAGATCGACACGCTCGTAGGTTTCTTCGCCGTCGGCGACAAGCCGACCGGCTCCAAGGACCCCTTCGCGCTGCGCCGCGCGGCGCTCGGGGTCATCCGGGTGATCCTCGAAAACAAGCTGCGCATCCCGCTCATCGGGGTCTTCCGGATGGCGGCGCGCTTCTACGAAGAATACGCGGCCAGCCGCGCCTTCGATGCGCACGAACTGCTCGCCTTTTTCGCCGATCGGATGAAAGTGCACTTGCGGGACAAAGGCGTCCCTCACGACTTGGTCGCCGCGGTATTCGCGCTGGGCGGCGAGGACGACCTGGTGCGGCTGTTGGCGCGGGTCGATGCGCTGCGGGCCTTCCTCGCCACCGATGACGGCGCCAATCTTCTCACCGCCTATCGCCGCGCCTCCAACATCGTGGTCATCGAGGAAAAGAAGGACAAAACGACCTACAACGACCGCGTCGAGCGCCCGCTGCTCACGGCCCCCGAGGAACGCAAGCTCGATGGCGTCCTCGATGCCGCGCGAACCCGCACCCGGTCGGCCTTGCAGCGCGAGGATTTCACGGCGGCGATGCGGGAACTCTCGACGCTGCGCCGCCCCGTCGATGCCTTCTTCGACAAGGTTACGGTAAACTGCCCCGAGCGCGAGCTGCGGGCGAACCGGCTGCGCCTGCTGTCGGCGATCCGGCGCACGCTTGCAGACGTCGCGGATTTCTCGATGATCGAAGGTTAGGAGCGCGAGGAGCAAGGGTGATGGCGAAATGGGTGTACGGCTTCGGGGGCGGCAAGGCCGAGGGCCGGGCGGACATGAAGGACCTGCTCGGCGGCAAGGGCGCCGACCTCGCCGAGATGAGCGATCTCGGGCTCCCGGTCCCGCCGGGCTTCACCATATCGACCGAGGTCTGCACCCATTACTTCGCGTCCGGCCGGCAGTTGCCCGCCGACTTGAAGCCCCAGCTCGCCGCCGCCTTGCGGCGCGTCGAAGAGCTTGCCGCTCGCCGCTTCGGCGACCGCCTTGCGCCGCTCCTCGTGTCGGTGCGCTCGGGCGCGCGCGCCTCGATGCCGGGAATGATGGACACGGTCCTCAACCTCGGCCTCAACGATTCGACCGTCGAGGGCCTCGCCGAGGGCAGCGGCGATCCCCGCTTCGCTTACGACAGCTATCGCCGCTTCATCCAGATGTACGCCGACGTCGTGCTCGGCGTCGACCGCCATCCGTTCGAAGAGCTGATCGAGCGCCACAAGCAGGACCGCGGCGTTTCGCTCGACACCGAGCTCGGCGCCGCCGACTGGAAGGAGCTGGTCGGCGCCTTCCAGGACCGGGTCGAGGCCGAGCTCGGCAAGCCCTTTCCCCAGGACCTCGACGAGCAGCTGTGGGTCGCGATCGCCGCGGTGTTCGGTAGCTGGATGAACCCGCGCGCCATCACCTATCGCCGGCTGCACCGCATCCCCGAGGATTGGGGCACGGCGGTCACCGTCCAGGCCATGGTGTTCGGCAACATGGGCGATGATTGCGCGACCGGCGTGGCGTTCACCCGCAATCCGTCGACCGGCGCGAACGCCTTCTACGGCGAGTACCTGGTCAACGCCCAGGGCGAGGACGTGGTGGCTGGGATTCGCACCCCGCAGCACCTGACGATCCAGGGCAAGGAGGCCGGCCGCTCGAAGCTGCCGGCGATGGAGGAGGCGATGCCCGCGGTGTTCGCCGAGCTGTCGGCGGTGCGCGGCCGCCTCGAGTCCCATTATCGCGACCTGCAGGACATCGAGTTCACGGTCGAGCGCGGCAAGCTCTACGTGCTGCAGACCCGGACCGGCAAGCGCACCGCGGCGGCGGCGCTCAAGATCGCGGCCGACATGGTCAGCGAGGGGCTGATCGAGCCCGCCACCGCCGTCCGGCGCATCGACCCGGCGGCGCTCGACCAGCTCTTGCATCCCACGCTCGACCCCAAGGCCCCGCGCACGACGCTGGCGCGCGGCCTGCCGGCTTCGCCCGGCGCGGCGGCGGGGGCGGCGGTGTTCTCGGCCGACGAGGCCGAGGACCGTGCCGCCAAGGGCGAGGCGGTGATCCTGGTGCGCATCGAGACCAGCCCCGAGGACATCCACGGCATGCACGCGGCCAAGGGCATCCTGACCACGCGCGGCGGCATGACCAGCCACGCCGCGGTGGTGGCCCGCGGCATGGGGCGCCCGTGCGTGGTCGGCGCCGGCGAGCTGCGCATCGACATTCGCGCCCGCACCATGGCGGTGCGCAACCGGATCGTGAAGGCGGGCGACAGGATCACCATCGACGGGGCGACCGGCGAGGTGTTCTTGGGCGAGGTGGCGACCATCCAGCCGGAACTCTCCGGGGATTTCGCGACGCTGATGGGCTGGGCGGACGAGTTCCGGCGCATGAAGGTGCGCGCCAACGCCGACACGCCCTTGGATGCGCGCACCGCCCGGCGCTTCGGCGCCGAGGGGATCGGGCTGTGCCGCACCGAGCACATGTTCTTCGACGCCGAGCGCATCGCCGCGGTGCGCGAGATGATCTTGGCCGAGGACGGCGAGGGCCGCGCGCGGGCGCTCCAGCGCATCCTCCCCATGCAGTGCGAGGACTTCAAGGAGCTGTTCCGGATCATGGACGGGCTCCCGGTGACCATCCGGCTCCTCGACCCCCCTTTGCACGAGTTCCTGCCGCACGGCGAGGCCGAGCTCGCCGAGATCGCCGCGGCCTCGGGGCGCGAGCTTGCCCACGTGCGCGCGCGCGTCGCGCGCCTCGAAGAGGTCAATCCGATGCTCGGCCATCGCGGCTGCCGCCTCGCGATCACCTATCCCGAGATTTACGAGATGCAGGCGCGCGCGATCTTCGAGGCGGCGATGGCGGTGGGCAAGGAGACCGGCAAGCCGAACGAGCCCGAAATCATGATCCCGCTGATCGCCACCAAGCGCGAACTCGACATTTGCCGCGACCTCGTCGCCCGCGTCGCCGAGCGGGTCGCGGCCGAGACCGGGATCGAGGTCGGCTATTCGCTGGGCACGATGATCGAGCTGCCGCGCGCCGCCCTGTGCGCGGGCGAGATCGCCGAGACCGCCGAGTTCTTCAGCTTCGGCACCAACGACCTCACCCAGACCACCTTCGGGCTGTCGCGCGACGACGCGGCGAGCTTCATCGAGGCCTACGAGCGCCAGCGCATCCTGATCGAGGACCCATTCGTCAGCCTCGACGTGGTCGGCGTCGGCGAGCTCGTCAAGCTCGCCGTCGAGCGCGGTCGGGCGACGCGGCCGCGCCTCAAGCTCGGCATCTGCGGCGAGCACGGCGGCGATCCCGCCTCGATCCAGTTCTGCGAAGGAGTCGGGCTCGACTACGTGTCCTGCTCGCCCTATCGCGTGCCGATCGCGCGCCTGGCCGCGGCCCAGGCCGCGCTTGCCGGACCGGCCGCCAGGGCGAAGGGCCCGCGCCCGACGCCCCCGCGCCCGGCCGCGCGAATTGCCGCCGGGGACCGGCATCGCCGCGTCCTGATCGCCGCGGCGCGGCGGCCGGCGGCCCTGCGCATCGCCGGCGGCGCCGCGCCCACCCGCGGCCGCAAGACGGCGAGGCCCGCCAAGCCGGCGAAGCCGGCCCACAAGGCGAGGGCGCGCAAGGCCAAGCAGCCAGCGGCGAAAAAGAAGTCGAGCGCCACGCGGCCCAAGCGCAGACCGACCAAGCGGCCGCCGCGCGGCGGAAAGAAGAAGAGGTGAGCGCGATGACCGACCCTGCGTGCGTCTTCTGCAAGATCGTCGCCGGCACGATCCCGTGCTTCAAGCTGTTCGAGGACGGCCGCACGCTCGCCTTCCTCGACATCAATCCCGTCAACCCGGGCCATGCGCTCATTATCCCCAAGGCGCACGCGCCCAACCTCGTCGCGTCCTCCGACGACGACCTTGCCACGACGATGGCGGCCGCCAAGCGCGTCGCAGCGGCGCTCGAGAAGACCCTCCAGCCCGACGGGATCAACCTCGTGCAAGCCAACGGCCCCGGCGCCGCCCAGTCGGTGCTCCATTTCCATCTGCACGTCATTCCGCGCGCGCGCGGCGACGACCTCAAGATGAACTGGGGGCTCAAGCCCGGCGACAAGGCGGAGCTCGCCCGGATGGCGGAGCGCCTGCGGGCCAATCTCTAGTCCGCAGTGCCAACCAGGGTGCCACGCCCCCAACCCTTCGCCGCCACACCCCGTCGAACAGGGAACCCATGACCCAACCTTCCCCCACTCCGCTCGCCTGGCCCCAGCCGTTCGCGGGCGTGCTGGCGCCGGTCGTGACCCCCTTCGGCGCCGATCTCGCCCCCGATTTCGACCGCTTCCTCGCCCATTGCCGATGGCTGCTCGCCAACCGGTGCGACGGGCTGGCGATCTTCGGCACCAACAGCGAGGCGAACTCGCTGACCGTCGAGGAGCGCATCGATCTCCTCGACCGGCTGGTCGCGGCGGGCATCGAGCCCCTGCGCCTGATGCCCGGGACCGGATCGTGCGCGCTTGGCGACACGGTGCGCCTGACCGCCCATGCCCTCGAGCGCGGCTGCGGTGGCGTCTTGACCCTGCCGCCCTTCTACTACAAGGGCGTATCGGACGACGGGCTGTTCGCCTTTTTCAGCGCGGTGATCGAGCGCGTGGGAAGCCCCGCGCTGCGCCTCTATCTCTATCATATCCCGCCGGTCTCGCAGGTGCCGATCACCCTCAAGCTGATCGAGCGGCTGCTCAAGGCCTATCCGCGCGCGGTGGCCGGCATCAAGGACAGCTCGGGCGACTGGACCAATACCAAGGCCGTGCTCGACGCCTTCCCCGGCTTCGGGACGTTCGCGGGCTCGGAGACCGGGCTCCTCGCCACACTGCGCGGGGGCGGGGTCGGATGCATCACCGCAACCGGCAACATCAACCCCGCCGGCATCCGCCGGGTCTACGAGACGTGGACCACAGCCGCGGCTGACGGCGTCCAGGACCGGGTGACGGCGTTCCGCAAGACCGTGCAGAAATACCCGATGATCGCTGCCTTGAAGCGCATCCTCGGGCATTATCGCAAGGACCCGGCCTGGCATCGGGTGCGGCCGCCCTTGACGCCGATCGACGAGGCGGTGGGCCGGACGCTGATCGCCGAGGTGGAGGCGCTGGGCTTCTCGATGCGCGGGCTCTAAGGCCCCAACGGCCGCGCTGGGCGGCGACATGGATCGCTGAGCCCGGCAGCCACGCCGCCGGCATCGAGGACCCAGACGTCGCGATCGCCTGAATGTCCGCACCCCGGCTAGCGCGGCGCCGAAACGCAGGGGCAAAAGGAGAGCACCGATGGATGAGGCTTTCGTCTGCGACGCCGTGCGCACCCCGATCGGACGCTATGGCGGTGCGCTCGCCGGCGTGCGGACCGATGACCTCGCCGCCGTGCCGCTCAAGGCTCTCCTGGCGCGCAGCCCCGCGGTCGACTGGTCGCGGCTCGACGACGTCTTCATGGGCTGCGCCAACCAGGCGGGCGAAGACAACCGCAACGTGGCGCGCATGGCGCTCCTGCTCGCCGGCCTGCCGCACGCGGTGCCGGGCACCACGATCAACCGGCTGTGCGCGTCCGGGCTCGAGGCGGTGGGTGCCGCCGCGCGGGCGATCAAGACCGGCGAGATCGAGCTGGCGATCGCGGGCGGCGTCGAATCCATGTCGCGCGCGCCGTTCGTCATCGGCAAGGCCGAGGCGGCGTTCCAGCGCACGGCCAGGCTCGAGGACACGACCATCGGCTGGCGGTTCATAAACCCCGTCTTTAAGGCGCAGTACGGCGTCGATTCGATGCCCGAGACCGGCGAGAACGTCGCCGAGGAGTTCCAGATCACCCGCGCCGACCAGGACGCCTTCGCCTACCGCAGCCAGATGCGGGCGGCGAAGGCGCAGGGCGCGGGCTTCTTCGCCGACGAGATCGTGCCGGTCCGGGTGGCTGGCCGCAAGGGCGAGACGGGCGAGGTCACGCGCGATGAGCATCCGCGCCCCGAGACGACGCTGGCGGCGCTCGCCAAGCTCGACACGCCGTTCCGCGACCCCGGCACGCTAACCGCCGGCAACGCCTCGGGTGTCAACGACGGCGCCGCGGCGATCATCGTTGCCTCCACGGCGGCGGTGAAGGCGCATGGCCTCACGCCGCGCGCCCGGGTGCTCGGCATGGCCGCGGCCGGCGTGCCGCCCAGGATCATGGGCATCGGCCCGGTGCCGGCGGTCGACAAGCTGCTGGCGCGCCTGGGGCTCGGGATCGGCGACTTCGACGCGGTCGAGCTCAACGAGGCCTTCGCCAGCCAGGCGCTCGCCTGTCTGCGCCAGCTCGGCCTGCCGGACGATGCCGCTGAGGTCAATCCGAACGGCGGCGCCATCGCGCTGGGCCATCCGCTGGGCATGAGCGGCGCACGACTCGTGCTCACCGCCGTGCATCATCTCGAGAGGACGGGCGGCCGGCGCGCGCTCGCCACGATGTGTGTCGGCGTCGGGCAGGGCGTGGCGCTCGCGCTCGAGCGCGTGTGATGGGTCAGCGACCGCGATCGAGGGAGAGTACTCGATGAGCGCCGCTCCGCCATCCGAGCTCCTGGGACCCCTCTTCGGCTCGCCCGAGGCTTCGGCGCTGTTCGCCGATCGCGCGCGGGTTCAAGGCATGCTCGACTTCGAGGCGGCGCTCGCCCGGGCCGAGGCGCGCACGGGCGTGATCCCGGCCTCGGCCGCCCCGGCGATCGCCAAGCAGTGCCGGGCCGAACGTTTCGACATGGTCGAGCTCGCCCGCGCGACGGCTCGGGCCGGCAACCCGGCGATCCCGATCGTCAAGCGCTTGACCGCGCTGGTCGCCGCCGATGATCCCGAGGCGGCACGCTATGTCCATTGGGGGGCGACGAGCCAGGACGCGATGGACACCGGCCTGGTGCTCCAGCTCCGCGGCTTCCTGGTCGTGCTGGCGGCCGATCTCGGCCGCCTGGCCGCCGGACTCGCGCGGCTCGCTAAGGCGCACAAGGCGACGCCGCTGATTGGCCGCACCTGGCTGCAGCATGCCGTGCCGGTCACCTTGGGCCTCAAGGCCGCGGGCTGGCTGGACACGGTCGAACGGCACCGCACACGCCTTTCGGACGTCCGCTCGCGGGCCCTGGTCGTGCAGTTCGGCGGCGCCGCCGGTACGCTCGCGGCGCTCGGCGGGCGCGGCCTCGAGGTGGCCGAAGCCCTCGCCCGGGAGCTCGACCTCGCGCTCCCGGCCCTGCCCTGGCACGCGCACCGCGACCGGCTCGCCGAGCTGGCGACCATGCTCGGGCTGATCGTGGGCACCCTCGGCAAGATCGCGCGCGACATCTCGCTGCTCATGCAGACCGAGGTCGCCGAGGCCTTCGAACCGGGAGGCGAGGGCCGCGGCGGTTCCTCGACCATGCCGCACAAACGCAACCCCGGGAGCGCGGCCGTCGTGCTCGCGGCTGCGACGCGCGCGCCGGGCCTCGTCGCCACGCTGCTCTCGGCGATGGTCCAGGAGCACGAGCGGGGCCTCGGCGGCTGGCACGCCGAATGGCACACGATTCCGGAGCTGTGCTCGCTCGCCGCCGGCGCGCTGCGGCAGATGGCGGAGACGATCGAGGGGCTCGAGATCGACCCCGCCCGCATGCGCGCCAACCTCGAGGCGACGCAAGGCCAGATCCTCGCCGAGGCGGTGACGATGGCGCTCGGGTCGCGGATCGGGCGGCTCGCGGCGCACGAACTCGTCGCCCGGGCGTGTCGGCGCGCCACCGCGACAAGGCGGCATCTCAGGGAGGTGCTGGCCGAGGATCGGGTGGCGGCCAAGCATCTGTCGCCTGCCGATCTCGAGCGCCTGTTCGAACCCCTCGATTATGTCGGCAACGCGGCCGCCTTCGTCGACCGCGTGCTGGGCGGCCGGCGCCTGGACCGACGGTCGAAAAGCCGGCAGCGATGAACCATGTCATGGCCGAGTTCCTCTCGGCACCGTAGCCTAATGGGTGCAACGACGTGGCAGATGGAGGAGAGCGATGACCCTGATACCCGACCTCTTCGAGCGTGGCATTGCGGTTCGGACGGAGGTTCTCGGTCGTGCCCATGTCGAGCGGGCGCGCAAGAGCGCGACCCCGTTCAACGAGGACTTCCAGACCTTCATCACGCAATTCGCCTGGGGCGCGGTGTGGAGCCGTGCGGGCCTCGACCGCAAGACCCGGAGCATGTTGACGATCGCGATGCTCGCGGTGCTCGGACATCACGAAGAGCTGAAACACCATATCCGCGGGGCGCGCAACACCGGGGTGTCCCAAGACGAGGTCAAGGAGATTCTGTTGCAGACGGCGATCTATGCGGGGGTCCCGGCCGCGAATGCCGCGTTCCGCAACGCCCGCGAGGTTTACGACCAGATGGACAAGGAGGCACCGCAGTGACGAGCGCGCCGAACCCCTACGCCCGCGTCAAGGAAGGCGCCGAGCCGCCCTACCTGCACCCCGCCTACGCCAGCACGCTCAAGCGCGCGCCGCGGCGCGCCCCCATTGCGCTGGAGCACACGCTCTCCGAGATCACCGGGCCGAGCTTCGCGACCGACGGATGGGCCGGCCCGGACGCGGCCGATCTGACGCGCCGCCACAAGGGCGCGCCGCTCGGCGAGCGCATCATCCTCGCCGGTCGCGTGCTCGACCAAGACGGCCGCCCCGTGCCGCGCACGCTCCTCGAGCTGTGGCAGTGCAACTCCGCCGGGCGCTACCTCCATGACAGCGACCGGCACGACGCGCCGCTCGACCCGAACTTCACGGGCGTCGGGCAAGTCGTCACCGACGACCGCGGCGAATACCGCTTCCTGACCATCAAGCCGGGCGCGTATCCGTGGCGGAACACCGCCAACGCCTGGCGGCCGGCGCACATCCACTTTTCGGTGTTCGGGCCGGCGTTCGCGACGCGGCTGGTGACGCAGTTGTATTTTCCCGGCGATCCGCTCCTGGCGCTCGACCCGATCTTCCTCGGCACCGCGGACGAGGAGGCGCGCAACCGCCTGATCTCGACCTACGACCCGAACCTGAGCGAGGCCGAGTACGCCCTCGGCTATCGGTTCGACATCGTGCTCCGCGGCCGTGCCGCGACGCCCATGGAGGCTTGAGATGAGGCCGCTGATCGCGACCGCCTCGCAGACGGTCGGTCCGTTCTTCCATGGCGCGCTCGACCGACCCGGGTGGAGCGACCTGGCTGGCGCGGGCGCGGCCGGCCAAAGGATCCGCATCGAGGGCCGCGTCCTCGACGGCGACGGGGCGCCGGTCGTCGATGCTGTCCTCGAGATCTGGCAGGCCAACGCGGCGGGCAGGTACGACCATCCCGAGGATACGCAGGAAAAACCGCTCGATCCGAACTTCCGCGGCTTCGGGCGGGTGTGCACGAACGCCGAGGGATGGTATCGCTTCACGACTGTTCGCCCCGGTCCCGTACCCGGGCGCGGCAACGCCTTGCAGGCGCCGCATATCAATGTATCGATCTTCGCGCGCGGCCTGCTCAAACGGTTGGTCACGCGGATCTACTTCGCCGACCAGCCGTCCAACCAAACGGATCCGGTGCTGAGCGCGATCGAGGACCAAGCGGTCCGGCGAAGTTTGTTGGCCGATCGAAAGGACGGCGGCGAGCGCGAGCCTATCGCATACGAATTCGACATCGTTCTGCAGGGCGAGCGCGAAACCGCCTTTTTCGATATCTGATGCGGAGCGGCCATGGCCTCGCCAGGACCAATGTCACCGCGCCTTGAGCCACGGTGACCGGATCCGGTGTCTTGGAGCGGCCGTCCTCACGTCGGCGCAAGACCGGGATGGCCGTCGCGCGCCCAGGCCGGCTTGAGGGGCGTCAAGCGGCCCGCCCCGGCGGTCAGCGCCGTCCCTTGCCGCGCGGCTTGTTCGACCGCCTCGAGGCGCAACAGCGCGAGGCCGCGCGCGCCCGCGGCCGAGCGCATCTCGCCGGCCTCCTCCGCGCCGAGCATGACCGGCGTGCCGGCGGCAGGGGTCGGGCCGTCGATGCGCACCGGCAACAGGCGCTTGCGCACCAGCGCGCGATACTTCATCCGCGCCGTCAATTCCTGGCCGACATAGCAGCCCTTTTTCCAGTCGAGGCCGTTCAGTTCCTCGAAGCCGTTTTCGAGCAGCAGCGCTTGTTCGACGGGCAAGTCGCGGCTGCCGTCGGGCAGCCCGAGCGCCAGGCGGAGCTGTTCGTAATCCTCGGGCCTTCCCGGGGCGAAACCGAGCGCCGCGAGGTCACCGATCCGGCCGCGCGGCACGATCGCGCGGGCGCCGATTTCCGCTAGGCGCGGATCGACGAAGACGAGGCCGCCGGCCATGGCGAGCGCCCGGCCGGGCTCCTCGGCAAGGCCCAAGGCGGCGAGCGCGCCGGGTCCCCACAGAGCGGCCACCGCCAAGTCCGGGGCCGGGGATAGGGTCACTTTCGAGCGCAGGCGGTAAATCGACAGGTGCTTTCGCAGGTCGTCGAGGCGCGGGGACTCGCAGTCGAGGTAAAGCGACGCGCCCATTTCGGCGATGATGAAATCGTGGAGGAACCGCCCCTGCGCGGTGAGCAGCCCGGCGTAGATGGCGCGGGTCCCATCGACCCGCGTCACATCGTTGGAGATCAGGCCCTGGAGGAAGGTCTTGCGGTCTTCGCCCGCCACCTCGATGAGGCCGCGGCCGGCGAGCGCCAAACAGAACCTTTCCTCCATTGCCGTGTCCTCGTAGGGGCGAGGCCGCAAGGCGGTGCCTCGCGCCTCGCCGGTCTCCAGACCCGCCCGCGGGCCTACAGGTAAGGCCGGCCGGGCCGGTTGGCAAGGCGAACGCCGCCGCCTATAACTCGCCGGTCGCTACGGACCGATTCGGATCATGCGCATCACCCTGGTCGACGATTCGATTCCCTTCGACGGCTACAGCGCATCGAGCCGGCCGCTCGGCGCCCCGCAGAAGGCGTTCGCCCTGCTGGCCCCGGCGCTCGCCGTGCGCGGACACGAGGTGCGTGCGTTCAATCGCTGCCCGTTCAAGGTGATCGTCGAGGGATCGCATTGGGAGACCTGGGAGGGCGAGCGGCCGCAGGACACCGACGTGCTCATCGCCCAGCGCCTGCCCCACCTCCTCGACTTCGTGCCCCGGGCGCGCAAACGCTTCTTGTGGGCGAGCGGCTCGCAAGGGCTCGATGCTCCGGCGGCCCAGGCCGTGCTCGCGCGCCACCGCCCGGAGGTCGTCTTGTGGAGCGAGGCTGAGCGCGCTCAGTGGTCGAACCCGCTCGGGCTGGCGACCCACGTCATCGCCCCCGGCCTGGCGCCCGCCTATCTCGAGCCCGCCGATGTCGAGGATGAGCCGATCGGTCCGGCCGACCCGCCGCGCGCGATTTCGACCACGCATCCGCTGGACGGTCTCGACTGGCTCCTCGCGCTGTGGGTCGAGCGCATTCGTCCCCAAGCCCCCGCCGCCGAACTCCACGTCTACTCGGCGCTGCTCGACAAGGGGCAGCTCGGCGGCACGGTGCCGGGAACGGTCACCGCGGTGCTCGGCCGAGCGCTCAGCGCGCGCGTCCATGGCGTGGTCATCGCGCGCCCGCAGGCCGACCCGCAGATGGCCGCGGCCTATCGGTGCGGCCGCGTCCATCTCTACCCGGCAGCGGCGGCCGAGACGTTCGCGGCGACGCTCGCCGAGAGCCAGGCGACCGGCCTGCCGGCCGTGGCACGGGCGCAAAGCCTGGCGGTGCTAGAGCGGGTGATCGACGGTCAGACTGGTGTCATCGCCGCGAGCGATGCGAATTTCGCTGTGGCGGCCGTCAACCTGTTGACCGATCGCGTCGCCTTCGAGCGCATGAGCGCCAACGCCCGCCGGCTTCGACGCGCTCGCGGCTGGGCGGTCGCCGCCGCGGAGTGGGAGGAGCGCTTCGCGTGAAGCTGCTGTTCATCGGTCCCACCTATATCGGCGACGCCGCGCTCTCGACCGGCCTCTTGGACCATCTGTTGCGCGCTCACCCGCAGGCGCGGGTGACGGTTGCCGCGGGCGCCGACACCGCTCCGCTGTTCGCCGCCATGCCGGGCCTGGAGCGCTTCCTGCCGGTGGTCAAGCGCGGCAAGATCGGCCATTGGCTCGATCTCTGGCGGGCCTGCGTCGGCACGCGCTGGGATGTGGTCGTCGACCTGCGCGGCTCGGGGCTTGCCTGGCTGTTGCGCGCCGGCCGGCGTTGTGTGTTTCGACGCGATCCCCGAAAACAGCATCGCAGCCAGGCGTGGGCGGCGACGCTGGGCCTCGAGGATCTGCCCCCGCCGGTGACATGGACCGCACCCGAGGCCGACGCCGTGGCGGCCCGCCTGGTTCCGCCCGGCCCGGCGGTCCTCGCCCTCTGTCCGACCGGCCGGCTGCCGGCCAAGCGCTGGCCGGCCGAGCGCTTCGCCGAGCTGGCGCGGCGCCTCGTCGGGCCCGATGGCCCGCTTCAAGGCGGACGGGTCATGGTGCTGGCGGCGCCGGGCGAGCGCGCGATCGTCGAGCCGCTCCTTTCGGGCTTGCCGCCGGAGCGGACCATCGATTTCGTCGGGCGCTATGACTTGACGGTGGTCATCGCCGCGCTCAAGCGGGCGGCCCTGTTCGTGGGCAACGATACCGGGCCGCTTTACATCGCGGTCGGCTGCGGCATCCCGGCGGTCGGCCTGTTCGGTCCCACGCACGGCCTGTTCGGCCCGCCGGTGGGGGAGCTGGCGGCGCCGTGGGCGCCCAAATTAGCCACGGTCCGCGCGCCCGAGCCGTTCGAGACGTTGTGGAGCCCGATCGAGGCGGAGCGCAAGGCGCCGGGCACGAAGATGGGCAGCCTATCGGTCGAATCCGTCGAGAGGACGGTCCGCGACCTCTTGCAGCGGTTGGCGAGGTGCGGGGGCCTGAGCGAGCGGGCCGCCAAGCTTTCGGCCCTGGTGGTCGCCCGCAACGAGGAGCGGCGGCTCGGCGCGTGCCTCGCGTGCCTGGCCTTCGCCGACGAGCGCGTGGTCGTGCTCGACCGCACCAGCGACCGCTCGCCGGAGATCGCGCTTGCCCACGGGGCGCGCATCCTCGAGGGGGCGTGGGAGATCGAGGGCGAACGGCGCAACGCCGGCATTGCCGCCTGTGCGGGCGACTGGATCCTCGAGGTCGACGCCGACGAGCTTGTATCGCCGGAGCTCGCCGCCGAGATCCGCGCCACCGTTTCGTCCTCGACCTTCGACCGCCACCTGATCCCGGTGGACAACTACATCGGTCGGCGCCTGGTCCGCCACGGCTGGGGCGCGAGCTTCGGCAAGTCGGCCACTCCCGGGCTGTTCCGCCGCGGGACCAAGCGCTGGGGACGCGGCCGGGTGCATCCCGCCCTCGAGTTCAGCGGCACGGCAGGCCCGCCGCTCCGCGCCCGGCTCGACCACTACGTCGATCGCGACATTTCCGACATGCTGCGGCGCCTCGACCGCTACACCTCGCTCAGGGCGCAGGACTTGCGCGAAACGGGCGACCCCGATCCCAGCCGGCGCTATGTGCGCCGCATCTTCACGCGCTTCTTCAAGTGCTATGTCGGCCGCGGCGGCTGGCGCGAAGGCGGATGGGGCCTGTTGATCGCGTTGCTCGCCGGCCTCTATCCCATCCTCTCGCACTTGAAGGCCAAGCTCGAATCGGGCCGCTTGCCCGAGGACCGGGCTTAGTACCTACTTGCGCAAGTCACGCCAACGGGTCTGGAGGCGTTTTTGGATGAATCACGACTCCCACTCCGGCGCAAGTAGGTACTAGGTGACGGGCTTGCGCGTCCTGCAGGCGATGGCGGGCGCCCGGCATGGCGGCGCCGAGGCGTTCTTCACCCGGCTGGTGGCGGCGCTCGGCCGCGCCGGCTTGACCCAGCGCGTCCTGATCCGCCGCGACCGGGCCCGCGCCGCCGGGTTGCGCGAAGCGGGCATCGAGCCGGTCGAGCTGGCGTTCGGCGGCTGGTTCGATGTCGTGACGCGGGTGGCACTGGCGCGCGAGATCCGGCGCTTTCGGCCGCTTGTCGTTCTCACCTGGATGAGCCGCGCGAGCGCCATGGTGCCCTCTCGCCGCTTCACCGGCGGCGGTTACATCCATGTCGGCCGGCTCGGTGGCTATTACGATCTCGGCTACTACCGGGCCTGCGACCATCTCGTCGCCAACACGCGCGCGATCGTCGACCACATCGTCAAGCGCGGGTGGCCGGAGGCGCGCGCGCACTACCTGCCGAACTTCGTCGACGCGCACTCGGTGGCGCCGGTCGATCGCGCGAGCCTGGATACGCCCGCCAACGCCCCGCTCGCGGTGGCGCTTGGCCGGCTTCACCCCAACAAGGCGTTCGATGTCCTTCTCGAGGCGCTCGCCAAGGCGCCCGGCGTGTTCCTGTGGTTGGCCGGCGAGGGCGAGGCGAGGGCCGCGCTCGAAGCGCAGGCAAAGCGCCTCGGGATTTCCGCGCGCGTGCGCTTTCTCGGTTGGCGCGAGGACGCGGGCGCACTGATCGCGGCCGCGGATTTCCTGGTCTGTCCCTCGCGCCGCGAGCCGCTCGGCAATGTCGTCCTCGAGGCCTGGGCCGGGCACCGGCCGGCGATCGCCGCCGCCGCCGCCGGGCCGGCGGCGTTGATCGAGCACGAGGAAAGCGGGCTCATCGTCCCGGTCGAGGATGCGGGCGCGCTCGCCCAGGGCATCGCGCGGCTGGCCGGCGACCGCGCGCTCCGGGGCCGGCTCGCCGAAGGCGGCCATCGCGTTTTCGAAGCCGAGTTCACCGAACCCATGGTGGTGCAGCGCTATCTCGCGTTCTTCGACCAGGTGGCACGGGAATGTGCGGCATCGCCGGCATGATGACGGCGGCGCCCGACGGGCCCGCGCCGTCGGTCCTTGCCGCGCTCGCCCACGCGCTCGCCCATCGCGGGCCGGACGGACGCCGCGACTATCGCCGCGCCAATGTCGGGCTGATCCACAACCGCCTCGCCATCATCGACCTCGAGACCGGCGACCAGCCGCTGTTCGAGCCGGGCGGGGCGGCGCTGGTCGCCAATGCCGAAATCTACAATTACGTCGAATTGCGCCGCGAGCTGGGCGGCGTCGCATTCGCGACCGGCTCGGATTGCGAGCCGGCGCTCCATCTCTATCGCCGCCACGGCCTCGATTGCGTCGCGCGCTTGCGCGGCATGTACGCGCTCGCCCTGCACGACCCCAAGGCGGGGCGCCTGGTGCTGGCTCGCGATCCGTTCGGCATCAAGCCGCTCTATTACGTCGAGAGCGGGTCGGGCTTGGCCTTCGCATCGGAAGCCCAGGCCCTGGTCGCGGCCGGCCTCGCGGGCGCCGGGCAGCCCCCGGCGGGGCTCGATCCGGGCGTGCGGGGGGAGCTCCTCGAACTTCAGTTCACGACCCGCCGCGACACCATCTTCCCGGGCATCCGCCGGGTGCTGCCCGGCGAGACGATCGTGGTCGCCGGCGGCAAGGTGATCGAGCGCCGGCGCCGCGCCGCGCTGCCCGACGGCGGGCCCGAGGAGTGGACCGAGGACGAGGCGCTCGCCCGGCTCGACGCGGCGCTCGAGGACTCGGTGCGTGTCCACCAGCGCGCCGACGTGCCCTACGGCATGTTCCTGTCCGGCGGCATCGATTCCTCGGTCGTGCTGGCGATGATGGCCCGCCTCAATCCCCGCCCCGTCGTGGCGATGACCGCCTATTTCCCGGACTCGGGCGCCGCCGACGAGCGCCAGGCGGCCGGCGCGGCGGCCCGCTCCGTCGGCGCCGACCACATCGAGGTCGCGCTTGGCGCCCGCGAGTTCTTCCTCGATCTGCCCTTGGTCGCGGCGGCGATGGACGACCCGGCGGCGGATTATGCGTGCGTGCCGACCTTCGGGTTGGCGCGGCGCGCGCGCGAGGCCGGTCTCAAGGTAGTGTTGAGCGGCGAGGGCGGAGACGAGATGTTTGCCGGCTATGGGCGCTATCGAAGCGAGCTGCGCGCGTGGTGGCTCGGTGGCCGGACCATGCGCCGGCGGGGCACCTTCGACGGGCTCGGCGTGCTGAGGCGCCCGGCGCCGGGCTGGCGCGACGGCATCGCGGCCGCGGAGGTCACTGAGAACACGCCCGCGCGCACGCGACTGCAGACGGCCCAGGCGGTCGATTGCGCCGACTGGCTGCCCAACGACCTGCTCGCCAAGCTCGACCGCTGCCTGATGGCGCACGGCGTCGAGGGCCGCACGCCGTTCCTCGACCCCGCGCTCGCCGCGGTCGCCTTGCGGCTACCCGACCGCCTCAAGATTCGCCGGCGCCTGGGCAAGTGGCTGCTGCGGCGCTGGCTCGCCAAGCATCTACCGGCGGTGGGGGCGTTGGCGCCCAAGCGGGGCTTCAGCGTGCCGGTCGCAGAGTGGATTGCGGCCGCGGGCCCGCGCCTCGGCCGGCTGGTCGCCGCATCGCCCGCGATCGCCGAGATCGCGGACCCCGAGGCCGTCGGCGCCCTGTTTCGCGCCGGCGGCAAGCGTGCCGGCTTCGCCGCCTGGACGCTGCTCTTCTACGCGCTCTGGCACCGCCGCCACGTCTTGGGGCGCCCGCCCGCCGGCGACGCGTTCGAGTGCCTGGCGGAAAAGGCGTAGGGCTGACCCGCATCGCCCGCGACCCGCTCCAGCGCCGCTTGATCCCGCCCACCCGACCACCGATTCCGCTCGCTTGGTACGGCAAGGGATTCGGGCCGGGCCGTTAACCGATTGTCAAGGTTCCGGGGGTAACTCTGGCATCTCATACTTTCGGTGATGACTCTTGGGCCGATATCAGGATTTGAGTTGTTCGTCATGGCGGCAACCAAGAACTATGACCTTGGCCGTTTGAATGTCCTTATTGTGGACGACAACCGCCACATGCACGATATTCTGAGCAACATGCTGCGCGGACTCGGGGTCAAGACGATCTCCCGATGCGCGGACGGCGCCGCCGCCTTCCTGGCGCTCAAGGACTTCGCCGCCGATCTTGTCGTGCTCGACTGGGAAGTGCCGATCCTTGACGGCTACGATTTCACCCGCCTCATCCGCACCGCGCACGATTCTCCCAATCCGTTCGTTCCCATCATCATGCTGACGGCGCACACCGAAAGGCGGCGCGTGATCATGGCGCGCGATGCCGGCGTGAACGAGTACCTGGCGAAGCCGGTGTCGGCGCGCTCGCTCTACGAGCGGATCGTCGCGGTGATCGAGAACCCGCGCCCGTTCATCCGGTCGCCCAATTATTTCGGTCCCTGCCGGCGCCGCCGCGCCGATCCCAACTACAAGGGACCTGAGCGACGGGCAGCTGGCCCAAGCCAACCGGCCGCCGCCGGCGAAGCGAGGCCCAATGCGGCCTGAAGCCAAAGCCCCCGAGGCTGCTGCCGGCGACCGCGGCGTGAGCATCCACAACGTGCCCTATACCATCAGGAACAAGGTCGTGGAGATGGCTGGCACGGCCGATGCCAAGCTCGTCCACGTGGAGCGGATGGTCGAGAAACTGTCCGGTAATTACGAGACCTGGGTGAAAGCCGATGTCGAGCGCATGCGTGCAATCCTGGACGGCCAGTGGGCCGACCCGTCGGCGCGCGAGCAAGGCGCGCGCGCCCTCTACCTCGTGGCCCACGACATCAAGGGTCAAGCCGGGACGTTCGGCTTTCAACTGGTTACCTCGATCGCCGCCTTGTTGTGCAAATATCTGAATACGGTGCCGGCCGAGCGTCAGCGCGGTCCGGAACTCGGCGCCCATATCGACGCCATCAGTAAGATTCTCGGGCTCGGCATCAAAGGGGACGGTGGCCCCATCGGCACGCAAATTCTTGCCAGCCTGTCGCGCTTCTGTCGCCAGTAGCGGGCGGGTCGAGAGACGGGCGGATCGGGTATCGCGCAGGCTCTCAGCCGGCAGCGGCTGGACCGCTCGCGACCCGGTCGATGCCGGCCAGCAGTGCCGCCAGCTCCTCGGTTTGGCCGGCGTCGGGCGGCGACGCGGGTGCGCTCGAGCGCTCGGGTTCGGCGGTGGCGGGCGCAACGCTGCCGGTCACGCGGGCGATGGCCGCGAACAGCTTGGTCCGGTCGATCGGCTTCGAGACGTAGTCGTTCATGCCCGCGGCAAGATATTTCTCCCGGTCGCCGCTCATGGCGTTGGCGGTCACCGCGATGATGGGGATCCGGGATATCGGACCCGACTTGGCTCGGATCCTGCGGGTCGCCTCGATGCCGTCCATCTCGGGCATATGCACGTCCATCAGGATGACGTCGTAGGGGAGCGCAACCGCCGCCGTCACGGCTTCGATGCCGTTCGCCGCCACGTCCACCTGATGGCCTTCCTGCATCAGAAGGACGGTGGTCATCATCTGGTTCACCTGATTGTCCTCGGCGAGCAGGACGCGCAGCGACCGCCGGGGCGACCCCGTCTCGATGGCGGCGGTCGCCCCCGCCCCGCTCGACCCCGCTTCGCTGGCGTCGCCCGGTTGGAGGCGAGCGCAGGCCCGCGCCAGCGCCTCGTACAGTGCCGCCTGGGGAATCGGTTTGACGAGCACGGCATCGAACAAATCCGGTTCCAACGGCGGGGCGGCCCACCGCTCGCCGTCGTCGGCGAAGGCGAGGATCACCTTCATCGCCGCGCAGTCGGGCCGCGCCCTCAAATGCCGGGCGAAGGCGGGGCCGTCGATGCCGTAGCCCCGGTGCGCGGTCAGCATGGCGTCGAAGGGTCTGCCTTCGCGTCGGGCCCGTTCCAGCAGAACCAATGCCGAGGATGCGTCCCCCGCCGTGGCGACCGACACGTCGCCATGCTTGAGTTGTACGCCGAACACCGTTCGTGCGACGTCGTTGCCGTCGATGATCAGGACGCGCAACCCGGCAAGACGGCTCGCCAGGGCGGAGGTCGGGCGCGTCGAGGCCTCTTGTTTCGCCGGCTTGCGGAACGTGGCGGTGAACCAGAACTGGCTGCCTTTGCCGAACTGGCTGTGGACGCCGATCTCGCCGCCCAACAGTTCGACGAGCTGCTTGCAGATCGCCAGACCCAGCCCGGTGCCGCCGAACTGCCGCGACATCGAGGCGTCGGCCTGGGTGAACTTGGTAAACAGCTTGCGTTGCGCCGGCTCGGGAATGCCGATCCCGGTATCGTGGATCGTGAAGCGGAGGATCGGATCCTGGCCGCCGTTCGGCGCCCGATCGGGCTCCGGGCGGACCGCCAACCACACCCCGCCGCGTTCGGTGAACTTGATGGCGTTGCCGACCAGGTTGAGCAGAATTTGCCGCAGGCGCCCGTTGTCGCCCCTGAGCCGCGTCGGCACGCCCGGATCGACCACGGCGGCGATCTCGATCTGCTTCGCGCTGGCGCGGGGGGAGAGCAGGGTCAATATGCCGTCGGCCGTCTCGCTGAGATCGAAATCCATGTCCTCGAGTTCGAGCTTTCCTGCCTCCAACTTGGAGAAATCCAGAATGTCGTTGATGACCGCGAGCAGCGCCTCGCCGGACTTGCGTAGGACCTCGACGTAACGCCGCTGGTCGGCATCGAGCCGGGTGTCGAGCAGCAGGCCCGCCATGCCCAACACGCCGTTCATCGGCGTGCGGATCTCGTGGCTCATGGTGGCAAGGAATTCGGATTTCGCCCGGTTCGCCGCCACGGCGCGTTCCTTGACCGCCTGCAGTTCGATCTCGGCGGCAGCCTGCCGCTTGAACTGGCGGGACAGCAAGGCGAAGAAGGCGAGGACGAGCAGCGACCCGCCGGCGCCGGCGGCGAAGAACGTGGTCGGTTCGTACTTCTGCAGCACCTCGGCCTCGGCGAAACCGACGACCACGATCAGGGGGAAGCGGGCGAGCCCGCGATAGCTGTTGATGCGGACCACCTGGTCGATCGGGTTGACCCAACGGAAGCTGCCGGACTCGGATCTCGCCAGGTTCTCGAACAGCCGCGACCCCGCGTAGGACTTGCCGACATACAAGCCGGCGAGCGGCGTGCGGTTGCGCAGGATGCCGTCGCGACCGACGATATCGATGGCGCCGATCTGGCCGATCTTCGTCGAGCGGACGAAATGCGCGAGGTAGGCGTGATCGAGCGAGATGACGATGACGCCGGCCAACGACCCGTCCGGGTGATTGAGCCGGCGCGTCAACTGGATCGACCATCGACCCGAGGCTCGGCCGAGGACCGGTCGACTGATGAACAGATCGCCGCTATCGCGTTCGACATGGATGCGGAAGTGTTCGCGGTCTCCGAGATAGACGCGCGGCGCCGCACGGTCGATGGTGGTCATCGCCAACCAGCCATCGGCATCGATGATCGAGATCTGGATGATTACGTTCTGGAGGGTTGCGTTCGCGGCCTGCAAGTCCGCGATTTTGAATCCTTCCGAAGCCGTCTCGATTTTCCTTTTGAGGAACAGGATCGCCTGGTCGATGCCGACCAGCGTTCGGTCGACATGGTCCTCGATGATGCTGGCGAGGTTCATGGTTTCGAGCTCGGCGGCGCCGACCAGCCGTTCCTTCTCCTTCGACAATTCGAAGGCGACCATGCTCCAAATGAGGGCGAGCACCAGGACGCCGGAGGCGGCGACCCAGCGTTGCGGCCGCACCCTGCGTCGGTCGGGAGTGGCGCCGCGCGGGTCGTGGACGGGAGCGGGCGCCACCGGCTGGCGGCGATCGGTTGAAGCTTCCGTCATCGGTATACTTTCGTATAATGACCGTCGGAGGGGATCGTGCGCGAGGCCGGTTAACAAACGGTTACAGCACGGTCGCTTGGGAGGCGCGCGTTTACCGGCCCGGCTTCCCTTGCTAATCTGTTCGGGCAATCGCTGGAGCGGGAGATCATCCTATGAGCGGGTGCATCGTCGGTTGGGCCCACGGCAAGTTCGGCAAGCGCGAGGGGCTCGACCTCGAAGCACTGATCCTCGAGGTCGCGGCGGAGGCGATCGCGGATGCCGGCCTCGGCCCCGCCGACATCGACGAGATCTTCGTCGGCCATTTCGGCGGCGGCTTCGCCAAGCAGGATTTCCCGTCCTCGCTGGTCTTCCAGGCCGCGGAGGCGCTGCGCTTCAAGCCGGCGACGCGGGTCGAGAACGCCTGCGCCACCGGCTCGGCCGCCGTCCATCTCGGGCTCGGCGCGATCGCCGCCCGCCGGGCCCGCACCGTGCTCGTGGTCGGGGTCGAGAAGATGACCGAGACGGCGCCCGAGCGGATCGGCGAGATTCTCATGAAAGCTTCCTACGTCAAGGAAGAAGACCGCCCGGGGATGAGCTTCGCCGGCCTTTTCGGGCACATCGCCCAGCTCTATTTCCAGCGCTACGGGGACCAGTCCGACGCCATGGCGAGGATCGCCGCCAAGAACCACAAGAACGGCGCCGCCAATCCGTATGCCCACATGCAGAAGGATCTCGGGTACGAGTTCTGCCGCACGGTCTCGGACAAGAACCCGATCGTCGCCGCGCCGCTCAGGCGGACCGATTGTTCCTTGGTTTCGGACGGCGCGG
Source organism: Pseudomonadota bacterium (assembly GCA_052387815.1). Taxonomy (GTDB): domain Bacteria; phylum Pseudomonadota; class Alphaproteobacteria; order CACIAM-22H2; family CACIAM-22H2; genus JBQTIU01. The sequence goes on from JBQTIU010000025.1 coordinate 62,971, forward strand.
CCGCCCTCGTGCTCGCCGACCTCGACGTTGCCCTCGGCCTCGGCAAGGCGGTGGTCTTCCGCGCCGCCACGCAGGCCAACGACTTCCTGCCGATGAGCCGGCGCGACATCGTCGCCTTCGAGGGCTGCGAACGCGCGTGGCAGAAGGCGCTTGACCACGCGCGCCTCAAGCTCGACGATCTGAGCCTGGTCGAGACCCACGACTGCTTCACCATCGCCGAGCTCATCCAGTACGAGGCGATGGGGCTCGCGCCCAGGGGCCAAGGCGCGCGCGCCGCGCTCGAAGGTTGGACCGAGAAGAACGGCCGGCTGCCGGTCAACCCGTCGGGCGGGCTCAAGGCCAAGGGCCACCCGATCGGCGCCACGGGCGTGTCGATGCACGTCATGGCGGCGATGCAGCTCGCCGGCGCGGCGGCCGGCATGCAGGTCAAGAACGCCAAGCTCGCCGGGGTGTTCAACATGGGCGGGGCCGCGGTCGCCAACTATGTCAGCATCCTGGAGCCGCTGCGGTAGGGAACAGCGCCCGCGCGGAGCGCCGCCATGGGCGACGTGATGAATCTTGGCCGGCTGCTGTCGGACACCGCGCGACGCCTGCCCGACCGGCCGGCCTTGGTCTGGCGCGACAAGACCTGGACCTGGCGCGAAATCGACACGCGTGTCAACGCGCTCACCGCCGCCTTGAAGTCGCTCGGCGTCGGCAAGGGCGACCGCGTGCTGGTCCAGGCGCGCAACGGCAACCAGATGTTCGAGACGTGCTGGGCCGCGTTCAAGCTGGGCGCGGTGTGGGTGCCCACCAACTACCGCCTGACCCCGCCGGAGATCGCGTGGTTGGGGCAATCCTCGGGCGCCAGGGCCTTCATCTACGATCGCGGCTTCGCCGAGCATGTCGACGCGGTCAAGGCGGCCTCGCCGGCGCTTAAGCAGATCATCGCCATCGAACGACCGCGCGAAGGTGAGCTCGGCTACGAGAACCTGGTGAAGCAACACCTTGGCGCTCCGGCCTGGGAGGAGGATGTCTCCCACGACGACCCGGTCTGGTTCTTATTCACCTCTGGCACGACCGGCAAGCCGAAGGCGGCGGTGCTGACGCACGGTCAGATGACCTACGTC
>JBQTIU010000026.1:0-93892 GCA_052387815.1 Pseudomonadota bacterium
TCCGCGAGGGCCACGTACATGACGTGATCATCACCAAGGAAGCTCCCAACTACCGGACTGAATCGGAGTGAGCGATCAGCCATCAGCAGTCAGCCAAATCGAAGAAGGTCTTTCTGCAGTCCATTGAAACCGCCAAAGGCATTCCCCAGTCAGGCCCCCCTCTCGTTGCTGAAAACTGATTGCTGAAAACTGAATGCTTCTTCATGGAACAGTGGCACGATAGAATCCTCATCCTCGACTTCGGGTCCCAGTACACCCAGCTCATCGCCCGCCGCATCCGTGAAGCGCAGGTCTACTCCCAGATTTTCCCCTATAACACTCCCGTGGCTACGATCCTCGCCTATCGCCCCAAAGGCCTGATCTTCTCCGGGGGACCGGCCAGTGTCTACGACCGGAAGGCTCCGCTGGTGCCGCAGCGGCTCTTAGAAGAGGGGTTGCCGATATTAGGCATCTGCTACGGGATGCAACTGGTTACCCACTTGCTGGACGGTGAAGTGGCGAAGGCCTCGCACAGGGACTATGGCCGCGCGGAGCTGACGGCGGACGATGCCTCCGATCTGTTCAAGGGGATTTCGGCCGGCCCCTCCTTCACGGTCTGGATGTCGCACGGCGACCGGATCGAGCGGATGCCCAAAGGTTTTCGCTCGATCGCCCATACCGGCAACTCGCCGGTTGCGGCCATGAAGTCGGTGGGGGGCCATCGTCGAATCTATTGCCTGCAATTTCATCCTGAGGTGGCGCATACGGAGGGTGGGTTCAAGATCCTGCAAAATTTCGCCTACGATATTTGCGGCTGCAAGCCGACCTGGACCATGAGCTCTTACGTGGAGACGGCGGTCCGCCAGATCCGCGAAGCAGTCGGGGACCGGCAAGCGATCTGTGCCTTGAGCGGGGGAGTGGATTCCTCGGTGGCGGCCGTGCTGGCACACCGTGCGGTGGGCAAACAGTTGACCTGCGTCTTTGTGGACAACGGCCTGTTGCGGCAGGGCGAAGAGCCGCAGGTCCGCAACACCTTCGCCTCACACTTCAAGATGAACCTCCGGGTGCTCGACAGCTCGGCGCAGTTCCTGGCGGCCTTGCGAACCGTGACCGACCCTGAGCGGAAGCGGAAGGTCATTGGCCGGCTCTTCATCAGGAACTTCGAGACGGAAGCGAAGCGGCTCGGCAAGGTGGACTACCTCGTGCAAGGGACCCTCTACCCGGACGTGATCGAAAGCGTCAGCTTCAAAGGGCCCTCGGCGACGATCAAGACGCATCACAACGTGGGCGGTCTGCCCACGAGGATGAAATTGCGCCTGATCGAGCCCTTGCGCGAACTGTTCAAGGACGAGGTCCGCGAGCTCGGCCGCGAGCTCGGCCTGCCCCCGCGCCTGGTCGGCCGGCACCCCTTCCCGGGACCGGGACTCGCCATCCGCATTCCCGGCGAGGTGACGGCCGAAAGGCTCGGCGTGCTGCGCCGGGCCGATGCGATCTATCTCGAGGAGATCCGCAAGGCCGGGCTTTACGACGCCATTTGGCAGGCCTTCGCCGTGCTCTTGCCCGTGAAATCCGTGGGCGTGATGGGCGATGCGCGCTCCTATGACCATGTCTGCGCGCTGCGCGCCGTCACCTCCACCGACGGCATGACGGCCGAGGCCTATCGCTTCGCGCCCGACTTCCTGGCCGATTGCGCGACCCGCATCGTCAACGAGGTGCGCGGCATCAACCGCGTCGTCTACGACGTGACCTCGAAGCCGCCCGGCACGATCGAGTGGGAATAGCGCGCGCATTCGCGACCCCCGCCAGGCCCATGGTTGGCGACCGACGACGCCATCGAGCGCCCCCCAAGGGCGCCTCAAACGAGCGGCGAGATCGCCAAGACGCCGGGGAAGACGAGGGCGATATGGGTCGGCGTCACGCGGATGACCGACGCCACGACCGTCCCGGTCCCCGGGATCTCCAGCTCGACCTTGGCGCCGACGACAAGGCCGGTATCCCCCGCGACCAGCGCCCCGCCCGCGGAGACGTCGACCAGCCGGCAGGCCACCCGCTTGCCGGCCACCAGGATATGGGTCGGCAGATTGACGACCCGGCGCGGCGCCGCACGCCGTTCAGGTACCCCCGGATCGCCCGCACTCAATGTCCGCCTCCGTATCGCACCGGACCCGCAATCGGGTTGGCCGACCGCGCCGGGGATGATAGTTGATGCGCCGTCGAACCGCCACGACCGCCGCGTTCTTCGGCGTGGGCGCCGCCGGCGCACCCCGGCGGAACCGTTAACCGCATCTTAAGCCCGAGTCGTCTATGGTCCGCTCGGCCGGCCTGGGGATCCCAAGGGGGCTGCCCCGATCTGCGCCGGCGGAGGGAACCGATGACCGAGCCATACACCAGGCGGCTCAGCGACAAGATTCTTCTCGCCTTCAACCAGGCCTGCGACATGCGGGAATCCGATGTCGCCGAGCACCTGTTGCGGGCCCTCGAACTGTCGCTGACCAGACAAGGCGGCTACGCCAAAAGCGACCACCGCGAACACCTCGGCCCGGTGGTCGAGGCCTATGGTCGGCTTGAGGAGCTGCAGCAGCTGCCGGCTCGCAAAGTCGCCGGCGACTGAACAAGGGGGAAGCGGGCCCCGACTTTCAGGCGTGGTGCGCGACCCGCCCCGGGGAGGGCCAGGCCGGCCGCGCCGCCGCGTCGCGCGATCCGCCCCTTGTAGAGCAAGATATGGGGGGAGGAGGGCCGCGCGCGAGCTCAGGCCGGCTCTGGGCTGCGCTCGAAGACCCACAGCACTTCTTCGATGCTGCGGCCCTGGATCAGTTTCTTGGCCCCACTCGAGACCAAGTAGCGTCCGGGCCGCTCGGCGGCCGGCGCCAATTTGGATATGACATAGAGCGGACATTCGTGGGAGCGCCGGAAGACGGTGAAATCGGCGCGATCAGCCTGCTCGTCGATGGCGTAATCTCGCCATTCGCCCGCCGCCACGCGCTCGGCATAGATCGCCAGCAGCTTGTCGAAATCCCGCCGATCGAAAAACACTCGGCTGGATGGTCGACGGTAATCATCCAGTCGCAAGAGTTTACCCGGTGGCAACTCCATACGCCCTCCTGCCCATCCGGCGAAGCCATAAAAGTGTCGCCGAATTCCCGGCCCGTGTCCATATCATCGAAATCCTTGCTCGGAAACCGGAGTTGCGGGATAAGTATCGGTTCCACGGCCAAGCAAAGGACGACCTCGATGGCGACCACCACAAGCATCGGAAAGCTCGGCTGGCAGGCCAATGATTTCGCGCTCGAGGGCATCGACGGCAAGACCTGGCGGCTGTCGGAACTGCGCGGCAAGAACGGCACGCTGGTGATGTTCATTTGCAACCACTGCCCCTATGTGCGGGCCGCGATCAACCGCGTCGTGCGCGACGCCACGGACCTGGAAGCGCACGCCATCCGCTCGATCGCCGTCATGCCGAACGATCCCGTGGTTTCGCCCGGCGACTCCTTCGAGAACATGAAGGTCTTTGCCCGACAATACAAATTGCCCTTTCCGTATGTCATCGACCGCACGCAAGACGTGGCGCGCGCCTGGAACGCGGTGTGCACGCCCGAGTTCTTCGGGCTCGATGCCGGGCTTGTGGTTCGCTACCACGGGCGTCTCGATGCCGGGGGCAAAGGCGATGATCCCGGGGCGCGGCGGGAGTTGTTCGGGGCCATGGTGGAGATCGGCAAGACCGGACGCGCGACCTCGCCCCAGACCCCCAGCATGGGTTGCTCGATCAAGTGGCGAAGCCCCTGAGAAAGCCGGAAAGATCGATATAAATCAAAGACGAACTTGGCGCAGCTCAGACGCCTTGTGAAGTTTGCACCGGACCTGCCGTTGGCGTTATGCTAGCGCCGGTCGGGGAGTTGCGATCGCCTTGGGAGCCATGAACTGTGGTCGACGACAAGGACAGATTATTCGAGGAAGTCGACGAAGATCTTCGCCGCGAGCGGGCCCTAAAACTCTGGAAGCAGTACGGCAACTACGTCATCGGCGGCGCGCTGGCCGTCGTCGTCGGTACCGGCGCGTACGTCGCTTGGCGGGATTACGAGCGCAAACGAATGGCCGCCGAGGGCGAGCGCTTCGTCGCCGCCGCCGACTTGGCGGCGGCGGGGGATACCGAACGGGCGCTGGCGGCCTTCGCCCACATCGCGCGCCAGGGCGCCGCCGGCTATGCGACTCTCGCCCGTTTGCGCGAGGCGGGGCTGAAGGCGCGGCACGGGGACGCGGCTGGCGGGCTCGCCATTTACCTTTCGATCGCCGCCGATGAGCGCGCCGGGGCCGAGTTCCGCGACGCGGCCACCATGCTGGCGGCGCTCAGCGCCGCCGACGGCGCCGGCGGCCCGGAGCTGGAACGGCGATTGGCGGCGTTGTCGGCGTCCACTTCGCCGTGGCGCCATACGGCGCTCGAGATTGCCGCCGTCGTGGCCGCCAAGAACGGCGATGGCGCCAAGGCGCGCGAGCTGTACGCGAAAATCGCCGACGATCCGGCGGCGCCATTGGGGCTGCGAGCCCGGGCGGCGGAAATGATCCAGGCCCTCGGCGGCTAACCCCCGCATCCCCGCCTCGACATGTCCTGGTCGCGATTGGTTACCGTCCTTGCGATGGCCGTGGCGCTGGCGTCGTGCAGCGAAGGTGGCTGGTTCGGCGCGCCCGCCAAACCCCCGATCCCCGGCGAACGGATCAGCGTCATGGCCGAGGATCGTGGGTTGGAGGCCGATCCGCGTCTCGCCGCGCTCGCCGTTCAGCTTCCAGCCCCCGAGCTCAACGCGAGTTGGCCCCAGCCCGGCGGCCAACCGAGCCATGCGATGCAGCATTTGGCGGGCGACGGCTTCGCCATCGCGTGGCGGACGAATGTGGGCGCTGGGGCGAGCCGGTCGGGTCGCATCGTGGCGTCGCCGGTGGTCGCCGATGGCCGCATCTTCGTCGTCGACGCGGGCACCCAGTTGAGCGCCCTCGATGCGGCGCGCGGCGACCCCCTGTGGCGGTTCGATGTCCGCCCCGAGCACGATGCCGCCGGCGGGGCGGGCGGCGGCGTCGCTTACGATCGCGGCCGGCTTTACGTCGGCACGGGCTTCGCCCAGGTGATCGCGCTCGAGGCCGAGACCGGCAACGAGATCTGGCGCCAGACCGTGACGGCGCCGGTCCGCGCCGGACCGACGGTCGCCCACGGGCGGGTGGTCGTGATCTCGGTCGACAACCAAGTCCATGGCCTCGACGCCGCGACCGGCCGCAAGGAGTGGTCCCACAGCGGGATCTCCGAGACGGCGGGCTTCTATGGCAATTCCAGCCCGGCGATCGACGGCAATACGGTGATCGCGACCTTCTCGTCCGGGGAAATCTTCGCCTTGCGGGTCGATACCGGCCGGGTCTTGTGGTCGGACTCGCTGGCCGGGGTCCAGCGCCCCGATGCGATCTCGGCGTTCACCGACATCCGGGGGCTGGCAGTCATCAGCCGCGGCCAAGTCATCGCCACCAGCCATGGCGGACGCATGACCGCCCTCGATCTCAGGACCGGCAGCCGGGTCTGGGACCAGAATGTCGGCAGCCTGTATACGCCGTGGCTGGCCGGCGACTTCATCTTCGTCACCACCGTCGAGGCTGAGGTCGTGTGCTTGAGCCGTCGCGACGGGCGCATACGCTGGGTGCAGGCGCTGCCGCGGTTCCAGGACGAGAAGGCGCGCCGCGGACGCATCATCTGGACCGGGCCGGTGCTGGTTGCAGACCGGCTGTTGGTCGTCAATTCCTCCGGCGAGGCGCTGACCCTGTCGCCGCGCACCGGCGAGATCGAAAGTCGATCGTCCCTGCCCGGGCCGGTGCTCGTCACGCCCGTGGTCGCCAACCGCACGGTCTACGTGCTGACCGAGGATGCCGAGCTGGTGGCGCTGCGCTAACCCGAGCTATGCATGAGGGTGACGGCTTTCGGTAGGGACGGTCGCGGCAGGCGATGCGCGTGGCAAGCAAGACGCAGGCATGAAAAGTGAAGCGCGCGCCGAACTGCCCGAGCGACGGCCGGTCGCAAAGGGATGGAGGGCGAGATGACCGATGGCCACGAAAAGGCGCTGGTGCTTTTCTCTGGCGGCCAGGATTCGACGACGTGCCTTGCCTGGGCTCTTACTAGGTTTGGTGCGGTGGAGACCGTCGCGTTCGACTACGGGCAGCGTCATGCCATCGAGTTGGAGTGCCGCAAGACGGTTCTCGCCGAGCTACAGCGCCGGTTCCCGCAGTGGGCGCCGAAGATCGGGGACGACCAAGCCGTGGATCTCCGGGTGTTGAACTCGATCAGCGAGACGGCGCTGACACGCGATGTTCAGATCCAAATGGGTGAGAATGGTCTCCCCACGACGTTCGTGCCGGGGCGCAACATCCTCTTCCTCACCTTGGCGGCGGCCATCGCCTACAGGCGTGGGGCGAAGCACATCGTGGGCGGCATGTGCGAGACGGACTTCTCGGGTTATCCCGATTGTCGGGATGACACCGTCAAGGCCGTGCAACTCGCGCTGAATCTCGGCATGGATAAAAGATTCGTCATCCACACCCCGCTCATGTGGATCGACAAGGCCGCAGCCTGGAGCCTCTCTCGACAACTCGGGGGCGATGCGCTCGTCGATCTCATCCGGGAGCATACGCATACGTGTTACTACGGCGATCGGTCGCAACGGCACGAATGGGGGCATGGTTGCGGTGAATGCCCTGCCTGTCAGTTGCGCGCGGCCGGGTACCGGAAGTTCGTCGTCGAAACCTCCCCTGCGCATGCCAAAGTCGGCTGACAGGATGTGAGCCCCGGTCGAGCAACGAAAAAGGCCACGGCGGCATGACCTACGCGGTGAAGGAACTTTTCTACACGCTTCAGGGGGAAGGGGCGAACACGGGCCGCCCCGCGGTCTTCTGTCGCTTCGCGGGCTGCAATCTGTGGTCAGGCCGCGAGGGCGACCGAGCCGCCGCGGTCTGTCGATTCTGCGATACCGACTTTGTCGGCACCGCTGGTCCGGGCGGCGGCAAGTTCGCCAGCGCCAAAGACCTTGCGGTGGCGATTCATCGACTGTGGCCAGCCAACGGGAAAGGAAAGCCGTTTGTCGTTTGTACCGGTGGCGAACCTCTGCTGCAGCTCGACGCCGAACTCATTGCGGCAATCCATGCCGAGGGATTCGAGATCGCCGTTGAAACGAACGGCACGCAACCGCCTCCGCCGGGGTTGGATTGGATCTGCGTAAGCCCAAAGGCAGGCGCGGAGTTGGTTGTGACGTGTGGCCACGAACTCAAGCTTGTGTACCCCCAATCCGGGGCCGAGCCGGAGAAGTTCGAACATCTGAACTTTGATCACTTCTTCCTTCAGCCGATGGACGGAGTGGATATCAAGCGCAATACGCAACTTGCGATCCGCTACTGCATGGAGAACCCGACATGGCGACTCAGCCTTCAGACCCACAAACGGATCGGCATCCCGTGATGCGCGGTGCGATGGAGCTCTTCGTCGAATTCGAGTTCGATGCCGCGCACTACTTCGAGCACAAGCCCCTTGGCCACAAGCACCGCAGACTACACGGGCACTCCTTTCGAGTGGAGGTCGCGGTCCGAGGCTGGCCCGATCCGGAGACCGGTGTCATCGTCGATTTCGAGGAACTCGAGAGCGCTGTAGCCCAGCTGCGTGACCAACTGGATCATAACTTTCTAAATGAAATTGAGGGACTACGAGTCCCGAGCCTGGAGAATATTGCGATATGGGTATGGACCCATCTAAAGCCGAAGTTTGCAGCGCTAACGCGTGTCGTCGTTCGTCGCGACTCTTGCCGGCAAGGCTGCTCGCTCTCGGGTGACCCCGAAGTGGATTCGGCGTTATCGTCAAAATCGCGAAGAGAACCGGCCGGAGAACCCAACCTTGCACGAGCCTGCCCCATGCACGCGAGTGATCGGTTTCGGTAGGAGCGCTCGCGGCGGGAGACCGGGATGTCGTTCACGCTCACCATCGTCGGGCGTCCGAATGTCGGCAAGTCGACGCTGTTCAACCGCCTCGTCGGGCGGCGCGTGGCGCTCACCAACGATCGGGCGGGCCTGACGCGCGACTGGCGCGAGGGCGAGGGCCGGCTCGGCGACCTCGATTTCAAGCTGATCGATACCGCCGGCCTCGACGAGGCCGCGCCGGCGATCCTCGAGGCGCGCATGCGCGCGCAGACGGCGCGCGCCGTGGCCGGCGCCGATCTGGTCCTGTTCCTGATCGATGCGCGCGCGGGCCTCACCCCGCTCGACCGCCATTTCGCGCGCTGGCTGCGCAAGCTCGCTCGGCCGGTGGTCCTGATCGCCAACAAATGCGAGGGCGAGGCGGAAGCGGGGCTCGGCGAGGCCCATGGCTTGGGGTTCGGCGCCCCGGTGTCGATTTCGGCCGAGCATGGCGAAGGCCTCGCGGAGTTGCATCGGGCGCTTAAGGAGCGGGCGCCAGAGGCGATCGTCGCGCCCGAGGAAACGGCGGACCGGCCGGCGCCCGAGCCGCGGATCAAGCTCGCCATCGTCGGCCGACCCAATGTCGGGAAATCGACCCTCCTCAACCGGCTCCTCGGCGAGGAGCGCGTGCTCACCGCCCCGCAGCCGGGGACCACGCGCGATGCCATCGCCGTGCCCTGGCGCTGGCGCGGCCTCGACCTCGAGCTCATCGATACGGCGGGACTGCGCCGCAAAGCCAAAGTCGAGACTCCCTTGGAGCGCCTGTCGAGCGCCGATTCCTTGCGCGCCGTTCGCCGGGCGCAGATCGTGGTCCTTGTCCTCGATGCGCGGGCGATGCTCGAAAAGCAGGACCTGACGATCGCGCGCCATGTCCTCGACGAAGGGCGCGCCCTCGTGCTGGCGGCCAACAAATGGGATCTGGTCGAGGAGCGGGCGGCGGCGCTCAAGAAGCTCCGCGATCGACTCGAGATTTCGCTGCCGCAGGTCAAGAACGTGCCGTTCGTCGCCATCTCGGCGCTGACCGGGGACCGGCTCGACCTCCTCATGCGCGCGGTCTTCAAGGCCTACGAGGCCTGGAACGCCTGGGTGCCGACGCCCAAGCTCAATCGCTGGCTCGAAGGCGCGTGCGAGGCGCATCCGCCCCCGCTCGCCCGCGGCCGCCGCCCGCGGCCGCGATTCATCAAACAGGTGACCTCGCGCCCGCCGACCTTCGCTATCTTCGGCGCCAAGCTTAAGAGTCTGCCGGAGGATTATTCGCGCTATCTCGCCAACGGTCTGGCCGAGACCTTCGACCTGTCCGGCGTGGTCGTCCGCCTGATCTTGCGGCAGCAGGAAAATCCCTTCGCGGCGGCCTAAGCTAGGCCTCCACCACCTCGCCGTGGCGCGTGTGGCGGGCCGCCGATTTGAGGTATCATCTCCGCGATATGAGCCGCGCCACGCGCCGTTTCGCCCCGCTCGTCTTCGCGCTGGCGATCGCCTGCGCCGGCCCGACCCTCGCCCACCAGCGCGACCCCGACATGCCGGCACCGGACCCGCCGGATTATTGGCGCATCATGGACCGGACCGACGAGGCCACCACGAGCACGTGCATCGGCAATCCCACGACCCCGCTATGCGCGGTAGAGAACATCCTCGCCTGTTTCGTGCGCACGAACAACGAATTGTGCTGGATCGCGATGAGAGTCGACGAGGCGCTGGAGATGTTCAAGACACGACCGGTACCCGGGGCATATGAGCGCTATCGCGTCGCCTCGGCCAAGCGCCTCAAGGACGGCTTCAAGGATATTCCCCCGACAGCGTACGGGGTGAATCCACGGGATCGTCCCAAAGATGTGCGGCCAGGCGACATATTGCTGGAGCTGCGGATCGTCTCGTGCTGGCGATACAATCCAAAGGAGCTGTGTGAAACCGGCCGGCGATCGCCCCGGTACTACATCATCCGCGGGTCGGGAGACCGCTGGGTTGTCACCGGCTGGTTTACGCCGCAGTGGCGGTGAGCGGGACGGGCGTGTCGCCGCCCCGGCCTCACGGCATGCCCGGGAAGTGAAAATGGTCGATGCGCCATCTTTCGCCGCCGAATTGCGAGTGCCTTCGACGATCGGCCAAGGCGTCGCGCAGTTGCGGGCCGTAGCCGCCTGTGGACAGTTCGACGATGGCCCTGAAGGTTCTGGATCCCAGTACGCCGTCCACGCGCACAACGCCCACGGGCTGACCGGTCGGGACATCACGCAGCGAACCTACGACTTCGTTTATTGCGCGCTGTATGAGCCGGGCGCCTTCGCCGCGCCCGTGCCGGAACATGGTGTCGGCGACAGCCGCGGTCGTGAAGTGGTTCTGGGTGTCCTCAAGCCGGGCGCCGCCGCCGGCCAACGCTTGGAAGATCTCGGTATCGAAAAACCATTTGTAGACGGCGACGCGCTGCTCCGGGCTCAGGTCTTGCGGCTTCTCGACGCCCGCCGGGATCACCCCATCCGTCTTCGCCTTCTCCATGAGCGCCGGGGTGATGCCGCTCGAAGCTCCGCTGCTCCCGTCGACGGCCATCCCGCCTTCGGCGCCGTAGGTTTCCATGAAGCTGAAGCGCTCGGCCTCGGTGAGACCGGGATCGCGCTCGACGGCGCCCTTGAACTTGTCCCAGTCCTCTTGGGTGACGTGGATCTTGCCGTCGGGGTAGGGCGGCGGCGTGTCCTGGACGAGCGGCAGCATGGGGGGCCGTAGTAGCCCTGCCGGCGATCGGGGAGCGGCAGCATGTCATCCGCCGCGGCGCGCTCGCCGCTCCGCAGGTCGCGGGCAAAGCCGCTTCCCGGACCATCCTCCGGCGCAAACTGGCCGCCGACGCTGCCCGGCGATCCGGCCGGCCAGCGCAGTTGGTCGGGGCGGTACTTGTCCTCGCCCCGCAAGAGCCGCAGGTTGCGCTCCACGCGCTGTCGCCTCCTTTCGATGTCGCCGATCAGCCGCTCGAGCTTGGCGTGGAAGACATCCCATTGGGCCCGCGTGAATACGACCGCGTCAGCAGACGTTTTTTCCATGGTTCATCTCCTGCGAATAAATCGGCTCGCGCGTCGCGAGTCAAAATTCTGATATTGTTCCTATCAGGAACGATTCGTCCTTGTCAAGTCCTTTTCGTTCATATCGGCCGAGTCATAAAATCCACTGAAATCAAGGTGGTTTCACCGAGAGAGGCAACGGCCAACGGCGCGACAAGTACATTTCGTGCTTGCGCCAATGTTCCCGGCCGGTAAAGCCCGTCGGCTGTGAGCGCGCGCGAAAACGTGATTCCGAGTCTAACCCGAACTATGCCCGTGAGCACCTAAGCGATTCAGAAGACTCATGTTTTTTACATGACCATAAAAATCATGTTTTCAATGAAATCAAATGCTTAACTGCAAAATCTGGCAAAGTTCGGTCTAACCCTCCACCACCTCGCCGTGGCGCGTGCACGAGGACGAGGCGAGATCGACGAACAGGCCGGCGATGGCCTCGGGCGGGCGCAGGCGCATCGGGTCCTCGCCGGGGAAGGCGTGGGCCCGCATCGAGGTGCGGAGCGGTCCGGGCGAGAGCAGGTTGACTCGCACGTTGGTGCGGGCGAGCTCGGCCGCCCAGGTGCGGACCAGCATCTCGAGCGCCGCCTGGGACACGGCGTAGGCGCCCCAATAAGCCTGCGGGGCGTGCGCGGCGCCCGCGGTCACGAAGATCGCGCGCCCCGCCTCGGACAGCCGCAACAGCGGCTCAAGCGTGCGGATCAACCGCCAATTGGCGGTGAGGTTGACCTTGAACACCTCGTCCCAGAGCTTGGCGTCGTGGTGCGAGAGCGGCCCCAGCGTGCCGAGCAGGCCGGCATTGCCGACCAGGATGTCGAGCCGGCCGAAGCGCTCATGGAGGGTCGGCCCCAAGGGATCGATGCGGTCGAGATCGGCGAGGTCGAGCGGCACCAGGGTGGCGGCCCCGCCCGCCGCCCGGATCTCGTCGTCGACCTCCTCGAGCCCGCCGGTCGTGCGGGCGAGGAGGACCACGTGCGCGCCCTCGGCGGCGAAGCATCGGGCGACGGCGGCCCCGATGCCGCGCGAGGCGCCGGTGATGAGCGCGATGCGCCCGGCGAGTCGTTTAACGCGGTCCATCGCGGCTCGCGCGCACGGCGCCGCCCTTACGAAATTGCGGGCGAGCTCAGGAGATCTCGAGCAGCGACAGCTGAGCCGGCGCGCCGCCGCCTTTGGCGTCGGTGAGCGGGATCGGGTAATCGCCGGTGAAGCAGGCGTCGCAGAATTGCGGCGCCCCCGGATCGCGGGCGGGTTCGCCCATGGCCCTATAGAGGCCGTCCATCGACACGAAGGAGAGACTGTCGACGCCGATGAACCGCGCCATGCCCGCGAGGTCGTAGCGGTGGGCGAGCAACTGTTCCTGCTTCGGCGTGTCGATTCCGTAGAAGCATGAATGGGCGGTCGGCGGGCTCGAAATGCGCATATGGACCTCGGTGGCGCCGCACTGGCGAACCATTTCGACGATCTTCTTCGAGGTGGTGCCGCGCACGATCGAGTCGTCGACCAGGATCACCCGTTTGCCCTTGATGTTGGCGCGGTCGGCGTTGTGCTTGAGGCGCACGCCCAAATGCCGGATATGGTCGGTGGGCTCGATGAAGGTGCGCCCGACATAATGGTTGCGGATAATGCCGAGCTCGAAGGGGATCTTCGCCTCGGCCGCATAGCCGATCGCCGCCGGCACGCCCGAATCGGGGATCGGGATGACGATGTCGGCCGCGACCGGGCTCTCGCGCGCGAGTTCGGCGCCGATCCGCTTGCGCAGCTCGTAGACCGACTCGCCCTCGACGACCGAATCCGGCCGCGCGAAGTAAATGAACTCGAAGATGCAGAAACGTTGCGCGGCCTTGGCGAAGGGCTTGAGGCTCTTGAGCCCGGAGTGGTCAAGGATGACGATCTCGCCCGGCTCGACCTCGCGCACATGGCCGGCGCCGATGATGTCGAGGGCGCAGGACTCGGAGGCAAGGATGCCGGTCTCCTCGAGCCGCCCCAAGACCAGCGGGCGCACGCCCAAGGGATCGCGGACGCCAATCACCTTGTCGCGCGATATGGCGACCAGCGAATAGGCCCCCTCGACCTGCCGCAGCGCCTGCGTGAGGCGAGCGACGACGTCGCCCTCGGCCATCGCCATCAGGTGGACGATGACCTCGGTGTCGGTGGTCGATTGGAACAGGCAGCCCTTGCGGACCAATTCCTTGCGCAGCGCATAGGCATTGGTGAGGTTGCCGTTGTGAGCGATGGCGAAGCCGCCGAACTCGAAATCGGCGTAGAGCGGCTGGACGTTGCGTAGGATCGTTTCCCCGGTCGTCGAGTAGCGGACATGGCCGATGGCCAGCCGGCCCCGCAACTTGCCGATCACCGCCTCGGAGCCGAAATTGTCGCCGACTTGGCCGAGGCCGCGATGGGTGTGGAACTGGGTGCCGTCGAAGGTGACGATCCCCGCCGCCTCCTGGCCGCGATGCTGGAGGGCGTGCAGGCCGAGCGCGGTATGGGCGGCGGCATCGGGGTGGCCGAAGATGCCGAAAATCCCGCATTCTTCCCGCAACTGGTCGTCATCGAAGGGGTTGGTCGCGGTCATCTCCCGGGCTGGCCTGACGGCGGCGGCTGCGCGCTCTGAAGGAGCCGCTCGAGCTCCCGTCGCTCCTCCACCTTATACCCCGATTCACCGCCCGGTGTAGGGGCTTTCGGCGCGCTGCCGGTCAGGGCGCGCAACGCCCGTTCGGCGTCCTGGCGGGTCTGCCCCCGGCCCGGCTCGCCGATGGCCTGGCCGCGAAACTCGGGCGGGGCGAGGCTGCGCAGCAACTCGGCCCCGGCCACGACCAGCGGCAGGCTGCGGGCCTTGAGGATCCAGTCCGGGTGTTCGGCCGGCGGCATGGTCCAGCCGAGCGCGAGATAGGCGAGGGCGACCAGGGCGGCGCCGCGCACCAGCCCGAACGCGAAGCCCAAGCTGCGGTCGAGGGCGCTCAGCGCGCTGCGGCGCACGAACCCCGCCAGACCGCGACTGATGAGCGAAAAAACCACCAGGCTGACGATGAACAGGGCGAGCCCCGTGGCGAGGTCGGCGATCAGATTGTGGTCGATCCAGGTCCGCGCATAGGGCTGCAGCGGCGAAAACCCCCACAGGGTGACCAGGGCGGCGCCGGCCCAACCGAGCAGCGACAGCACTTCGCGCACGAATCCGCGCGCCAGCGCCACCAGCCCCGAGAGCAGTATCACGCCAGCGACGATGAGATCGGCTGGATTGACGGGCAGGCTGGTCATCGCCGCTCACTCCGTCGTCTGGTCGAACGACTGGCGCCGCCGCTGGCGCGGGTCCGGGATCGGCCCGAACACCGCGATAAGGTCGGACAAGGCGGCGAGCTCGCTCACCGCGATCGCGCTCGGGCGCTCGACCGCGGCAAGTTGCGAAGGCCCTCGCCGTCGCGCCGGCATGAGCGCGCGCGCGAAGCCAAGCTTGGCGGCCTCCTTGAGCCGCGCCTCCGTCTGGCCCACGGCCCGGACCTCGCCCGCCAGCCCGATTTCCCCGAACACCACGCACTCGGACGGGACGGGGCGGTCGATCAGCGACGAGACGAGGGCCGCCGCCACGGCGAGATCGGCGGCCGGCTCGCCGATGCGCAATCCGCCGGCGACGTTCAAGTACACCTCGCTGCCGGCGAACGGGAGCCGACAGCGCGTCTCGAGGACCGCCAGGACCATGGCCAGTCGGGCGGCGTCCCACCCCACCACGGCCCGGCGGGGCGTGCCCAGGCCCGCGGGAGCCACCAGCGCCTGGATCTCCACCAGCACGGGCCGCGTGCCCTCGATGCCGGCGAACACCGCCGCGCCGCTCGCCTCGCCGCGGCGATCGGCGAGGAACAGGGCAGAGGGGTTGGCGACTTCCATCAGGCCGCGGTCGGTCATCTCGAAGACGCCGATCTCGTCGGTGGCCCCGTACCGGTTCTTGACCGCGCGCAGGATGCGGAACTGGTGTCCGCGCTCGCCTTCGAAATAGAGCACGGTGTCGACCATGTGCTCGAGCACGCGCGGCCCGGCGATCAGGCCCTCCTTGGTAACGTGACCGACCAGAACGACCGTGAGGCCGCGGCGCTTGGCCAGCCGGATGAGTTCGGCGGCCGCGGCGCGGACTTGGGCGACGGTGCCGGGCGCCAAATCGAGCGTGTCGATAAACATGGTCTGGATCGAGTCGATGACCGCGACCGCGGGCGCCTGGGCGCCGTCGAGGCTGGCCAGGATGTGGCCCATGTCGGTCGCGGCGGCGACCGAGACGCCACTCCCCTCGAGGCCGAGCCGCCGGGCGCGCATCCGGATCTGGTCGATCGCCTCTTCCCCCGAAATGTAGGCCACGCGCGCCCCACCCGAGATGGCCGCCGCGACCTGGAGCACCAGGGTCGACTTGCCGATGCCGGGATCGCCGCCGACCAGCACGGCCGAGCCCGGGACCAACCCGCCGCCCAAGACGCGGTCGAACTCGGCGATCCCGGTCACCCGGCGCGGCGCCGCCTCGCTCTCGCCGGCAAGGCCGGCGAAGACCAGCCGCCTGCCGCCCTTGGAGCCGATACCGCGCGGCGCAAGCTGGGCCTCCTCGATCACCGTGTTCCACGCCCCGCAGGCCTCGCACTTGCCGGTCCACTTGCCGTGGACGGCGCCGCACGCCTGGCAGACATGGCGGGCCTCGCGTTTCATCGCCGTCCGATCATCGGTCACGCCCGGACCTGCATCTGGATCGGCCCCTCGGCGCGGCCGTGGATGAACTGGTCGACATAAGGGTTGGCCGCTGCGTCGATCTCGGCGATCGAGCCGCTCCAGATGATCCGGCCGGCGTGCAACATGGCGATGCGGTGGGCGATCTTGCGGGCCGACGCCATGTCGTGGGTGATCGACAGGGCGGTGGCGCCGAGGTCGCGAACGCATTTGATGATCAGCCGGTCGATCACGTCGGCCATGATCGGATCGAGGCCGGTGGTCGGCTCGTCGAAGAATATGATCTCGGGCTTGGTGGCGATGGCGCGGGCCAGCGCCACGCGCTTTTTCATGCCGCCCGACAGCTCGGCCGGCAACAGCTCGCCGACCTCGGGCCCCAGTCCCACCGCCGCGAGGTTCGAAAGCGCGATCGATTTCGCCTCGCGCCGGCTCATTCCCTTGGCGCGGATCAGTCCGAAGGCGACGTTCTCCCACACGCTCAGCGAATCGAACAGCGCCGAGCCCTGGAACAGCATGCCGAATTTCTGGCCTACCGCGTCGCGCTCGCCGGCCGTCATGCCCATGGTTTCGCGGCCGTCGACCTTGATGCTGCCGGCCTCGGGCTCGAGCAGGCTCAGGATGCACTTGACCAGCACCGACTTGCCGGTGCCCGAGCCGCCGATGACGACCACGGACTCGCCGACGCCGACGTCGAGCTCGAGACCGTCGAGCACCACTTTGGGCCCGAAGGACTTGTGCAGCCCGCGGATCGAGATTTTCGGCGTCATCGCACGGCGAAGAATATCTCGGTGATAGCGTAATTGAACACCAGGATCAGGATCGAGGCCGAGACCACCGCATCGGTGGCCGCCCGGCCCACGCCTTGCGCGCCGCCCTGGCTGTGATAGCCGTGATAGCACCCCATCAGCGAGACGAGGAAACCGAAGGCCACCGCCTTGACCAGCCCAGAGAACACGTCGACGAACTCGAGGTAGTCGAAGGTCCGCTTGAGATAAGCCCCGGGATTGAAGCCGAGCTTGTAGATTCCGACCATGTAGCCGCCGAACACGCCGATGATGTCGGCCACCACGACGAGCAGCGGCAGCATGGTCAATCCCGCGATCAGCCGCGGCGCCACCAGGTACTTGATGGGATTGGTGGCGAGCGTGGACAGCGCATCGATCTGCTCGGTAACGCGCATGGTGCCGATCTCGGCCGCCATCGAGGCGCCGATCCGCCCGGCGACCATCAGGCCCGCGATCACCGGGCCGAGCTCGCGCGTGACCGACAGCACGACCACGGTGGCGACCGCCCCCTCGGCCGAGAAGCGGGCGAACCCGGTATAGCTTTGGAGCGCCAGCACCATGCCCGTGAACAGCGCGGTCAGCCCGACCACCGGGAGCGAGAAGTAACCGATATCGAGCATCTGGCGGCCGATGAGTTGCGGATACCACGGCGGCCGCAGGCAGTGCGACACCGCCACCGCGGTGAAGATGGCGATGCGGCCGGTGAGTTCCAAAAACCCCAGGGCGAAGCGGCCGATGACGGCAAGCCCGTTCATGCCGCCGCCGGAGCGTCGATGTAGACGCGATGGAAGCGAGGCCCGAGCCGGGCCAGCACCTCGTAGCCGTTCGTCCCCGCCGCCGCCGCTACGTCGTCAACCGGCAGGCGCTCGCCCAGGAGCTCGACCCCATCCCCCGGCCGCGCGGCCGGGGCCGGCGTCGCGTCGAGGGTGATCAAGTCCATGGATACGCGACCAATGACCGGCAACCGGATGTCTCCGTAAAAGGCGCTGCCGCGCTCGGCGAGCGTGCGCAGCCAGCCATCGGCATAGCCCGCGGCGATGGTCGCGATCCGAGCCTTCGCGTGGAGTCGATACGTGGCACCATATCCAACGCTCCCGGGCGGGTCAACCTCGCGGATTTGCAGGATTTTTGCCTCGAGACGGGCGACCTGGACCTGCGGGTTGGCGTGCCCCGGGGTGGGATTTATGCCGTACAGCGCGGCGCCTGGGCGGGCGAGATCGAAATGATAGCGGGGCCCCAGAAAAATGCCCGAGGAATTGGCCAGGCTGGCGCGCGAAGCGGGGAAGCGGGCGCGGATCGCGCGGAAGCCGCGGAGCTGGGCTTCGTTCAAGGGATGGGCGGGCTCGTCGGCGCAGGCGAGATGGCTCATGACATAGCGTAGATCGAGGCCGGCGAGCCGGTCCGGCGCCGCGGCGAGCCGGTGCGCTTCGGCCGGCGTCAAGCCCAGGCGCGACATGCCGGTGTCGATATGAACGACGGAGGCAAGCCGGGTTTCGAGGGTGCGGGCCGCCCGCGCCCAGGCATCGATCTGGCCGAGATCGTTGAGCACCGGCACCAGGCGTCGGGCAATGAACTCGTCGGCCTCGCCGGGCAGCAATCCGTTGAGAACGTAAATCGCCGCGCTGTCCTTGATGGCGGCGCGCAAGGCGGCGCCTTCGCCGAGCGCGGCGACGAAGAACTCGCTGGCCCCGGCGGCGGCGAGCGCCGGGCCGACCTGGGCGGCGCCCAGCCCGTAGGCGTCGGCCTTGACCACGGCGGCCAAGCCGGCGCCCGGCACCCGGGCCCGCAGCGCCCGGTAGTTGTCGCAGATTCGACCGAGATCGACGGTGAGCAGCGATTCGGACGCGCGCGGCCGCGACGGTCTATGCGCCGCCGCCATCGGAGTCTTGGCG
Source organism: Pseudomonadota bacterium (assembly GCA_052387815.1). Lineage (GTDB taxonomy): Bacteria > Pseudomonadota > Alphaproteobacteria > CACIAM-22H2 > CACIAM-22H2 > JBQTIU01. Next base: position 18,358 of record JBQTIU010000026.1, read on the forward strand.
GGCGGCGTTGGCGAACTTGGTGAAGTTGCCGTCGAAATAAAGCTGCACCGCCCCGATCGGCCCGTGCCGCTGCTTGCCGATGAACACCTCGGCGCGATTGTGGATCTCGGACCCGCGTTTCTGCCATTCTTCGTAGCGGCTGGCGAAATCGGCCTCTTTCTCGTTCAGCCGGTGGGCGGGCTCGGCGCGCTCGTGATAGTACTGCTCGCGGTAGACGAACATGACCACGTCGGCATCCTGCTCGATGGTGCCGGATTCGCGCAGATCGGCGAGCTGCGGCCGCTTGTCCTCGCGCTGTTCGACGGCGCGCGAGAGCTGGGAGAGCGCCAACACCGGAACGTTGAGCTCCTTGGCGAGCGCCTTGAGGCCGCGCGTGATCGCGGAGATTTCCTGGACCCGGTTTTCGGGCCGCGAACCCGGCGCCGGGGCGATGAGCTGCAGATAATCGATGACGACCAGCCCCAGGCTATGGGTGCGCTTGAGGCGCCTCGCGCGCGTGCGCAGCGCCGCGACCGTGAGCGCCGGCGTGTCGTCGATGAACAGCGGCAGGCGCGCCAGGCGGGTTGCCACAGCGACGAAGGTCGGAAAGTCATCGCTGCGCACCTCGCCCCGGCGGATCTTGTCCGAACGGATCTCGGATTCCTCGGACAGGATGCGCGTGGCGAGCTGCTCGGTGGACATCTCGAGCGAGAAAAACGCCACCTTGGCGCCGTCGATGACCTCGAGCGTGCCATCGGGCGAGCGCTGTTCCTTGTAGGCCGCGGCGGCGTTGAAGGCGATCTTGGTCGCCAGCGCGGTCTTGCCCATCGACGGCCGGCCGGCGAGCACGACCAGGTCGGAGGGGTGGAGGCCGCCCAGCTTCTTGTCGAGGTCGATGAGGCCGGTGGTCACGCCGGTGACGTGGCTGTCGCGCTTGTAGGCCGCCTGGGCCATTTCGATGGCGGCCGCCATCGCGTCGCCGAAGGCGCGGAACCCGCCCTCGATCTGGCCTCTCGTCGCCAGCTCGAAGAGCGCCTGCTCCGCCGTCTCGATCTGCTGCGCCGCCCCGGTTTCGAGATCGTAAGCGTAGGCGCGGTTGACGACGTCTTCGCCGAGCGCGATGAGCTGGCGGCGCAAATGGAGGTCGTGGATGGTCTTGGCGTAATCGGCCGCGTTGACGACCGTCACCACCGCTCCGGCCAGCCGGGCGAGGTATGGCGTGCCGCCGATCGCGGCGAGCGAATCGTCCTGCTCGAAATAGCTCTTGAGCGTCACCGAATTGGCCAACAGCCCGCGCCCGATCAGCTTTCCGCAGGCCTCGAAGATGCGCCCATGGGAGGCATCGGCGAAATGCTCGGGGCGCAGGAACTCCGCGACCCGTTCATAGGCGCGGTTGTTGGCCAGCACGGCGCCGAGCAAGGCCATCTCGGCCTCGAAATTGTGCGGCATCGTGCGCAGGGGCACGGGCTCGCCCTCGCGCCCCTTCAAGGACGCCACGCTCCTGCCGGACGCTGACTCCATCGCCCGAGGACCTTAAGGCCGCCGCGCTTTCGCGCCAACGCGAATCGACGCGGGGTTCGAAACAGGCGTATATCGGGGATAAGTTGCCGCGCAACCGCCTTTAGACCCTGTCAGGCCGCGAGATTGCCTCGTCCGGCGTGGTCGCGCTCCCAGTCGCGGATGTAGTCCCGCGTCAGCGGGACGGCGTCGAGGCGCCGGGCGAGCTGCATCTGAAAGACCATGTGGCCTTCGCGGCGGAAGGCGATCTCGCTCCCCGCCAGATAGAACTCCCACATCCGACAGAAGCGCTCGTCATAGAGGGCCTTGATTTCGTCGCGGTTGCGGGCGAAGCGGCGGCGCCATTCGCGCAGCGTTTCGGCGTAGTGCAGCCGCAAGATCTCGATGTCGGTCACGAACAGCCCGGTTTTCTCGACGGCGGGCAGGACCTCGGACAGCGCCGGCGAATAGCCACCGGGGAAAATGTACTTGCGCAGCCACGGATTGGTGACCCCCGGACCGTGCGGGCGGCCGATCGAATGCACGAGCGCGACCCCGTCCTCGGCCAGCAGGTTTCGCACCTGCGTGAAGAACTCGCGGTAGTGGTTGACGCCCACGTGCTCGAACATGCCAACCGAAACGACGCGGTCGAAGGTCCCGGTCTGCTCGCGATAGTCGCGCAAGTGGAACTTGACGCGCCCATCCAGACCCGTCGCCGCGGCGCGTTTGCTCGCCGCTTTCTGCTGTTCCGCGGACTGCGTGATCCCGACCACCTCGCCCGCCCCGACCCGCGCGAGGTAGATGGCAAGCCCGCCCCAGCCCGAGCCGATGTCGAGCACCTTGCAGCCCGGCTTCAGCAGGAGCTTGGCGGCGATGTGACGCTTCTTGTTGTCCTGCGCCGCCTCGAGCGAGTCGTTGCCGGTGGCGAAATAGGCGCACGAATATTGGCGGTCGGCATCAAGGAACAACGCATAGAGCCGGTCCGAAAGGTCGTAATGATGGGCGGCGTTTCGGCGCGCGCGGCGGACCGGGTTGTACTGTTGCAACCGCCGGCCCAGAACCTCCAGTCGGTACGGGAGACCGACCGGCGCCTCGGCCTCGAGCCCCGCCACGTTGAGGGCGCAGAAATCGAGGAAGTCGTATATGTCCCCGTCCTCGATCGTGAGCCGCCCATCCATGTAGGCCTCGCCGATCGCAAGGCGCGGATTGACGGCGATGCGCCGCGAAACCGCCCGGTCGCCGAGCCGGATCGCAACCTCGGGACCGGGCTTGGCCCCCGCGAAGACGCGGTCGTCGCCGTCCGGACCGATCACGGTCAGACGGCCGGCATTGGTGATGTGCCGGAAGAGGTAGGACAACAGGCGCATCGAGTCGCTCCAGAGGGGCCGCGGCGGATCGATTTCCGATCCTCGAATTGAATAATACCAATGTCACCACGCCGTGAGTAGGGGCCGGTTTCAAACCGGCCCACGCGGGCGGGTCTTAAGACCCGCCCCTGCTTTGGTATAAGACGTTTGCGGCCTTGTAAAGTCGCTTCGCGCGGCGCTGGCCCGTGCGCCGCCGCTGCCGCGCCGCGCATGAAAGTGAGTCGCGGTGGACGCGGAGAAGCGTAAGGGTCGCGGAGGAATTGAACGCGGCGCCAAACGAAACGCCGCGGATCGCCCCCCGCGCCCTTGGCGGTGAAATCCCGGGGCCGAACGAGAGTGCTCTGGCTCTTATGCGTCGGCGCCGCCTTCGGATTCGGTCTTGGCCTTCGCCTTGGCCGGTTTCTTCTTGGGTTCTTTCGGGGCCGCCTCGGCGGCCTTCCGCTTCCGCTTGGGCGCCGCCGCGGCGGGTTCGGCGGCGGGCGAGGGGGCGGGCGCCTCCGACGGCGCCTCGCCCGCCGCAGGCGAGGGCTTGCCGGCGGCCTGAAGCGCCGCTTCCTCCTCGGATTGGGCGACATTGACCCCGACCGTCACGATCACCTCTGGGTGGAGGGCGATGCGCGGCTTGAACAGCCCCAGCATCTTGATCGGCTGGTCGAGCAAGACCTGGCGGCGGTCGAGGGTGAAACCCGCCTTGGTGACCGCCTCGGCGATGTCGCGGGTGTTGACCGAACCGTAGAGCTGGCCGCCTTCGCCCGCCTGGCGCAGGACGATCACCGTCAGGCCCTCGATGCGGGCCGCCACGCCTTCGGCTTCCTGTCGGTTCGTGAGATTCTGGGCTTCGAGCTGGGTGCGTTGGCGCTCGAAATAGGCGAGGTTCTCCTTGGTCGCCCGCAGCGCCTTCTTGCGCGGCAACAGATAGTTGCGCGCGTAGCCCGGCTTGACCTTGACCACTTGGCCCATTTGGCCCAGCGATTCGATCCGTTCGAGCAAGATCACGTCCATGGGGTCCGTCCTCCTCAACTGCGCGGTAGGCGGCCGGCGAACCGCCGGCGAAGATTGGCCCAAGGTTCGATGAGCCCGAGCGCGGCGACCAGCACGACCGGCCAGCCGAACACGAGGATGAAGATATAGAACGCGGTCAGCCACATCAGCCGGTTGCGCCAGTTCCGCGCGATGGCGTGCAGCACGCCTAGACCGGCGAAGGTGAAGGCCAGGCCGAGGATCAGCAAGAGGTTGCCGCCGAGGAAGCCGGCGAGACCGGGCATGAAGGCGCCGATCGCGGAGATCGCCGTGGCGCCCAGCATCCACGACGGCAACTCGATATCGGACACCTCGGGCGAGGGGCGGCGGTTGCGGCCGAACCGCACCAGCAGCCCTTGCGCGAGCGCCCCGTTGATGGCGATCATCACCAGCCAGGACACGGCGACGACGCCTGGAAAAATGCGGGCGAGCGCCGTGGTGAACTGCGTGACCGCGTCGGGCGGGGTCCCGGCCGGCGCCAGGGCGCGAAGCCCGGTATCGAGAAAGTCGCGGATGAACCCCTCGAGACCGCCCGGCTCACCGGCGACGAGAAGCACCAGGCTGATGAGCACCGCCGCCGCGAAACCGGTGAGCCAGGCGACCAGAGGGCCCGGCGGATACCATTCGACCTGGCCCGCGCCGTCGCGCCGGTTGAGCAGCGCCTGGCGGGTGACCAACAGCGCCGGCGCCACGTTGACGATCAGGAAGATGAGGCCGAACGTGAACCCGCCGCCCACAGCCGCCGCCAGGGTCGCGGTCAGGGCGGCGATCGCCGCGCCTCCGACGCCGATCCCCAGCCCGGCGGCGAACAGCGGCAGCGGCGCGAGATAGGCGAGGAGGTAGGCGCCGAGCGAACCGGTGAGCAGCGTCGCGTATAAGAGCGAGCTTACCAGCCCGGCGCCGGCCGAAACGAGGGTTGGCATCGGTCGTGACGATCCGCCCCGGCCCCTCAAGGAGCCGGGTCAGCCGATGAGATAGGGCAGAAGGCCAAGGAAGCGGGCGCGCTTGATGGCCTGCGCGAGTTCGCGCTGTCGCCGGTTTGACACCGCGGTGATCCGCGCCGGCACGATCTTGCCGCGCTCGGAGATGAAACGCAGCAGCAGCCGCACGTCCTTGTAGTCGATCTTCGGCGCGTTCGGCCCCGAGAACGGACAGGTCTTGCGGCGCCGGAAAAAGGGCCGCCGGCCGCCGAAACCACCGGACTCATTCATGGATTGCCCCCTCGGCGCGGCTTTCGGTCTTGCCGCGCTCGGCGCGCGGGCCGCGCTCGTCCCCGCTCCCTGCGGCCTCGCGCCGCCGCGGCGGGCCGCGCTCGAACCGGTCGCCCCGGTCGGCGCGCTCGTCGCGCTTCTGAAGCATGGCCGAGGGGCTTTCCTCGAGCTGGTCAACCCTGACGGTGAGGAAGCGGATCACGTCCTCGTTGAGGCGCATGTTGCGCTCCATCTCCTGCACCGCCGCCCACGGCGCGTCGATATTGAGGAGAACATAATGGCCCTTGCGGTTCTTGCGCATCCGGAAAGCCAGGTTGCGGAGGCCCCAGTTTTCGCGCTTGGTGACGTTGCCGCCCCGCTCCTTGAGGATGGCGGTGAAGGCATCCGCCAGGCTGTCGACCTGGATGGCCGAGACATCCTGGCGCGCAATGAACACGCTCTCGTAAAACGCCATGAAATACTCCTTATGGCTGTTCGCGGTCCGGCGCCGTTCCCTTGAACCACGTTAGGGGATCGGCCGCCCGCGCCTTTAGCCGGCTTATCGCCGGCAAGGAGCGGGCCGGGGATCGGCCCCCGGCAACGAGGGCCGCGACTATATACATATCGGCCGGCGGTGCAAGCGCGTGTCCCCGCGCTTGACAGGGTCGCGGTGGACGATTACCTGACCCCGGCCCCAGGCGTGGGTGGGAGGCCTGCGAGGATGGCGCGCGCATTCACCTTTCCCGGCCAGGGGTCGCAGGCGGTCGGCATGGGCCGCGAGCTGGCGTCGGCGTTCCCAGCCGCACGCCTGGTGTTCGAGGAGGTCGACGAGGCCCTTGAGACCAAGCTCTCGAAGCTGATGTTCGAGGGATCGGACTCCGAGCTCACGCTCACCGCCAACGCCCAGCCGGCGCTGATGGCGGTAAGCCTTGCCGTCACGCGCGTGCTCGAGGTCGAGGGCGGAGTCGATCTCGCCCGAACCGTCTCGTTCGTGGCCGGCCATTCGCTGGGGGAATATTCGGCCCTCGCGGCGGCGCGCGCGCTGTCGCTCCCCGACACGGCGCGGCTGTTGCGCTTGCGCGGCGAGGCGATGCAGAAGGCGGTGCCGGTGGGCGCGGGCGCCATGGCGGCCCTGCTCGGGCTCGATCTCGATGCCGCGCTCGCGCTCGCCGCCGAGGCGGCAGGGGATGAGGTCTGCGTTGCCGCCAACGATAATGCTCCCGGCCAGGTCGTGGTCAGCGGCGCCAAGGCAGCGGTCGAGCGCGCCGTCGCTCTGGCCAAGGTGAAGGGCGCCAAGCGCGCGATCCTGTTGCCGGTGAGCGCCCCCTTCCACTGCCGGCTCATGGAACCCGCGGCGGAGGCGATGGCGGAGGCGCTGGCGATGACGGCGATCGCACCGGCGCGCGTGCCGCTCGTCGCCAATGTCACGGCGAGCTCGGTCAGCGACCCGGAGACGATCCGCAAGCTCCTGGTCAGCCAAGTGACGGCGATGGTGCGCTGGCGCGAAAGCGTGCTCTATATGAAGGAGCACGGCGTAACGAAACTGTTCGAACTGGGCGCCGGCAAGGTGCTGACGGGCCTCGTCCGCCGCATCGATCCGGAGCTTGCGGGAGTGTCGGTGCAAAGCCCGGCGGATATCGAAGCCTGCTTCAAGAGCCTGTAGGACGGAAGCCTCGATGTTCGACCTCGCCGGCAAATGCGCGCTCGTCACCGGCGCTTCGGGGGGCATCGGCGGCGCGATCGCGCGGGCGCTGCACCGGCAGGGGGCGCATGTCGCGCTGTCGGGCACGCGGGTTCCGGTGCTGGCGGCGCTCGCCGCCGAACTCGGCGAGCGGGCGGTCGTGGTGGCCGGCGACTTGAGCGCGGCGGCGGCGACCGAAACGCTGTTCAGGGACGCCGAGACCACGCTCGGCCGGGTCGACATCCTGGTCAACAACGCCGGCCTGACGCGCGACGGCCTCGCGGCCCGCATGAAGGACGAGGACTGGCAGAAGGTGCTCGACGTGGATCTGACCGCCGGCTTCCGTCTCGCCCGCGCGGCGCTGCGCGGCATGATCAAGCGGCGCTGGGGCCGGATCATCGGCGTGACCTCGATCGTCGGCGTCACCGGCAATCCGGGTCAGGCCAACTATGCCGCGGCCAAGGCGGGAATGATCGGCATGTCCAAGGCACTGGCCGCCGAAGTTGCGTCGCGGGGCATCACGGTCAACTGCGTGGCGCCCGGATTCATCGCCACGTCGATGACCGAGGGGCTGGCGGCCGCTCGGACCCAGCAACTATTGGCCGCCATCCCCATGGGGCGCCTCGGCAACCCCGCCGAAGTGGCCGCCGCGGTGGTCTTCCTGGCCAGCGAGGAGGCCGTCTACGTGACCGGCCAGACCTTGCATGTCAACGGCGGAATGGCGATGATATGAGGCGGACGGCCGGGGGAGTGCTGGTCAGGGCCGCCCGGTTGTGTTAACAAAACGGCTCTTTTCGCCGTCCCGGGGCGGCTGGCGAAGGCACGCGGCCACGGGTCTTGATCGAGACTGTCAAAAGCTTGCAACGAAAGGTTCAAGGAGATGAGCGACGTCGCCGAGCGGGTCAAGAAAATCGTGGTCGACCATCTTGGGGTCGACGAAGGCAAGGTGACCGAAAACGCGAGTTTCGTCGACGATCTGGGTGCCGACAGTCTGGATACGGTCGAGCTCGTGATGGCATTCGAGGAGGAATTCGGCTGCGAGATCCCCGACGATGCCGCCGAGAAGATCGTGACCGTCAAGGACGCGATTGCATACATCGACCAGCACAAGTAGGCCGGGTCCTCGCGGGTCCCGACGCTGAGCCCATGAGCCTTGTCCCCCGCGCGTTCGCTAGAGTACTCGGGATCCCGGTTTCGCGCGCCCGCCACGAAAACGGGAGACCGGGTAGCAAACAATCGGTCCGTAGAGGCGGATCTGAAGACCCGCCCGTGCGGGCGCCGATCCGAGCCGAGGCATCCGAATTCGCTCTCTTGCGAAAGTTGGCACGAGCGTTGGAACCTAGAGGTTTGCGATGAGACGAGTCGTCGTGACGGGAATGGGCATGGTGACGCCGCTGGGGTGCGGCGTGCAGGCGACCTGGGAGCACCTGCTCGCCTCCGAATCCGGGATCCGCGCCATCCATTCCTTCGACGTCTCGGACCTGCCGTCCAAGATCGCGGGGCAAGTGCCGCGCGGCGAGACCGCGTCGGGGCAATTCAATGCCGACGACTGGGTGGCGCCCAAGGACCAGCGCAAGATGGACGAGTTCATCGTCTACGGATTGGCGGCGGCGACCCAGGCGGTCGAGGACTCCGGCTGGAAACCCGAGGCCGAGGAGGATCGCGAGCGCACGGGCGTGATGATCGGCTCCGGGATCGGCGGGTTGCCGTACATTTACGACGCCTCGCTCACGCTGGCGCAGAAGGGGCCGCGCCGCATCAGCCCCTTCTTCATTCCGGGGAGCCTCATCAACCTGATCTCCGGTCACGTGTCGATCAGGTACGGCTTCAAGGGGCCGAACCACTCGGTGGTGACCGCCTGTTCGACCGGCGCGCACGCGATCGGCGATGCGGCGCGCCTCATTCAGTTCGAGGATGCCGACGTGATGGTGGCCGGCGGGGCCGAGGCGGCGGTCTGCCGGCTCGCCATCGCCGGGTTCGCGGCGGCGCGGGCCTTGTCGACCGGCTTCAACGATACGCCGGCCAGGGCGTCGCGGCCCTGGGACAAGGACCGCGACGGTTTCGTCATGGGCGAGGGCGCCGGCGTGGTCGTGCTCGAGGAAAGGGAGCATGCCAAGCAGCGCGGCGCCAAGATTTACGCCGAGGTGGTGGGCTACGGCCTGTCCGGCGACGCCTATCATATGACGGCGCCGTCCGAGGACGGCCACGGCGCCTTCCGGGCGATGCGCAACGCGCTCAAGCGCGCCAGGCTCAACCCCGACGACATCGACTACATCAATGCCCACGGCACCTCGACCCCGCTCGGCGACGAGATCGAGCATGCCGCGGTCAAGCGGCTGTTCGGACCGCAGGCGCACAAATTGTCCATGTCCTCGACCAAGTCGGCGATCGGTCATCTGCTGGGCGCCGCGGGCAGCGTCGAGGCGATCTTCTGCCTGCTGGCGATTCGAGATGGCGTCGCGCCGCCGACCCTCAACCTCGACAACCCCTCGCCGGGCTGCGACCTTGATCTCGTCGCCCACCGGGCCAAAGAGCGCCCGGTCCGCTGCGCGCTGTCCAATTCCTTCGGCTTCGGGGGCACCAACGCCACGCTCGTCTTCGCGGCGTCGAACTGAGGCGTCCTTCGACCCCCAGGCGGGCCGCAACGGGCGGGTCTCAGGACCGGCCTCTAGGCCTTCCACCACGAATACCGGCCCGCGTCGTGTAGGGGCGAGGCGTTGCCTCGCCGGTTTCAAACCTGCCGATGCGGATCCCGGACCGCTCGGAAATGGCCGGTCTTAGGCCGACCCGTCGGCGGGTTTTTTCGGCAACCGCCGCAAAATAAGGACATCGGCCAGGCTCGGCGGCAGGGCGGCGAGCAAGCGGACCGCAAGATACAGCGGCCACGGGAAGGCAATCCGCGCCCGGTTCGCAGCCAGGCCGCGGGCGATGATGCGCGCGGCGCGCTCGGCGGGCATCAGGAACGGCATCTTGAACCGGTTGACCGCGGTCATGCGGGTGGCAACGAAGCCCGGGCAGATCACCGACACTTCGATTCCCCGCGCGCCCACCTCGGCGCGCAGGGCCTCGCCCCACACCCGCACGAACGCCTTGCTCGCCGAATAGGCCGGGGCGCCGGGAAAGCCTCGGAAGCCGGCCAACGAGGACATGATGGCGATCTGCCCGCGGCCGCGCGCTGCCAACCTCGGCAGGACGGCCAGAACCGTGTTGAGCACGCCCTCGACGTTGATGGCGACGATCTTTCGCGCCTGTTCGGCGCTTTCGCCGCCGCCGCCCGTTCCGGCCGAGATGCCGGCATTGGCGATGACGAGGTCGAGCTCGTGGGCGCGCCCGACCTCGGCGATCCAGGCGGCGAGCGCCGCCCCCTCGCGCACGTCGAGCGCGGCGGTTTGAACCCTCGCCCCGTGGCCGCGGCATGCCTGGGCGACCTGGTCGAGCCGGTCGGCATCGCGCCCGACGAGAGCGAGAAAGGCGCCGGCGCGCGCATAATGGCGCGCCAGCGCGGCGCCGATGCCGCTCGAGGCGCCGGTGATCAGGATGGCGCGGGGAGAGCGCACACTACACCGCCTCCGGAATCGTTGTTTGCCGCCGCATAAGTGAATATAGTAGGTATCGAACGGCTTTGCACCACATGTGGGGGCATGAGTGGGGATTTCCAGCATGACCGGCTTTGCCCGCGCCAGCGGCGCGGCAGGCCGGCACCTGTGGACCTGGGAGGCGCGCAGCGTCAACGGCCGCGGCCTCGAGGTGCGGTGCCGCCTGTCCCCTGGCTTCGATCACCTCGAGACCGCGGCCCGCGCCGCCGCCAGCCGCCGCCTTGCCCGCGGCCATGTCGCGCTGGGGCTGGACGCAAGGCAACAAACGCCGGGCACCCGACTGGCCATCAATCGCGACGCGCTCCGGCAAGTGCTGGCGCTGGCCAAGGAACTGAGCGGCGAGATCGCCGCCGCGCCGCCGCGCCTCGACGGCCTGTTGGCGATCCGCGGCGTCATCGAAACCGTGGACATCGTGGCCGAGCCGGAGGAGATCGTGGCCGAGCGCGACCGGGCGATCCTGGTCACGCTCGAGACGGCGCTGGCCGCGCTCGCCGAGATGCGCGCCGCCGAGGGCCGGCAGCTGGCGGCCGCCCTCGCCGCCCACCTCGACGAGATCGACCGCTTGACCGCCGCCGCACGCGCGGCGGCGGCGGGTCAAGCGCCGGCGATCCGCGCGCGGCTTCAGGCCCAGCTCGATGAGCTCATGGGCGCCCAGCCCGCGCTCCCCGCCGAGCGCATCGCGCAGGAAGTGGCGCTGTTGGCCGCGCGCGCCGATGTGCGCGAGGAGCTCGACCGCTTGGGCTCGCATATCGAGGCTGGCCGCGCGCTCATCGCCGCGCCCGGTGCGAACGGCCGCAAGCTCGATTTCCTGGCGCAGGAATTCAACCGCGAGGCCAACACCCTGTGCGCGAAATCGGCGGATATCGAACTCACCCGCATCGGGCTCGCGCTCAAGGCCGAAATCGACCGCCTGCGCGAGCAGGCCGCCAATATCGAATAGTCGCGCCTTGAGCCCGGAAATCACCCGCCGCGGCCTGATGCTGGTCCTGTCCTCGCCTTCGGGCGCGGGCAAGACCTCGATCACCCGCGAACTCTTGAAGCGCGATCCCAATCTCGTCATGTCGGTCTCGGTGACGACCCGCAGGAAGCGGCCCGGCGAGACCGCGGGCCTCGATTACCGGTTCATCGACCTCACCGAGTTCAACCTCATGGTCAACCGCGGCGAGCTGCTCGAATACGCTAAGGTGTTCGGCCACTATTACGGCACGCCGCGCGCGCCGGTCGAGCAAGCGCTGACGGTGGGTCGCGACGTGGTGTTCGATATCGATTGGCAGGGGACCCAACAGCTCGCCCAGAACGCGCGCGCCGACCTTGTCAGCGTGTTCATCCTGCCGCCGTCGACGGCCGAGCTCGAGCGGCGGCTCAGGACCCGCGCCCAGGACTCGGACAAGGTGGTGGCTCAGCGCATGGCGCAGGCCGCCGAGGAGATGAGTCACTGGCGCGAGTACGACTACATCATCGTCAACCGCGAGCTTGGCGAGAGCGTCGACTGGGTGCGCTCGCTGCTCGTCGCCGAGCACCTGCGCCGCGACCGCCAGCTCGGGCTCGCCGATTTCATCAAGCGCCTGCGCGAAGGGTAGTAAACGCCCGCGCCAGCGCGCAGAACTGCTCGATCGACAAATCCTCGGCGCGGCGCGTGGGATCGAGGCCCGCGCGCTCGATCAGCGCGCCGGCGTCGTGGGCAAGCGATTTCAGGCTCGAGCGCAGCATCTTGCGGCGCTGGCCGAAGGCGGCGGCGGTGACCCGCTCGAGGCTGTCGGCATCGGCCTCGGCCGCCGGGGCGGGACGGGGGGTGAGCTCGACCACGGTCGAGACGACCTTGGGCGGCGGCGTGAACGCCCGCGGATCGATATCGAACAGTCGGCGAGCCCGGTGGCGCCACGCAACGGCGACCGCCAGCCGCCCATAGGCGGGTTGGCCCGGCCGCGAGCACAGGCGCTGGGCCACCTCCTTCTGGAACATCAGGGTCATGCTCGCGAAATCGGCCGGATGCTTCAGCCATTCGAGCAGCAGGACCGTGGCGATGTTGTACGGAAGGTTGGCGACGATACGTCGCGGGGCCTCGCCGAGTCGATGCACGTCGATCCCGAGGGCGTCGGCGCCAACCACCGTCAGACGTCCCGGACAGGCGGCGGCCAGCTCGACGAGCGCGGGCAGGCAGCGCTGGTCGCGCTCGACGGCGATGACGTGGCGGGCACCGGCGGCGAGGAGGGCGCGGGTGAGACCGCCGGGGCCCGGACCGATCTCGATCGCCGTGCCGGTGCCGAGCTCGCCCGCCGCGCGCGCGATGCGGGCGGTGAGGTTGAGGTCGAGAAGGAAATGCTGCCCGAGCGACTTGCGGGCGGCGAGACGGTGGCGCGCGATCACCTCGCGCAGCGGCGGCAGGGCGGCGAGGCGATCGAGAACTTCGGGCGGCGGCAGGCGCGCGTCCCGCTCATACGCGCACGTCGACGACCGCCGCCCGGCGCAGGTCGCGGAGATAGCGGCGCGCCAAAAGGTCGAGCCGCTGTCGGCTGAGGTTCTCGGAGACGTCGTCATGGCTCGGCAAATTCGAAGGCGGCTCGACGCGCTGGCAGACCATGAACACGAGCAGCCCGGCCTCGGTGTCGACCGGCACGCTGGCCTCGCCGACTTTGAGTGCGGCGACCAGCGGACGCAACGCCGGCGACAGGTCGCCCAAGCGAAAATCCGCGCTTACCTCGGGCGGTGGCGCCCCGAGTTCGCCCGCCACGCGCGCGAAATCGGCGCAGCCCGACACCGTTTCGCGCACCGTCTCGGCGAGGCGCTTGAGGACGGCCAGGTCCGCCCCGGGCTCGGGCGAGAGCGCGATCCGCGCCAGGGTCACCTTCACATCGCCGGCCGAGGGGGCGGCCATGGTCCGGCTCTCGCGCAGGAGATACACGTAAAATCCGGCGACCGTGCGGATCGGCTCGGTCACCTGGCCGCGGCGCAGATTTTCGATCGCCCGCTCGATCGCCTCATCGAGCTGGCCCTTCTGCACCCAGCCGATATCGCCGCCCGACCCGGCCGAAGCGCTCTGCGAGAACTGTTGGGCGATGGCGCCGAACGAGGCGCCGCCACGCATCTGGTGGATCAAGCTCTGGGCCGTCTGCCGGACCTCGTCCTCCAGATCTGGCGAGTCCACCGCCAGGAAGAGCTCGCCCAACAGGTACTCGGTCGTCCCCTGGCTGGCGCGCAGTTTCGCCAAGACTTCTTGGACCTCGTCGCCGCCGATCTGCAGGGTGGGGCGCAGGCGGCGGCTCATGACCTTCTGCCAGGTGACGCTGACACGGATCTGCGCCAGGACCGACCTCCGGTCGAGCCCGGAACTTCTGATATAGTCCTCGAGGCCGCCGGGCGGCATCCGGTTGACCTCCTCGATCCTGGCGATGGCTTGGTCCAGTTCCGCGTCGGAGAGGCTGATATTGACGCGGGCCGCCTCCTGCATTTGCAGCTTCTCGTCGATCAGGCCCCGCAACACCTGCGGCTGCAGGCGGCGCCGGCTCTCGGGCGTATCCTCGAGCCCGGACGTCACCTGCACGATCCGGATGCGGTTGACGAGATCGTACATGGAAATGACGTCGTCGTTGACGACCGCGACGATGTTCTGGACCTGCTGCGCGCGCGCCCCGGGGACGGCGATCAGGGCCAAGAGCAGGATCGGGGCAAGCAGGCAGGGGATGGGATGCATCGCCATGGGGTCGGATATATAGGTCCTTTGCCGCCGTCGAGCAATGAGGAGGCGCAAGCGACTCCGGCCGGGGCGCGGCGCCCGATCAGCCGTCCTCGAGATGCAGTAGCATCGAGACGCCAAGCAGCGTGCTGACGGCCGCCGGCGTCCAGGCGGCGAGCACGACGGGAATGCTCGCGCTCATGCCCAGCGCGACGACGAGGTTGGACACGAAATACAGCAGGAAGCCGACCGAAACCCCGGACACGATCAGCTCGGTCGTCGCCCCGCGCCGCGGCAGGCGAAGCGAGAACGTGGCCGCGATCAGCACCATGGCGAACAGCAGCAGCGGCCCGGCGAACAGGTGATGCCAATACAGCCGGTGGCGGAGCGCCGAAAACCCGGCGTTTTCCAAGAGCCGGATGAAACCGGGGAGGTCCCAGAAGGGGATGGTTTCGGGCGACGCGAAACTGTTCTGGATGCGCTCGATCGTCATGTCGGTCGGCAGGCGATGCTCCGCCTCGAAGCGCGCCGGCTTGTCGGGTCCGGTCAGCCACGCGTTGCGCATCAGCCAATAGCCGTTTTCGAGCCGCGCGCTCTGGGCGTCGACCCGGCCGACGAAGCGGTCCTGGCCTTCGAAATTGAAAATGATGACGTCATGAAGCTCCATGTCCTGCGAGGACACGCGCAAGGCATGCACGACCGAATTGGTGCCGCCGTCGACCTGACGCAGCCAGAAGCCGGTGGAAGAGACGGCGAGCAGACTCGAACGGCCCCGCAAGTACCTCGATTCGAGCTGTTCGTATTTGGAATAGAGGACCGCCGCCACGGGATTGAAGGTGGTGATCTTGAAGATCCCGAAGGACAGCGCCAGGGCCACCACCGGCAACAGGAACTGCCAAACCGAGACGCCAGCCGAACGCACCACGGTCAGCTCATGGTTGCGCGTCAGGCGCCAAAACGCGAGCATGGATGCGAACAGGACCGCGAAGGGGAGGAGCTGTTGGGCAAGGTGCGGTAATTTGAACAGCGACATGCGGATCACGATGTCGATCGTCGTATCGGCCTTGCCGGTGGCGCGGCGCAGGAGCTCGACCACGTCGAACAAGAAGACGACCGCCAGCAGGGCGCCGAACACGCCGGCGAAGGCGAGCGCGAATTGCCGGCCGATATAGATCGACAAGGTCGGGGACAGGCGCATGACGCCCTTCTCCTAACGCAAATCGCCGCCGGAAGCAAAATCCCAGTCTGGATCCGCCGCCGCCTGGCACGGCCGAGCCGAGCCCGAACAAAACGTGTCCACGCCGGCACCATTGGCGTGACCCGGTTGAGACGCATGCGAGACGAGGGTGGCCTGGAAACGCGGGGGGGTCTCCAAGCTGTGGGTTCGTCACGCTGGCAACCAAAGGACACCCCCGAGGAAGGATTTTGGCCGTCGGGTCCTCGACATCATGGAGCCAGGCACGGGACGGGTCCGCGGCTGCGCCTCGGGATCAATGGAGCGTTTCGTCCTTCCTGCGTCGTTGATGTTGCCGTGCGGCGCGCGGCGCGCGCGGGCGGTCGTCTGCGGGGGCGGTCTGCGAAACGGAAAGCGCCGATTCCAGCCGCGAATAGGGCGGACGTGCCGCGTTCCGTGTACCTCGCTTGCCTCAACGCGAACGGCATGAATCGTCCGGGTTAGAACATATGTATTGACGTATAAATTTTTGTTCAATAGGGTGCATTATGGTCATCGATGGGATGCGCGTGACGGCCAATGACCGGACCGTCATCCGTTTCCGCACTTGTCGCGCGAGCGTGCAGGCCGTAGCGGTGACTCGAGCGGAGGAAGCGATGACGAGTGATTGTGCATCGCTCGCCTCGGCGTACGGGAGCGAACGCCTATGAATATCGCGGAAGATCTGCGCGGGCGGGCCGAGACCGGCCGGCCGGTACGTATCGGCTTGATTGGCGCGGGCGAGATGGGCACCGACATCGTGGCCCAAGTCAGCTTGATGAAGGGACTGCAAATCGCCGCGCTTGCTGAGGTGCGGATCGACCAGGCTTGGAAGGCATTTCGAATCGCGGGGCTGCCCGAGGAGGCAGCCGTTGTCTGCGAGACGACGCACGCGATTGAGACCGCCGTGCGATCGGGAAAGACCGCGATGTGTCCTTCGGCCGAACTCGTTTGTATTTGCGATTTCGTTGATGTCGTCATCGACGCGACCGGCAATCCGAATGTCGGCGCCCAAGTGGCCATGCAGGCCATCGCGGCGGGCAAGCACATCGTGATGATGAACGTCGAAGCGGACGTCACGATCGGCGCCTATCTTCGCGGCAAGGCCGAGCAGTCCGGCGTCGTCTATACGCTCGGTGCGGGTGATGAGCCCAGTTCGACCATGGAGCTGATCAACTTCGTGCGAAGTCTCGGTTACCCCGTCGTCGCCGCGGGCAAGGGCAAGAACAACGCATTCAACGTCTCGGCCACTCCGGACGAGTACCGAGAGGAGGCGTTGAGGCGCAACATGAATCCGCGGATGCTCGTCGAGTTCGTCGACGGGTCGAAAACCATGATCGAAATGACGGCGATCGCCAACGCCACCGGACTCCTCCCCGATAAACCCGGCATGCACGGCCCGAATGCGCCGCTCGCCATGCTCCACACCGTGCTGTGTCCGAAGGACGACGGGGGCATCCTGTCTCGCAAAGGCGTCGTCGACTTCACGGTTGCGAAGGGTGTCGCGCCGGGCGTGTTCGTCGTCGCCGAGATGAGTCACCCGCGCTTGCGAGAACGGATGAACGATCTGCAACTTGGACCTGGCCCGTACTACACGTTCTTCCGCCCGTACCATCTGACCAGCCTCGAGGTGCCTCTGTCGGCGGCCGCCGCCGTTCTCTACGGGCACAGCCACATGCGTCCCCTGGAGACGCCAGTCGCGGAGTGCGCGGCGTTGGCGAAGAAGGATCTGCCGCCAGGGACGAATCTCGATGCGATCGGGGAGTATTGCTACCGCGGCTGGGCGGTGACGCGGGAGCTCGCCCGGAGCATCAACGCCGTTCCGTTGGGCTTGGCCCAGGGCGCGGTGACGACGACGCGGATCGGCGCCGGCGAGTATCTCACGCATGACAATTGCCGGGTCGATGAGCGGCTAAAGATCGTCGAACTGCGCCGGCTGCAAGACCGGCTTTTCGACAACCCGACCGGCGCGCGCGGCGCGCCGGAGAGGGCGTCGATTGGCTAGCGGCGCCACACCGAAGCTCGACGTGGACTCGGCCAAGGGGTCGAATCAACGGCCCACGCTCGCGCTCCTCGGCGACGAGGGGTTGCGGGCCCATCTGCGCAAGATGCACCTGATCCGCAAGTTCGAGGAAGCTGCGGAACAGTGTTACATCCGCGGTCTCATCCACGGCACGATGCACCTGTCGATCGGACAGGAAGCCAGCGCCGTGGGCACCGCCGCCCCGTTGCGCGGCGCGGACTACGTGCTGTCCACGCACAGAGGACATGGCCATTGCATTGCCAAGGGCGCCGATCCGAAACTGATGTTTGCTGAATTCTTCGGTAAGGCGAACGGCTATTGCCGCGGGCGCGGTGGATCGATGCACATCGCCGATGTCGCCGGCGCCAACCTGGGCGCCAACGGCATCGTCGGCGGAGGCTTGCCCATCGCGGTGGGCGTCGGTCTCAGCATCAAGATGCGGAAGGCCGAGACCGTGTGCGTCGTCTACTTCGGTGATGGAGCGGCGAACGGGGGAGCCTTCCACGAATCGCTCAACTTGGCATCCATCTGGACGTTGCCGGTCGTCTTCGTGTGCGAAAACAACCGGTACGGCATGTCGATGCCGGTCGCCAAGGCGATGGCGGTTGCCAATGTGGCGGATCGAGCATCCGCCTACAATATTCCTGGTGTGGTCGTCGACGGCAACGATTTCCTCGCCGTGTTCGAGGCCTCGCGCGCCGCGGTCGAGCGCGCGCGCTCGGGCGGCGGGCCAACGCTCGTGGAATGCAAGACATATCGGCTTCGCGGCCACTCCAAGAGCGACCGGAATCTTTACCGGACCAAGGACGAGATCGAGGCCTGGCGTGCGCGCGATCCGATCGTGCGGTTGCGGGACGAACTCGTCGCGGTGGGGCGCCTGCTCCCCGCCGATGCGGACGCGATCGAGGCCGAAGCGGGGCGCGAGATCGACGCGGCGGTGGAATTCGCCCGCACGAGCCCCGATCCGGATCCAAGAGACCTCGCCCAGGATGTCTACGCCTGACCCATCGCCACCGGCGGCGCGCGAACTGTCTTACGCGGAGGCCGTCCGCGAGGCGTTGCGTCAAGCCATGCAAGCCGATGAACGCGTGTTCCTCATCGGCGAGGACATTGGCGTCTACGGCGGTGCGTTCGGGGTCACGGGCGATCTCTTCCACGAATTCGGCCCCGACCGGGTCATCGACACGCCGATCAGCGAACTGGCGCTCGCCGGCACGGCGGTCGGCGCGGCGATCACCGGCATGCGCCCCGTCCTGGAATTTCAATTCTCCGACTTCATCGCTCTCGCGATGGAGCAGATCGTCAACCAGGCTGCGAAGATCCGCTTCATGTTGGGCGGCAAGGCGAGCGTCCCCATGGTCATCCGCATGCCCGGCGGGTCGGGCACCGGCGCTGCCGCGCAGCACAGCCAAAGCCTCGAAGCCTGGTTCGCGCACGTTCCTGGCCTGAAGGTCGTTCAGCCGGCGACACCGTATGACGCCAAAGGACTGCTGCTCGCGGCGATCGATGATCCCAACCCCGTGCTTATTTTCGAACACAAGCTTCTCTACAAGACCAAGGGGATCGTGCCGCCCGAGCCGTATCGCGTGCCGATCGGCAGCGCGATCGTGCGCCGGCCGGGAGCCGCGGTCACCATCGTCGCGACGTCGATCATGGTGTCGCGCGCACTGGTTGCCGCAGACATGTTGGCGACCGAAGGGATCGATGTCGAGGTCATCGATCTGCGGTCTCTGCGGCCCATCGATCGCCAGACCCTCTTCGACAGCGTGAAAAAGACCGGGCGGCTCCTGGTCGTGTACGAGGCCGTCCAAACGCTGGGCATCGGCGCCGAGGTCGCGGCGCTCATTGCCGAGAGCGAAGCCTTCGACTTTCTCGATGCACCGATCCGCCGGCTCGGTGGACAGGACGTCCCGCTCCCCTACAACCGGACCTTAGAGAAGGCCGCGGTTCCCCAGGTCGACAACATCGTCGCCGCCGCGCGTGCGCTGGCGACCGAAGGACGGGGCTGATGCCGATCGAGGTCATCATGCCCCGGGTCGACATGACCATGGAAACCGGGACGATCCTCGCCTGGAAAGTACGCGAGGGAGACGACATCCATGAGGGAAGCCCGCTGTTCGAAATCACCACGGACAAGGCGACGATGGAGGTCGAGGCGACGGCGTCCGGTCGGCTTGGACGCATTCTCGTAGAGGCCGGCGTCGAGGTGCCGGTCGGCACTGTCGTCGCCCAGATTCTCGGGCCCGGTGAACAGCTCGTCGCGCCGGCGGAGCGGACCACCGAGCCGGTTGCGATCCAGCACGACGCGCGCACGTCCAACGGCGCTCTGCCGCCCGGGATCGAAGCCTCGGCCCCCACGGCCCCTTCGCCGGCGGCCGAGGCGCACAAGGTCCGTGCGACGCCACTCGCCCGCCGCCTGGCGCGCTTGCACGGGATCGACTTGGCGGTCGCGCAAGGGAGCGGTCCACGCGGGCGCATCGTCGGCGCGGATATCGACCGCTGGCTCGCGGCACGAGCCGAGGGCGTTCACGTCCCCGCACCCGAGTCTCGTGCTCCCGCCACGCCATCTCGGGGCAAACTGCTACCGTTCGGCCCGACCCGAAGATTGATCGCGCAACGCATGACGAAGAGCGTACAAACGGCGCCGCATTTCTACATGTCGGCCGTTCTCGACATGTCGGCCGTCCTGGAGCTGAAGGAGCGGGTTTCCGAGCGCCTCGTACGCACCGCCGGCGCCAAGGCGAGCGTCACGGCGATATTGATCCGGCTTCTCGGCCTGCTGCTTGGCGACCACCCGTACCTGAACGCCAGCGTCGAAAGCGATGCCGCTCGGCTCCACGAGGGCAGTCATATCGGCGTCGCGATGGACCGCGATGGAGATCTCCTTGTTCCGGTGATCCGCGACGCCGAAACGCTGTCGCTTGCGGGCATCGTGCGCGAGCTCGAACGCCTGCGGACGGCAGCCGCTCGGCGGACGATTTTGCCTGCCGATCTGCGCGGCAGTACGTTCACCCTGAGCAACCTTGGCATGTACGGCGTCGATAGCTTCACCGCGATCATCAATCCGCCGGAAAGCGGCATCCTCGCGGTGGGGCGCATCGTCGACACCCCGGTCGGCTGCGGCGGCGAGGTGGTGCTGCGTCCGTCGTCCACCTTCACCCTGTCGGCCGATCATCGCTTGGTGGATGGCGTAACCGCCGCGCGGTTCATGCGCGATCTGCGCGCGCTCGTCGAAAACCCCACGACGGCGCTCTAAGTGTCCGTCCGGCAACTTGTTGAGTCTTTAGAGTCGGTTGCCGGTAGTCGGATAAAACGCTTGCACGCCGTGCATCTGTTGTGACTCCCTACGTGGCACCAAACCGTGAGGTGCCGCATGTGGACGACCCAGAACCGCCCCCGCTACAACCGCGACAAACTGCGCTATCCGAGCGATCTGACGGACGCGGAATGGGAGCATATCGAGCCGCTGATACCTCCAGCCAAGCGTGGCGGCGGTAAGCGGCGCGTCGACATGCGCGAGGTGGTGAACGGCGTGATGTACGTCCTGAGCACCGGATGCCAGTGGCGCTATATCCCGAAAGACCTGCCGGCGCGCAGCACGGTGAACGACTATTTTTGCTTGTGGAGCTACACGGGCACGTTGGAAAACATTCACCACGCATTGTACATCAAATGTCGGGAGTTGGCCGAACGGGAGGCCAGTCCCACCGCCTGCATCGTGGACAGCCAGAGCGTGAAAAGCGCGGAAAAAGGGGGGACCACATCGATCCACACGGGTTCGATGGCGGCAAGCTGATCAAAGGCAAGAAGCGTCACGTTCTCGTCGATACGCTGGGTCTGTTGCTACATGCGCTGGTCACGTCCGCCGATGTTCAGGATCGCGACGGTGGCCTCATGGTTTTATCCACCTTGTTCGGACAGTTCCCGTTTCTCAAGAAGCTGTTTGCCGACAGCGCCTATGCGGGGCGCGTCTTCCACAACGGTCTGGCCAACCTCATGCCGAGCCTCGCAACCGAAATCGTCAGGCGTTGCGATCGGGCCAAAGGCTTCGTCGTTCTGCCCAAACGCTGGATCGTCGAACGCACCATCGGTTGGCTGAGCCGCTGTCGCCGCCTCGCCAAAGATTGGGAAAACCTCAACCGCAACGCACTCGCTTTCCTCCGCCTCGCCTCCATCCGACTCATGCTCAGAAAACTCTGTAATCCGTCATAAAGTCTCCGGACGGACACTAAGGGAAGTCGGCATGACGCTCACGAGCCCGGCGCCAACCCGCGCGGCGTCAGGGAACGCACATCCTCGCAGAAGCCCTGCGGCAGCAGGCGGTGTCCATGCCATGCCAAGTTTGTCACGCATGCATAGCCCGCCCCGATCAGATGATTCTCGTCGCCGTCGCTGCCGGCGCCGTCGCGGCCGCTCGACATCTGGAGATATGTGTAGGCACCGTCGACACCGAGAACCTCGGTGCGTTTGGCGATCTTGTCACGCCCGATACGTGCCTCGCGCAATGTCGCTGGGATGCGCGCAGGCAGGTTGAAATTGAGCCAACGACCGTCATCCGCCCAGTCGGCGCGGGTCATCCAAAAATACCGCAACATTTCGGCGAGCCAAGACAGCTGGGCATCGTCATAGGCGCCCACTCCCTTCGGCCGCGAAACCGAGACCGCCGGCATCCCCCAGAACACCGCCTCCCGTGCGATCGCCATCGTCCCCGAATAGGCGATGTCCTCCGCGACGTTGATGCCCTCGTTGATGCCGGACAGCACGAGATCCGGCGCTCGCTCACCCGCGAACAGCCACGTCTGGGCGGCGATCACGCAATCGGCCGGCGTTCCGGAGCAACGGTAGCGGCGGTCGCCGAGGCGGGCGATGATCAGCGGCCGGTGAAGCGTCACGCCGTGCCCGACGCCGCTGCGGTTGCCGTCGGGGGCAACTACCCAGACATCGTCCGTCAGCCGGCGCGCCGTTGCCACGAGCGCCTCAAGGCCCGACGCCTCTATCCCATCGTCGTTGCTGATCAGGATCCGCATTCTCTCCCCCGAGTCCCTGTCCAAGCGGTCGTCCGCCTAGCGGCAGACCCCGCGATGGGCCGCGGCAACATATCGCTATTATAAGGTCTTGGAGCTTATTGAACAAACGTGTTATGCTCAACACATATGTTCTTTACGGCCCGCGATCCTCGCGTGCCGGAGAGCCGGGGAAGAGCCAGGAAGAGCCATGACGGCACGGCAACATTTCAAGGTCGTTCATGTCTCCGACACGCATCTGAGCGACCGTCGGCGGCACTTCGTGCCGAACTGGCTTGCCGTCGCCCGGGCCATCGGGGCGATCGAGCCCGATCTGTGGATCAATACAGGGGACGTATCGCTGGACGGCGCGAATCGTCCGCAAGAATTCGCCTTCGTGCGCGATCTCTTCGATCGGGTCGCGGTCCCTTACCGGGTCGTGCCTGGCAATCATGACGTGGGCGATCACCCCAGCCTCGCCAAGGCCGAGGGACGGGTGACGTGGCGGCGGGTGGTGACGGAGGCGCGGATCGGGCGCTTCATCGAGTATTTCGGAAGTGATCACTGGGTTGAGGATCGCGAGGGATGGCGCCTCGTCGGCCTCAACACCTTGCTCATGGGAAGCGGGCTGGCGGCGGAGCGAGCCCAATTCGAATGGCTCGATGAGGTGGTCGCGACCTCGGCTGGTCGCCGGCTCGCCGTATTCATGCACAAGCCGCCGTTCCTCGAGCGACCCGAGGAATCCGGCCTGACCTACTGGGCGGTGGATCCGGCCGCACGCCCACGCCTCATGAACCTGCTGAACCAGCCATCGTTGCATCTGATCGGTTGTGGCCACTTGCATCAGGGCCGGTCCCTGTCATACCGGGCGGCGGCGATCCATTGGTGCCCCTCGAGCGCGTTCGTTGCCGGCCCCAGCCTGATGCCGGATCTCGGTGGTGTCCGACGGGTCGGCTTCATGGAACACGTATTCGAAGAAGACCGCGTCGTGTCGCGGATCGTCGACGGTTGCGGCCTCGTCAATCACTTTCTCGAGACCATCCTCGACGAGACTTACCCCCGATGGCCGGCCAACCCGGCGGCGCAATCCTGAAGCCGGAGCCACCTCAGTCCGAGCCAGGCACGTCATGGAGGTGGCGTGACCGATTCGTATTGCTCATTCGTGTTGAATAAGATATTGCTGTTCCGACACCCGGTTGCCCCGCGGTAATCGCCGGTTCGAGAAAAGGTTTGAAAACCGCGTCGAAGCGGGCCGAACTGGATTGGTGGATGGGGAGAAACAACATGAAAGCACTCTCTTGCGTGAAGGCCATCGCCTGGCTGGCGCTCGCCTTCGGGTCGACAGCCCCGGTGGCCGGGAATGCCGCCGAGATGCTGGTTCTCTATACATCGCAGCCCGATAAGGACGCCGCCCAGACGGTTGGCGCCTTCAATCGCAATCAGCCCGGCGTGACGGTTCAGATCTATCGCTCCGGCACGACGGAGGTCATGAACAAGCTCGCGGCCGAGTTTGCCGGCGGCGATCCGAAGCCCGATGTGTTGCTGATCGCCGACAGCATCAGCCTGGAGATGCTCAAGAGAGACGGTCGGCTCCTGGCCCATCCGTCGGCCGACGTTTCGGCCTTCGCACCCGAAGCCTATGACAAGGACAAGACCTATTTCGGCACCAAGCTGATCACCACCGGCATCGTTTACAACACGGCGGCCAGGACCAAACCGACCTCATGGCGAGACCTGGTCGACCCGGCGCTCAAAGGACAGGTGATCATGCCAAGCCCACTCTATTCTGGGGCGGCCGCGATCACCCTCGGGGTCTTCGCGCGGGCCCCCAATTTGGGCTGGTCCTACATCGAGGCGTTGAAGGCCAACCAAGCGCTTGCGGTGCGTGGCAACGGCGCCGTGCTCCAGGCAGTTGCCAGCGGCGAGAAGAGCTACGGCATCCTGGTCGAGTTCATGGCACTTAACGCCAAAGCCAAGGGCTCGCCCGTCGAATTCGTGTTCCCCCGCGAGGGCGTTACGGCGGTCACCGAGCCGGTGGCGATCCTCAGGACCGCGCGCAATCCCCAAGCGGCCCGAGCCTTCGTCGACTTCCTGCTGTCCGAAGACGGGCAGAAGCTCGCTGCGACACAGGGCTATTTCCCCGCCCACAAAAGGGTGCCGCCGCCGGCCGGCTTCCCGAAGGTCGATGAGATCAGGCTCATGCCGATCGACGCGGCCGGCATCCTGGCGACGACCGAAAGCGAGAAAAGGCGGTTTGCCGATTTGTTCGGCGGATAAGCGCCGCGCATGGGGGAAGTAGCGCCGCCCACCAGCCCCGGAGCGGCGCGGGCTCTCGCCTCGGCTACCGAAGGCGCGATGTTCGCCGGCATCCTCGCCATCGTGGCTGTCCTGTCCCTGCTGCCGATCACGCGCCTCGTCGTCGAGGCGCTGGCTCCGGCGGGTACGCCCAGCCTCGCGGCGTTCGCCCGCGTGTTCGCCGATGCATCGACCTGGACCGCCACCCGGCACACGATCGAGATCGCACTCGGGGGCACCGTACTCGCGCTCTTGCTGGGCGGCGCCATGGCCCTGGTCGTGGCCCTGACCGACGTTCGATACAAGGGAGCGCTCGTCTTCTGCTTCGTGCTCCCGCTGATGATCCCGCCTCAGGTCACGGCGATCGCCTGGCTCCAGGTTTTCGGCCCGTCGAGTCCCATGTTGCAGTTGCTCGATCTCGCGCCGCCGATCGGCACGCGCAATCCGTTGTATTCGCGCGACGGAATCATCCTCCTTCTCGGCATGCATTATGCTCCCCTTGTCTTCCTGACGCTGCGCGCCGGGCTGCGCATGCTGCCTCGCGACTTGGTCGAGGCCGGGCTTGCGACCGGTGCGCGACCGCTGCGTGTCGTCGCCACCATCGTCGTGCCGCTGATGATTCCGCCATTGATCGCGAGCGCGATGCTGACGGCCGTTTCCTGCGTCGGAAATTTCGGCATCCCAGCCCTGCTCGGTATTCCCGGTAACTATACCGTGCTGACGACACTGATCTACCAGCGCTTGGCCGGTCTCGGACCCCGTGTGCTGGCGGAGGTTTCGGTGCTGTCGATCTTGATCGGCCTGATCGCGCTGCTTGGTGTCGTCCTCCAGGGCTGGCTTCTGAAGCGCGCGGATTACCGGCTGAGCGGTATGGTGGCCGCCTCGGCCAGCTTCGCACTCGGTGGTTGGCGTCTGCCGGCCGAACTCACGGCCTGGGCGACCGTTGTCGTCGTGTTCGTCCTGCCGATGCTGGCGATGGCGTTGACGTCGATCGTGCCGGCCTATGGCGTCAAACTGACGCTCGGCATTGCCACCCTCGAGAACTATGCGTATGTAGCGCTCGAACACGCGGCGACCCGGCGGGCGTTCGTCAACAGTTTCCTCGCGGCCGGCGGGGCCGCGATGCTGTTGATGGCATTGTGCATGCCGTTGGGATACTTCCTCATATGGCGCGATAGCGCCTTGTTGAGGTTCCTCAACCTTGCCGCCGAGCTGCCCTACGCGTTGCCCGGCGTCGTCTTGGCAATCGCCTGCATCCTCATCTTCCTCAAGCCGCTGCCGGTGATCGGGCTCGGCCTCTACAACACGATATGGATCATCTTCGTGGCTTACCTCATGCGTTTCCTGACCCTCGAACTGCGCCCGATCCTGAGCGCATTTCAACAGCTGGATCGAGCATTCGAGGAGGCGGCACGGATGTCAGGCGCGGGCTTCCTGTTCCGCCTGTGGACGATCAGCCTGCCGCTCGTGGCCCCGGCCGCGACGGCGGGAGCGTTGATCGTTTTCCTCACGGCCTTCAACGAACTGACCGTGTCGGCGCTCCTGTGGTCATCGGGCGCGGAAACGCTGGGAGTCGTCGTGTTCAGCCTGGAGCAGGGCGGCGAATCCACGTCCGCGGCGGCGCTTGCGATGTTGACGGTTGTCGTCACCGTCGCGCTCATGGCTGCCGCGTCGGGCCCGGCCCGGTGGCTGCCGCGCGGAGTCGTTCCATGGCGGGATTGAAACTCGACCGCGTCGGCAAGGACTTCGGCGATTTTCGAGCGCTGAACGGCGTCACGCTCCACGTCGGGGATGGCGAATTCGTGGCCGTGCTCGGCCCCTCGGGTTGCGGGAAAACGACGATGTTGCGCCTCATCGCCGGTTTCGAAAAGATCTCTTGTGGGACCATTAGCCTGGATGATCAACTGGTCTCGGCCGAGGGCCTGCATGTGCCCCCCGAGCGGCGCCGGATCGGCGTCGTGTTTCAGTCCTACGCTTTGTGGCCGCATATGACGGTTGCGGGAAACGTTGCATACCCGTTGCGGGTTGCCCGGGTCGCGGCGGCCGAGCGCGCACGACGCGCCGCCCAGGCGCTGGAGATGGTCGGTATGACGGGATTCGAGGCGCGGCGTCCGGCCGAGCTCAGCGGCGGCCAGTGTCAACGGGTGGCGCTCGCGCGCTGCCTGGTCATGGAGCCGCGCATCGTTCTGCTCGACGAACCTTTGGCCAATCTCGACGTGCATTTGCGCGCTTCGATGCAGCGGGAGTTCGCGGAGTTCCATCGCCGCACCCGCATTCCCATGGTCTACATCACGCATGACCAGGCGGAAGCGATGGCGCTCGCCGATAACATCGCGGTGATAAGCGCGGGTGAGATCGTTCAGGTTGCCGCTCCCTCCAAGCTCTATTGGGAACCAGCCACCCCGATGGTCGCCCACTTCATTGGCCGCGGAAGCGTGGCCGCGGGAGCCGTGCTTTCGGCGGAGGAAGGCGGTCGGGTGCGGGCGCGGATTTTTGGCGACGAGATGATCGTGCGCGCCGCTGCCGGTCAGCTTCCGTGTCCCTCGGTGCGCATCTGCCTGCGCCCGGAGGATCTGGCGGTTAGGGCACCGGGCTCGAATGGCGCCGTCGCAACCGTTAAGCGCAGGACCTATCAGGGGGGGCTCTTTACGCTCGAGGTCGTGCCGCAGGCTGACCCCGAGACGACGCTTCTCATGCAAGTGGCCGAGCCGAGCGACCTTGCCGTCGGCGCTGTCCTCGCCCTTGAGATCCGGGGAGGGTGGGTTATACCCGGCCCGGGATCCGCTTAGCGAGCGACCGCAGGAGCGTAGCCCAGGAACGATCGCGGGCGGACAGCCAAATGCATCGAGCGGCCACCGTATTTCATGTTTATGAGGGTCCGCGTGTTCGATATCCTCAAGGTGAGATGATGCCCGTCCGGTGACGGGCGCATCCGACCGGCTGGTGGGGACTGCCCCCGCCGGCTGCTATGGCGCCGACTTTGGGAAAGCGGTGTGGCTTCTCGGCGGATGGGCGCCGCACCCGCACGATCTTCGGAGCGAGAGCGACGGCATGACAGTACCCGCTTACCGCCGGATCACGCGACGCCCATGCCGGTCGATCTGGATCGGCGGCCTCCAGGTCGGCGCCGATGCGCCGATCGCCATCGAGGCAGCTTCACGGCTGCCCGCGACCGCGGCAGGTATCGCCGAGACGGTCGCCGAGATCCGTTCGCTCGAGGCCGCCGGGGCCGACGTGGTGTGCCTACCGTTCCCGAACGAGGCCTGCGGAGAAGTCTTTCGCCAGATCGCGCCCGCGGCAACTCTTCCGCTGGTCGCCGACATTGGTTCCTGCGATGTTAAACGCGCGGTCGCGGCGATCGAGGCTGGCGCATGCAGCCTTTGGCTTGCTGCCGGCTCGCTCGATCGCGAGCCGACGCTCGGCGCTCTGGTCGAGGTGGCGCGAGACCACGGTTGCAGCCTGGGCCTCCTGGTCGGCAATGATAAAGCGGCGCCATTCGAACCTCACCCGACAATGACGCGTTCTCAGGGGTTGGCAAGAACCGCGCGCGAACAGGTGTGTCGGCTCGAGGATCTCGGCTTTTTCGACTTTCAGATCGCCCTCGACACTCCCGACTGGCGGATGGCGGTCGAAGCCGCGCGCGCGCTCGCGCGTTCGGGGGAGCATCCGCTCGCGCTCGGATTCGGCGCGGCGGGCTCCCGGCAAAATTGGTTGGTGGCGACCTCCACCGGGCTAGGGTTGCTGCTCTCAGCAGGAATCGGCGATCTCATCCGGCTCGCTCCGTCGGCGGATCCGGTGGGCGAGGTGCGCGGCGCCGTCGAAATCCTGAAGACCCTCGGCCTGCGTCGGCGTGGCGTGGCGATCACGGCCGATCCGGCCTTCACACACGCACGCCCGGACGCGGGGACGATTTTGACCGCGCTCGAGGAGCGGGTTTCCCACGTCTCGCACTCCATTGCCGTGGTGTTGACCGGGATCGGCCCCGCGGGTCGGGATGGGCTGCCAATCGCTGAAAGCGCAGATGCTGCTGCCGATCCCGATCCCGACGGGCACTATCGGTTGCATGTACGTGGAAGCGTTGGGGCCGATGTGCCGTCCGCTTCGCTTATCGACCATTTGACCGATCTGATCGAACACGAGGTGGCGGCGATCGAGGCACGCACTCTGGATCGCTTGGTGACTGAATTGCGCCACCGCGGGCGCGGTGACGAGCGAGCGAGGGGCGCCCATGTGGGGCTGCCATTCGCCGAGGTGGCGGTCGCTCTCCACCATGTCTTTCGCGGTCACAATGCCCGCGTGGTATGGGGCACCGAGGAAGGTGACACCTTCCATGCGCGACTGACCGGCCGGCGTGACTCTTGGTACCTGCCTCGCCGCCGGCCGCGCGCGTCCGACGACCGCGCCGGAGCGCAGGATCCGTCGAATGCAGCGGTGGCGATCTCGACCGCACTCGGCCTGGCGATCGCTGACCGTGTCGCCGGCCGACCGAGCCATATCATTGCCGTCATCGATCGTGCCGCACTCGATGCCGGCGTTACCTACGAAGCGATACGGATTGCTGGAGAAACGAACGCTCGACTCCTTATCGTGCTCGTCGATGGCGGACCCGCCGAAGAGGTTCTCCTGGCTGGCGTGAGTGGACATTTCTCGCGGCTGGTGTCGTCGTGGTCCTATCTGGCTCTGCGCGACCTCAGCAAACGTATCGTTCGCTACTTGCCGGGACCCAGTTACGCGCTTGCCAAGCGGGTCGAGGAATACGCGCGGGGACTCGCAACGGGCGGCACGCTGTTCGAAGAACTCGGTCTCTACCATGTTGGCCCGGTGCCCGGGCGCAAGCTCGACCAGTTGCTGCCAGTGCTGAAAAACCTGCGGGATGCCGGGCATGACGGTCCGATTCTTCTGCACGTCATGGCAGAGGGCGGTGAATCACCCGCCCCGCGTGCCGGCGGGGATACGCCGGCCGCGCCCCCGGCGACGCGGGCCGTCGCCCGTGGCTTGATCGCGGCGGCGGAGGCCGATCCGCGCATGGTGGCTATCCTCTGTAGCGCGGCGGAAGACGGCGTATCGCCGTTCTCGAACATCTACCCGCAGCGCTTCTTTCGAATCCGGCCGGCTGCGGCGCTGCACGGTGTGAGTTTGGCGCGCGGGCTCGCCGGCGGCGGCTTGCGGCCGTTCCTCCTGCTCGACCGTCGCACATTTTGGCGCGCGGCCGGTGAAACGGCGCGCGAGCTCGTTCGGTTGCGTCTGCCGGTGCGCTTCATCGTCGATCTGTCGCTTGGCCAAGCCGACGAGCCTTGGTTCGACGCACCGCCGCTCGACCTTTCCGCCGTTCCAGGATTCGTCGTCATGGTGCCAGCCGACGATCAGGAACTCCTGCACATGCTGGCGACAGCCGGTACCTTCGCCGATCAGCCGATTCTGATCGGACACCAGAGCAGCGCCGTCGATGCGGTAACGCTGACGGCCGGAACGACGCTTGACATCGGCCGCGGCCGGATCGTCTTGAATGGGGCCGACATCGCCATCTTGGCGATGGGCCGCGGGCTCGCGGCAGCCATAGCCGCGGCCGACGATCTGGCTCGAGGGGGCATTGCCGCCACCGTCGCTGACGCACGTTTCGCGCAGCCGCTCGACGAGGCGCTTGTGCATGCACTGGCGCTTCGTCATCCCGGCCTTATCGTGCTGGACGATCCGGTGATGGCGACCGGGCTTGCCGGTGCCGTCGTCAAGGCGCTGGCGGCCGCAGGGGCGCTCGATCGAGGGCTCAAAATTCGCATTGTGCGCGTCGGCCGGCGCGCGGCGCATGACGCGTTGACGGCGGCGGCGGAGGTGCTCGGCCGGGGCTGGCGCAATCCGACGCCCGCCAATCGTTGACGCCTCTGGATCCGGCCACGACCTTCGATTGGCTTTTCGTGGTCAGCGACCGCCGGACCCACGGGCGGAGAACGCCCGACCCGCCCGCCGGGGAGGGGCGCGAGGAGATGCTCCATGACGTTGCCCGAGGCCGTCTCGATCGTCGAAGTAGGCCCGCGCGGCGGATTCCAGATCGAATCGCGCTCGATCCCGACGGCGACTAAGATCGAAGCGATCGACGCGCCGATCGCCCTCGCCCGGCCCTGGTCGAGGAAATCGGCGGTCGCGCCCTGCCGGGTCGGGCGATGAGGGCTGGCCCGCGCCGGAAGCCGCGCCGCCCGCACTTGCCCCGGCGTGCGGCTGGCCGCGCCACGAGTGCGCCGCCCGCCCGCCGGCACGGCGGGGGTCCCCATGGATGACATGTTCACCGCCGCGGCCGACGCGCTGGCGCTCATCATGGCGCCGGCGCGGCTCGCCATCCTGGTAACCGGCGTCCTGATCGGTCTGGCGATCGGCGCCATCCCCGGTCTCGGCGGGATCGTCGGCTTCGCCATCCTGATCCCCTTCACCTACACGCTCGACCCGTATTCCGCGATGGCGCTGCTGATCGGCATGGCGGCGGTGGTCACCACCGGCGACACCATCCCGGCGGTTCTCTTCGGCGTGCCGGGCACGGTGGCCGCCGCCGCCACGGTGATGGACGGCCATCCCCTGGCCCGCCAGGGCCAGGCAGGGCGCGCGCTCGGGGCGGCCTATGCCGCGTCGATGATCGGCGGCGTGTTCGGCGCCCTGCTGCTGGCCGTCTCGATCCCCGTCCTGCGGCCCATCGTGCTCTATCTCGGCTCGCCCGAGCTGCTGTCCTTCATCGTCTTCGGCTTGTCCATGGTCGCCGTGCTCAGCGGCGGTGCGCCCTTGAAGGGCCTGACCGCCGCCTGCATCGGGTTGATGCTCGCCATGATCGGCGCTGCACCGCAGGCCGGCACGCTGCGCTGGACGCTGGGTTCGCTCTATCTGTGGGACGGCTTGCCGCTGGTGCCCTTTACCCTCGGCCTGTTCGCGCTGCCTGAGCTCGCGGATCTCGCCATCACGCGCAGCCGCATCGCCGAGGGCAAGGGCGCCGCGAGCCGCATCGACAGCTCCTGGCGCGGCGTCGGCGAAGTGCGGCGCCATTGGTGGCTGGTGCTGCGCTGCAGCTGGCTCGGCGCCGCGCTCGGCGCCGTGCCGGGCATCGGCTCGGCGGTGATCGACTGGATCGCCTACGGCCATGCGGCGCGCACCGAGAAGAACACCGAGGGCTTCGGCAAGGGCGACATCCGCGGCGTCATCGCGCCCGAGTCGGCGAACAACGCCAAGGAGGGCGGCGCGCTGGTGCCGACCATCGCGTTCGGCGTGCCGGGTAGCGCCTCGATGGCGCTGCTCTTGGGCGCGTTCCTGATCCACGGCCTGGTCCCCGGGCCGGAGATGCTGACCAAGCACCTCGACGTCACCTATTCGATCATCTGGAGCCTGGCGCTGGGCAACGTGCTGGGCGCCGGGATCTGCCTGATGGCGAGCGCGCAGATCGCCAAGGTGGCGCAGATCCCTTACGCCATCCTGTTGCCGGTGGTGCTCGCGGTGGTCTACATCGGCGCCTTGCAGGGGCAGCACAGTTGGGGCGACCTCTACACGCTGCTGCTGTTCGGCGTGATCGGATTCGCCATGAAGCGCCTGGGGTGGCCCCGGCCGCCGCTCATCCTCGGCTTTGTGCTCGGCGACATCTTCGAGCGCTATCTGTTCATCTCGACCGAGCGCTACGGGGCGGAGTGGCTGCTCCGCCCGGTGGTCGCCCTGATGTTCGCCATCTCGCTGTGGGGTATGTACAAGCCGATGCGCCGCAGCTACTCCGGGGCGCTGCACGGCGTGCTCCCCTTCCGCCTCTCCGGGCTGCGCTTGGGGGCGGGCGCCTGGTTCACCATCGCCGTGCTCGCCCTTGTCGCGGCGGCGATCTATCTGGCGCGCGACTGGCCGCGGGGGGCGAGCATCGTACCGCGCACGGCCGCCGTCGCGGCGCTGATCTTTGCCGGCCTCGCCCTGCTCGCCGAGTTGTTCGGGGCGCGCGTGCCGGCCCGGCCCCATGGCGGCGCAGCGAAGGCGACGCCGGTCGATCTCGGACCCTCGGTCGACAGCGAGGTCGACGCCGAGGGCAAGCCCTTGACCGCTTCCGTCCTCGCCCGCCGGGCCGTCGAGTATTTCGCCTGGCTGGCCGCCTTCCTGGCCCTCGCGGAGGTCATCGGCATCGTGCCGGCGATCCCGGTGTTCACCGTCCTGTTCATCCGCCTCGCCGGGCGCGAGAGCTGGCGACCGACGCTCTACGTCGGGTTCGGCACCGGGCTGTTCAACTGGGTGGTGTTCGATCTCATCCTGCCCATCCCCTGGCCGCAGGCGCTGCTCGGCGACTGGTTCCCGGGCTTGCGCCGGCTGAGCGGGCTGTTATAGACCCTATTTCCGCACTGCGTGCATGGGCCGTAGGATATCTCAATTCGTGGTTCCAGCTGCATTTTACGGGTCCCAATTGAAGAGGGTGTTGTCTTGGAGTAGGCGATGCTAATTTGGATTCTCGCCTACGGCGGATTGGTTGTGGGCTAAGGCGTTGCTTTAGCGCAGTGCTGTTCTTACGGCGGCGGCAGCGCCGTACTCTTCTTGTCCCCGTGGCGTGCCCGGCCGTAATATCCGACTAGCTGGTCTGGAATGTGGAAACTGCCATGAGTGTCAAAAAGAAGGTCATGGGCGGGAGGAGGCGGGGCGCAAAGGTTCACTCGGCCCGCTTCAGCGTCGAAAGGACGGCGGTCAAGAATCTTCGCGCCTGGAAGCTGGAGGACGCCAAGGCCCGGTTCAGCGAAGTCGTTCGATTGGCGCGTCAGGAAGGACCGCAGCGCGTGACCTATCGCGGCAAGGATGCCGTCGTCGTCATCGCCGTGGAGGAGCTGAAGCAGCTGCTCCCGGCGGAACGTCCCGAGCGGTCGCTGGTTGATTTCCTTCAGGGGACGGCACTCGCCGAGATCGACATCCGCCGTGAGCCGGATCGTGGACGCGACGTCGTCCGTTGATCGGCTGGCTGCTCGATACCAACGTAACCTCCGAACTCGCCAACCCCGGATGCGATCTGAACGTCGCGGCCTGGGCGCGGGCGCAGGCCGAGGACCGCCTCTTCATCAGCATTCTGTCGCTCGGCGAATACGACAAGGGGGTCAACAACCGGCCCATTGGTTCGCCGGCGCGCAGACGGATGGAGGCAGCGGTTGGCGCTCTCGAGGCACGCTTCGCGGGACGTATCGTTTCCTTGGACGACGCCACCGTGCGGCGATGGGGACGGATGAGCGGCACGCTCCAGCAGGCGACGGGCAAGGCGCCGCCGGTGGTCGACACGCTGCTCGCCGCCACGGCGATCGAAAACGACTTCTATCTGGTCACGCGGAACGTGAAGGACGTCCGCGATTCCGGCGCCGCGATCTTCAACCCCTGGAACGATGATCCGGCAGGATTTGTCTTGTCGCGATGACGCTCGGGGGAAAATCCGGGAAACCGTCTGGGGCGACGATTTGCCTGAAAAGTCGGTGGTTGAGGCCAATGGTCCACACCGGGCACACGGGTAAAAGATACAGAGGCATTGGCAAGGAAGTTCCGCAGCAAGAACTGGGACGACTGCGCTGGGCCCGGCGCACGCTCGAAGAGATCCGGCGGCCGGCTCAGAACAGCAGCGACTTGATGACCACGGGGACGACGTTGGTCGGCCGGACCACCGCGGCGAGATCGACGTAGTCGAACTGCCGGAGCTGCACCCCGTCGAGGGCCACCAGCGCGGCCGCTGGCGCGATCTCGTGGCGCAGGACGCGGCCCAGCGTTTGGGCCACGTCGCCGTCGACCAAGAGGACGAGCGGCAGCCCCGCCGCGATGGTGCGCGCCAGCGCCGCGGCGATCCCGGCGGCGAGCGCGTGGAGGCGTGCATGCGAGGGATCGCCGCGCCAGGCGAAGGCGAGCGCCACCGGCCCCTCGTCGTCGGCGCGGTCGATGCGGGCGAGCGCGGCGCGGACCTCCGCCGCGACCGCGCCGGAGGCAAGAGTCGGGCCGAGCTCGAAGCAGCAGTGCGCCACCGGCAGATTGCGCAGTGGCAGCAGCTGCGGATCGGCGACCTGGATGGTGTTGCCGCTCACCTGCACCGAGAACTGGGCGGCGCCGATCACCGTGGCGCGAATCCCCTGGCCGGGGTCGAGGACCGGGGCGGCGAGGCGCTGCTCGGCGAGCGCCGCGCGCAGCCGTTCGGCGAGCTCGAAGCCGATATCGCCGAAGCGGGCGCGCTCGCGCCCGTAGAGATACTCCGCCACGCCGCCCGAGAACGTCACCGTCGCGACCGGGCGGGCGGCGAGCGGCGCGGTGACCCACGGGATCGACCCGCCGTCCTCGCCTAGCGCCGCCCCGATCACGCACTGCGCCATCGCGTCGATCAGCTGGTCGCGCTCGACGGGCGCCAGCGCCCCGCCGACCCGCGGCTCGATGCCGAGCCGCCGGGCGATCGCCAGCGCCGGCTCGGCGATGCGCTCGATGCGGCCGGCTTCGTCCTCGACGATCAGCCGGCCGCCGACCGCGATCGCCGCGCTCGCCGCGATCTCGCCCTGGTCCACAACGACGAACTTGGTGGTGCCCCCGCCGATGTCGATATGGAGGATCGCGGCGCGCCGGGCGCGCGACAGGGCCGCCGCGCCCGAGCCGTGCGCCGCCATCGCGCCTTCGAGGTGGTGCCCCGCCGTGGCGCAGACGAAGCGGCCCGACTGCTCGGCGAACAGCTCGGCGATGGAGCGCGCGTTGGCGCGTTTCAAGGCCTCGCCGGTCAGGATCACCGCCCCGCTGTCGATCGCTGAGCGCGTCAGCCCAGCATGGGCGTAGCAGCGCTCCAGGAACCGTGCCAAGGCGTCGGCGTCGATGAGCTCGTCGGGCTGGTACGGAGTGAGCAGAATGGGCGAGCGGCACAGCACCTCGCGCCGCACCACCACGAAGCGGCTGGACAGCGCGCTCGACAGGCGCTGCAGCGCGACGCGCGCGAACATCGCGTGGCTGGTTGCCGTGCCGATGTCGATGCCGACGGTGGTGAACTCGACGTTGTCGGCCGCCCAGATGTCCCGGCTCAGCGCCGCCGCGTCTTCGGGCGCGGGGTGCTCGTGGTCGAAGCCGATGTCGTGCATCGGGCGGACGGCCGCGTCAGGCCGGCGCCTTGCCGGTGCGCCGTTCGTCGATATACTCGCCCATTCGCGACTCGACGCCGTTCCGGGCCAGCTCCTCGAGGTAGAGGGCGTGGATGCGCGGGTCCTGGTCGCGGTACTCGATTTGCCGGCCGCCGTCGCGCACGCTGACATCGACGCCCGAGAACAGATTGCGCTTCTCGCGGGTGAATGGGTAGCGCAGGCTGCCCAGCGCTACCGCCAGATAGCGCGCCGGGCGCGGGCCGGCGTTGAAGTGCTGGTGGTACATCATATCGGGCGGCGAGAACACCACGCCGTGGCGCCAGTCGACCCGCACGAAGTCGGGGTCGCCCGCGTACCACAGCAGCGAGTAGCCGTGCCCCGTGACCGTGTAGACGTGGAAGTCGGGGCCGTGCCGGTGCGCCTTCTTGTAGGTGCCGACCGGCATCTCCGAGGAATGGGCGTGCATCGTGCCGTCGGCTAGGATGAACTTGAGGTTCGAGCTGCCGGCGCCGCGGCTCTCCCAGGCCTTGAGCTCGAGACCAGAGACGTCCGGGATGAAGTTGGTCTCCCACATGTGCCGGCCCGGGCGGACCGGGATGAAGTCGCCCTCGCCGCTGAAATAGCGCGCCGCCCCTTCGCGCTCGGGGAAGCGCCGGGGGTTGTCGAAGACGAAGCGCTCGTTGTGGAACAGATTGAGCATCACCGGCAGGTTGACGGTGGCGGCGAGGCGCGCCGGCTCGCGGCCGCTGCCGTTGAAGTGCCGGTAGCGCGCGTTGAGCGGCAGCGCGAACAAGCTCTTCGGCCCCCACTCGAAGCTGTGGACCCGCCCGTCGTGGGTCTCGACCGTGGTATTGCCATGGCCGGACAGCACGTAGACCACCGCCTCGAACAGGTGCTGCTGCGGCGCGCCGGCCTGCCCCGGCGGCAGGTCGAGCACGAACACCGCGACGAAATCGCCGCGCCCCTTCAAGTGAACGATCGCCCCGTCGAGGCCGAAGCGCTCCCAGCGCCGGGTCTCGAGCGCCAGGAGATCGACCCCGAAATCCTCGATCACGGGCACGCCCTCGCGCGCCGCCCACGCGCCGTAGGGGTCGAGCAGGAGCTTCGCCTCTCCGACCGGCTCGTTCATCTGGTCCGATCCCGCCGCGCACCGCCGCCCAGCCGGTCGCCGGCCGCGGCGATGCCGTTAAGGTAGCTCTCCCAAACCATCAGGTTCACCCGGCATGCCTCGACCACCGCGTCGGCCAGCCCGAGCTCCTCGGCGTAGCGGGCCACCGCGTTCCAGCCGAGGTTCGAATGCTCGACATCCGCCTCCTCGTGCAACTCGAAGAACTCGAGCGCCCTATCGTCAAGCATGAACAGCTTTTTCCAGCGCGCCCGCTCGAGCCCGAACCAGCCGCGCTGGCGCAGGATACCACGACCGTAGCCCGGCGTGTTGGCGCGTTCGGCGCAGGTGTTGGCCACCAGCCCCTCCAGCCAGTGCCGGTTGCTCATCAGCGCCTCCCAGGCGAGCCAGGCCATGCGGGTCGAGGGGAGGGGTCGCGCCGTCTGGATCGCGGCCCGCTGGAGCCCGATGCGGGTCCCCAGGTCCTCGAGAATCTGCCAATGCGGGCGCCCCCCGCCGTACTCGTGGTCGGCGACGATCTCCTGCGCGCAGGCCCGGATGATGCCGATCTTGACGTCCCAGTGCGGGCAATTGGTGGCGACGCGCAGCTTCAAGACCGAGTTGCGCTGCCGGGTGTTCAGCCGGTGCTGGAGGACGAACATCCGGGCCCGCCCCGGGGTCAGCTTCTCGGTAAAGAACCGGGTGCGGGTGCAAAAATCGTCGACCGTCGCGTCGAGCCGTTCGAGAACCCCCTCGACCTTCCTTGGCACCGCCTTCCTCCTTCGCCGCTCGTCGTCGCCTAATGCTATTAATGTATCGTCGGCCGGCCGGATAGACCGTTCGGCGATTGCTTCCCGCCGCCTGGCGGCAACGCATAGCGCTGTCGAGGCGAGCGGCGAATTGTCCTGGCCGCTCGCCCGGGAAGCGGATTATAAGCGGACCGGGCCGCGGGAGCCACGTCACAGGCCGGGGCCATGCTCCGAGGAACACCCACATGAGCCAGCCTGCCGCCTCCGCAGCCCTCGAAACCATCAACCCGGTGCGCGTCGGCGCGTACGCCGAACCGCACCGCGACCTGCGCCACTGGTTGGCGCGGGTCGAGGCGATCGGCGAACTCCAGCGCAAGACCCTCGCCAAGTGGGGCCATCTGCTCGACCGACCGAGCGCGCCCAAGGAGGTCATGCCTGGCCCGGCCGCTCCGGCGAGGCCGCGAGGAGGGCAACCGCCATCCACGGCAGGGAGAGGAACGCCATGAAAATCACCAGCCCGATCATCGCTCTCGCGGTCGCCGGCGGGCTCGCCGGGGCCGCGGCGCCTGCCGTCGCCCAGCCGGCCGCCGAGTTCTATCGCGGCAAGACCATCGACCTGCTGATCGGCTTCAGCCCCGGCGGCGGGTACGACACTTACGGGCGGGTGCTGGCCCGCCATCTCGGCAAGCACCTCCCGGGCAACCCCAAGGTGGTGGCGAAGAACATGCCCGGCGCCGGCAGCCTGAGGCTGGCCAACTTCATCTACGCCGTCGCCGCCAAGGACGGCACGGTGATCGGCACCTTCGCCCGCGGCCTGGCCATGGATCCGCTGCTCGGCGGCGAAGGGATCCAGTTCGATGCCAAGAAGTTCACCTGGATCGGCAGCATGAACAACGAGGTGAGCGTGTGCGCGAGCTGGCACACCTCGCCGGTCAAGACGTGGGCGGACCTGCTGACCCACGAGCTGGTGGTCGGCGGCCTCGGCTCGGGGGCCGATACCGACACCTTCCCGCTGGTGCTGCGCAACGTGCTCGGCGCCAAGCTGAAGCTGATCACCGGCTATCCCGGCGGAGCGGACATATTGCTGGCGATGGAGCGCGGCGAGGTGACCGGCCGCTGCGGCTGGTCGTGGAGCACGGTCAAGAGCCGCAGCCCCGCCTGGCTGAAGGAGGGCAAGGTCAATCTGCTGGTGCAGATGTCGCTTAACAAGCACCCCGACATCCCGCTGGTGCCGCTGGTCATGGACCTGGCGCGGAACGAGGAGCAGAAGCAGATCCTGCGCATCATCTTCGCCCGCCAGGTGATGGGCCGGCCGTTCGCCGCGCCGCCGGGCCTGCCGGCCGATCGCGCGGCCGCCCTGCGCCGCGCTTTCGACGCCGCGCTCCAGGATCCCGAGTTGATCGCCGAGGCGGAGAAGGCCGACCTCGAGCTCAATCCGGTGACCGGCGAGGGGATCGCGGCGCTGGTCGAGGAAATCTACAAGACGCCGCCCGAGATCGCCGCCAAGGCCGCCACGGCGAGCCAGAAGTAGCCCGCCCGCGCCGCGCCGGCGCAGGCCAAGCCGGTCCGGGCGGGCCGACTGGGAACAAAGCATGTACACGCGTGCGCCAGGGGGTTTTTCTTTGCCGGCAAATGGTTTAGATTGCGCCCCGCGACGGGTTGCAGCGGTCTGACCCGCCGCGAGGACGCGCTGAAATGGGGAGCAAGCGGTGTTGAAAATAGGTTTCGCGAAACCAGAGCCGATGGCCACCGGCGCGTTCGCGGTCGGGGTTCTTGAAGACCGCAAGATGACCCCCGCCGCCGCGATGCTCGACAAGCGGACTGGTGGCGTGCTCACCCGGGCGATGGCGTCGAGCCGGTTCAAGGGGCGCAAGGACGACATGCTCGAAATCTTGGCGCCCAAGGGCGTGCCGCTGGCGCGCATCCTGGCCGTCGGGCTCGGCAAGGCCGAGGATCTCGACGCGTTGCGGCTGCAAGCGGTTGGCGGCAATCTGGTGAGCTACCTCAACAAGGCGGGGGAAACGGTTGCGACCATGGCCGTGGACACCATCCAGGGCGCCCCGCTCCAGTCCCCCGACATGGCGGCACAGATGGCGTTCGGAGCCCGCCTGCGCGCCTACCGTTTCGACAAGTACCGGGCTCGCGAAAAAGAAGAGAACAAGCCGACGCTCAAGGCGCTCAACCTCCACGTCATGGACTTTGCCGCCGCGCGCAAGGCCTTCGCGCCGCTTGACCAGCTCGCCGACGCGGTGGGCGTGACGCGGGACCTGGTGAGCGAGCCGCCCAACGTCATCTACCCGGGATCGCTGGCCGAACGCTGCAAGCGGCTTATGGCCTACGGGGTCAAGGTCGAGATATTGGACGACAGGCAATTGGCGAAGATCGGCATGAACGCGCTACTTGCCGTGGGGCAGGGGAGCGCCCATCCGCCGCGGGTCGTGGTTATGCGCTGGGATGGGGCGCCGCGGGCCAAGGATAAGCGCCCGCTGGCCTTATGCGGCAAGGGTGTCACCTTCGACAGCGGGGGCATCTCGATCAAGCCCTCCGCCGGCATGGAAGAGATGAAGTGGGACATGGCCGGCTCGGCGGTGGTGATCGGCGTCATGGAGGCACTGGCCGCGCGGCGCGCCAGGCTCAACGCGGTGGGCGTCGTGGGCCTGGTCGAAAACATGCCCTCGGGCACCGCCCAGCGCCCGTCGGACATCGTCAGGTCGCTGTCGGGCACTACCATTGAGGTCCTCAATACTGACGCCGAGGGCCGCCTCGTGCTCGCCGACGTGCTGTGGTACACCCAGGATCGCTTCAAACCCAAGGCGATGGTCGATCTCGCCACGCTGACCGGGGCGGTCATCGTCGCGCTGGGGCACGAATTCGCGGGGCTGTTCTCCAACAACGAAGAGCTCGCCCAGCGCCTCCTCGCCGCCAGCAACGCGGTGGGCGAGAAGCTTTGGCGCCTGCCGCTCGGCGAGATCTATGACCGCGACATCGATTCGGACGTGGCCGACGTCAAGAATATCGGCCCCAACCGCCAGGCGGGATCGATCATCGGGGCGCAATTCCTGAAACGGTTCGTCAACGACGTGCCGTGGGCCCATCTCGACATCGCCGGCGTGGCGTGGTCGAAGAAGGATTCGCCGACCGTGCCCAAGGGCGCGACCGCCTTCGGGGTGCGCCTTATCGACCGGCTGGTCGCCGATCATTACGAAGAGCGATGAGGGCGACCTGAGCGAGATCCGTTTCTACCAGCTCGGAACGACGACGCTCGAACGCGCGCTGCCGCGGTTGCTCGACAAGATTCTGGCGCGCGGCGAACGCGCGGTCGTCATGGCCGGCTCGCCCGAGCGTGTCGAGGCCCTCAACGCCGCTTTGTGGACCTTCGAGGACCGCTCCTTCCTGCCGCATGGCAGCGCCCGCGACGGCTTCGCCGAAGACCAGCCGGTCTGGCTGACCCCGGTCGAGGAGAACCCCAACGGCGCGACGGTGCTGATCTTGACCGACGGGGCCACCGCCGCCGGGCTCGAACGGTGGGGGATGGTGCTGGAGATTTTCGACGGCCATCAGGACGACGCGGTCAAGGCGGCGGAGGCGCACCGGCAAGCCTACAAGGAGGCCGGCCATGCGCTCGCCTTTTGGCGGCAGAGCGATCGCGGGGCGTGGGAGAAGGCGCCGGGATAGGTTGGCCGGGTTGTCGGCCGGCACCCCGGCCGCTATAAGCGCGGCGAATTTTCATCCCCTGCTCATGCGAGCCCGATGCCATGGCCGTCGAACGCACGCTGTCGATCATCAAGCCCGACGCCACCCACCGCAACCTCACCGGCGCGATCAATGCCCGTCTCGAAGCGGCCGGCCTGCGCATCCTCGCGCAGCGGCGCTTGCGCTTGAGCCAAGCCCAGGCGGAACAATTCTATGCCGTCCACAAGGAGCGGCCGTTCTACCGCAGCCTGTGCCAATTCATGAGTTCCGGGCCAGTGGTCGTCCAGGTGCTCGAGGGTGAAGACGCGGTAGCCCGCAACCGCGAGATCATGGGCGCCACCGACCCCGCCAAGTCGGCGCCGGCGACGATCCGCAAGGATTTCGCGCTCTCGATCGAGGCCAATTCGGTGCACGGCTCCGACTGTCTCGAGACCGCCGCCGCCGAAATCGCGTTCTTTTTCAGCCGCCTCGATATCGTCGGCTGAAGCCGCGGCCGCCGTGAAGTTGGCAAACTTAGGTGAGGAAAATCGCCATCAAGATCATGGTGACGGCGCACAGGCCGAGCACCCACACAGCAAGATGGGTAAAGGTCTTCCAGGTCTCTTCAGACTGGCGCATGTCGAAATTCGAAGCCATGGTCCCTCCCACGGGTTGCGTCCGACCATATAGCGAAACCGTTCGCGGCTGAACAGACCCATCATTCGGCTTGCGGATTCAACAGCATGCCGCTCGGCAAGCGGGCGCCGTCGACGATCACGGTTTCATCGATGATCCGGGTGCGGCCGCTGGCCACCAGACCAAGCGCCAGGCGATAGGCCCGGTGCTCGGCCGCCAGCACGCGGGCGGCGAGCCGCGCCTCGTCGTCGCCGGGCAACACCGGAACCGCCGCCTGCACGATGATCGGTCCGTGGTCGGTCCGTGGCCGCACGAAGTGAACGGTGCAACCCGAGAAACGCACTCCAGCCTTGAGCGCCCGCGCATGGGTATCGAGGCCGGGAAAGGCCGGCAGCAGCGAGGGGTGGATGTTGATCACCCGGTCGCGCCAGTCGGCCACGAATTTCGCGGTGAGTACGCGCATGAATCCGGCCAGGCAGACCAGCTCGGCCCCGGCCTCGCGCAGCCTGGCATCGAGCGCCGCCTCGAAGGCGGCGCGGTCGGAAAAGCGGCGGTGATCGATCGTCTCGGCGGCGATGCCGAGGGCCTCGGCCCGGCCAAGACCGGCCGCGCCCGGCCGGTTGGAGATCACCCGGACGATCTCGGCCGGGTAGTCGGTCGCGGCGCAGGCCTCGATCAGGGCCTGCAGATTCGTTCCGCATCCGGAAATAAGGACCGCGACCCGGCGACGCCCCATCGCCTTAGGCGCCCCACGCGCGCTCGATACCGACCACGATGCAGCCCGGCCCGCCATTCCCTCGCCTGACGACGCGCCCCAGGCGCAGGACGGTCTCGCCATGCCGCGACAGGATCGCAACCGCCTCGGTTTCTCGTTCTGGGGCCGTAACGATCACCATGCCGATGCCGCAATTGAAGACCCGCCCCAGCTCGGCGGGCGAAATGCCGCTGCTCCTGGCCAGCCAGGCGAAAACGGGCGGTAGGGTCCAGGCCGCGGCGTCGATCTCGACCGCGACGGCGTCGGGGATCACTCGTGGCACGTTTTCGACCAACCCGCCGCCGGTGATATGGGCCATGGCCTTGGCGAGGCCTGCCCGGGCAAGCGCAAGGCAGCTCTTGACGTAAAGGCGGGTGGGGGGGTCGAGCAGGGCTTCGGCCAGCCGGCGCTCCGGCGCGAAGGGCGCCGGGGCGTCCCAGGCGAGCCCGGCTTCGGCGACGACCCGGCGGACCAGCGAAAATCCGTTGGCATGCAGACCCGCCGAGGCGAGGCCGAGGACGACGTCGTTCTCGCGCACCGTCACGCCGCTCACCACTTGGCCGCGCTCGACCGCGCCGACCGCGAAACCGGCGAGGTCGTAGTCGCCGTCCCGATACAGACCGGGCAGCTCGGCGGTCTCTCCGCCGATGAGCGCGCAGCCGGCCTCGCGGCAACCTTGGGCGATGCCGGCGATGATCGCCCGCGCCGCTTCGACCTCGAGCTTGCCGGTCGCAAAATAGTCGAGGAAAAACAGCGGCTCGGCGCCCTGCACGACGAGATCATTGACGCACATGGCGACGAGGTCGATGCCGACGCCCTCATGCCGCCCGGTTTCGATGGCGATCTTGAGCTTGGTGCCCACGCCATCGGTGGTGGCGACCAGGATCGGGTCCCGAAAGCCTGCCGCCTTGGGGTCGAACAGGGCGCCGAATCCACCGAGGTCGGCCTCGGCGCCTGGCCGGCGCGTCGAGCGCGCCAGCGGCTTGATCGCCTCAACCACGGCGTCGCCGGCATCGATATCGACCCCGGCGTCCCTGTATCGGTTGCTGCGAATGGCGCCCTCGTGCGAGATTGGGACGGACACTGCGGGCCG
This sequence comes from Pseudomonadota bacterium, assembly GCA_052387815.1. Taxonomy (GTDB): domain Bacteria; phylum Pseudomonadota; class Alphaproteobacteria; order CACIAM-22H2; family CACIAM-22H2; genus JBQTIU01. Next base: position 61,973 of record JBQTIU010000026.1, read on the forward strand.
CGGGCCCGTATGCCCCTGTTTCGCGAACATACTGGATCGGCAACGGTATTCAAATGGCACGACACGTCCTGCGGCGGGCGGCCCAAGCGGCCCTCGCGCTCGCCGCGATCCTGCTGTGGCCTGGCCGCGGCGACCCGGTCAGGGCAGAGACCATCGAGGCCTTCACGGTCCGCGACGTGGCGGTCGACCGCACGGCCGCCGCCGCCGCCGCGGCCCGCGAGGCGGCGCTGGTCGATGGCCAGCGCCTCGCGCTCCGGCGCCTGTTCGAACGACTGACCCCACGCGAGGACCACGGCCGGCTTCCCAACCCGGGCGCCGCCCGGATCGCGGAGCTGGTGGACAGCTTCGAGGTGCAGAGCGAACGCAGCTCCGCCGTGCGCTACCTCGCGACACTGACGTTCCGTTTCAAGCCCGACGACGTGCGATCGCTGCTGCAGGTCGCCGACATCCGGTTCGCCGAAACCTACGCCAAGCCGCTGTTGGTCCTGCCGGTGTGGCGCGAGCGCGGCGGCCTCGTCGCGTTATGGGATGAACCCAATCCGTGGCGGGCTGCGTGGGCGAGACTGCCGGCGCGCGACGGGCTTGCGCCCTTGATCGTGCCGCGGGGAGACTTGACCGATATCGCCGAGATCAGCGCCACCCAGGCGGCGACCGGCGAGGGGTCGCGGATTACCGCGATTTCCGGCCGCTATGGGGCCTCGGGCGCCCTGGTGGTCGAGGCCAGCCTCGAGCCCGGCGACGGCCGCCGGATCCTCCAGGTGTCGGTCGCCCGGTTCGGCGCCGTGGGGGGAGATACGACCTTGGTCGAGAGCGTCGCGGCCAGCGAGGCGGAGTCCGACGACACGCTGATGGCGAGGACGGCCGTGGAAATCGTGCGCGCCGTGGAGGAGCGTTGGAAGGCCGACTCGTTGCTGCGCTTCGGGCACGAGGAAAAACTCGTCGCCGTCGTGCCGCTCAAGACGCTCGGCGAGTGGGTGACGGTCCGTCGGCGCCTAGCCGCCATCGCCGCCATACGGCGCAGTGATCTCGTGGTGCTCGAGCGAACCGGGGCGACGGTCGAGTTGGTCTACATCGGGGATGAACACCAGCTCCGCTTGGCGCTCGCGCAGCGCGACCTCGTTCTGACCCGCGAGGCCGATGCGTGGCGTCTGGTGCTCACGCCTGCCGCCGCCCGGCCGCCCGGCCCATGATCAGCCTGCCGAATTTCTTCAGCTTCAGCCGTCTCCTGTCTGCGCCGCTGGTGGTGTGGCTGATGATCGAAGGCCGGATGACCCTGGCGTTCTGGCTGTTCGTCGGCGCCGGGCTCACCGACGCGATCGACGGCTACATCGCCAAGCGCTTCGACTCGCGCACCGAGCTTGGCGCCTTTCTCGATCCGCTCGCCGACAAGACGCTGGTGGTCGGTGTCTATCTGACGTTGGGTTGGCTCGGCCATCTCCCGGATTGGCTGGTCATCCTGGTGGTCTTCCGCGATCTGATGATCATCGCCGGGGCGGTCGTGGTGCATGCCATCACCCAGTCCTTCAAGAGCCGGCCGATGGCGATCAGCAAAATCAACACGGCGGTGCAGATCACGCTCGCCTCCGTGGTCCTCGCCCGGCTTGGCCTCGGCATCCAGGATTTCGGTGCGAGTGAGGTGTTGGTCGTGCTGGCGGCCGTCACGACGGTGCTCTCGGGCGGCGCCTATGTGGTCCATTGGACCCGGCGGTTGGCCCATGTCGAGGATGCACGATGACCGCTGGAAGGCAGGTTGCGGCCCGGCGATGAGCCGCCAGCTTCCCCTCGATCTCGGTCACCGGACCGCCTTCGGGCGCGAAGATTTTCTGGTCTCGGCCAGCAACCGCGACGCCGTCGTCTGGCTCGATCTATGGCCCGGCTGGCCGGGAGCGGGGCTGGTCGTCGTCGGGCCGCCGGCCTGCGGCAAGACCCATCTCGCCGAGGTATGGCGGCAGCGGTCGGGCGCCGCGCGGCTCGGCGCCGCCGAGCTCGGGGGTCGCGTGCCGCCGGCGATGCTCGCCGGGGCGCGCAGTGCCGTCGTCGAGGACCTGGGTCGCGGCGCCTTTGACGAGGACGCGCTCCTGCATCTCCATAACTTCGTCGCCGAACACGGCGGCCATTTGTTGCTCACAGCCATGCTGCCGCCGGCGCGCTGGGCGGTCGCTCTGCCCGATCTCAAATCGCGCCTCGCCGCCTTGCCGGTTGCCGAGATCGGTCCGCCGGACGATGCGCTGATCGAGGCGGCGCTGGTCAAGCTGTTCGCCGATCGCCAACTCCGGGTCACGCCCGAGCTCGTCGCCTATTTGGTGACGCGCCTCGAGCGCTCGCTCGCCGCCGCCCGGCGGGCCGTCCTCGCCCTCGATGCGGCCGCGCTGGCCGGACAGCGCCGGATCACCGTGCCCATGGCCCGCACCGTGGTCCGCGATCAAGGCCGAGATGGGTGATCGGGGCGGATCGCCAGCGAACGGTAATTTGTCCGTCGGATGAATGAGTTATCGATAAATTCAGAGCTATTTTGCGAGCTCCCTTGGGTTGCCTCCAAGCGGTCCCGCCGCTGGCTGGTTGTGGAAATAGGTGCCCATCAACGGGTGTCGAGGTCGGCCGGCGCCTGGCAAGACCGCGCTCATCGACTACATCGCGCCGGCGGGGCGGAGGGTGGGCCGCTGATCGCACTTGCCTTGGCCGGCCATGTTATATCTCCGCCGACGCGCGGGGCAGCGTTTTGTGCCATGAACGGGGGTTCGCGGAGCGGTCCGCCATCTTTGGAGGCAACGTGAGCACGAGGATCGAAGTGGTCGACCAGGGGCCCATCGACGCCCCGCCGGAAGCGCGGTTCATCAATCGCGAACTATCCTGGCTCGCTTTCAACGAACGCGTGATCGAGGAGGCCGACAACCCGGCCCATCCGCCGCTCGAACGGTTGCGCTTCCTGTCGATCTCGGCGAGCAATCTCGACGAGTTCTACATGGTCCGCGTGGCCGGCCTTAAGGGACAAATCGCCGCCGGTGTAACAACGCTAAGCGCTGACGGGCTCATTCCCGCCCAGCAGCTTGGGGCCGTCAACCGACGGGCCGGCTTGCTGCTCGCGGCGCAGCAAATGACTTGGCGCGCGCTGACCGCCGAGTTGCGCCGGGCCGGCATCGCGGTGCTGACAGCCGAGGAATTGACCGCCGACGAACATCAATGGCTCGACGGCCTGTTCATGGAGGCGGTGTTTCCGACGCTCACCCCCTTGGCGCTCGATCCCGCCCATCCGTTTCCCTTCCTTCCCAACCAAGGCTTCGCGCTGATCTTGCAGCTCGATCGCCGCGGCGACGGCAAGCAGCTCCGCGCCCTGCTACTGCTCCCCAACCAAATCGACCGCTTCGTCCGCTTGCCCGGCGAGGCGATCCGGTTCCTGCCGCTCGAGGAGGCGGTCGGCCTGTACCTCGACCGGCTGTTTCCGGGCTTCGAGGTCCGCTCCCAGGGCTGCTTTCGCATCCTGCGCGACAGCGAGGTCGAGATCGAGGAAGAAGCCGAGGACCTGGTGCGCCTTTACGAATCGGCGCTCAAGCGGCGTCGGCGAGGCTCGGTGATCCGGCTCACGGTCAGCGCCCAAATGCCCGAGGATTTGCTGGCCTATGTCGTCGACCGGCTCGAGGTGGGCGCCGACGACGTGTTCCGGCTCGACGGACCGCTCGACCTTGCGGGGACGAGCCAGTTGATCGTCGACGACCGCCCGGAGCTGGTCTTCACGCCCTACCACCCGCGCTTTCCCGAGCGCATCCGGGATTACGGCGGCGACTGCTTCGCCGCGATCCGCCAAAAGGACATCGTCGTCCACCACCCGTTCGAGAGCTTCGACGTGGTGGTGCAGTTCATCCGCCAGGCGGCCCAGGACCCCGCCGTGGTGGCGATCAAGCAGACGCTGTACCGCACCTCGGACAACTCGCCGATCGTGCGCGAGCTCATCGCCGCTGCCGAGTCCGGGAAATCGGTGACCGCGATGGTCGAGCTCAAGGCGCGGTTCGACGAGGCCGCGAATATCCGCTGGGCCCGCGACCTCGAGCGCGTGGGCGCCCAGGTCGTCTACGGGTTCCTCGACTTGAAAACCCATGCCAAGGTCTCGCTCGTGGTCCGCCGCGAGGGTGCGACCTTGAGGTCCTATGTTCATTTCGGGACCGGCAACTACCATCCCGTCACGGCCAAGGGTTACACCGACCTGTCGTTCTTCACCTGCGATCCGGGGCTGTGCCGCGACGCCGCGCGGCTGTTCAACTACATGACCGGCTATGCGCAGCCCGAGAAGCTGGAAAAACTTCAGTTTGCGCCCTTGACGTTGCGCGCCCATCTCCTGTCGCTGATCGAGGACGAGATCGCGCACGCGCGCGCCGGCCGGCCGGCCGCGATCTGGGCCAAGCTCAACGCCGTCGTCGACCCGATCATCATCGATGCCCTCTATCGCGCCAGCCAAGAGGGCGTCTCCATCGATCTCGTGGTGCGCGGCATATGCTGCTTGCGGCCGGGGCTCGAGGGCCGTTCCGAGAACATCCGCGTGAAAAGCATCGTCGGCCGCTTCCTCGAGCACGGCCGCATCGTCTGCTTCGGGGCCGGCCACGGCCTGCCGCACCCGCAGTCCAAGGTGTTCATCTCCTCCGCCGACTGGATGCCGCGCAATTTCGATTGGCGCGTCGAAACCTTGGTGTCGATCGAGAACTCGACTGTCCACCAGCAGATCCAGGACCAGATCATGGTGGCCAATCTGCGCGACGTGGCGCAAAGCTGGTCCTTGTCGGCCGACGGCGTTTACACCCGCCTCGAGGGAGGGGCCGACAGCTTCGGCGCCCACCAGTTCTTCATGACCAATCCCAGCCTCTCGGGTCGCGGCCGGGCGCTCGGCAAATCGAAAGCCACGCCACGCTTGGTGCCTATACCCAAGAACGCCTGATTTCATGTCGCCCCGAGCACCGCGGCGCGGGCGTAAAGCGGTCTCCGCCTCGCGTCACGTCGGCGTCATCGATATCGGCTCGAATTCCGTTCGCCTGGTGGTGTTCGACGCCGTCTCGCGTACCCCGCAGCCGATCTTCAACGAGAAAGTGCTATGCAGCCTGGGACGCGGCCTCGAGGCCAGCGGCCGCTTGAATCGCGAGGGCATGGAGCTGGCGCTTTTGAACCTGCGCCGCTTCGCCTCGCTCGCCGCGGCGATGGGCGTCGGGCGGCTCGAGGCGATGGCGACGGCGGCGGTGCGCGATGCTGCCGACGGGCCGGAGTTCGTGGCCGCCGTTCGGCGCCGGGCCGGCCTCGATGTGCGAGTGCTGTCCGGCGCGGAGGAGGCGCGCCTGTCGGCGCTCGGCGTCGTCTCGGGCATGCCGGCGGCCGATGGCTTGATGGGGGATCTGGGCGGCGGCAGCCTCGAGCTCGTGGCGCTCAACGGGGGCCGCCTGGGCCGCCACGCGACGCTGCCGTTCGGGCCCTTGCGGCTCGCGGACGCAACCGCGAGCGGGGTCAAGCCGAACGAGATCATCGACGAGGCGCTCGCCGGGCTGACCTGGCTCGACCGCGTCGAGGGCCGCAGCTTTTATGCCGTCGGCGGGGCGTGGCGAGCCATCGCCCGCCTCCACATGGCCCATGTCGACTACCCCTTGCGGGTCATCCATCACTATTCGCTGCCGCGCGACCAGGCCGAAGACTTCCTCGATCTCATCGCCCATTTGAGCCGCGATTCTCTGGAGCGCATCAGCCGTATCCCGCGCCGGCGCGTCGAGGCACTGCCGGTCGCCGCCTTGGTGCTCGAGCGCATCCTCGCCCGCGCGCGCCCGCGACGCCTGGTCTTCTCGGCGCTGGGGCTGCGCGAGGGCTGCCTTTACGCCGCCCTGCCGCCGGCGCTGCGGCGGCGGGACCCGTTGATTGCCGCCGCCTCGGACATGGCGGCACGGAGCGCCCGCTTCGCGCTCGACGGGCGCCGGCTCCATGGCTGGATCGAAGAGCTGTTCGCGGACACCACGGCCGAGGCGCGGCGCCTGCACTTGGCGGCGTGTCTGTTGGCCGACATCGCGTGGGGCGAGCACCCGGATTACCGGGCCGAGCTCGCCTTCCTGCGCGTGCTGCGGTTGCCGCTCACCGGCATCGACCACGCCGGCCGGGCCTGGATCGCGCTCGCGGTATTCGCACGCTACGCGGGGTCGAGCGCGGCCGAGGTGATGCGGCCGGCCATCCATCTCCTCGACGAAGAGCGGCGGCGCGAAGCCGGCCGCCTCGGGCTGGCGCTACGCCTCGCGTTCACGCTGTCGGGCGGCGCGCCGAAAATCCTGCGCCACGTCGCGCTCGTGCCGGGGGCGAAGAACCTCAAGCTGGTGCTCAAGAAGAGCGCGCGCGCCCTGATCGGCGAGTCGGTCGAACGCCGCTTGGCGGCGCTGGCCGAGGCCTTCGACAAGGCGCCGCTGATCGTCGCGACGGAGACCTGATCGAGGTCAGGCGCGGATGCGGGCCGATTCCGGCGCCTCGGGCTGGGCGGTCGGCACCAGGACGAGGTGCTTGCCGTGGGCAGTGAAGGCCAGCTTGCCTGCCTTGAGGGCCAGCGCATCCTCGCCGAACACCTCGCGCCGCCAGCCATGGAGGGCGGGGACCTGGGCCGCGTCGTTCGCGGCGATGGCCTCGAGATCGGACGTGGAGGCGACCAGCTTCGGCGCCACGTCATGGACCTCGCATTTCATTTTGAGGAGGACCTTGAGGAGCTCGACCACCGGGCCCAGGCCCGCCGGCTTCTCGGTCCGCGGCGGCGCCGGCGGCAATTCCGACTCGGGCACGGCCAGCCCGCGCGCCACCGCCGCCAAGACGTCCTCGCCAGCCCGGCTCTCGGCGAAGCCCTTGGACAGGCCGCGCAGGCGCGAGAGCGCGTCGCGCGAGGTCGGCGCGTGGGCGGCGATATCCATCACCCATTCGTCACGCAAGACCCAGTTGCGTGGCGTATCGCGGCCTTGGGCCTCGCGCTCACGCCAGGCGGCGACCTCGCGGAGGACGGCGAGAAAGCGCGGCTTGGCGGCTCGCGAGTGGAGGCGCCGCCAAGCCTCCTCGGGGTCGAAACGGTAGGTCGCGGGATCGAGCAACGTGGCCATTTCCTCCGTGAGCCACTGGGCACGGCCGCCGGCGCCGAGCCGCCGGGCGAGCGCGAGATAGACGGCGCGCAGGTGGACGACATCGGCGAGCGCATAAGCGATCTGCCGCTCGCTCAACGGGCGCGCGGCCCAGTCGGTGAAGCGCACCGATTTGTCGATCCGCACCCCCGCCAGCCGTCCGGCCAGGGTCTCGTAGCTCGCCGCATCGCCGAAGCCGCAGACCATCGCCGCGACCTGGGTATCGAACAGAGGCGCGGGCACGCGATGCATCACGAGATAGAAAATCTCGAGGTCCTGGCGCCCGGCATGGAAGACCTTGAGGATCCGGGAATCGTCCATCAGGCGCAGGACCGGCGATAGGTCGAGCCCGGGGGCGAGCGCGTCGATGACCGCGGCGTCGTCGGGCCCGGCCATCTGCACGAGACAGAGCTGCGGCCAATAGGTCCGGTCGCGCATGAACTCGGTATCGACCGCGACGAATTCGGCCCCTGACAAGCGCTCGCAGAAGCCCGCGAGCTGCCCGGATTCGGCGATGAGAGACATGCCGCACGGGTTTTACACGAAATCGGCGGGGCGGCAAAGCGGCGCCGGCCGCCGGCCTTACCGCCGCCTTGACAAATGGCGGGATCCCGTGCGCTCTTGCGCCGCCCGCACCGCCCGCGCCCACAGCCACGGACTCCCATGCACGCCTATCGCACCCATACCTGCGGCGCGCTGCGCCGTGTCGATGTCGGCGCCATCGCGCGCCTGTCGGGCTGGATCCACCGCAAGCGCGACCACGGGAACCTGCTGTTCGTCGATCTGCGCGACCATTACGGCATCACCCAATGCGTGATCGATACCTCGAGCGCCTTGTTCCGCGGGGTCGAGGGCGCGCGCCTCGAAAGCGTGGCGACGGTCACCGGCCCGGTGCGGGCGCGTCCGCCCGAGACGGTGAATCCGAAGCTCGCCACCGGCGAAGTCGAAATTGCGATCCACGAGTTCAAGCTCGACTCGCCGGCCGAGCTGCTGCCGATCCAGGTCAACGCCGAAGGCGACTTCCCCGAAGAGCTGCGCTTGCGCTACCGGTTCCTCGATCTCCGGACCGAGCGGATGCACGCCAACATCATGCTGCGCAGCCGGGTCATCGCCTCGATCCGTCGGCGCATGATCGAGCAGGGGTTCAACGAGTTCCAGACCCCGATCCTCACCTCCTCGAGCCCGGAGGGGGCGCGCGACTACCTGGTGCCGAGCCGCGTGCATCCGGGGACGTTTTATGCCCTCCCGCAGGCCCCGCAGCAATTCAAGCAGCTGTTGATGGTCGCCGGCTTCGACCGCTACTTCCAGATTGCGCCCTGCTTCCGCGACGAGGACGCGCGCGCCGACCGCAGCCCGGGCGAGTTCTATCAACTCGATTTCGAGATGTCGTTCGTGACCCAGGAGGACGTGTTCGCGGCGATCGAGCCGGTGCTCGCGGGGGTGTTCGCCGAGTTCGGCGGCGCTCGCCAGACCAGCCCGCCGCCATTCCCGCGCATCCCCTACGATCGGGCGATGCTCGCCTACGGCACTGACAAGCCCGATCTGCGCAACCCGCTCCTGATCGCGGATGTGGGCGAGGTGTTCCGGGGCTCGACCTTCGGCGTCTTCGCCAAGGCGGTGGCGGGGGACGCGGTGGTGCGCGCCATCCCCGCGCCCGGGGCCGCTTCCCGGCCGCGCAGCTTCTTCGACAAGCTCAACGACTGGGCGCGGGGCGAGGGCGGGGCCGGGCTGGGCTACATCGTCTTCGAGGGCGGGGCGGCCAAGGGTCCGATCGCCAAGTTCCTGGACGAGGCGCGGCTTCGACGCCTCAAGGAGCTGGCCGGGATCGCCGACGGCGATGCGGTGTTCTTCGTCGCCGACCGCAAGGCCGCCGCCGAGAAGCTGGCGGGGGCGGCGCGCCGCAAACTCGGCGAGGAATTGTCGCAGGTCGAGTCGGGGGCGTTCCGGTTTTGCTGGATCGTCGATTTCCCGATGTACAAACTCGACGACCAGACCGGCAAGATCGACTTCAGCCACAACCCGTTCTCGATGCCCCAGGGCGGCCTCGAGGCCCTGGAAACCCAGGACCCGCTCGCCATCAGGGCGTTCCAGTACGACATCGTCTGCAACGGCGTCGAGTTGTCGTCGGGGGCGATTCGCAACCATCGTCCCGACATCATGTACAAGGCGTTCGCCATCGCCGGCTATTCGCGCGGCGAGGTCGAGAGCCGCTTCGGCGGAATGCTCAGCGCCTTCAAGTTCGGCGCCCCGCCGCACGGTGGATCGGCGCCCGGCATCGACCGCATCGTCATGCTGCTCGCCGACGAGCCCAACCTCCGCCAGGTCGTCGCCTTCCCGATGAACCAGCAGGCCCAGGACCTGTTGATGCAGGCGCCCGCGCCGGTCGAGCCGGGCCGGCTCAGGGAACTGCACATCAAGCTCGACCTGCCGCCGGCGAGGAAGCCGGGCTGAGCGCTCGGAGCCTGTCCGGACAGGCTCTCGAATGCCACCGCCGGCCCGGACTTACGCCCTATCCGGGCCCGCGCTTGGCTGCCATAATCCCGCCGCCATGGGATCGTATCGTTCAGCGGCGCCCTATACCCTAGTCGGAGATGGCTTGATGGTCGTTCGAAGGGTCCTCATCGCGGCCGCCGTCCTGGCGGTGGGCGCCGTCGGCCTGCCATCGGCGGCGGAGATGGCCTCGCACCGCGCCGCCTATACGCTGAGCCTGGGCTCGGCCAAGTCGAACAGCGGGGTGGGCGCCATCGACGGCGGCATGTATCTCGACTTGCAGGAGCTCTGCGACGGGTGGACGCTCAACCAGCGCATGCGCTTCTTCCTCTTCGATGACGAAGGCGGGAAGGTCGACACCGACATCAGTTTTTCGAGCTGGGAAGCGCGGGACGGGCTTTCCTACCGCTTTAGCCTGCGCTCGACGCGCGCCGGCGAGGTCAACGAGGAACTGCGCGGCCGGGCTCGGATCGAGGGGCCGGGCAAGAGCGGCAAGGCGGTTTTCACCGTGCCCGCGGGCGAGTCCATCGAGCTGCCGCCCGGCGCGATGTTCCCCACCGACCATACGATCCTGCTGCTCCGCCGCGCCGACGCCAGCGATCGCCAGGTCTCGCGCATCGTCTTCGACGGCGTGACGCTCGACGGGGCGCTCGAGGTCAACGCCGTCATCGGCCCCCGGCAGCCGCCCGAGCCTGCCGCCGCCAAGCCGAACATCGCGGCGATCGCCAACCGGCCGTCGTGGTCGGTGCGCATGGCGTTCTTCAAGATCGGCGACCACAACACTGCGCCGGAATACGAGACCGGCATGCGGCTGCTCGACAACGGGATCGGCGGCGAATTCCTGTTCGAGTACGACAGTTTTTCGATCCGCGCCACGCTCGACCGGCTCGAGGCGCTGCCGAAGCCCGACTGCTGATCGGCCCCGAGGAGCGGGATCAGGCGCCGTTCGCCGGCCACAGTCGAGCGGCACCGCGCACACCGCTCGAATCGCCGTGCTTGGGTGGGACGAGCTTGGTGTCGACGCTGTTGGAGAACACCCCGTCCGTCCAGCGTTCGGGAACTTGGCTGTAGAGTCGGGGCAGGCGCGATAGCCCGCCGCCGAGCACGATCACGTACGGGTCGAAGATATTGATGACGCAGGCGAGCGCACGCGCCAGCCGGTCGACATAGCGCGCCAGGGAAGCGTCGGCTGCCTGGTCGCCGGCCTGTGCGGCGGCGGCGATGTCCGCCGGTTCCATCGACTGGCCGGTGGCGAGGCGGTGGTCGCGGGCGAGGCCGGGACCCGACAGGAACGTCTCGATGCAGCCGGAACGGCCGCAATAGCAGGCGGGGCCGGGCCGCTCGTCGGCATGCGGCCAGGGCCGGGGCCAGGGCAGGGGATTGTGGCCCCATTCGCCGGCGATCGCATTGGCGCCCGCTATGAGGCGACCCTCGTAGACCAGCCCGCCGCCCACGCCGGTGCCGAGAATGACCCCGAACACGCTGCGCGCCCCGGCCGCCGCGCCGTCCGCCGCCTCGGACAAGGCAAAGCAATCGGCATCGTTGGCGAGGCGGACCGGCCGGGCGAGCGCGCGCTCGAGGTCGCGGTCGAGCGCCTGGCCCAACAGGCACAGCGAGTTCGAGTTCTTGACCCGTCCGCTCGCCGGCGAGATCGTGCCCGGCATGCCGACCCCGACCGATCCCTTGCGTCCGCACGCATGCTCGACCCCGGCCACCAAGCCGGCGATCGCCGCGAGCGTGGCGGGGTAGTCCCCGGCGGGCGTGGCGACGCGCCGGCGCACGATTTCCCGGCCCGTTTCATCGATGGCCACGGCTTCGATCTTCGTACCGCCGATGTCGATACCGATCCTCAAGCTCACGATTCGGCTCCTTCCGGCATCCGTCCGTTTACGATTTGTTAACCGAAATCTGGCACGAATCGCCCCCGTGCCGACAGGTGCGGTCTCGGCCACCTCCAGGGTAGACGTATATTGGCGACCGACTGCCGCGGGGGCTCCGAATTCCTCATGGACGGACAACGGGGAGGTTCGATGCAAACCAGTCGGAACGGCAGCGCGCCGAAGACCGTGCTCATTGTCGAGGACAACGATCTCAACCGAAAACTGTTCCACGACCTGCTCGTAGCGCATGGCTATGGAACCTTCGAGACCAGGGATGGGATGGAGGCGATGCGGATCGCCCGCGAACATCGGCCGGATCTCATCTTGATGGATATCCAGCTCCCCGAAGTCTCGGGTCTCGACGTGGCAAAGTGGCTGAAGGACGATCCGGATCTCCAGGATATCCCGCTCATTGCCGTAACCGCGTTCGCGATGAAGGGCGACGAGGAAAAGATCCGGCAGGGGAGGTGCGAGGCCTATATCGCCAAGCCGATCTCGGTGAAGGATTTCCTCGAAACCGTGCAACGGTTGTTGGGCTGACGACCAGCGGGCCGCGGTTTTAAGCCGATGCCGGGGCGCGTCCTGATTGTCGACGATCTTGAGCCCAACGTCAAACTCCTAGCAGGGTGCGGAAAAACTCCGACGAGGAAGCTGATGGCGCAACAATCGAATCGGCAGCATCTCGTCTTTGAATCATTGTTGCGTTCAGCGATCGACCGGCGAATCAATCTTGCGTCATCGGCGCTCGAAATTCCTTTTTCCGCACCCTGCTAGAGGCGCGGCTGGCGGCCGAGTATTTCAGCGTCGCCACCGCCCTCAGCGGCGCCGGGCCATCAGATGCGCCCGCGCAGACCCGCCGGATATCGTTCTCCTGGACGTGATGATGCCGGGGATGGACGGCTTCGAGGTCTGCTGGCGCTTGAAGGCTGATCCCCTGACACGGCATGTGCCGGTGGTCATGGTCACGGCGGTGTCGGGCGCAGAGGAGCGCGGGCTCGAGGCCGGCGCCGCCGATTTCCTCACCAAGCCGATCCGCGAGGCGTCGCCGAGGGCGCGCCTTCGCTCGCTCGTCCGTTTCAAGATGGTGGCCGACGAATGGCGCCTGCGTGAAGGGACCAACCGGCAGTTCGGCATCAACGGCGAGACGTCCGTCTGTGCCGACATCGACGCGCGCGAGGCGCGCGTTTTGGCGATCGACCGACACGTCGTCGAGTTCGCGAGCGACCGGGCCTCGGCGCTCGAACGGGCCGCCCGCGAGAATTTCGATCTCGTGATCGTGAATCTCCTGCTCCGCGACGCGGAGGGGCTCAGGCTTTGCGCCAAGCTCCGGTCCCGGGAGGCGACCCGCCACACCCCGATCATGGCGGTGGTCGAGGACGGCGACCACGACCTCCTCGCCAAGGCGCTCGATCTCGGCGTCAGCGACTACCTGGTGAGCCCGGTCGACCGCTGCGAGCTGATGGCCCGCTGCCGTACCCAGAATCGCCGCCGCCGCTACCAGGAACGGCTGCGCGCCAATTACGAGCGCAACCTGTCGTGGTGCTGAGCGATAACCTGATCGGCCTCCATAACCGCCGCTATCTTTCGAACCATCTCGACTCGCTGCTCGCCCGCGCCGCTGAGACCGGCAGGCCCCTCGGCTTGCTGATGATCGACGTCGACTTCTTCAAGTCGGTCAATGACACCCACAGGCACGCGGCGGGCGACGAGGTGTTGCGGGCAGTCGCCAACCGCCTGATGTATTTCGTGCGCGGTTTGGACTCCGTGGCACGCTGGGGCGGGGAGGAGTTTGCGGTCGTCATCCCCGATGCCGACGCCGCGATCGCCGGCAAGGTCGCGGAACGCCTGCGGCGAGCCGTCGCCAACCCTTCCATCGCCATCTCGACCGCCGAGGGAGGGCGCGAACCCAGGGTGACGGTGAGCATCGGCTGGGCGCTGAGCGGCCCCGGTCTCGCGACGCAGGATGGCTTGCTGCGCGCGGCCGATGCGGCGCTCTACGAAGCCAAGCGAAGCGGCCGCAACCGGGTGGTCAGGGCGGGCGAGGGCGAGGGGGCCTCGCCGGCCCTCGTCGCCCTCGCCTGAACGCCCAAGCGAACGGCCGCTACTTGATCCGGCCTTCCTTGAAGACGACGTGCTTGCGCGCCACCGGGTCGTATTTGCGCAGTTGCATCTTCTCGGTGTTCTTCTTCGGGTTTTTCGTCGTCACGTAGAAGTACCCGGTGTCCGCGGTGCTGACCAGCTTGATCAGCAGTTGCTTCGACTTCGCCATGGTCGTGTTCCAATCGTGTGGACGGGGTCCGTGCGGTAAGCAAGGGGTAGGAGGGAACGTCGGGGCTGTCAAGCCGGTCTCCGCGCCCATTCCTGCACCGCCTCAGCGCGGCTGCGCCGCCAACTGGGCCGATCGCAACGCCCAGGCGTAGAGCGGGCCGTCGGCGAGCAGCCCGCGGGCGAGTTCGAGATCGCTCGCCCGCTCGGCTGGTTCCGGCATGCACAGGGCGCGCAGCGCCTTCAGTCGCGCCGGGTCCGAATGGTCCGCCGAACGCCACTCGGCCATCGTCGCGGCAGACGTGATGCGCCCGCGGCGCACCGCCTCCAAGATCGTCCCGGCATCCTCGTTGCCGCCGCTGGTGCAGATCGACGGCAGTACCCCGAGGTCTTGCAAGGAATAGCCCGAGGGGGCGTGGAAACGCGCCCAAGTGAGCACGAGTTCGCCCTCGTTGGGCAGCGAAACCACGGTTTGGACCGAGCCCTTGCCAAACGACGTCGTGCCGATCACCACGGCGCGGCCGTTGTCCAGGAGCGCCGCCGCCACGATCTCCGACGCCGAGGCGGAAGACCCGTTGATGAGCACGACCAGCGGCAGGTTCTCACCGATGTCGCCGCTTCGCGCGCGGCTGCCCTGAGGGCTGGCGGGGTGACGCCCGCGCGTCGACACGATGGGACCCTCGGCCAGGAACAGATCGGCGACCGAAATGGCCTGGTCGAGCAGGCCGCCCAGATTGCCGCGCAGGTCGAGCACCGTGCCCTTGAGGGCAGGGCCGATCTCGCGCCTCGCGCGTTTGATGGCGGCGGTCAGCCGGTCGGTCGTGTGCTGGTTGAAGCCCGCGACGCGGATGTAGGCGACATCGCCGTCGCCGCGGTAGGTCACGGTCGGCGGTACGATCAGCGCACGGGTTAACGTCAATTGCAGGTGGTCTTGACCCTGGCGATGGATCGCCATCCGGACCGACTGGCCGATCGGCCCGCGCAGGCGGCGGACGACATCGCGCGCCGGCATGCCCGTGGTCGGTTCGGTCTCGATCTCGACGATGCGGTCGTCGATCCGAAGGTCGGCGTGGGCCGCAGGCGAGTCGGGAATGACCGTGGCCACCCGGATATCCCCGTTCTCGGTGTCGATCGTGATGCCGATGCCCCCGAACCCCTCGCGCGCGGCGCGGCTGTCGCGGGCCGTTTCCCGGCCGGCGTAGCGGGAATAGGTGTCGAGCCGAGTGAGGGCGCCATCGATGACCGTCTGGTAAAGGGCCTCCATGCTCGCCTCGCCGATGGCCGCGGAATGGGCGCGCAGGCTTTCGATGACGGCGACCGTGGTCTCGGCCCAGCTTTGCGCATGGTCGGTTTGCGGCACGTCGAAGGCGGCGAGCAAAGTACCGTCCGCGCGGGCCTCGAACCGATCCTCGTGTCGCCTCACCTCAAGCTTCGGATCGAGCCGGCTGATGCGCCCGAGCCCGCTGCCCGCCAGCGCGGCGAGCGGCACCGGCTGGAGATATTTTTCGGCGATCTGATCGTAGGCGCTCGAGAAGAATTGCGTCGCCTCGGCGGGCAATGCGTCGGTGCGGACGGCCTCGCGCGGACCCGCGCAGGCGGCCAACAGCATTAACGCGCCGAACAGCGCCCCGCGCCGGTGCGCCGGGCTCGCGCCCGTATGCCTGCCGCCCAAGAATTTATCTAAGACAATGAACAACGCCGCGCAATCCTTTGATATCTCGAACACAAGGTTACAGAAGCCGCTCCCCGGCAGCGCGCCGCCGACGCCTCTTTTCGAACCCCAGACCGTGATCCCGAGGCGCGGCAGGTGGGAGCGACCAATGTCGCCGCCAAAAATTAAGAATTAGTCGGAGCGGATCGGTTTGACTATCGAATTCTGCCTCGCCGGCGCCCGGGGCGACCGCTGTCCAAAAGATCGAACACGATCCCGCCGGTCGCCGGGTTGGCTTCCACCAAGCGGACCTCGACCGCCTCGCCGAGGGCAAAGACACGGGCCGAGCGGCGGCCGCGCAATTGCTGGCGCGTGGGATCGTGGACATAGAAGTCGTCAGGCAGCGCCCGGATCGGCACCAACCCGTCGGCACCGAGCTCGTCGAGGGTGACGAACAGCCCGAACCGCGCCACCCCGGAGATGTGGGCCGGGAACCGCGCCCCGGTACGCTCCGCGAGATAGGCCGCGACGTAACGATCGAGGGCGTCGCGCTCGGCCTCTGTCGCTCGACGCTCGGTCGAGGAGAGATGGCCGGCGAGGTCATTGAAGACGGCCGCCGCGCCGTCGGGCAGGCCGCCCTCGCCGAGCTTGAGGCCGGCGATGAGGGCGCGGTGGACAAGGAGGTCCGCGTAGCGTCGGATGGGCGAGGTGAAGTGTGCATAGCGCCTCAGCGCCAGGCCGAAATGGCCGCGGTTTTCCGGGTTGTAGATGGCCAGCGACTGGCAGCGCAGCACGAGGTTGTTGACCAGGTTGCGATGCGGCGTGTCGGCGGCCCACTCGAGGATGCGGCTGAAATGCTGCGCCGAGAGCACTTGGCCTCTGGCCAGGCGAAAACCAAGGCCGTCGAGGACTTGGCGCAGGGCGGCGAGCTTTTCGGGGTCGGGATCGTCGTGCACCCGGTACATGCAAGGCAGGCGCCGTTCCTCGAGGCTTTCGGCGGCGCAGACATTGGCCGCGATCATGAATTCCTCGATCAGCCGATGGCTGTCGAGGCGCAGGCGCGGAACGATGCGCTCCACCCGCCCGCCGCGGCCGAGGACGACCTTGCGCTCCTCGAGATCGAGGTCGAGCGTCCCGCGCTCGGCCCGGGCCTGGGCGAGCGCCCGATAGGCCGCATAGAGCGGCGCGATCGCGGTCTCGGACAAAGCTGCCGCCGCGCCTTGGGGCCGGCCGTCGGCGGCCTCCTGGACCTCGTCATAGGTGAGGCGAGCGGCCGAGCGGATCATCGCCCGCGTGAACTTATGACGGCGTTTGCGGCCCTCCGCATCGAACCAAATGTGGACGGCAAGGCAAGGCCGGTCCTCGCGCGGACGCAGCGAACAGAGGTCGTTCGACAGCCGCTCGGGGAGCATCGGCACGACACGGTCGGGGAAATAGACCGAATTCCCGCGCTCGTGCGCCGCGCGGTCGAGGGCGTCGCCAGCGCGCGCATACCAGGCGACGTCGGCGATCGCGACGACGAGATGGAAGCCTCCCGGATTGGCGGCATCGGGTTCGGTGAACACGGCGTCGTCGAAGTCGCGGGCGTCGGCGCCGTCGATGGTGACCAGCGGCAATTGGCGCAGATCCTCGCGCCCGCCGGGTGGCGCCGGACGGGCGCGCCGCGCGGCCTTGAGGGCGGCGGCGTCGAATACGGTCGGGATGTCGTGACTCAAGATGGCGATGAGGCTCGCCGCTCCGGGGTCCGAAGCGTGGCCGAGGCGTTCGACGATCCGGGCTTGCGGCAGGCCGAGGCGCATGGCCGGCATGACATCCGCCAGCACCAAGTCCCCGCGCCGCAAGGCCCCTCCCGCGCCGGGGCCGGGGCCGCGGCCAGGGGCGAGCGCGAACTCGGTCCTGAGCTTGCGCTCGGTCGACTGCAAGCGCCCGCCGTTCGCATCGGGGCGATAGATCGCGACGATGCGTTTAGGCGCGGCGTCTAGGCGGCGCAAAACGCTCGCCGTGTAGACGCCGCCGGGCTCCCGCCGCACGCGGACCAACGCCTGCTCGCCTTCGGCCAGGGCCGGACCCGCGGCCCGAATACGGATTTCGGGCGGCGCGGCTGGACCGCGCCAATCGAGCGGCCGCGCCAGGGCTTCGCCCGCCTCGACATCGACCGCGACCACCTCGATGAGCAGGGTTTCCGGCAGGCCTCCGGCCGGCGCGCGGCGGCTAGGACCGGGCTTCGAGCGGTGCAATGACGGCGCTTCTCGCGGGGCGATCAGGTATCGGGTCCGGCCGCCGCGGGGGCGAGCTTGTGCCGCGGGGCCTTGGACCGCGCCCCACGCCGCCGCGTCGAGCCGCCCCGCTTGGCGGTCTTTCTCACGGTCTTGCGGCCTTTGCGTTCGGCGATCAGCGCCACCGACTCGGCGAGCGTGACGTCTTCGATCGTCTTGTCCTTCGGCAGGTTGGCGTAGACCGAGCCGTGCTTGACAAACGGGCCGTATCTGCCGATCCCCGCGCCGATCGTCTTGCCGTCGTCGGGATGCGGGCCGATCTCGCGCAAGGGCACGGGCGGCGGCCCGCGACGGCCACGAATGGGCTGGGCGAGGAGGTCGACCGCGCGGTTGAGGCCGACCGACAAGAGGTCGGCCGTTGAATCGAGCGAGCGATACGTGTTGGCGTGCTTGATGTAGGGACCGAAGCGGCCGAGTCCGGCCATGATCGGGGCGCCGGTCTCGGGATGGGCACCGAGTTCGCGCGGCAGCGCCAACAGCTTGAGCGCGGTCGTCAAATCGACGCCGTCCGCGGGCGCGTCGCGGGGTAGCGAGACCCGCTTGGGCTTCGATCCTTCGGCGCCTTCGCCGAGCTGCAGATAGGGCCCAAAGGGTCCCTCGCGCACGCTCACCATTTCGCCGCTCGCCGGCTCGACACCGATCGTCCGGACTGCCCCGCGCGCCGCCTGGCCTTCGCCTTCTCCGGCCGCCAGCGGGCGCGTATAGCGGCAGTCGGGATAACCGGAGCAGCCGATGAAGGCGCCGAACTTGCCAAGCTTCAAGGACAGCCGCCCTTGACCGCAAGCCTGGCAAATCCGCGGGTCGCGGCCGTCCGCTGCGGGCGGGAAGAAATGCGGCCCGAGCTCGGCATCGAGCGCATGCAACACGTCCTTGATGGTCAACGGCTTGGTGTCAGCGACGGCCTTGGAGAAGGCGCGCCAGAACTCGCCCAGCACCGCCTTCCAGTCGGCGCGGCCGCCGGAGATTTCATCGAGCTGATGCTCGAGTTTGGCGGTGAAATCGTACTCCACATAGTGCGCGAAGAAGCTGGCGAGAAAGGCCGTCACCAACCGCCCGCGGTCCTCCGGTACGAAGCGCCGCTTGTCCAACCGCACATAACCCCGGTCCTGCAGCACGTCGATGATGCTGGCATAGGTCGAGGGCCGTCCGATGCCGAGCTCCTCGAGCTTCTTGACCAGGCTGGCCTCGGAATAGCGGGGCGGGGGAATGGTGAAATGCTGCTCCGGTCGCACCGCCTCACGCCCGCAAGGCTCGCCCTTGGCCATCGCCGGCAGTATCCGGCTTTCCTCCTCGTCGTCGCCGGGGTCGTCGCGGTCCTCGCGGTAGACGGCAAGAAAGCCGTTGAAGACCTCGGTCGACCCGGTGGCGCGCAGAACGGCCCGCGAATCCGAGGACGCGATGTCGACCGCGACCTGGTCGAAGACCGCGCCCTCCATCTGGCTGGCTACGGTGCGCCGCCAAACCAGCTCGTAAAGCCGGTGCAGATCGGGGTCGAGGTACGACCCCATCTGCTCGGGGCGTCGGAACAGGTCGGTGGGCCGGATCGCTTCGTGCGCCTCCTGGGCGTTTTTCGCCGGGCTCTTGTAAACGCGCGGCGCCTCGGGCAGGTAATCGCGGCCATATTGTTCGCCGATCAAGGCCCGCGCCATCCTGATCGCTTCGCTCGACAAGGTCACGCTGTCCGTGCGCATATAGCTTATGAGGCCGACGGTCTCGCCGCCCATATCCACGCCCTCGTAGAGCTGCTGCGCCACCCGCATGGTGCGCTTGGCGCCGAAGCCGAGCTTGCGCGAGGCCTCTTGCTGTAGGGTCGAGGTGGTAAACGGCGGCATCGGGTTGCGCTGAATCCGCTTGGCCTCGACCGCCTCGACCCGGAACGGGTCGCCGGCCGCGATCGCGCCTTGGGCGCGCTCGGCTGCCGCGCGATTGCCGAGGTCGAACTTGTCGAGCTTGGCGGCGTCGAGATGCGTGAGGCGGGCCGTGAAGGGCCGGCCGGCAGCGGTGCGCATCGTCGCCTCGACGGTCCAGAACTCCTGCGGGCCGAAGCGCTCGATCTCGGCTTCGCGCTCGCAGATCAGGCGCAGAGCCACCGATTGGACCCGACCGGCCGAGCGGCTCCCCGGCAGCTTGCGCCACAGGACCGGGGAGAGCGTGAAGCCGACCAGGTAGTCGAGCGCCCGGCGCGCCATGTAAGCATCGACGAGGTCGCGGTCGAGCTCGCGCGGATGGCGCATGGCATCGAGCACGGCGGCCTTGGTGATCTCGTTGAACGCCACCCGCTTGACGTCGATGCCGTGGAGCCTCTTTCCCTCGGCGAGCACTTCCTTGAGGTGCCAGGATATGGCCTCGCCCTCGCGGTCCGGGTCGGTGGCGAGGAACAGCCGGTCGGCCGATTTCAAAGCCTTGCCGATGTCCGCCAAGGCGCGTCGCGCCCGATCCTGGACTTGCCAGTGCATGGCGAAGTCGCGCTCGGGCTCGACCGCCCCGTCCTTTTCCAAAAGGTCGCGGACATGGCCGAAGCTGGCCAGCACCATGTAGCCGCCCCCCAAGTACTTGTTGAGGGTCTTGGCCTTGGCCGGAGATTCGACGATAACGATGTCCATAGGCCCGGTTTTCTGCTCAGCTACCACTTTAAGAAATAGTTATTAACATATTGTTTTTCTTATGTTGATACCTGATTTCCCGGATATCTTGTCAGGCGCCCCGCCAGCTCCAGTTCGAGCAGGACCGTGAGCACCACCGGGGCAGACAATTGGCATTGCCGGATGATTTCGTCAACCGGCACCGGGCTCGGACCCAGTTTGGCGATGATCTCGGCGCGGGCTTCGGGCAAGGCCGATTCGACGACCGCGGGCGGCTCGGGGGGCAAGGCCGGAGCCGCTGGCGGCTCGCCGAGCGGGGCGCGCATGATGTGGTCGAGTTCGCGCATGACGTCCTCGGCGCTTTCGGTGAGGGTCGCGCCCTGGCGGATCAAGTGGTTGGCGCCGCGCGCGCGGGGGTCGAGGGGCGAGCCCGGCACCGCGAACACCTCGCGGCCCTGCTCGAGGGCAAAGCGCGCCGTGATCAGCGAGCCCGAGCGCTGCGCCGCCTCGACCACCACCACCCCCAAGGACAGTCCCGAGATCAGCCGGTTGCGGCGTGGGAAGTGGCTGGCCTGGGCCACGAGACCTGGCGGCATCTCACTCACGACCGCGCCCTGGGCGACGATTTCGGCATAGAGACTCTCGTTTTCGGCCGGGTAGACGACGTCGACGCCGCCGGCTATCACGGCGATCGTGCCGGTGGCAAGCGCGCCACGATGGGCCGCGGCGTCGATGCCGCGCGCCAATCCCGACACGACGATCGCGCCGGCGGTCGCGAGTTCGGCGGCGAGATGACGAGCGAAGCGCACGCCGTTGACCGAGGCATTGCGGGCCCCGACCACCGCCACGGCGCGTTTCGACAACAGGTGCGTGAAGCCCCGCACCGCGAGCAACGGCGGGGCGTCTTCGATCGCGGCAAGGGCGGGCGAATACTCGCTCTCGCCGATCGCCACCAGGTGCGCACCTAATTTGGCGAGCGCCGCGAGCTCGGCCTCGGCTTGGGCCTTGGAATGGATGGCGATCGGCGCCGACCGGCCGCCGCGGCGCGACAGCTCGGGCAGGGCTTGCAGCGCCGCGGCGGCCGATCCGAAGCGCCGCAGGAGCTGGAAAAAGGTGATCGGCCCGACATTCTCGCTGCGAATGAGGCGCAGCCAGTCGAGCCGTTCGCCATCCGAGAGCGGGCGGGGCCGGACGCCGGTCAAGGGTTGCCGCCCAGGCCGCCCGGCCGCGCTGGCTCGGCGCCGATTTTCGGCTCCGTGCCGGTCAAC
Source organism: Pseudomonadota bacterium (assembly GCA_052387815.1). Classification (GTDB taxonomy): domain Bacteria; phylum Pseudomonadota; class Alphaproteobacteria; order CACIAM-22H2; family CACIAM-22H2; genus JBQTIU01. Next base: position 83,494 of record JBQTIU010000026.1, read on the forward strand.
AGCCGGCGGATATTGGCATAGTGCTTGACCCACACCAGGATCGCGAGGGCGGCGAAGAATTGGACGAGCTGCAAGTCGCCGCGAATAAGCCAGGCATAGTAGGGCGCCAGCGCCAGCGCCGCCAGGGCGGCGAAGGAGGAGAACCGGAACAAGGCGGCGGTGACCACCCAGGTCGCACAAGCCGCGAGGCCGACCGCAGGGGCCGTCGCCAATAGGACGCCCAACGTGGTCGCCACCCCCTTGCCGCCGCGGAACCCGAGCCAGACCGGGAACAGGTGGCCAAGCACGGCGCCCAACCCGGCGATGATGGCGGCGTCCGGCCCCCAACCGGCGCCGAGGAGGGCGGCCGCCGCGCCTTTTGCCCCGTCGAGGAACAGCGTCAAGGCGGCAAGCCCCTTGCGGCCCGTCCGCAAAACGTTGGTCGCCCCGATATTGCCCGAGCCGACCTTGCGGAGGTCGCCGAGCCCGGCGAGCCAGGTGAGCACGAGCCCGAACGGGATCGATCCCACAAGATAACCGCCCACAAGCGCGGCCGCGTAATAGGGCCAGACCAAAGCCCAGCTGATCGGTCGCGGCATGGCCGGCCGTTCGCGAGTCTAGCCGTCGTGCGTGAAGACGGTGGCGCCGGCCACCATCGTGCGCAGCACGAGGCCCTGCACCGGGCGCCCGTCGAACGGCGAGTTCTTGGACTTGGAGCGGAACTTTTTCTCCGCCACCTTCCAGGGCCGGTCGGGGTCGAACATGGCGAGGTCCGCCGCCGCGCCCTTGGCGAGCCGTCCGGCGGCAAGGCCCAGCAGCTTGGCCGGCGCGCGCGAGAGCCTGTCGATCGCCGCCAGCAGGGAGAGGTGGCGGTTGTGCACGAGCTCGAGCGTCACGGCGAGCAGCGTTTCCAGGCCGATCATGCCGAACGCCGCCTGCGCGAAGGGTAGGCGCTTCGAGTCCTGGTCGTGGGGCGCATGGTCGGAGGCGAGGGCGTCGATGGTGCCGTCCTTGACCCCCTCGATGACCGCCTGGCGGTCGGTCTCGGAGCGCAGAGGCGGGGAGAGCTTGGCGAAGGTGCGGTAGTCGCCGACCGCCATCTCGTTGAGCGCGAAATAGGGCGGCGCGGTGTCGGCGCTCACCGCGAGCCCACGCGCCTTGGCTTGGCGAACCGCCTCGATCGCGGCGGCGGTCGACAGGTGCGCGGCGTGATAGCGCCCGCCGGTCAGTTCGACCAGCCGCAGGTCGCGCTCGACCATGATCGCTTCGGCCGCGGCGGGAATGCCGGGCAGGCCGAGCCGGGTGGCAATCTCGCCGTCGTTCATCGCCCCGCCGCGCGCCAGCGCCGGCTCCTCGGGATGCTGCACGATCGGCCGGTCGAAAACCTTAGCGTAGGCGAGCGCGCGGCGCATCACTTGGGCGTCCACCACCGCGCGCGTGGCGTCGGTGAAGCCGAGCGCGCCGGCCGCGGCGAGCAGGCCGAACTCGGTCATCTCGCGGCCATCGAGGTTCCTGGTCACCGCGGCGTAGGCGTGGATGCGCACGAGCGCGGTCTCGCGCGCCCGCCGGGCGATCGATTCGACGAGCGCCGGATCGTCGATCGGCGGTTTGGTGTCGGGCAGGCAGATCATGGTCGTGACCCCGCCCGCCGCCGCCGCCTCGCTCGCCGTTGCCAGCGTCTCCTTGTGCTCCTCGCCCGGTTCGCGCAGCGCCACGCGCATGTCGACGAGGCCGGGCGCAAGACAGGCGCCCGCGCAGTCGATCGCCTCCATGCCGTGCGGACCGGTGGCGCCAAGCGCGCTCGCTCGCGCCAGGTGCGGGCCCCAATCGGCGATCAATCCGTCGGCCACCACGACGCCGCCCAAGGCATCGAGCCCGCTCGCCGGATCGAGGAGTCGGGCGTTGACATAGGCGACCGGAGGGCCACCCTTGGCGCCGGCGCCGCCGCGCTGCTGGACGCCGCGGGCGGCGTTCATGGCCGGCGCTCGCCCGGCGCGCCGGCGAGATTGGTGGCGAGGCCGCGGGTCAGCGCGTCGAGACAGGCCATGCGCACGGCGACGCCGATCTCGACTTGCTCGCGGATCAGCGAGCGGCCGATGTCGTCGGCGACTTCGCTGTCGATCTCGACGCCGCGATTCATCGGGCCGGGATGCATGACGAGCGCGTCCGCTTTGGCGCGGGCGAGCTTGGCGGCGTCGAGGCCGTAGAAGTGGAAATACTCGCGGATCGAGGGGACGAACGTGCCCTGCATGCGCTCGGTCTGGAGGCGCAGCATCATGACGATGTCGCAGTCCTGGAGGCCGTCCTTCATGTCGTGGAACACCTCGACGCCGAGCCGCGCGACCGCGGCCGGCATGAGGGTAGGGGGCCCCACCAGGCGGACGCGCGCGCCCATGGCGTTCAGGAGATGGATGTTGGAGCGCGCCACGCGGCTGTGCAGGATGTCGCCGCAGATGGCGACCAGGAGGCCCTGCAGCCGACCCCGGCGGCGGCGGATGGCGAGCGCGTCCAAGAGGGCTTGGGTCGGGTGCTCGTGGGTCCCGTCGCCGGCGTTGATGACCGCGCAATCGACCTTTTCCGACAACAGCTTGACGGCGCCCGAATCGGGATGGCGAACGACCAGCACGTCGGGCCGCATGGCGTTGAGCGTCATCGCCGTGTCGACCACCGTCTCGCCCTTCTTGATCGCCGAGACCTCGGCCGACATGTTGATGACATCGCCGCCCAGGCGCTTGCCCGCCAGCTCGAACGAGGTTCGCGTGCGGGTCGAGGTTTCGAAGAACAGGTTGATGACGGTCCGGCCGCGGAGCAACGCGCTCTTCTTCTCGGACATCCGGTTGTGCTCGACATAGGCGTCGGCCAAGTCGAGGAGCAAGGTGATCTCGTCGGGAGAAAGGCCCTCGATGCCGAGCAAATGGCGGTGGCCGAAACGGACGTGGGGAACGGAGAGGGCCGTACCGGACGAGATCATCGAAGCGGTCTTATAGCCCCGGGGCGCCGGGCCGGCAAGGAATCGGCAAGCTCATGGCGTTTCCTCGTCCTTGATCTGGTTCCACAGCGCGTCCATCGCGGCCAGCGTCGAGCGCTCGGGTGTCTCGCCGCGCGCCGCCAGGTGCGCCTCGACGCGGCGAAACCGGCGATCGAACTTGGCGATGGCGCGCCGGAGCGCGGTCTCGGCATCGACGCCCGCCAAGCGCGCCACATTGACGCAGGCGAACAGCAGGTCGCCGACTTCCTCCGCGATCCGCGCGCTCGGCGCCCTTTGCGCGAGTTCGGCGCCGAGCTCGCGGGTTTCCTCGACGACCTTGTCGAGGGCGCGTGCCGCCGCGGCCCAGTCGAAGCCGACTCGCGCGGCGCGCGCCTGAACCTTCTGCGCCCGGGCCAGCGCCGGCAGGCCGACCGGCACGCCATCGAGCGTGCTGGCCGGGGTGGCCGGGTCGGCGGCTTGCGCCTTGCGCTCGGCGGCCTTGTGTTTCTCCCAGGCGGCGGTTTGCGCCACGGCATCGGCGATTCGGGTGTCGGCGAAGACATGCGGGTGCCGGCGGACCATTTTCTCGGCCAGGGTGTCGGCGACGGAGTCGAAATCGAACAGCCCGGCTTCCTCGGCCAAGCGGGCATGGAAGACGATCTGGAACAGGAGGTCGCCGAGCTCCTCGCGCAGCGCCACCATGTCGTGGCGCTCGATCGCATCGGCCACCTCGTAGGCCTCCTCGATGGTGTAGGGCGCGATGGTGGCGAAGGTCTGCTCGCGGTCCCACGGGCAGCCATCGCGGGGATGGCGCAGGCGCGCCATCACGGCGCGCAGGCGGTCGATCGGCGGCAGGGCATGAGTCATGGCGGTTTCCCCGCGCTACGGGTTATCGCATAATATATATTATCACAAATCATTATATCGATTGTATTCAAGCTAGTTACCTTACGTTACAGAGATAAACATTTCGCCTAAATTTCGATCACCATGCCGTCATAGGCGGGCTCGACGCCGGCCGGCAACTTGGCGGCAAGCTCGGCGTGATCCAGCGTGTGGTTCATGTGCGTCAAGATGGCACGCTGCGGCCGCACCCGGGCGATCCACTCGAGGGTCTGGGCGAGATGGCTGTGGGCCGGGTTGGGCCGCTCCTGCAAGCAATCGACGATCCACACCTCCACCCCTGCCAGCGCGCCGAACGCCGTCTCGGGCAGCTCGTGGGCGTCGGTGGAATACGCGAACTTGCCGAACCTCAGGCCGAGGGTCGGGTGGCGGTCGCCGCCGTGGAGCTGCCGGAAGGTGTCGATTTCGAGGTCGCCGATCGAAAACCGGCCGACGATTTCGCGGGCCACCAGCGAGGGCGAGTACCAGCGGCCGTAGTTGCTGGCCGGCGGGGCGAAGGCGTAGCCGAAGCGCACCCGCGCCTCGGCCAGCGTCGTCGCCTCCGCCCACACCTCGAGGGGCGCGTTGATGGCGTAATTGACCGATCGCAGCTCGTCGATGCCGTGCAGGTGGTCGGCATGGCTGTGGGTCAAGATGACGGCGTCGAATTTGCTCAAGCCGGTGGCCAGGAACTGCTGTCTCAAATCGGGCGCCGTGTCGACGAGCACCCGAACCCCGTCCTCGACCGCGATCGAGGCGCGCGTGCGCCGGTTGCGCGGATCGGACGAGGTGCATACGGCGCATCGGCACCCCACCAGGGGGACGCCGCCCGAACCGCCGCATCCCAGGACCGTGACCTTCATGCCGCCTCCGGTCGAGCCCGCGCCTTGTCGAACAGCGCGATGAAGTTGGCGCTGGTGACCCGGGCGAGCTCGGCGACCGGCACGCCCTTGAGTTCCGCAACGCGGGCGGCGGTATGGGCGACATAGGCGGGTTCGCAGGGTCGCCCACGCATCGGCACCGGTGCGAGATACGGCGAGTCGGTCTCGACCAGCAGGCGCTCGAGCGGCAGGGTGCGCACGATGTCGCGCAGGCCTTCGGCGTTCTTGAAGGTGACGATCCCCGATATCGAAATGTGGAAGCCGAGATCGATGGCCTGCTCGGCAAGCCGCCGGCCCGCGGTGAAGCAGTGCAGCACGCCCTTGATCCGGCCCGTGCGCGCCGCCTCGGACAACAGCGCGGCGATGTCGGCATCGGCCTGGCGCGCGTGCACGATCAGCGGCAGGCCGGTCGCGGTGGCGGCGCGGATGTGGGCCCGGAAATTCTCGCGTTGGCGATCGCGGGGGCTGCGCTCGTAATAGTAGTCGAGCCCGCTTTCGCCGATCCCGACCACCTTGGGATGATCGGCGAGCCTCGCCAACTGGTCGGCGTCGGCCGTCTCGTTGGCGGCTTCGTGGGGGTGGATGCCGACCGAACAGAATACCCCCTCATAGGTTTCGGCGAGCGCCCGGACTTGCGGAAAATCGCGCAGTTTCGTGCCGATGGTGAGCATCGTCCCCACCCCGGCTGCCTGGGCGCGCGCCAGCACGCCGGGCAGATCGGCGGACAGCTCCGGGAAATCGAGGTGGCAATGGCTGTCGACCAGCATCACGCCACCCCCTTCCCTGCCGCCCCGGCAGGGGTCGTTTCGCGTCCCTCCACGAGGCGCGGGAAGATGCCGACCGGCGGCGGTATCGCGGAGCCCGGGGTGAGCGGCCGCTTAAGAGCCGCGACGTCGCGGGCGTCCTTGCCCACGCCGAGCTGGTCGAGCAATTTCGCCATCGCCTGCGGCATGAACGGCTGGCAAAGGATGGCGAGAATCCGCAGGGTCTCGCACAGCACGTAGAGGACGGTTGCCAGGCGCGCGCGATCGCTCTTCCTGAGCGTCCACGGCGCTTGTTGGTCGACATAGCGGTTGGCGTCGCCGACCACCCGCCACAGGGCGTCGAGCGCCTTGTGGAAGGCCTGCTCGCCGATCTCGGCCCTGAGCGTCGCCAACAGCGTCCGCGCCCGCGCCAAGAGCTTTTCGTCGGCGGGCGCCAAGGCGCCCGGCTGCGGCATCCGCCCGTCCGCGTGCCGCTGGACGAAGCTCAGGACGCGCTGCGCGAGGTTGCCGAAATCGTTGGCAAGGTCGCCGTTGATGCGCCCGACGATGGCGCGATGCGAGAAATCGCCGTCCTGGCCGAACGGGACCTCGCGCAACAGGAAATAGCGCACCTGGTCGAGGCCGTAGCGCTCGACCAGCGTCAAGGGCTCGATGACGTTGCCGAGCGACTTCGACATCTTCTGGCCTTCGACGGTCCACCAGCCGTGGGCGAACACGCGCCGCGGCGGCGCCAAGCCCGCGGCCATCAGGAAGGCCGGCCAATAGACCGCGTGGAAGCGCAGGATGTCCTTTCCCACCATGTGAAGATCGGCAGGCCAAAAGGTTGAAAACGATGCGCTTTCCGTGTCCGGGTACCCGACCGAAGTGAGGTAGTTGGTGAGCGCGTCGAGCCACACATACATGATGTGGCCGGGGGCCCCCGGGACCGGCACCCCCCAGCTGAACGTGGTGCGCGAGACCGACAGGTCGTCGAGCCCCTGCTGGACGAAACTGACGACCTCGTTGCGCCGGCTGGGCGGGCCGATGCAGTCGGGGTGATCGTCATAGAATTTCAGCAGCCGGTCGCGCCAGGCCGACAGCCGGAAGAAATAGCTCGGCTCCTCGATCCATTCGACCTCGGCGCCCGAGGGCGCACGCTGCTTGCCGTCGGGTCCGCTCGAGAGTTCGTCTTCGGCGTAGAACGCCTCATCGCGGACCGCGTACCAGCCCGCGTACTTGCCGAGATAGATGTCGCCGCTGCGCTCGAGGGCCCGCCAGATGGCCTGGCATGAGCGGATGTGGCGCGGCTCGGTCGTGCGGATGAAATCGTCGTTGGAGAAGTCCATCGCCCGGGCGAGGGCGCGAAAGTTCTCCGACACCTGGTCGGTGAAGGCCCGCGGCTCGAGCCCGGCGGCGCGCGCCGATTTCTCGACCTTCTGGCCGTGCTCGTCGGTGCCGGTCAAGAACTTCACCCGCGCGCCGTCGAGCCGCATGAACCTCGCCAACACGTCGCAGGCCAGCGTGGTGTAGGCGTGCCCGAGATGAGGCGCGTCGTTCACGTAATAGATCGGCGTGGTGATGTAATAGGTTTTCATGGACGTCCGTCGAGGGTCGGCCGAGGGCCGACTAGGGCGCGGCGGGAGCGATTTCGTCGGGTCGAGCGCGGGCCGCTTCTTGGGTCAAGAGAAAGGCGTCAAGAAGCACTTGCTTGCGGTCGAGATTGGCGCCCTCCGTGCGGGCCGCGAGGCGGTCGATCTTGTCCCACACCGCGATCCACGGATCAAGGCCGCGCCCGGCGGCGAGCCGGGTCATGATTTTCCCCTCGCCGGCCACGACCTCGGGGCCGCCCCCGCCGCGATGTACGGCGGCCTTGACGAGGCGCACGATCCAGGTCGACAGCAGTTCGACGGCGATGCGGAACCCCGTCTCGTCGCCGCCCCGCGCCAGCCGGTCGGTAAGCGCATGGACGGCCGGGATGTCGAGCGCCGGCAGCGGCTCGAGGAGCGCCAGGACTTCGCGGTAAAGCTCGACCCCGCCCTGCCCCGCGAGGTCGAGCGCGCGCCCGATCGAGCCCTCGGCAAGCCGCAGCAAGGCCGTGCGGTCCGCCCCGCTCAAGTCCGGGACAAGGCGCTCGATGAGGCCCACGAGGTCCGGCTCAGCAAGCGGGGAGAGCGCGAGCATCCGGCACCGCGAGCGGATGGTCGCCAACAGGCGGCCCGGCGCGTGGCTGGTCAGCAACAACAGACAACGCCGCGGCGGCTCCTCGAGAATTTTCAGGAGCGCGTTGGCGGCGTTGCGGTTCATCGCCTCGGCCGGATCGACGACCGCGACCCGCCAGCCGGCTTCCGCCGAGGTCAGCCGCAGGAACTCGGCCAACCGGCGCACGTGCGCGACGATGATTTTGTCCGTCGGCTTGTTGGTGTCGGGGTGGAGCAGGCCCGGCTCAAGGCTCATGAGGTCGGCATGGCCGCCCGAGGCGACGCGCCGGAAGGTGGGATGATCGGGCGACACATGAAGCGTCTCGCCGCGCCCGCCGGCGAGCACGAAGCGCGCCACGCGATAGGCGAGCGTGGCCTTGCCGATGCCGCGCGGGCCGCCGATCAGCCAGGCGTGCGGCATCCGCCCCGAGCGCCAAGCGGCGATCAGCGCCCGTTCGGCCGCCGCATGGCCGATGAGGGCGGGATTGGCGCGCGGCGCCGGCGCCTCTGCCACTGTGGCTGCCATCAGCCGAGCCTGAGTTTGAAGCGCCTGGCGACGGCGGCCAGGATTTTCGCGCCCGTCGCCTCGACGCTGTCCGAGGCGTCGATGACCTTGCAGCGCCGCGGCTCGCGCCGGGCGGTATCGAGAAATCCCCGGCGCAGGCGGCGATGGAAGGCCTCGTCCATGCGCTCGTAGCGGTCCTCGCCGCCGCCCCGCGCGGCCGCGCGTTCGAGCCCGGCGCGCGCATCGAGGTCGAGGATCAGCGTGAGGTCGGGCTTGAAGGCGCCGAGGGTGAGACGATGGAGCGCCTCGACCGCCTGACGGCCGAGGCGGTGGCCGTAACCCTGGTAGGCCATGGTCGAATCCGCGAACCGGTCCGAGACCACCCAGGCGCCGGCCACCAGCGCCGGCCGGATCATCCGCTCGACATGTTCGGCCCGGGCGGCGTAGTTGAGGAGCGCCTCGGCGATCGGCCGCCAGGTTCCGGGCTCGCCCTCGACCAGCAATTTGCGGATCGCCTCGGCTTGGATCGAGCCGCCGGGCTCGCGGGTCGTGTGCACCCTAAGGCCGGCGTGGCGCAGCGCCGCCGCCAGGCGCGGCACCTGGGTAGACTTGCCCGTCCCTTCGCCGCCTTCCAGGGTGATGAACCGGCCGCGCCCCGGCTTCACTTCTTGCCGCCGCCCCACAGCAGGTAGCCCAGCGCCGACACCAGCCGGCCGGCCGGGCCGAGGCGCGGCACGTCGCTGTCCGCGACCAGCGGCAACTCCGCGGGCTCGATGCCGGGCGCGGTCACGACCACCTTACCCAGGGTGTCGGCGCGCGCGATCGGGGCCGGGATCGGCGCATCGTAGACCGCCGTCGCCTTGAGCTGCTGGCGCGCACGCCGCGGCAAGGTGAGGGTCAAATCGTTGGCCGCGACGAGCTGGACCCAAGGCTGATGGCCGAGCCACACATCGGCCCGCTCGACGGGCTGGCCGGCCTTGAACAGAGTGAAATTGTTGAACTCGCGGTACGCCCATTCCAGCAGCCGCTCGGCTTCCTCAGCCCGCACCTTGAGGCTCGGCATGCCATTGAGCACCATGATGATCCGGCGCCCGTCGCGGATCGCCGAGGCGGCCAGGCCGTAGCCGGCGGCCTCCGAGTGGCCGGTCTTGACGCCGTCGGCGCCGAGGTTCTTGTAAAGGAGCGGATTGCGGTTGCCCTGCCGGATCGGCGCCCCTTTCTCGTCCTTGCCGAAGGTGAAATTGAGTTGGCTGTAATACTTGTAATAGTCGGGGAAGTCCGCAATCAGCCGCTGGGCAAGGATGGCGATATCGCGCGCCGTCATGTAGTGGTCGGGCTCGGGCCAGCCGTGCGAGTTGCGGAAATTGCTCGCCGTGAGGCCCAGGCGCCGCCCCTCGTCGTTCATGCGCTCGGCGAACGCCTCCTCGCTGCCCGCCAGGCCCTCGGCGAGCACGATGCAGGCGTCGTTGCCGGACTGCACGATCATGCCGCGCAACAGGTCCTCGACCATCACCCGGCCATGGAGGGGCACGAACATTTTCGAACCTTGCATCCGCCAGGCGCGCTCGCTCACCGGCAGCATGTCCTCGAGCGACAGTCGCCCTTCCTTGAGCGCCTTGAACACCAGATACGCGGTCATGATCTTGCTCATCGAGGAGGGCGGCATGCGCGCATCGGCGTTGCGCTCGAACAGCACCGCGCCGGTCGCAACCTCGACGACGATCGCCTGGCGCGCCGAGACCTCCGGGGATTGATCGGCCGCCGGCGCCGGGCGGGAAGCGGGCCGGGTCGGCGGGCGGCTTTCGCGCTTGCGCGGCTGCTGCTGGGAGGTTTGCTGGGCCTGCGCTTCGGCGACGGGATCGAGCGCGAGGATGGACAGCGCGCCGGCCACGGCGGCGGCGATCGACAGGCGGCGAAAGAGTTTCGAGATCATGATGCGCGGTTCCATGGGACCGGATTGCGCGAGCGGTCGGATTTTGCGCCTGCGGCGGCCGATCGTACAGGCCGGCCTGAGCTCAATCGACCACGATGCGCGCCTCGGGCACGACGAGCGCGACGTGCTCGAGCAGGCCGTCGGCCTCCGCGACGCTGTCGACCGGGCCGACCCGCACCCGGTAGAGCTGCTGGCCGCCGACCGCGACCGGTGTCACCTGGGCGCGGCCGTATCGCGACAACCGGGCGCTCAACCGATAGGCGGCGTCGTAATTGGCGAAGGCGCCGGCCTGGACGAAGATGCCGGTCGG
>JBQTIU010000027.1:0-11254 GCA_052387815.1 Pseudomonadota bacterium
CCGTAGCGGGTGGCGAACGCCAGCCCGGGGTCGTAGATGCCGACCGAGCACAGCGCCATGGCGGCGCTCGCCGTGGCCATCAACGCCCAGCGCGGGACGCCGCGCTGGATCAAAAAGCCGGCGGCGAGATTGCCGGCCACGTTGACCGCGACGGCGAAGGATGTGAGCGCCGCGGCCAGCGCCTGGGAGAACCCTTCCTGTTCGACGAGAATGGTCGGCAGGAAGCCGAGCACGGCGAGGAACTGCAGCGTATAGCTTGCGAAGGCGAGCGCCAGCGTCACCGGTCCGGCCGCGCCCACCGTCGCCCGGATGTCGCCCGACAGCGCCCGCGCGCCGCCGCCGGGTGGCGCCGCTGGCGGGCGGCCGAGATCGCGGGTGGCAGCGGCAAGCGCGAGGGCGAACACCGCTGCCAACGCGCCGTTGGCAAGCCACAGGCCGCGCCACCCGAAGGGGGCCAGCAGGACGGGCGAGGCCAAAAGCATGAGCGCCGTGCCGGTCGGCATGTAGCCGCCCCAGACGCCGAAGGCGAGGCCAAGATCGCGGGGCGATGTCGCGCCGATGAGGAGGACCGGCGCGGCGACGACGACGCCGATGAAGCCGAGACCCTCGAAGAAACGGCCGAGCAGCAGCACACCCGCCCCGTTCGCCCCCGCGCCCGCCAGCGATGCCGCGGCGACCAGCCCGAGGCCCATGAGGACGACGCGGCGATGGCCGATGCGGTCGGCGGCCGCACCCGCAATCATGCCGACGGCCATGCCGATGACGTTGAACATCGAGATCACCCAGCCGGCGGCGACCAGGCTCAGGCCGAGATCGGCCCTCAGGACCGGCAGCGCCGCCGGCGCCTTGCCGATCTGGAAGGCCGCGACCACGCCGGCGCCGACCACCATGAGGACGGTCGGCCATCGGCTCGCGCGCATCGGCAGGGACGAGGGAAGGGCGCCTTCCATGGCGGGGCCGACAATAGCCCGCCTCGGCCCCCGGCCTTAAGCGTGATCTCGCCCGCCAGGCTTGCCCGGCGCCTGGGCGAGCGCCGATAATCGGCGTCGAGGGAGAAGCCCGAATGCAAGCCAAGACCTTCGTCCGCCGCCGCCGGCTCGCCTGGGGCGAGGCCGATCCGAGCGGCACGCTCTATGCGCCCCAAGCGCTCGACTTCGCCATCCAGACGATCGAAGCCCTGTGGATCGAAGCGCTCGGCCGGCCCTTCCGCGACCTCCACCAACGCCATGGCAAGGGCTGGCCGTGGGTTCACGTGAGCCTCGATTTCGCGTCGCCGCTTCTTGCGGGCCAGGAATTCGACGTCCAGGTGACACTGGAAAAGATCGGCGCCACCTCGCTCGCCTACCGCGTCGAGGGCGCCGCCCCCGACGGGACGGCGCTGTTCCGCCTCAAGATGGTCGCCGCCACGATCGACCATTCGACCCTCAAGAGCGCCCCACTCCCGGACGACATCCGGACCGCCCTCGCGCCCTATGTCGTGGAAGAACCGCCGGCGCCGTAGCAGCAGCGTGTGACGGCGGCTTCGTTCACTTGAGCGCGGTCTCGACCATCAGGTCGGCCAGCATCTCCAACAGAATTTCACGAACCAGCGCGCTGTCCCGATCGTCGGTCCGCAACCCAGCGGCGGTAAAGCGCGCATTCCCGTCGCACCACGTCGGACTGCCGCTCAAACAATCGTTCCCAGCGCCCAAACATCTCTTCCGATTGGCGCCAAAACAGGTCAGCGCCGGTGGCCACGGGTCGCGAACGCTGCTTCCAATTCCGCCATCGTCGGAAGCCTGAACGACGGGGACACGCGTCGCAGGCGGTCGATTTCCGCTTCCATCCGGTCCTCGGGCACGCCGTGGCGCAGCAAGACCTCGCGCGCCGCCGCTCGGAACCGCCGGTCGACTGACGAGCCCCGCGTCTCAAGACCCCCCGAACCGCGCGAACCGGCGGCGCTTTTCCGCGGGTGCATGGCCATGAGCCAACTATATCAGAACAACTGCCGGGGACAGTTCGCGTTCACGAAAAACCGGAAATCCGATCCCACGGCTGCTCACCCTTCCTTGACCGGATTCCTGAGTACGCCGATGCCGGTGATCTCGACCTCGCACACGTCGCCCGGCTTCATGAACTCGGGCGGGTTGCGGGCGAAGCCGACGCCGCCCGGCGTGCCGGTGGAAATGACGTCGCCGCCGGCAAGCGGCATGAAGGTCGAGATGTAGGCGATCAGCGCCGGAATGTCGAAGATCATGAGGTCGATCGTGGTGCGCTGCTTGACGACGCCGTTGACCCGGGTGGTGAGGGTCTGCTTGGTGATGTCCTTGAGCTCGTCGCAGGTCACCATCCACGGCCCGAAGGGGCCGGTGCCGACGAAGTTCTTGCCCGGGATCCACTGCGAGGTGTGACGCTGCCAGTCGCGCACGCTGCCGTCGTTGAAGCAGGCATAGCCGGCGACGTGGCGCATCGCCTTGTCGCGCGGAATCCGCCGGCCCGGCCGGCCGATGATCACCGCCAGCTCTCCCTCCCAGTCGAACATGTTGGACTCGCGCGGCTTCAACATCGGTTGCAGATGGCCGGTCAGGCTGACGGGATAGCGCGTGAACAGCGAGGGATGCTGGCTCTCGGGGCGCCCGGTCTCCTCCCTGTGCGCGCGGTAGTTGAGGCCAACGCAGATGATCTTGCGGGCATCGGGGATGACCGGCAGCAAGGTCAACGCCGACAGCTTGGCATCCGGCTTCTTGCCCTTCGCCGCGGCTTTGAGCTCGGCCAGCGCGCCCGCCGCCAAGGCGGCGCGCAAGCTCGGGTATTTCCTGGCCAAACGGCGGCCGAGATCGATGACGACATCGCCCTCGACGGCGCCGTAGCTGTCCTTGCCCTTGCGCCGGAAGCTGATGAGTTTCATTGCCTCCCCCTAGGGAATCGCCCGTCCCCTGCCGAAGGCCGCCTCATTACTCTAAAAGCGCGCGCCAGCGCAACCTTAGCTGCGCATCAGCTGCGCATCCAGGCCTGGCCCCACAGGTGAGGGTCCGTTCCTCGTGCTTCCAGCTCCGCGCCCGGACCTCGCGCGGACCACGCGCTCGAGCTCGGCCGAAATCTCGACCTTGCGGCCGTCCGGGTCCTCGACCATCAAGAACAAATTGTTCCCAGGACCGTGCCGGCCCGGGCGGAGCGTTGCCCCGCCCACCACGACCTTGATCCCCTCGCCCGCCCGGTGGTCCGACCCGTCGCGGATGTCGTTCCAGCAACCGGTCTCGAAGGAATGGTGGTCGGGACGGATTTCGGGGGCGCGGAAGGCTGCGAAGCTGTGGTGTTCGGGGTCCGAGCGCGAGGCGCGGTCGCGGCGAGTTCACCCGTCCCGGGCTCGCCGTCCCACATCGTCCGACACCACGAAGCCGAGGCCGTGCTTGTAGAAGCGGGCGAGACGAGAGCGCGCGGTGGTCGCCACCACGACGTGCCGGAGGCGAGCGGGCAGGCGCGCGGCCTTGCGCTCGCTCGCCGGCGCCTCGCCGGTGGCGGGGTCGGGGAGCCCGAAGGCGGCGAGCCGTCCGTCGGGGTCGCACACCGCGTAGCCGGCCTCGCACAGCGGGCCAGGCCGAGGCCAGGATATCGAGGCCGGCCGGAGCGCGATAGGCGCGCAAGGCCGCGAGTTGGGGCGAGGTTCGGACTCGGGAAGGCGCTCATTCGCTGGGCGCCGCGCGCGCCCTCCCGGATCAACAGGCGGCGTTCGGGCCCGTGGAGGAGCCACAGCCCGGGCCTGAGCTGGCGCGCCGCCATGCCGAGCCCGTCGCGGTAAAAGGCGCTGGACGCGCCGGCGGCCGGTCGCTTTCGCACCGCCCATGATCGAGGACCGTCGGCCACAAGCGCGCGGCATCGCGCGCGGGCGGGCTCGGCGGGATCGCCAACTCGTCGTGTCCTCGCGCGGCGGATAGCTTGGCAGGGCCCAACGCCCGTTCTCAATGATCCGTTTACGGATGAATGGACCGGCTTTCGAGTTTTCCGGACTGGCCCCTATAATGCCGGATGGCGCGCGATGAGCGGAGGAGACGAGGATGGCGGCCGATGCGACCCCCTTGGTTCGACAGCACCCCCATCGCCGCCGACGCCCGCCGGCGCGAGGTCTATTCGCTCGCGCATCGGCATGACCGAGTGCCTGACCTTCGCCGACGTCCAGGCGGGCTACGGCGAGACCGTGGTGCTCGACGGCGTGTCGCTGGCGCTGCCCGCGGGCGGCACGCTCGCCGTGCTCGGCCGCAACGGGGTGGGCAAGACGACGCTGCTCGCCACCGTCATGGGCCATACCCATATGCGCGCCGGCCGCGTGGCGTTCAACGGCACCGACATCACCCGGTTGCCGACCTATGCTCGGGCGCGCGCCGGCATCGGCTACGTGCCGCAGGAACGCGAGATTTTTCCCTCGCTGTCGGTCGACGAGAACCTGACCGTCGCCGCCCGGGCGGGACGGTGGACGCTCGACCGGGTCTTCGACCTCTTCCCGAAGCTCGCCGAGCGCCGGCGCAACATGGGCAACCAATTGTCGGGCGGGGAGCAGCAGATGCTGGCGATCGGCCGGTCGCTGATGGGCAACCCCACGCTGTTGCTCATGGACGAACCGCTCGAGGGCCTCGCCCCGGTCCTCGTCGACGCCCTTCTCGCCGCCCTCGTGCGCCTGCGCCAGGAGGAAGGGCTCGCCATCGTGCTGGTCGAGCAGCATGCGCGCCTGGCGCTCGACTTCGCGCGCTTGGCCGCGATCCTCGACCGCGGGCGGGTCGTCTATGACGGACCGAGCCGCGCGCTCGCCGAGGATCCGCAGCGCTTGGCCGACCTCATCGGCGTCGCCGGGTAGCGGCGGCGGTTGGCCGTGGCCTCGGTTCCGCTCTGTTCCGGGGCACGGGACCGTTAAGCTATCGTTCCCCAATGACAAACCGCGGCCCGACACCGGAGGAGGACAGGGACCGCGCCGGCGCCGACGGCGTGCCGGCGGCGCTGTTGTCGCGGATTGTCGAACGTCTCCGGCCGTTGGAGGTCTGGCTGTTCGGCAGCCGTGCCGAGGAGCGCCCGCGCCGCGATAGCGACTGGGACCTTCTCGTGGTCATGCCGGACGAGACTCCCGACGAACGATTGAGCGCGCGTGCCGGGTTCGAGGCCAAGCGCGGCTGCGGCATCGCCGCCGACGTCATCCTCTGTCGCCGCGCCACTGTCGAGCGCCGGCGCCACAAATTGGGCCCGATCAGCCGCGCTGCCTGGACCCGCGGCAGGAAGGTCTATGGCTGACCTGCGGCCCTGGATGGCGGTGATCGCCGAGGACATTGCGGCCGCACGGGCCTGCCTCGCGGGTCATCCCCGGGCGTTGCGCGCCGGCGCGTATCACTGCCAACAGGCGGCCGAAAAGATCGTCAAGGCGACCCTCGTAAGCAAGGGGATCGAGCCTGACCGAACGCACGACATCGAACGGCTGCTGATCCTCTTGCCGAAGGATTGGCCGCAGAGATCCGCGCTCGCCGCCCTCGAGCGATTCACGCCCTTCGCTGTCGAATACCGCTACCCGCCGGAGGAGGGGCCCCTGCCCGCGCCGCCCTCGAGCGACGCGAGATCGTCGCGTGGTGCGATGAATTGGAACGACACCTCGCCGAGCTTCGCCGGCGGAGCGTATAGCGCATGGACCGGCCGCTCGCCGAGGATCCGCACCGCTTCGCCGACCTCATCGGCGTCGCCGGGTAGGCGCCAGCGCCGTCCGAGGTTTCCGCCCCTTGGCCGCGATCGCCTTGAGGCCGGCATAGGCGCCGCTCGCGTAGAGGAGCGGCCGGGCGCTCGAGCGCACCCGCACATCGACCACCCGGCCGATGAAGACGGTGTGGGTCGAGGCGCGCACCTGCTCGCTGACCACGCAGTCGAAGCTGGCCAGCGAATCGGTGAGCACCGGCGCCCCGGTCTTGAGCGTCGTCCAGCGCCCGGTGCGGAACCGCTCGGCGCCGAAGACGCCGTCCTGGCCCGCAAAGCGCGCGGCGAGCAGGCGGTGCTCGCGCGCCAGCAGGTTGACGCACAGATAGCGGCCGCGCTCGATGAGGGGGTGCGCGCCGGCGTCGTGGCTGACGCAGACCAGGAGTTGCGGGGGATCGAGCGACAGCGAGCAGACCGCGGTCGCGGTCAGGCCTTCGCGATCCCCGTGATGGGCGGTGGTGACGATCGTCACCCCGGCCGCCAGCCGGCGCATTCCTTGCCTGAAGGCTTCCTTGCCGACCGAGTCCATGTCCCCTTCCCGCCGTCGGCCTCGCCCGGCCCGATACCGAGCGCCGACTCAGGCCGCCGCCACCCCCGAGGCCGCGGAGGCAAATCGCGGCATGACCTGGTCGGCGAACAGCCGCATCGAGCGCTCGGCCGCATCCACCGGAACGGTGTTGAAGTTCACTTGCAGCGAGGCGATCTCGAACCCGCCGACGCGCGAGCTATAGTCGGCGATCTGGTGGGCGATGTCGTCGGGCGAGCCCATCCAGGCGCCGCCCTTCTCGACCTGGGTTTCGAAGGTCTCGTGGCGCAACCCCTCGATGATCTTGTCGTAGCCCGGATAGTCCTTCGAGCTCGTGCCCTCGGTCCACGCCGAGGCGGCGGCGACCAGCGACTTCAGATAGCGGTTCAAGGGTTCCCGCGCGATCGCCGCGGCTTCGGCGGCCGAGGGCGCGCACAACATGTGGAAGGCGAGCATGACGCGCCCGTGACCGGGATGGCCCGCCGATTTCCAGCCCTCGCGATAAAGCGACAAGAGCTCCTTCATCTTGCCGCCGCCGAGCGGGATCGCCATCACCGCGTGGCCGGCCTTTCCCGTCTCGCTGAAGGATTGCGGCGTCCCCAGCGCCGCCACCCAGAACGGCGGCCGCGGCCGCTGGGTCGGGCGGGGCAGCGAGGTCACGTCGCGGAAGCTGTGGAACTGGCCGCGATGGCTCACCCCTTCGCCCTCGAGCAGCCGGCGCACCTGCTCCATGCCTTCGGCGAACCGCGCCCGGCTCTCGTCGGGGCTGACCCCGAAGCGGGTGAACTCGTGCGGCAGGAAGGCGCGCGCGAAACCGACCTCGAGCCGACCGCCGGAGATCGCATCCAGCATACCGATCTCGCCGGCGAGCTTGAGCGGGTTGTTGAACACCGGCAGGACCGCGCCGGTGATCAGCCGCGCCTGCTTGGTGCGCATCGCCGCCGCGCTCAAGAACACGATCGGGTTCGGCGAGTAGCCGCCGTAATCCTCGAAATAGTGTTCGACGGTGCGGATATGGGTGAAGCCAAGCTCGTCCGCGAGCCCGGTCAAGTGCATGCATTCGGCGAAGTATTGGTCCGCCGGCTTCACCTTGGGGCCCACGTCCGGAAAGAATTGGATGCCGAATTCCATCTCGGGTCCTCCTCCTCGCGCGGCGGCGACACGCCAGCACAGAGGGGGGGCCGGCGCCCTGCCGCGCGATGCTCGGATCGCGGACGCCATTCTAACCCAAATCAACCCGGAATCCAGGCTAATTTATCCGTATACAGATTAACGCGCCCGCCCGCGCCGCCTCACATCGCGCCTCTTGCCAGCCGGCCGGATGCCGCCGTATATGGCAGTCGCCGTCAAATCGATGCCAAGGAAGCGCCGATGCGCCGGACGAAACGGATCGGGAAGGCCGCCAGCGACGGGATCGCCTTCTATCGGCTGTCCGATGCCCCGGGGCACCTGCTGCGGCGCTGCCAGCAGCGCGCGGTCGAAATCTTCATGGAGGAGGTCGGCCCGGCGCGGCTCACCCCCCGTCAGTTCGCCCTGCTCGTCGCGGTCTGGCAGCAGCCGGGTCTCACGCAGACCGAGCTCGTCGCGGCGACCGGCATCGACCGCTCGACCATCGGCGACATGCTCGACCGGCTGGTCCGGCGCGGATCGATCCGCCGGCGGCGCAGCGGCCGCGACCAACGCGCCAACACGCTCCATATCCGCCCCGCAGGCCTGGCCGCGGTCACGGCGGCCCTGCCCGGGGTCGAGCGCGCCCAGGAGCGGATTTTGGGTCCGCTGCCCGCCGAACTGCGGCCGGGTTTTGTCCACGCCTTGCGGCTGATGGCGGGCGGGCCTGCGAACGGGGCCCCGGGACCGCGGGCCAAGGCATGATGCGCCGCGCCTCACCGCCATTGTGGGTGAGCCTGGCGGTCGCCCTCGCCGCCGCCGAGGCCGGTGCCCAGGGGTTCGAGCGCGCCGCCGAGGTCGAGGTGGCGCGCGAGTTCCTGGCCCTCGAGCTCGCCGGCTGGCGGCTGCCCGACCCGACCGTGGCGTGTCTGGCTTCGCTTGCCTTGCAGCGGCTGGCGCCGATGGCTTTCGGCAGCCTGGAGCTTGTCGATCAACCCGAGCTCGTCGACCCGCCGGGACCGCATTACCGCATCCTGCGCATCGACCCCGAACCTGGGGATCGCCGCCGCCGGATCGTGAGCATGGAGTGGCTGTTGAAGCGGCCCGACGGGCCGGTGTCCGATTCCTTCGTCTTCGCCATCAACGATGCCGCCGGCGGCATCGGCGCCGCTTCGATGCTGCGCGAACCCGAGCGCCTCGTCGTCCGGCGGGAGTGCTTCAACGGCTGAACGGGGGTTCCAACATGAGAGTCGGGAACATGCCGATCTTCCTCGTGGCGGCCGCCGCCTGGTTGGCGGCGACGGCGACGGCGATGGCGCGGCCGGTGGATCTCGAGCTCGTGCTGGCGGTCGATTGCTCCGGCTCCATCAACGACGACGAGTTCGCGCTCCAGATCAAGGGCTACGCCGCCGCCTTCACCCACCCCGCGGTCCTGCAAGCCATCCGCACGGGCCGCCACCGCTCCGTGGCCGTGACCTACGTCCAGTGGTCGGGGCCGTTCATCCAGCGGCAGATGGTGCCGTGGACGGCGATCGAGGACGACGCCTCGGCGGCCGAGTTCGCCGACCGCATGCTGGCGGCGCCGCGAGCCATCCGCAGCGGCGGGACCTCGTTGAGCGGCGTCATCGACTACGCGCGCACGATGTTCGAGGCTAACGGCTTCGAGGGCGGGCGGCGGGTGATCGACATTTCCGGCGACGGCATCAACAACATCGGCCGCCTGGTCCAAAACGCGCGCGACGAGGCGGTAGCCGCCGGAATCGCCATCAACGGGCTCGCCATCCTGACCGAAGTGGGAGGCCTCGACAACTACTTCGCCGACAACGTGATCGGCGGACCCGGCGCCTTCGTCATCGCCGTCCACGACTTCGACTCGTTCGCGGCGGCGATCCTCAACAAGCTCGTCCGCGAGATCGCCGACGCGCCCGCACAGGCCCCAAGCCTCGCCGTGGGCCTCCCGCGCGCGCCCTGACCGCCGTCCGAGGCGGCGCGGTCCCGCGCTACTAATGGACGGCGATATAGGCGCTCCGGTCGAGATAGCCGGCGGCGGCGGTTTCCAGGATGTCCTGAAAGTTGCGGCCGGTCAGCTCGACCAGCAACCTCAGGCGCTGGAAGTCGCCGGCCGACAAGGCCAGCTCGACCCGGCGCCGCCGGCCTTTGCGTTCGGCCGCCCGCATCGCCGCCCGAATCGGTTCGTGGTCGCAGGCGGAGGGCGAAAGCAGTGCGCTGGCGACGGCGCTGGTATCCTCCCCGTTCGGCTCGGCGGCCACCGGAGCGAGGGTCGCGTGATCGTATGAGTCGAAGATCGACATGGGTCTCTCCATTTCGGCGATCCCGCTACCGTGGCTCCTGGCCGGAGCTTTAGGCCGGTGATTTTGCGTCCCGCCGTTTCCGACGGTTTGCCTTTTCGAGGAGCGAAGACCCGGGCCCGTTGGGTGGGCCCCCTAGTCTTGCCTCTTGCCGGGAATTAAAACACGCAGGCGTTACCAACTCGTTAAGCCGCCGTCAGCCGAGAAGCGCCACCACCACGCGGCGGTTGCGCTTGCCCTTGCTCTCGATCTTGTCGACTGCGACCGGTCCGATTTCGCCGGTCGCCTTGACATGCGTGCCGCCACAGGGCTGCAGGTCGACGCCGACGACGTCGAGCAGACGCACCCGGCCCTGCCCGGTGGGCGGCTTGACGGACATCGTGCGCACGAGGTCCGGCCGCTGGGCGAGCTCCCGGTCGGTGATCCAGCGCGCGGCCACGGGATGATTGGCGGCGACGAGCTCGTTGAGCCTGGCGGCGATCTTCTGCTTGTCGAGCACCAACTCGCCGCTGTCGAAGTCGAGCCGGCTGCGCGCCTCGCCTACTTGGCCGCCGGTCACCCCCGCCGGTACCGCCGCGCACAGAAGATGCAGGCACGTATGCATGCGCATGTGGCGGTAGCGCCGCCTCCAGTCGATCTCGGCGCTCACCTTCTCGCCGGGTGCCGGCATCGGCTGACCGGGGGCGGGAATGTGCAGGATGTCCTCCGGCCCCTGGCGCGTATCGGCGATGGCGATGGTCGAGCCGTCGGTGCGGCGCAGCACCCCGGTGTCGCCCGGCTGCCCCCCGCCCATCGGGTAGAACACCGTGCGGTCGAGGCGGATGCCGGCGCCGTCCACGGCCGTGACCACGGCCTCGCACGCCTTGAGATAGGCGTCGGCGCGGAACAGTTCCTCGGTCATGGCGTGCCTTTCTCGGGGGCGGATTGCCGGTCGGCGAGGATGGCGGCGAACAGGGGGCGATCGATATTGCCGCCCGACAGTACGAGTCCGATCCGCCGTCCGGCATTGCGGTCCTTCTCGGCGAGCGCCGCCGCCAGCGGGGCGGCGCCCGCGCCCTCGGCCAGGTTGTGGGTGTCGGTGAAATAATGCCGGATGGCGGCGCGGATCTCGGACTCGCTGACGGTGACGATCCGCGTCGCGCCCTCGCCGATCATGGCCAGCGCCGCCTCGCTGGGCACCCGGACCGCGAGCCCATCGGCGAGGGTGTCGGCGGTTGCGGTGGCGACCGCGCGCCCGGCGGCGAAGGACAGCGCGTAAGCGGGCGCGCGCTCCGCGACCACGCCGACGATTTCGGTCCCGAGGCCCAAGGCGTCGCGCGCCGCGATCGCGCCGCAGATGCCCGAGCCGAGCCCGATCGGCACATAGACGCGCTCGAGCGCGTCCACCGCGCGGAAGAATTCGAGCCCATAGGAGGCCACCCCGCGGACCAGGCCGTCGGCGAAGGAGTCGGCAAAGGCGAGCTGGCATTGGCCGGCGATCGTCCGGGCATGCTCGAGCGCCGCTTGGAAGTCCTCGCCGTGCTCGACCAGGGTGGCGCCGAGGGCGCGCAGAGCGGCGTTCTTCTCGAGGCTGTTGGCGAACGGCACGACGACCGTCGCCGCCAGCCCG
>JBQTIU010000028.1:0-127836 GCA_052387815.1 Pseudomonadota bacterium
CTAGCCTTGCCCAAGATTGCTGGCGTCAACCACCTTGACGCTGTGCGCGCACTCGAAAATGCTTAGCTTTGTGGAGATGGATCATCGCTTTGCAGTTGGAATCGCCCCGTTCGCCTTGATCACGGCAGCGGCTTCCGAGCTGCGCGCGAAATCCAAAAACTTCACTACAGCCGGCGACGGCTGCGCCTTCGACACGAGGAAGGCTTCGCGCGTCAATCGGTAGCGGCCGGACATCGTGTTCGGCTCATCCGGCACAACGCCGTTCAACGAGAGCGCACGGATTTTCCCTGCGCTTTGCTCGACCACCGTGAGCGTCGTCATGCCGACGGCGCCGGGCGTCGCCGCAAGTTCCGCCGCCATGTCGCCGCCGCGCTGCATCATCTTCGTGGCTTCGCTCATCTTCAGGGTCTTCAGGCAACCGACGCCATCGCGCGCCACCTCCGCATCTACCTCCGTGTCCGGGCGGGTGCGTGGCGCAATGGCGAGATCCGGGCCGCCGAGCTCATTCCAGTTCGTGCGCTGGCTGGAATAGATCGCGCAGATCTGATCGTCGCTAAGCCCCGACACGCCGGTCACGCTCCCGTTCACCGCGAACACGACGGGCGTGCGCGCGATCTCGCTGACGTCCATTCCGGCTTTCGCAATCTCGGGCACGTTAAGGCCGTGGCTCGCCACTGCGATATCGATCGATCCTGAGGCGAGCGCGTCCATGCGCGCTTTCGTGCCGAGCCCTTTGCCGATCTCGATGGAAACGGACGAGTCCTTTTGCTGGTAAGCCTTCGCGAGTGCGGCGACGAGCGGCGCGACGCCCGTCGAACCATCGATCTTGATCGCCTGCTGCGCGTGCGCGCTGGGGATCGCAACACAAGCAAGACCAATCAACAATGCAACGTTCAGCACCCGGGGAACTGCTTGCACCCGCATGATTGCCTCCTTGCGTTCAGCGCAAACGGTTCATCCTCAGTTCCTAGCCTATCACCCGCCATTATATACACGCCCCCCCGGCGACTGTCAGCAAGGGTCAATACCGACCTTACCAGCTGACAGATTGAACGCCCGCCAAGGGTCAGAAGCGGAAGTTGGCACCTCGTTCGAGGTTATGAGCCCATGTCCTAGCCTGGATCCCGCGCGGCCCATGTCAATCGCTGCGCGGGAGGCTTTCTCCACGGAGGGGCGGCGAGGATGATGATCGCGATGGGGTTTCGAGCCGGTGCGCGACGCCGGCTTCGGACGGGAAGTCAACACGGCGCTCGTACAGCGCCAAGCCTGGCTGATCGCGCAGTGCCTCGCCGAGCGGCAGGGCGACCGTATCGTCTATCGCCGCAACCTGCTCGCCCTGCGGCGCTGCCGCGAGCTCACACGCGTCGGCGCGCCTAGGCCCGCACCACGGTTCGCGGATGGAAGCGGCGGGTGCGTGGCACCGCGAGCTCGATGTCGCCCGGCTCGGTCAGGAGATGGCGCGTGTAGGAGCCGTTGCGTCGGTCGGCCACACCTTTCTCGGCCACCGCGGCGAGATGCCGATCCACGCTCTCCACCATCCGGGCGCGCAGTATTTCGGCCACGGCCTGACGCCCCGCGCCGAGCGCGACGTCAATGGACGTCGCCTCGCCCCATTCCAGTCCTTGCGCTGGCATGCCCTTTCTCACCTCGAACGCGGCTGGTAAGCCCTTTGTTCGACGGACAGGAAACTCCCGGCATTGACTTTCGCCATAGCGTACGGATATAATCCGTACGTATCCGGAAAAGTATGGAGGCTGCCATGGCAGCGACCAGCGCGGCCCGCGAAGACAGGATCGAGTTGCGGGCGACCAAAGAGGAAAAGCGGATTCTGGCAACGGCCGCCGCTCATGAGCGGCTGGACGTGACCAGCTTCATCATGCGGAACGTGCTGCCCGCCGCGCGGGAGGTGGTGGATCGCGCCGAGCGAATCGTGCTCACCGAGCGCGATACCGTGCGCGTGCTGGATCTATTGGAGAACCCGCCCAAGCCGACCCGTGCGCTGATGGCTGCCGCGCGGCGTCGCGCCGCCCGGACGTAATCTCGTTGCTGGATTGGCGGGAAGAGCCCATCGGACGGCACCATGACCGCAAGAGCTTCGATTGCGGCTCGCGGGACCTCAACGACTACCTCGACCGCTACGCCCGACAGAACCACGAATCCGGCGGCGCCAAGACCTTCATCGCGGTGTTGCCAGCCGAGCCGGCGCGCATCCTGGGTTTCTATTCGATCAGCCCCGGTGCCATCGAGTTCGCCCGCGTGCCGTCGAAGCTGTCCAAGAAGCTCGGCCGCGACGATGTGCCGGTCTTTCGGCTCGGGCGCTTGGCAATCGACCTATCCGCGCAGGGCCAAGGGCTGGGCGGCGACCTGCTTTTGGCGGCCGGCGAGCGAGCATTGGCCGTGGCAGCGGAGGTCGGCGGCATCGCGCTTGCCATCGATGCGAAGGACGAGAAGGCGGCGCGCTGGTACGAACGGTTCGGCGCGTGCACGCTGCTGGATGACCCGCTCAAGCTGATCCTCCCGCTCGGCATCGTCGCCGACGCGATCAGAACAGCCGGAAAGCCGCGAAGATGAGCAAAAATTCTACATCACCAGAAATCGCGGCCTTGGCAATCCCCGGCCGGTGGCTCATACTGTATCGATGAGGCTTCGCTTCGCTGCCATCACGTGCGCCGCCGTCCTGGCGTTCGCCCTGCCGGCCGCGGCCGGTCAGAAGGACAAGCGGCTCGACGGGCTGTTCGCGCGGCTCCAATCGACCGGCGATATGGTCGAGGCCCAGGTCATCGAACAGACGATCTGGCAGATTTGGACCGCGGCCGGCGATGCGCCGACCGATACGCTGATGGGTCTCGGGCTCGACGCGATGCAGGCCGGCGACCTGGCCGGCGCGCTGTTGTTGTTCGACGCGATCACCGCTCAGCAGCCCGATTTCGCCGAGGGTTGGAACAAGCGCGCCACGGTGTTATATATGCTGGGGGCCATGGAGGCCTCGGCGGCCGATGTCGGGCGCACGCTCGCCCTCGAGCCGCGCCATTTCGGGGCCCTGGCCGGGCTCGGGCTGATCAACACCGCGCTTAAGCGCGAGGCCGAGGCGCTCACCGCCTTCGAATCGGCGCTCAAGCTCAATCCGCACATGCCGGGCGTCAAGGCGAACGTCGAGATGTTGCGCAAGCGCCAGCGCGGCGCTCCGATTTGATGGCGCGTTCACATGCCGGTGATCCGGCTCGGATCGGGCTTGAATTGCGGCCGGGCGGCGGTATTTTGCGGATCGGCCATCGGCACGGGTCATCCGTATCTTGGAACGGAGTTTGAAACATGTGGATCAAGCGCAAGAAGGGCTGGGAACTGCCGGAATCGGCCGCCACGCCCGAGCATGTTTTCCGCAACCGGCGCCGCTTTCTCGCCACCGGGGTGGCGGGCGCCGCGGCGCTCGGCGCCGGCGCCCTGCTGTGGGCGAAGGGTGGCGGCACCGGAGGAGAGATGGAACCGGAGCCCCAGCTCGCCAAGGCGGAGCCCGTCGACCCCTCGGCGGGTCTTTATCCGGCGCCGCGCAATCTCCGCTATCGCCTGGATCGCGACATCTCGGCCGAGGACGTCGCCACCACCTACAACAATTTCTACGAATTCGGATCCTCGAAGAATATCTGGCAAGCGGCGCGAAGCCTACCCTTGCGTCCCTGGGAGGTCCGCATCGACGGCATGGTCGAGCGACCGCGGACCGTGGGGGTCGACGAGCTCATCAAAGCGATGGCGCTCGAGGAGCGTCTGTATCGCCACCGCTGCGTCGAGGCGTGGGCGATGGCCGTCCCGTGGACCGGCCTGCCGATGAAGGATTTCATCGACTATGCCAAGCCCCTGTCGAGCGCCAAATACGTGCGGATGGAAACCTTCAACAAGCCCGACATCGCGTCCGGGCAGAAGGCCTCGTGGTATCCCTGGCCGTATGTCGAGGGCCTGACGATCGCCGAGGCGACCAACGAGCTGGCGCTGCTCGCCGTCGGGGTCTACGGCAAGCCGCTGCCGCACCAGATGGGGGCGCCGATCCGGCTGGTGACGCCGTGGAAATACGGCTTCAAATCCGTGAAGTCGATCGTCCGCTTCACCTTCACCGACGAGCGCCCGAAAAGCTTCTGGGAGATCGTCCAGGGGTCCGAGTACGGGTTCTGGGCCAACGTCAATCCGAAGGTTACGCACCCCAGGTGGAGCCAGGCCACCGAGGAACTCATCGGCACCGGCGGCAAGCGCGTGCCCACCCAGCTTTACAACGGCTACGGCGACTTCGTCGCCCACCTTTACGCCGACCTGCCGGGCGAGCGGCTGTTCATGTAGGGGCATGCCTTGGACGCATGGAAAAAAACGCCGGGCTCGGTTGAGCCCGGCGAGTTTAACAGGGAGGCATCACGTCTGGGAGACCTAGGGTCCGAAGACCATTCATCTAGACCTGGGTGGCTAGATGGGGTCGCCAACCTAGTGCTAGGCTGGCGATCCTCCGAATGTTGCAGCGCAACACCCGGCTACGTTAATATATAACCGGATTCGCGCCATTTGGTAATGCGGATTTCACAATTTCGATATGCGATAAACGCATAGCTTCTTAGAACTGGGATTTGGCGACCATGCCGATCAGGAACTCGCGAAACACCGCCAACCGTTTGGAATGGCGCATCTCTTCGGGGTAGACGAAATAGGCCTCGTAGGTCGGGCCCTCGAGCTCGGGCAGGACTTGAACGATCTTGTCGCTTTCGTGGGCCATGTAATCGGGAAAAGCGGCGATGCCGAGGCCGTTCTCGACCGCCCGCAGGATGGCATAGATGTTGTTGACCATCAGCACCGGTTCGCGGCGCCGGCCCGGGCGCGTGCCGGCCTCGAGCAGCCAATTGACGCCGGGGAAGGGCGGACGCGGATCCTCGCCGTAGACGATGATCTTGTGGTCATCGAGGTCGGGGGTGGATTTCGGCACGCCGTATTTCTTGAGGTAGGACGGCGCCGCGAAAACGTGGACGTGGACGCTCAACAGGCGCCGCTGCACGAGCCCGGCCTGGCGCGGGGGCTGCATGCGGATCGCGCAGTCCGCCGCGCGCATCGACAGGTCGAGCTCCGCGTCCTCGACTAGGAGATTGACCGTGATATCGGGATAGAGGTCGAGAAACTCGCCGAGTCGCGGTGTCAGCCAGATCGAGCCGAAGGCGACGGTGGTGGTGATGCGCAACACGCCCGACGGCTTGTCCTTGCTTTCGACCAACCGCGTCTCGGCAGTCGCGAGCTTGGCCGACACTTCGCGCACCGTATGCAACAGCATCTCGCCCTGCTCGGTCAGGAGGAGGCCCCGCGCATGGCGATGGAACAGGGGGGCGCGGAGCGAGTCCTCGAGCGCGCCGATCTGTCGGCTGATCGCCGACTGGCTGAGGTTGAGCGACTCGCCGGCGTGGGTGAAGCTGCCGGCCTCCGCCACGGCATGAAAGATGCGCAGCTTATCCCAGTCCATGGCCCGCGACCCCTTGCGGTTCCGGGGTCCCTAGATTCGGCAGATTCGGCGCAACGGCCGCCGCCTATTGCGCCGCCTGTTGCGCCGCCGACTCGTGGTGGGCGAGGAATTTCTCGGCCTCCAACGCGCCCATGCAGCCCATGCCGGCGGCGGTCACCGCCTGGCGGAAGACCTTGTCCTTGACATCGCCGGCCGCGAACACGCCCGGGACGCCGGTCGCGGTCGACTCGGGCGCGGTGACGATGTAGCCCTCGGCGTCCATCTCGAGCTGTCCCTTGAACAGCTCGGTGGCCGGCGTGTGGCCGATGGCGATGAACAACCCGTCGATCGCCAGCTCGCTGGTCGTCCCGCGCACCAGGTCGCGGAGCCTGACGCCGGTGACGCCCGGCGGAGCGCTCGTGCCCAGCACGTCCTCGACGGCGCTGTTCCAGATCACGTCGATCTTCGGGTTTCGGAACAGGCGGGCCTGGAGGATCTTTTCGGCGCGGAACTTGTCGCGGCGGTGGATCACCGTCACGAAGGTGGCGTGATTGGTGAGGTACATCGCTTCCTCGACCGCGGAATTGCCGCCCCCGACCACGGCGACGCGCTTGCCGCGGAAAAAGAATCCGTCGCAGGTGGCGCACGCCGAGACCCCGAAGCCGCGATACCTGGTCTCGGCCGGCAGGCCGAGCCAGCGCGCCTGGGCGCCGGTGCAGATGATCAGCGTATCGCCGCTGTAGCTGTCGCCGCCGTCGCCCGCGCACACGAACGGCCGCCGCGCCAGCTCGGCCTTGAGGATCGTATCCTCGAAAATGCGCGTGCCGACATGCTCGGCCTGCTTGTGCATCTGCTCGATCAGCCACGGGCCCTGGATCACGTCGGCGAAGCCGGGATAGTTCTCGACATCGGTGGTGATGGCGAGCTGCCCGCCGGGCTGCAAGCCGCGCACCAGGATCGGCTGCAGGTTGGCGCGCGCCGCATAGATCGCGGCGGTGTAACCGGCCGGGCCGGAGCCGAGGATCAGGACCTTGCTGCGATGGGTTTGGGGCATGTCGGGGTCGGTCCCTCGAACAGGGTCTCACCGCTAAACTAGGGGGCCATCCCCGCCGAGGCAAGCGCCCTTCAGAACCCGAACATGTGGTCGAGGCTGAAGGCCTGCTCGCCGTCCAGGAGGCCGTGATAGCCGAACAGCCGGCACGTCGGGTCGCGAACCAGCACATATCCGCCCCCGGCGCGGGCCAGCGCCGCGGGATCGAACATCTCGCCGGCCCGCCACAGCAGCGACCCGCCGCAGGGGATGCGGACGGTGGTGGCGGCAAGCTCGGCGCCGGCCCCGTCGTGGAGCGACAACGAGGTCTCGGAGTGCGGGTGCCACGGCGTCGAGGCGGCATAAATGAGGTGGCAGAACGTCTCCAGCCCGTCGTGCCCGAGGCGCAGGAACAACCGGGTCGATAGGCCCGGCGGACGGCCACCGTAAGATTGCGGTTCGCCGTTATAGGTGAGAGCGGTGTTGAAGATATGCGCCCCGAAACTGGTTTCGGCGACGTGAGCGCTGCGGCGGTCCTCGTAACGGAACAGGGCGTGCAGCCAGCCGTCGGCGCCGCCGCCGTCGCGGAAATCGTAATTGAGCTCGAGATGGCCGTAGCCGGAGCCGAGGCCGGCGCCAAGTTCGGATGCGTCGATGCGCGCGGCATGGTGGCGCGCCAGGCGGCCCAGGAAGCGACTCGCCACCTCGCGGCCGGCGGCGTCGTAGACCTTGAGGCCGAGCGGCAGGTCGGCCTGCGTCCTCGCCATCGGTGTCGGCAGGACCAGGGTGCGGAACCGATCGGGCGGCAGCACGGGGGCGGGCAACAGGTAGCCCTTGCCCATCAGGTTGGCGAGTTCGGGGATGCGGGCATCGGGCCTCAAGTCGGTGCGCTCGACATTGGGATGGGCGAGGCGTCGGCGGCCCGACCGGGCGACGATTTCGTAGCGCGGGCGGACGATGTGTTTGCCCGCCTGGATTTCGATCTGCTGCGGCCAGCGCGTGGCGGGCAGCAGATCGGCGACATCGAGCGGGTACGAGCCGAACGGCGGGATGGCGCGATCGAGCCACGCGATGTCGCTCCGCCCCATGCGGTTGAGGCCGATCCCTTTGGCCGGAATCGGGCACGGATGGCTGTTCTGGATCCACAGGATGACCCGCTCGCCGGGTCCGGGCGCCGGCAGGCCGGCGTAAAAATCCGCCGGCCATGCATTGGCGTCGTGGGTGCAAGACAGCTCCTCCGGCCGGTCGCCGAATACGTCGAGCGCATATTTGACCACGTCGTGCCCGGCCGCGCCCGCGACATGGATGAAGAGCTGGCCCGTGAACTCGGGAAGACCGAAACGCCGGCGCACCTCGCGGCTGTCGATGACGATGCCGGCCGGCGCGTGCGCGATGGGCTCGCGCCACTCGGCGAGCGTCTCTCCCCCGGCCCCGAACAGGCACAGCCACAGCCCGACCTCGCCGGCGCCGTAGCCGTGCCAATAATTGGCCGTGGCGAGGCGCGTGTGGCGGCCGCCCTCGTCGCGGAAGAAGGCGAAATTGGTGGCGAAATTCTTGGCGTCGAGATAGACGCGGCGGTTCGAAAGGAAGGACTCCGGCAGGCGCATCGCATCGAGGCTCGCCACCTCCGCGCCGGGCGGCACGAAGCGCCGGATGTGGTCGATGAACCGGTCGCTATCGAAGGCCGTCACCAGGACCGACGTCGCCCGCGTACCGGCGAGGTCGGTCACCGGCTGGGCGCGCCGGCCGAGCACGCTCCGGCCGACCTCCTCGAGTGCCTGGACGAAGACGCCGGCGATGTCGAGGCCGGCGAGATCGTGGAGAGCCGCGAACGCCTCGGCGCCGCCCACGGGATCGTAGATCGCCACCGGCCCCAGCGCCCGCAGCCGGCGAACCAGGACGCGCGCCGGCGGGGCGGCGAGCGGGTGTCCGACCGCCTTGAAGAAGCTATCCCCGCCCTTGACGTTGCTGAAGGTTGCGATGTTGAGCGCCATGCTGCCGTTCTTATAACCGGTCGCTGTCCGCTTTGTCAGGCCCAGCCGAAACGGCGGCGGAGTTCCGCGGCCGCCCGCGCCGTGTCGTCGGGCGGCGCATAGCTCCAGGTCTCGAGGCGGCCATCGAACGGACGGGTCATGCCGGCGGCCGCCAGCTCCGCCTGGAACCGGCGCAGCCGGCGCGACCCGCCCGGCAGCCGGATGACGTAGACCGGCTTGCCGGTGGCGCAGGCCTCCGAGGTCATCGACACCGAATCCTCGGTGACCACGATCGCATCGGCAAGCGCGAGCAGGCCGAGATAGGGATTCGCGCCGTTGCCGTCCCAGACGAAAGACGGCACCCCGGCGAGGCGGACGCGCAGGATCGCCTGGTTGGCGGGCCCCGTGCGCCGCGACGGCGTCACGCCGAGCCCCGCGCCGTGGCCGCGCGCCAACTCGGCCAGGCGATCGGCGATCCCGGTCATGGTATCGCGGCGCAAGACATGGCGGCCGTTGGAGCCGCCGATCAGCACGGCGATCAACGGGCGCGGCAGATGGGCGAGGGCCGGGGCCCAGCGCCGGGCCGCCTCGGCAAGCTTGACCGGCGTGACCGGGTGGATGGCCGCCTGGCTGACGATCACGTTGTCGCCGCGCAGCCGGTCGTGGCGCGGGATGATCGCGAGATCGAAATGCTTGGGGTTCATCTTCGGATGCTGGATGTGGACGGCGCGCGTCCGCCCGCCGCTGGCGCGCTTGATCGCCAGGGCGAGTGTCGCCCCGACATGCCCACAACTGATCACCAGGTCCGGCCACGGCGGCCCGAGACGGTCGCCGTCCGGCGCTTGCGCGGCGAACGGCCACGGCCACAGCCGAGACGGCAGCCAGCGCCACGGCGCGCGGGCGCGAACCCGCTTCAGCGCGGCATCGAGTCCGAGCGCTTCGGCGAGGCCGCGGCACTGGGACTCGAGGCCGGCGTGGCCCGCGGTCACGATCCAGCACGTCCTGTCGGTCATCTGGACCGCCGACTATGCCGGGCGCCGGCCGGCCGGCGCAAGGCGCGAAGCGGGGGCGACGGCAAGGCGGTTGCGGGAGCTCCGCCGGCGTGTAATATTATTTCAATCCCGGCGTTGCAAAGGACGTAAGCCATGCGGGGGGTCAAGCTCGACCGGATCGATCGGCGGATCCTGAGCGATCTTCAAGCCAACGGTCGCATGACCAATGTCGAACTCGCCCGGCGCGCCGGCATTTCGGCGCCGCCCTGCCTGCGCCGGGTGCGGGCGCTCGAGCAGGCGGGCATCATCAAGGGCTATCACGCCGTCGTCGATCCCGCGGCGCTGGGCTTCGCGGTCACGGTTTTCGCCCAAGTGGGATTGTCGAGCCAAGCCGAGCACGATCTCAAGGCGTTCGAGGCGCTGGTCAACACCTGGCCGCAGGTCCGCGACTGCCACATGCTGGCCGGCGAGACCGATTTCCTGTTGCGGATCGTCGCCGAGGACTGGAACGCCTATCAAAAGTTCCTGACCACCAAGCTCACCGCCGCGCCCAATGTCAGCCACGTGAAATCGGCGCTCGCTGTCGGCACCGCCAAGTCCCTGGCGGGCGTTCCGATCGCGACCGAGTGATCGGGGGCAAGGCGATGTCTCGATGGTCGGGAAAATGATTCTCGCGCATATGTCCCATGATGCGCCTTAGCCGGCGCCGGCCGGCCGATGCGCCGGCCGTCGTCCTCGCGCTCCTGGTCCTGCTGGCCCCGGCCGTGGCCGGGGCGGCCGAACTTGGCGAGGCCCCCCGTGTCGACGGCCGGCAACTCGGCCTCGTGTGGGGGGTGCCGTTCCTCGGCATCCTGTTGTCGATCGCGATTTTCCCGCTGCTCGCCCCGCATTTCTGGGAGCATCATTTCGGCAAGGTGGCGGCGTTCTGGGGGCTGGCCTTCCTCGCGCCCTTCGCCGCCCAATTCGGATTCCCCCTTGCCTTGTTCAGCGTCCTGCACACGGCGCTTCTGGAATACATCCCGTTCATCATCGTCTTGTTCGCGCTGTTCACGGTGGCCGGCGGCATCAGAATCACGGGCGGCTTGCGCGGCACGCCGGCCTCGAATACGGCGGTCCTCGCCGTCGGCACGGCCCTCGCCAGCTGGATGGGGACCACCGGCGCCTCGATGCTGCTGATCCGGCCGCTCATCCAGGCGAACAAATGGCGGCGCCATATCGTTCATGTGATCGTTTTCTTCATCTTCCTGGTTTCCAATATCGGCGGTTCCTTGACCCCGCTCGGCGACCCGCCGCTGTTCCTGGGCTTCCTCAAGGGCGTGGAATTCTTCTGGACCACCACTCGCCTGATCTTCGAGACGCTGGCGGTCGCGGTGCCGCTCCTCGTCCTGTTCTTCGCGCTCGACACGTATTTCTATGGGCGCGAAGCGAGCCCTCCGCCGGCCGCCGGCCGGCAGGAAAAGTTGCGGCTCGAGGGGGCGACCAATATCGTGCTCTTGGGCGCGATCGTCGGCGCGGTGCTGCTGTCCGGCGTGTGGGAGCCTGGGATCTCCTTCACCGTCTACCACAACGAGATCCCACTCCAGAGCCTCGTGCGCGACGGTCTGCTGTTGGTCGTGGTCGCCCTCTCTCTCAAGCTCACGGGGCCGGAGGTCCACCGGATGAACGAATTCGCCTGGGGCCCGATGAAGGAGGTGGCGAAACTGTTCGCCGGCATCTTCCTCACCATCGTGCCGGTGATCGCGATCCTGCGCGCCGGGCCGGACGGAGCGCTACGCGCCCTCATCGCCCTCGTCGCGCGTGCCGACGGCACGCCCGACAACGCGATGTATTTCTGGCTGACGGGGGGCCTATCGAGCTTCCTCGACAACGCGCCCACCTATCTCGTGTTCTTCAACCTCGCGGGCGGCGATGCCGAGCGGCTGATGTACGATTATCCACTGACCCTTGCCGCCATATCCTGCGGCGCGGTGTTCATGGGCGCCAACAGCTACATCGGCAATGCCCCGAACTTCATGGTCAAGGCGATCGCCGAGAATCGCGGCATCGCCATGCCCAGCTTCTTCGGTTACATGGCATGGTCGCTCGCCATCCTCATCCCGCTGTTCCTCGTCGTCACCTTCGTCTTCTTCAGATAGACCGCGCCAAGCCGCCCGTCACGAGCGCTTCGGCGAGCCCGACGACGGCACCCGCAAGCACCAGCCAGTGGATGGCGATCCCGAATCGCATCAGGGCGAGGAACGCGAGGCAGGCGAGGACGACCGCGAGGCCGTCGATGCGGCCGGCCGCCGGCAGGAACACCTCGCCGGCCAGGAACACGCCGAGGTTGAGGATCACGCCCACCACCGCCGCGGTGATCGCGCCCAAGGCCGAGCTCGCGGCCTTGTTTTCGTGCAGGCCCTCGATGTAGGGCGCGCCGGCGAGAATCATCAGGAAGCTCGGCAGGAAGGTGACATAGGTGGTGAGCGCCGCCCCGGCCAGCGCGGCGGTCGCGGGATCGAGCCCGGCGGCGTTGTTCCAGCCGGCGAAGAAGCCGACATATTGCAGCACCAGAATGAGCGGCCCGGGCGTGGTTTCGGCCAGCGCCAGGCCGTTCACCATCTCGCCGGGCGACAGCCAGCCATAGACGTTGACGGCCGCCTCGGCGACATAGGGCAGGACCGCATAGGCGCCGCCGAAGGTGACGAAGGCCGCCTTGGTGAACAGCACGGCGATGTCGGAGAACGGGTCCGACCCGAGCGCAAATATGGCCAGCCACACCGGCCCGGCCCACAGGGCTGCGAACACCGCAGCCAGCGTCGCGAGCCGGACCAATTCGCGTCGTCCGCGTCGGGCCGGTCCGGGCCCGGCCGCGGCCGGGCGATGAGCGCCGGTGGCAAACGGCGAGGTCCCCCGCAGGCCGGCGAGCCAGCCGATCGCGCCCGCGGCCACCACGATCCAGGGAAAATCGATGCCGGCGACGCGCATGGCGAGAAAGGCCGCGACGGCAAGCGCCAGCGCCTGCCAGGTCAATAACGTGCGCTTGCCGATCCGCCACACCGCATGCGCGATGATCGCGATGACGACCGGCTTCAGTCCGTCGAAGACCGCCGCGACCAGCGGCGTGCGCTGGTAGGCGGCGGCGAGCCACGACAGCGCCAGCAGCACCGCCGCCCCCGGAGCCACGAACAGGCCGCCCGCGACCACGCCGCCCGCCGTGCCGTGCAGCCGCCAGCCGATATAGGTGGCGAGCTGCTGCGCTTCGGGGCCGGGCAGCAGCGTGCAGAAACTGAGGCCATTCAAGAAGGCGCGCTGGTCGATCCAGCGCCGCCGGTCGACGAGCTCGTTTTGCATGATGGCGATCTGCCCGGCCGGACCGCCGAAGCTGATGCAGCCGAGCTTGAACCAGAAGCCGAGCGCTTCGCGAAAGCCGGGGGGGGCAGGGGCTCCCGAGGGCAAGCGCGCGGCGCCGGTCTCGGGTTGGCGGTCTGGCGAGGTCATGGCTCGAGGCGGGCGAGCCGGGCCGCTCCGGCTTGCTCGGCGGGGGGAACGCCGACGGCCTCACGCCGGGGGCGGCCGGCCATGGGTTTGGCTCTTGCGGCACCACGAATAGAGCGCATCGTAGACCACCAGACCATGCCGCAACAGCTCGTGGTCGTCCGCGAAATTCTCCGCCAGGCCCTGCGATATGGCAAGCAGCCCGGGGCATTGCGGGGCGAGGTCCGGATGCCCGGTGTCGGCCCCGCGGACGATCACGGCGAGCGCCCGAAGGGCCGGATCGTCGAGCCGGTATTTCCGCAAGAAGGCGTCGAAACTGCACAACGGGCCGTCATGCGCGAGCTCCACCCCGGGCACGTCATAGGGGATGGCACCGGTGCGCGCGGCCTCGCTCATCACCTTGTCCGCCGCCACGAACAGGAATTCCGGGCGCTCATCGATGAAGCGCCCGATCAGCCACGGGCAGGCGATGCGGTCGATCTTGGGGCGCTCGCGGGTGATCCATTTCATGGCTTCGAGATCCTGTCGTTGGCGACGACCGCCCCGCCGCCCGGCGGTGGCCCGATCAGCGGTAGCGGACGCGGATGATCTCGTAGGCCTTGGAGCCGCGCGGGGTCGCGACCTCGATGCTGTCGCCGGTCTGCTTGCCGATGAGGGCGCGGGCGAGCGGGGAGGTGATGGACAGCCGGCGCCTCTCGACATCGGCTTCCTCGGTGCCGACGATCTGGTAGGTGGTCGCCTCGCCCGAGTCCTCGTCGGCGAGCGTCACCCGGGCGCCGAACATGATGACCTTGCCGGACAGCTTGTTCACGTCGATGACTTCGGCGCGGGCGATCTTGTCCTCGAGTTGGGCGACCCGGCCTTCGATGAAGGCCTGGCGCTCGCGCGCGGCGTGATATTCGGCGTTTTCGGACAGGTCGCCGTGATCCCGGGCCTCGGTGATCGACTTGATGACCGCCGGCCGCTCGACCGTCTTGAGGTGCTTGAGCTCCGCCTCGAGCCGCAGCCGCCCGTCCGGGGTCATCGGAATCTTGTCCATAGCGTACAACCCTTACTGGCTCGGAAAGCGACCGCCTCCCGCGCGTCCTGCCGAGCGATTTCAAGTGTCGCCGAGCCCCGGGAGCTCAGAACGAGGCATCAAAATACGATTGCAGAGGCGCAACTTCAAGACTGCCGGCGGCGAGCGCCTCGATCGCCTCGACCGCGGCCCGGGCGCCCGCCACCGTGGTGTAATAGGGGATATTTCCTAACAGCGCCGCCTGCCGCAGGCTGAAGCTGTCGGCGTGCGAGGCGGCGCCCTCGGTGGTGTTGAAGACCAGTTGGATGTCGCCGTTCTTCATCGCGTCGACGATGTGCGGGCGGCCCTCGAGGACCTTGTTGACCCGGCCGACCTCGAGCCCCGCGCGGCGCAAATACTCCGCCGTGCCGACCGTGGCAACGAGCCGGAACCCGAGGGCCGAAAGCCGCCGGCCGGGCCCCACCATGGCCGCCTTGTCGCGGTCCTTGACCGAGATGAACACCGTGCCGGCGAGCGGCAGGCTCAACCCGGCGCCGAGCTGGGACTTGGCGAAGGCATGGCCGAAACCGAGGTCGATGCCCATCGCCTCGCCGGTCGATTTCATCTCGGGGCCGAGGATCACATCGGTGCCGGGGAAGCGGGCGAACGGGAACACGGCTTCCTTGACCGCGACGTGGCGGCGCCGGGCATGCGTCAAGCGGAAATCGCTCAAGCGTTCGCCGGCCATGACCCGGGCGGCGATCTTGGCGATTGGCACGCCGGTCGCCTTGGCGACGAACGGGACGGTGCGCGAGGCCCGCGGGTTGACCTCGAGGATGTAGACCTCGCCGTCCTTGACCGCGACCTGGACGTTCATCAGGCCGACGACATCGAGCGCGCGGGCGAGAATCTCGGCCTGGCGGGCGATGTCCTCGACGACCGCCGGCGCCAACGAGTAGGGCGGCAGCGAGCAGGCGGAATCGCCGGAATGGATGCCGGCCTCCTCGATATGCTCCATGATCCCGGCCACGAACACGCTCGTCCGGTCGGCCACCGCGTCGACGTCGACCTCGATCGCGTCGTCGAGGTAGGTGTCGATCAAGACCGCGTTCCGGCCCGAGGCCCGGACCGCCTCCGACATCAAGGCGGCGAGCGCCCCGGCGTCGTGGACGACGTTCATCGCCCGGCCGCCCAGCACGTAGGAGGGCCGCAACAGCACCGGATAGCCGATCGCCGCTGCCACCGCCTCGGCCTCGGCGAGCGAGACGGCGGTGCCGCTCGCCGGCTGGCGCAGCCCGAGGCGCCTCAGCAGCTTCTGGAAGCGCTCGCGGTCCTCGGCCAGGTCGATGGCATCCGACGAGGTGCCGAGGATCGGGATGCCGGCCTCGGTGAGCGCGCGCGCCAGCTTCAAGGGCGTCTGGCCGCCGAACTGGACGATCACGCCCTTGAGCCGGCCGGCCGAGCGCTCGCGCTCGATCACCTCGATCACGTCTTCGGCCGTCAGCGGCTCGAAATAGAGACGGTCGGAGGTGTCGTAGTCGGTCGACACGGTCTCCGGATTGCAGTTGATCATCACCGTCTCGAGCCCGGCCTCGCGCAAGGCATAGACCGCGTGCACGCAGCAGTAATCGAACTCGATGCCCTGGCCGATGCGGTTCGGACCGCCGCCCAGGATAACGACCTTGTCGCGGGTCGAGGCCTCGTCCTCGGACTCTGCCGCCGCCAGCCCGTCGCCCTCGTAGGTCGAGTACAAGTAGGGCGTGCGCGCGGGGAATTCGGCGGCGCAGGTGTCGATGCGCTTGAAGACCGGGCGCACGCCGGCCCGGCGCCGGAGCGCGCTAACCTCGGCCTCGCTCCGTCCGGCGAGTTCGGCAAGGCGCGCGTCGCTGAACCCGTGGCGCTTGATCGCCAGCCAGCCCGGGCCGTCCTCGGGCAGGCCGCGGCGGCGGATTTCCGCCTCGCGCTCGACCAGCTCGCGGATGCGATCCAAGAACCAGGGGTCGTAGCGGCAGGCGGCATGGATGTCCGCGCTCGACAGGCCGCGACGGAAGGCCTCGGCGATGACCAGGATGCGCTCGGGCGTCGGCCGGGCGAGCGCCGCGCGGATGGCGTCGCGGTCGCGGACCGGCAGGTCGGGCTCGTTCAAGCCCGTCAAGCCGATATCGAGCGAGCGCAACGCCTTGTGCAGGGACTCGCCGAAGCTGCGGCCGATCGCCATCGCCTCGCCGACCGATTTCATCGAGGTCGACAGGAGCGCCGGCGTGCCCGGGAACTTCTCGAAATTGAAGCGCGGGACCTTGGTCACCACGTAGTCGATGGTCGGCTCGAACGAGGCCGGGGTCGAGCCGGTGATGTCGTTGGCGAGCTCGTCGAGCGTGTAGCCGACGGCGAGAAGGGCCGCGATCTTGGCGATCGGAAAGCCGGTGGCCTTCGAGGCCAGCGCCGAGGAACGCGAGACGCGCGGGTTCATCTCGATGATGACCAGCCGCCCGGTCTCGGGCTCGACCGCGAACTGGACGTTCGATCCGCCGGTATCGACGCCGATCTCGCGCAGGCAGGCGATCGCGGCGTCGCGCATGAGCTGGTATTCCTTGTCGCTGAGCGTGAGCGCCGGGGCGACCGTGATGCTGTCCCCGGTGTGGATGCCCATCGGATCGACGTTCTCGATCGAGCACACGATGATGCAGTTGTCGGCGCGGTCGCGCACCACCTCCATCTCGAATTCCTTCCAGCCGACGACCGATTCCTCGACCAGCACCGATGAGACCGGCGAGGCGCGCAAGCCCGCGAACACGATGTCGTCGTATTCCTCGGCGTTGTAGGCGATCCCGCCGCCGGTGCCGCCGAGGGTGAAGGAGGGGCGGATGACCGCCGGCAGGCCGACGAGATCGAGCGCCGCCTTGGCCTCGGCGAGGCTGGCGACCAGCGCCGAGCGCGGGCAGTCGAGCCCGATCTTGCGCATCGCCTCGCGGAACAGCAGGCGATCCTCGGCCGTGGCGATCGCCGCGCGCCGGGCGCCGATGAGTTCGACGCCGTGGGCGGCGAGCACGCCCCGATCGGCGAGCTGCATCGCGACGTTGAGGGCGGTCTGGCCGCCCATGGTCGCCAACAGCGCGTCGGGGCGCTCCTTGGCGATGATCTGGGCGACGATCTCGGGCGTGATCGGCTCGATATAGGTGGCGTCGGCGAGGCCGGGATCGGTCATGATCGTCGCCGGGTTGGAGTTGACGAGCACGATCCGATAGCCCTCGGCCTTGAGCGCCTTGCAGGCCTGCACGCCGGCGTAGTCGAATTCGCAGGCCTGGCCGATCGTGATCGGCCCCGCCCCGACGATCAGAATCGCGCGGATGTCGGTGCGCTTGGGCATCTAGCGCGATACCCGCCCTACGTCGTAGGGCGCGGCCAAGGCGGCTACCCTCGGTCGATGACGAAACGATGGCAAGCAGCCCTCGACAAGCTTTCGAAATTGCCGCCCGAGGACCAGGATGCGCTCGCCATCGCGGGGATGGAGGAGCCGGCCTCGCCGGAGCGGCGGGCGGCCGTTTTTGCCGAGTCCAAGGACCGGCTGGCGCGCTTGGCCGATGCAGCGCTCGCCGAGTTTCGTTCCGGCGCGGCCACCGCACCTGAGGCTCCGCATCCTGTCTTGTTGCGCAGTCCCAACCCGTCCACCATGTCCCCGAACATCTGTCCACCATGTCCGCGGCCCAAACAAAGGGGGGAGGGGGATGACCACGAGTGACTTAAGCATGGCGGGCCATCAGCGCGACGAAGCGCTGGAACAGGTGATGGGCATCGCGCGGGCCGGGCGAGGCTTCCGGGTGGTACTGGACCGAGAACACCGGCCGGCCGGCGAGCCGCAGACCCTCGTTGGTGCCGTCGAACAGCGACATGTGGGTCGCCTCGACCCCCTCGGGGAGTGAGTCGGGCAGGACCACGAAGCCGTGGTTCTGCGAGGTGATCTCGACCCGGCCGGTCAAGAGGTCCTTGACCGGATGGTTGGCGCCGCGGTGGCCGCGTTCGAGCTTGGCCGTGCGCGCGCCGAGTGCCAGGGCCAGCATCTGGTGCCCGAGGCAGATGCCGAAGATCGGCAAGCCGCTCGCCACCAGCTCGCGGATCGCCGGCACGGCGTACTGGCCGGTCGCCGCCGGATCGCCGGGGCCGTTCGACAAGAACACGCCGTCGGGCCGGTGGCCGAGGACGGCCTCGGCCGGCGAGTCCGCCGGCACGACGGTGACCCGACACCCCGCCGCGGCGAGGCAGCGCAGGATGTTGCGCTTGGCGCCGTAATCGACCGCCACCACATGGTGGCGGGGCCGCGCCAAGCGGCCGTAGCCGCGGCCCAACGCCCATTTGGTCTCGGTCCAGCTATAGGTCTGGCGGCAGGTCACCTCGAGCGCCAGGTCCATGCCCAAGAGCCCCGGCCACGCCGCGGCCTGGGCCTGGAGTTGGGCGACGTCGATGGCGCCGTCAGGGGCGTGGCAAAGGGCGCCGTTGGGGGCGCCGAAATCGCGAATCCGCCGGGTCAGCGCCCTGGTATCGACGCCGCTTATCCCGACCAGCCCGTGCGTGGCGAGCCACGCCGCGAGGTGCCGGGTCGAGCGGAAATTGGCCGGCTCGGTGATCGCCTCCCGCAGCACGAGCCCGCGCGCCGCCGGGGTCAAGGTCTCGATGTCCTCCGGATTGGTGCCGACATTGCCGATATGGGGAAACGTGAAGGCGATGATCTGCCCGGCGTAGGAGGGATCGGTCAGAATCTCCTGGTATCCGGTCATCGCGGTGTTGAAGCAGACCTCGCCCACGACCGTCCCGGCGGCGCCCACCCCCCGGCCCCAGAACACGCGGCCGTCGGCCAGCACCAGGGCGGCATTGGCGCCCGGCGGCCGGGCCGGGGACGGGAAGGAGCCGCGCGCGAGGATGGTCATCGGGGCCGATTTCCTAATGTTGCGGCGTGCGCCGTGCTGCCGTCCCGGCGAGGCAAGCCCGAGCGTGACCTCCATTAAGCGGCCGGCGGCCCCGGGTCAAGCCGGGCGATCCTAAAAAGATAGTGTTATTTCAATACGTTATCAAATTGCAATCGAGCCCGAAACCGGGTAGTCTGGAGGTTTCCCCGCACCATTGGCGCCATGCTTCGCACCCAATTCACCGATGCCCTCAAAGCCGCCATGAAGGCCAAGCAGGAGCGCGCAGTTTCGACCCTGCGCCTGATCCTGGCGGCGCTCAAGGACCGCGATATCGCGGCCCGGCCGAAGGGCAATCTCGACGGCATTTCCGACGACGAGCTGCGCGTGATGCTGCACAACATGATCCGCCAGCGGCGCGACAGCATCGCGCTCTACGAACAAGGCGGGCGGCTCGAGCTGGCGCAACAGGAGGCCGAGGAAATCGCCATCATCGAACGGTTCTTGCCCCGGCAGCTGGGCGCGGCCGAGATCGAGCAGGCGGCCCGGGACTTGATCGCCGAGCTGGGGGCCACGGGCATCAAGGACATGGGCCGCGTCATGGCGGGCTTGAAACAGCGCTATGCCGGGCAGATGGATTTCGGCCAGGCCAGCGCCGCCGTCAAACGGCTTCTGGGTTGAGATCGGCGGCGCGCTCGGTCTATAACCTCCAGGTCCGGGCGGGGCGGACGGAGATCCGGGGGAAACGACGATGGCATTTCCGCCGGGCCTCCTCGAGGACATTCGCGCGCGGCTGCCGTGTTCCGGGGTCATCGGCCGGCGCGTCCGGCTGCTCAAGCGCGGCCGCGAGTATGTCGGCCTGTGCCCATTTCACAACGAACGGACCCCGTCCTTCACCGTCAACGACGACAAGGCGTTCTATCACTGCTTCGGGTGCGGCGCCCATGGCGACGTCATCGGCTTCGCCATGCGCAGCGACAACCTGTCGTTCCCGGAGGCGGTGGAAAGGCTGGCCGCCGAGGCCGGTCTCGAAGTTCCGCGCCTGTCGCCGGCCGATGCGGCCACGGCCGAGCGCCAAAAGACCCTCTACGAAGCGGTCGAGGCGGCCTGCG
Organism: Pseudomonadota bacterium; assembly: GCA_052387815.1. Lineage (GTDB taxonomy): Bacteria > Pseudomonadota > Alphaproteobacteria > CACIAM-22H2 > CACIAM-22H2 > JBQTIU01. The sequence goes on from JBQTIU010000028.1 coordinate 19,938, forward strand.
CCTGGTTCGAGCAGCAGCTCCGCGCGCCGGGCGGGCGGGCGGGTCTTGCCTATTTGCGCGGCCGCGGGCTGGACGACCACACGATCGCCCGCTTCCGCCTCGGCTACGCGCCCGAGGGCGGCGCGCTCAAGGCTGCCCTCGGGGCGCGGGGGATCGACGACGCGCTGCTGTTCGAGGCGGGGTTGCTGGCGCGGCGCGAGGACGGGGAGGCCTTCGACTTCTTCCGTGGCCGCGTCGTGTTCCCGATCACCGATCGGCGCGGCCGGCCGATCGCCTTCGGCGGCCGGGTGCTGGGCGAGGGCGAGCCGAAATATCTCAACTCCCGCGACACCCCGCTGTTCGACAAGGGGCGGACGCTTTATGGGTTCGACAAGGCCCGCGAGGGGGTGCGCCAGGGCGGCGAACTGGTGGTGGCCGAAGGCTATACGGACGTGATCGCGCTGCATGCCGCGGGCTTCGCCGGCGCGGTGGCGCCGTTGGGGACCGCGATCACCGAGGCGCACATCGAGACCCTGTGGAGGCTCGCCCCGGAGCCCATCCTGTGCCTCGACGGGGATGCCGCCGGCCAGCGCGCGGCCCGGCGCGCGGCGGAGCGCGCGCTGCCGCTCTTGAGACCCGGCCACAGCCTGCGTTTTGCCGTCCTGCCGGCCGGCGAGGACCCCGACAGCCTGATCCGCCGCGACGGCCCGGCGGCGCTCAAAGAGGCCCTCGCCGGCGCGCGCCCGCTCGCCGATATCGTGTGGGAGAGCGAAGTCGCGGCCCGGCCGATCGATACGCCCGAACGTCGGGCGGCGCTGGCCCAGCGCCTGCGCGAGCGCATACAATCGATCGCCGACCGCACGGTGCAGGAGCAGTACTTGCGGTTGCTGGTCTACGACCGCCTGTGGGCCGCCTTGCGGCCGGCCCGCGGACGGCCATCGCCCGGGCGCTCCCCTGGCCTGCGCGCGCCTGGCGATGTCGGCACGCTCGCCACGCGCCAGGCGCAAGCGGCCCTCGCGACCATGATCAACCACCCCGAACTCATCGCCCAGGAGTTCGAGGCCCTGGCCGGGCTCGACATCGCCGATTCCGGTCTGGACCGGATTCGCCAGGAAATTCTTGGTCTTGCCGGCAGTGTCCCGGGCCTTGACTCGGACGCCATTGTGAACCATTTGAAGGGCTTGGGTTTGGCCGCGGCGCTGACCGGCGTGCAGCGGAAGAGCCTTTACGACCTCTGGCCTTTCGCCGGACCTGCGGCCAGCCTCGAAGCGGCGCGTCAAGGGTGGAAAGAGGTTTTGGCGCAGGCCCAGCGACGCCGGCTGGAGGGCGAGGTCGGCGCCGCCCAACGGGACCTCGGGGTCGACATGACGGACGAGAACTTGGCCCGGTTGGACGGATTGAAGCAACAGATCTCGGAGCAGGACAGCGAGCAGGTCGATGACGATTCGCTCCTTGGCTGGGGACGTGGGAGCGTCGGGCCGGAGCGATAAATACGCGAGAAGGCGTGGGGGGTTGGATTCGACGCGTTCGGCTGCGCTCGCGGGAGGCGACAGTCATGGGGGCGGGAGGGGCATGGCATTGAAGGCACCGAAGACCAAGACCGAGCCGGTGGCCCAACCGGGACGCGAGGACCGCGGCGACGGCCCGCTCATGGACGGGGTGGGCGCGGCGATCAAGAAGATGGTGCAGCGCGGCCGCGAGCGCGGCTACGTCACCTACGACGAGATCAATGCGGCGCTGCCGCCTGACCAAGTGTCTTCGGAGCAGATCGAGGAAACGCTCGCCGCGCTCTCCGAACAGGGTATCGGCGTGGTCGAGAGCGAAGAGGGCGAGGAGCCCGATAAGGCCGCGAAACCGACGGCCGCCGACGCCGAAGCGCAACCCGAGTTGGGGGCCGACAGCGAAGGGGCGAGCGGCGGCAACATCGAGGCGGAATCGATCGGCCGGACCGACGATCCGGTGCGCATGTATTTGCGCGAGATGGGGTCGATCGAACTGTTGTCGCGCGAGGGCGAGATCGCCATCGCCAAGCGGATCGAGGCCGGCCGGGACAAGATGATCGGCGCGCTTTGCGAAAGCCCGCTGACCTTGCGCGCGGTCGTGCAATGGCGCGACTCGCTGCTCGAAGGGAAGATGCTGCTGCGCGACATCATCGATCTCGACGCCACGTTCGGCGGCGTGCTGGCGGCGGAAGTGGATCCGGCCGATGCCGAGGCCGAGAACGAGGAAAAGGCGCCGCCGGCCGAAGGGGACGGCGAGGCCGAGCAGGGCGGCGAGGCCGAGCAGGGCGGCGAAGCCGAGCAAGGCGGCGAGGCTGAAGTCAAGGCGGACGTCGCGGCGGTCGCGGCGGAAGCCGATGACACCAACCTGTCGCTCTCCGCGATGGAGGGCCAGCTCAAGCCGCAAGTCCTCGCGACCTTCGACAAGATCGCCGAGATCTATCGCAAGCTGCACCGGATGCAGGACAAGCGGCTCGATGCCTTGCGCGCCGGCCGATCGTTCAGCCCGGTCTCGGAGCGGCATTACCAGAAGCTCAAATCCGCGTTGGTCGCACTCATGGAGGGCGTGCAGCTCAACAACGCCCGCATCGACCAGCTGGTCGAGCAGCTCTACGGGTTGAGCCAGCGCTTGAACGGTGCCGAGGGCAAACTGTTGCGGCTCGCGCTCGAGTCCGGCGTGGTCCGCCCGGAGTTCCTCGCCCGCTACCACGGCCGGGAGGTCGACCCACGCTGGCTGTCGCGCGTCGCGCGCCTGTCGGGCAAAGGGTGGAAAAAATTCGCCGCCCGGCACCGCGCCGAAATCGTCACGCTGCGCGCCGACGTCGTCGAGATTTCGGCCCGCTCCGGGCTGCCGATCGTCGAGTTCAAGCGCATCGTCGGCATGGTCCAGCAGGGCGAGCGCGAGGCGGGCCGGGCGAAGAAGGAGATGGTCGAGGCCAATCTCCGCCTTGTGATCTCGATCGCCAAAAAATACACCAACCGCGGCCTGCAGTTCCTCGACCTCATCCAGGAGGGCAATATCGGCCTCATGAAGGCGGTCGACAAGTTCGAGTACCGCCGCGGCTACAAGTTCTCGACCTACGCCACGTGGTGGATCCGGCAGGCCATCACCCGCTCGATCGCCGACCAGGCGCGGACCATCCGCATCCCGGTGCACATGATCGAGACCATCAACAAGCTGGTCCGCACCTCGCGCCAGATGCTGCACGAGATCGGGCGCGAGCCCGCCCCGGAGGAGCTCGCCGAAAAGCTCGGCATGCCGCTCGAAAAAGTCCGCAAGGTCTTGAAGATCGCCAAGGAGCCGATCAGCCTGGAGACCCCGATCGGCGACGAGGAGGACAGCCATCTCGGCGATTTCATCGAGGACAAGAACGCGGTCCTGCCGGTCGACGCGGCCATCCACGCCAATCTGCGCGAGACCGCGACCCGGGTGCTGGCGACGCTCACGCCGCGCGAGGAACGGGTCTTGCGCATGCGCTTCGGCATCGGCATGAACACCGACCACACGCTCGAGGAGGTGGGCCAGCAGTTCTCGGTCACCCGCGAGCGCATCCGCCAGATCGAGGCCAAGGCGCTCCGCAAGCTCAAGCACCCGAGCCGCTCGCGCAAGCTCCGCAGCTTCCTCGACACCTGAGCCCCGGCGCGCCCGCGCGCCCCGAGTCGCGCGCCGGGTCGGGGCCTCCCGGGCCGCCCGCGCCCGCTTGAGGTGCCCCGCCTCGGGCCCGGCCGATCCCCCGAGTCGGCCCAGGCTACGCCTGGGGTTGCGGGCCATCGCGAGCGCCCCCGTGGGCCGCCGAGGCCAACGAAAGTCTTGCCGAGCGGGCGATCGCACCATAGAGTCGCCGACGTTTTCGAGTCGCGAGCCGAGCAGGGGCCGCCGAAATCCGGCGCCCCAGGGACATAACAAGGGTCCGCATCCGCGCTGCTCACGTCGTGCCCAACGATAATCCAGACCTATCGGTGCCTTTAGGTAGCGACCCGAGCTACCTGAAGGCGGTCCGAGAAAAATACAACGCCATCGAGATTTGGCCGGTCTCCGACCGCTGGCTCGGCCACGTCAAGGCCTGGATCGCGGCCACCGTCGCGGCCTGGCAGCCGGCCCTCGGGCTCAGCCCGCGATCGAAGATCCTCAATGCCGGCTCGGGCGACGAGTCCTACAACGTCTCGCCTGGGCTGGTGATCGACTGCGACATCGCCGACCGCAAGCTGGTCGGCATGCCGTGCGGGGTGGCGGGCGACCTCGCCAACCTGCCCTTGCAGAGCGGGTCGGTCGATGTGTGCGTGTGCGTGGGCTCGGTCGTGAACTACATCCGCGAGCTGCCCAGGGCGATCGCGGAAATCGCCCGGGTGGTCAAGGGCGACGGGCGGCTGATCATCGAGTTCGAGAGCAGCCGCAGCGGCGAGTACCTGTTCACCCCGCATTTCGGGCGCGACGCCGCCCAGGTGCGGACGTTCTACATCTACGAGGACGAGACCATCTGGGTCTATGCCGAGGAGCATGTCCGCCGCCTCTTGGAGGCGGCCGGCTTCAAGATCGTCGCCGAGAGCCGGGCGCATTTCGTCGCGCCCTTGGTCTACCGCATCCGGAAGGACCTCCACCGCGCCGCCAGGTTCGCGGTCCTCGACCGCTGGGTGTCCTGGATGCCGTTGTTGAAACGGCACTCGGCCAACATCATCCTGCTGTGCCGGCGCCGCTAGGCGCCAGCGTCCCGCGCGGCCTGGCGCGGCCCCCAAACCGGTGTAGGATGGGCCGGTGCCGATGGCTGGCCGGATTTCGGGCCCGTAGTTCAGGTGGTCAGAACGCGCCGCTCATAACGGCGTTGTCGCAGGTTCGAGTCCTGCCGGGCCCACCGGCGCCCGGCGCCCGGCCCCTATGCTGCGTACTTGCGCCGCACGGGCAAGAGCGCGGTTTCGAGGTCGATGACGCCGGTGCTGGCCTCGGCGACGACGTTCACGTCCTCGGCCTTCCAGCGATCCTTGTCCTCGATCACCGCCTCGCGCGGCCAGTCGGGGTGCGCCTTGCCGATGTCAGTGAACTTGAGGAACACCGACGCGATGGCATTGGCGTGGTTGATCACCGGCTCCACGAGCAGCAACCGATCGCCGATCTTGACCGCGGTCGAGACGTGATAGGTCTTCGTGCTGTTACCGGCGATCACGGCGTCTTCCGCTAGCCTTTCCTTCGGGAATAGGCGACGCAGATGCTCGCGAACGCGGCGGCCCAAGTCGCGCTCGGCGCGCCGCTCCTCCTCGTGCAGCACCTCGCTCACCCAACGCTGGCTCGCATTGGCGACGATGAGGATGGCGGCGCCAAGCTGATCCTCGTCCACATCCTCGACCGCAAACGTGCCATGAGTGAACGCGAGCCCGGTCTCCTTGGCGATCGCGTGGGCGCGCCGCGCCTGCGAGGGCGACGGATCGACCCCGGCCGCGAGCAGCACCGCCCAGCCGTTCCCGTCATCCGACACGCGGAAGCTCTGCCGCTGGACGAGGACATTCACGCCGACTCCGTCTCCGCCCGGATACAAGCAGTGTGTGGACACGACCAACCCGTCGTCGCCGCGTCGGATCGCGGCGAAGTCACTAAGTGCGGAGGCGATGAGGGTTTCGTAAGTCACCGCAGTGGCAACCTCGGCTGGTGCGGGGGCGGGGGAACCGTTCCGCCGATGTTGGCGCGTCGGCAGAAATACTGGACCGCGGCGGCGAAGCTGTCCAGTTCCTCGTCGATCGGCTCGGCGACGGGCAGGTTGTCGCCCGGCGGCTGCGGCCACCGTCGATTTGCGGACCATGAATGGTATCTATGGGCGGACGCGGGGAGAATGCAGCCGCGGAGCGTGCGCGGCAGGGCCTTGTGCAAGGGGTTGGCGTGCGCCGACGGCGGGAACACGCTCATGCGCTCGATGACCGCGTTGCGGTAGACGAGAACCAGCGAGCCCTGCTGCGGCCTCATGTGACCGGTCGCATCGGCGGTGAGGAACAGGCCGGCGCGCACCTCGCCCTCGATTTCAAGCGAGGCTTTGAGCCGCACGGCCGTCTCGCGGCTGGCCATCCAGCGCACGACGCCCACCACCGACTTTCGCGCCGCGAGGATCGCATCGATGGTCTCGACCGTTTCCACCGCGACGATTTCTCTGGCTTAAAGACCGTCGCCGGTGAAGGCGCGGTCCATCAGCGAGGCGACGAGCGCCTCGGATTCGGTCGCCATGCGCTCCTGCTGGGCGATGCGGGCGCGGATGTCGGCGATGCGGTCGGCGAAGGCGTGTTGAAGCGAGAGGGGTGGCACCGGCGCTTGGTAGTCAAATAGCGTGTTCCTGTTCAGTTTGGGCATCCGTGCCCGCATAGACTCTCTCCCAGAAAACTCCTAATTCGTACCATCTCGCAAGTAGCTCATTCAAAGAGGATTTTGCCTATCTCCCGTCCCGTCATTGTCCGGTAGCTTTGACGGCGCCGATACTAGACGGCCCGCCCGAAGTGTGCTCACCTTGACCCGCGCGGCCGAACTTGGCTGGATTAGCTACATGGCAAGCATCATAAACGTGCATGAGGCCAAGACCAACCTGTCAAGGCTCGTCGCGGGTGCGCTGGCGGGCGAGGAGGTGGTGCTGGCGAAAGGCGGCCGGCCGCTCGTGCGGCTGGTCCCGGTCGAGCCCCGCGTGCCCGGAAAATGGAAGGGGCGGGTGCGGATGGCCCGCGACTTCGACCGCCTGCCGAAAGCGGTGCTCGACGCTTTCGAAGGCAAGGCGCGGTGAGGCTGCTGGTCGACGCAGGGGTGCCCCTCTGGTGGGTGACGGAGGAGATTCTTCGATGACCACCCGACCGCCCGCCGACATCGGCATGGCCCTCGACGAGGTCGACACCCCGGCCCTGTTGATCGAGCTCGATGCCTTCGAGCGCAATCTCCGCCGCCTGGCCGAGGCGATCGCCCCCCACAAGGTCGCCTTGCGGCCCCACGCCAAGACCCACAAGAGCCCGGTGATCGCCTTGCAGCAGATCGCGTTGGGCGCGGTCGGGGTGTGCTGCCAGAAGGTGAGCGAGGCCGAGGCCATGGTGGCGGGCGGGGTCGCCGACGTCCTGGTCACCAACCAGATCGTGGGGGGCCAGAAATTGCGGCGCCTGGCGGCGCTGGCGCGCCGGGCGCGGATCGCGGTGTGCGCCGACGATGACGGCAACGTCGAGGCAATCGACGCGGCGGCGAAGGAGTTCGAGGTCAGGTTGCCGGTGCTGGTCGAAATCAACCTCGGCGCCAACCGCTGCGGCGTCGAGCCCGGCGAGCCGGCGCTGCGCCTGGCGGCGCGGATCGCCTCGTCCTCGAACCTTGGCTTCGGCGGCCTCCAGGCCTATCTCGGGCCGGCGCAGCATGTCCGCCCTTACGCCGAGCGCCGCGACTTGATCGCGCGGGCGGCCGAGCAGGCGGCGTCGACGAAGGAGGTCATCGAGCGCAACGGCATCCCGTGCCCGACCATCACCGGGGCCGGCACCGGCAGCTTCGAATTCGAGGCGGCGAGCGGCGTCTATACCGAGCTGCAGTGCGGGTCCTATGTGTTCATGGACGCCGACTACGCGCGCAACCTCAACCGCGAGGGGACCGCCGCGCAGGCGTTCGAGCACAGCCTGTTCGTGCTGGCAACGGTGATGAGCCGGACCGCCGAGGACCGGGCGGTGGTCGATGCCGGCCTCAAGGCCGTGAGCGTCGATTCGGGCTTCCCGCTGGTCGACGGCTACCCCGAGGCCGAGTACGTGCGGGCTGCCGACGAACACGGCCGGCTGCAGCTCCACCGGCCGACCAACGCTTTACGCCTCGGCGACAAGGTGAGGCTCATCCCGGGCCATTGCGACCCGACCGTCAACCTCTACGATTGGTATGTCGGGGTGCGCCGCGGCCGGGTCGAGGCGCTGTGGCCGGTCGCCGCCCGCGGCGCTGGGGTCTAGCGCCCCAGCGGGACATAGTTGCCCACCGTCGTGGGCAGCCACAGCGCGAGGTCGGGGACGGCGACCATGATGGCGATCATGATCAGGAGCGTGATCACGAACGGGGCGGCGCCGATCAGCACGTCGTTCAAGGGCCCGCCGCGGCGCAAGCCCTGAACGACGAACAGGTTGATGCCGACCGGCGGGGTGATCATGGCGGTCTCGATCAACAGAATGATGATGATCCCGAACCACACCGGGTCGTATCCCAGGCTTACCATCACCGGCACGATGATCGGCACCGTGGCGACCATCATCGACAGCGTCTCCATGAACATGCCGAGGCCGACGTAGAAGACGATGACGATCAACAGGGTCTCGAACGGGGTCAGCCCGAGGGTCGTGATGGTGCGGTTGACCTGCCCCGTGAGCCCGATCGAGGTGATGACGAAGTTGAGGAAATAGGCGGCGACCAGGATGGCCATCGCCATCGCCGAGGTGCGCATCGTGCCCTCGAGCGCGAGGACCAGCACTTTCCAGGTCAGGCGGCGGTTCCAGGCCGCCACCGCGAGCGCGCCCAAGACGCCGAGCGCCGCTGCCTCGGTGGGCGTGGCGAGCCCGGCGTAGATCGAGCCGACGACCAGGAAGAAGATCAGCAGCGGCGGGACGAGGTCCGGCAGGCTGCGGATGCGGCTCGGCCAGTCCGTGACGACCGGGCGGCCGCCCCATTGCGGCCGAACGAGGCAGCCCAGCAAGACCGTCACGCTGAATAGGGAGGCGAGGAGGAAGCCGGGGATGAATCCGGCGAGGTAGAGCTGCGGGATGGAGGTGCTGGTGAGCACGCCGTAGACGATCATGTTGATCGACGGCGGAATCAGGATGCCGAGCGTCCCGCCGGCGGCGAGCGAGCCCAGGAACAGGCGCTCGCTGTAGCCGTACTTCTTGACCTCGGCCAGCGCCACGGTGCCGATCGTCGCCGCGGTGGCGACGCTCGAGCCCGAGGTCGCGGCGAACATCGTGCAGGCGCCGATATTGGCGTGCATCAAGCCGCCGGGCAGCCACGACAGCCACTGGATCATGGCCGCGTACATGCGCTCGGCCATGCCCGAGCGCAGCAGGATCTCGCCCAACAGCACGAACAGCGGGATGGAGACCAGGATGAACGAGGTCGAGGTCGCCCACACCACCTCGCCGGCGGCGAGCGACAGCGGCAGCTTGGAATAGAGGCCGCTCATGATCAGAGCGAGGATGCCCATCGTCGCCGCGACCGGAATCGAGAGGGCCAGCAAGCCCACGAGAACGCCCGCGGCGGTGCCGATCATGGGGAGCCCCCCTTGGCGTCGGCGGCGCGCACCTCCTCGAGCCCCTTGATCTCGGCCTCGACCTCCTCGACGGCCGAGCGCGACCCGGCCATGCTCTGGAGGGTGCGCAGATCGCCGGTGACGAACAGCGCCAGGGCGCGCACCAACAGCAGCAGGTTGACCGCCACGAACAGCACCAGGCCCAGCCACCACAGGAGCTGCGGAACGGTCAGCGGCGTTCCCAGCGAAGACATCGACCGGGCGCCGGTCGCCACCGTCTGCTCGAGCACCCCGTAGGCGTGCCAGGCGACCACCGACATGAAGAAACCGAACGCGGCGAGCGCGGCGATGTCGAGGATGGCGCAGAGGCGGACCGGCAGGATCACGTAGAGGGAGTCGATCCGGATATGCGCGCGCTCGAGGAGCGCGAAGCTGAACGCCCAGGCGCTGCTGATGGCGAGCGCATAGCCGGCGAGCTCGTCGGCGCCGCCGATGGTCGCGACGAACGCCTTGCGGATGACGACGTCGATGCCGATCGCGGCCGACGCCGCCAGCAGCAGGAACCCGCCCATGAGCGCGCCGTAGCGGGAGATCGTGCGGGCAAGCGCGAGCCAGCGATCCAGGATCCGCAATCACCCCTCCCGATGCGCTCCTACCCAGGGAACAGCGTCGTCCTTTCGTAGGGGCGGGTTTGAAACCCGCCCCTACCCAGGGAACGGCATCGTCCCTTCGTAGGGGCGGGTCTTAAGACCCGCCCGGGCGGGTTTGAAACCCGCCCCTACGGCTAATTCGCCGGCGCGCTCAGGCCGACGACCTTGCCGACGGTCTCGTTCCACTCCTTGGCGCACGCGGCCCCGCAGCGCTGGGCCCAGCCCGCCAGCACGCGCGTCTCCATGAGCCGGCGGTGCTCGTCCATCTCGGCCGGCTTGACGGGCACCAGCGTCAGGTTGACCTTCTTGCCCATCGTGCAGGGGTCCTTGTTGAAGTTGCAGTTCTCGGCGTCGGCGACCGCCGCGGCCGCGGTCTTCCACATCTTGTCCTCGAAGACCTTGAACTGGTCGAGGAGGAACTGCTGGACCTTCGGGTCGAACCGCTTCCACGAGGCGAGGTTGAAGGCATGGGCGTTGATGCTCCAGCCGAGATACATGGGATAGATGTGGGTGGCGACCTCGGGCCACTTGGCGGTATTGCCGCTCAAGGTACCGGTGACCGCGCAGTCGACCACGCCGCGCTGCAGGGCCGGGACGACCTCGGCGAAGGCCAGGTTGACCGTGGTGCCGCCGACGCCCTCGATGAAATCGACCATCGTGCGATTGAAGACGCGGACCTTCTTGCCCTTGAGATCGGCGAGGCCGCCGATCGGCACCCGGCACCAGAAGACCTGCGGCGGGTTGGTGCCGAAGGCGATCAGCTTGGCGTTCCAGTGCTCGCCCATGCGCTTGTCGAGCACTTCCTTGTAGGCGTTGCAGGCGCCCCGCGCCTTGCCGATGTCGAGCGCCACCCCGGCCAGGTCGCAGCCCTCGAAGCGCGGGTCGTCGCCGGCCATCTTGCTGATGTCCATGCTGGCGAAATCCATGACCCCGAGCTTCAAGAGCCGGAGCATCGTCTTGTCGTCGATCCCCATCTGGTCGAGGGGGGTGAAGTCGGCCGTCACCATGCCCTTGGTGATCTCGGGCAGGGTCTTGGTCCAGAACGGAATCTCGTCGAGGGAGGAGACGACGGTCGGGCTGTTGAGGCCGATCGCCTTGACATGGGTCCGCGGCAGGTCCTGCGCCTGCCCGCCCGCGCCGAGGACCAGTGCGGTCATCGCCGCGCCCATCGCGGTCCATACTCTGCGTTTCATGTGTTGCCTCCTTGGTTGATGTTGCGATCGGGATTGCCGGGGTGCCTAGCCCGCGACCCGCATGATTTGGTCGAGCTTGCGGCCGTGCACCGCCCAGGGCAGCGAATCGACGTACATGCAGGGATAGGGCACACCACCCCAAGTGTCGGGGGACGTGCCGAGCCCTTTCTTGACGCACACGTCCAGGATCTGCTTGTCCATCTGCTTGTTGAGGGTCTTGGTGAGCTTGGCCTTGAGCTTCGGCATGAGGAGCGCGAGCGCCGCCGGCAGCGCCCAGCCCCCCCAGTTGGACACCCCGCAGATGATCAGGTGGTCGCACTTGGTGACGCTGGCGACCTCGTCGCCCTGCGGGACGTGCTTGGCGACGAGTTCGGCCGGCAGGTTGCCCATGCCGAGCTCGTTGCCGCCGTCACCGATGCCGATGGTGGTCCACGCCCCGCCGGTGAACAGCTTGTCCAAGGGCGCGTTCCACTGGCTGATGTCCTTGCCGCGGAAATTGCGCGGCGTGCCGTCCTTCGACGGCCCGCAACGCTCGATCGAGATCACGTGGGTGAGCTTCGGCCTGAGCTTTTTCCACGCCGCCAGGATGCGGTCGACGGGCACACCGCCGTCCGTTCCCTGATCGTTCATCGACGCTACGTCGAAGGGGAAGGTTCCGGGCAGGCCGGCGCCCCAGGCGGCCGCGTACATCGAATTGGCGTTGGCCATGTCGGTGACCAGCCGGCAGGGAATGCCGGCATGGTGGAAGGCGGCGGCGAGATGGGCGGCGCCCGGCGGCCCATCGGTCTCGCAGTTGGGCGGTTGCGACATCCACTGGTAGAAGCCGCTGATGATGGCGAGGTGCGGGCGTTTCGCGGCCGCGATCGATTGCGCCGCGGCGAGCAGCCCGCCCCTGGCGAAGTCGAGCAGCGGCCCCATGCCGCGCCGGCCGCCGATGTCCTCGCCGACCAGCGTCTCGATCTTGCGGATGCGCTCTGCGACGTTTGCCTTCGCCATGTCGGGCTCCGTTGCGGTTCCAGGTCGCGCGGTCAGAACACGCGGTATTTCTCGAACAATGTACGGATACTGCCGCCGGCCTGCAACTGGCGGCGCACGATGGTCTCCTTGTCGCGGACGGCCTCGGCGGTCTCGATGACCCCATCGAGGGCGGCGGCGGGGATGATCAACACGCCGTCGATGTCGCCGAGCACGAAATCGCCCGGGGCGATCGCCACGCCGCCGATTTCGATCGGCTGGTTGAAATCGGTGATCTCGAAGCGATAGACCGCGGTCAGCGGCGAGTGGAAGACGCGGAACACCGGGAAACCGAGCTTGAGGATGTGCGCCGAGTCGCGAAGGCCGCCGTGGATGACGCAGCCGGTGGCGCCTTTTTGGCGCGCGGTATTGCTCATCAGCTCGCCCCAATGGGCGGCCCGCGTTTCGTCGCCAGGCTCGATGACCACCACGCTCCCCGGCAAGATCGCCTCCAGCATGTCCATCTGACGGTAACGGGGGTCGGGGCGCTCGCCCGGCGGCTTGGCCCGGCCGCGCACCGTGAACACCGGTCCCGCCACCTTCATCCTCGGATCGAGCGGGCGGATGTCCTTCGGCAGGCACTGGTTGCGGTAGCCGAGATCGTCGAGGATGTCGGCCACGGCGCCGGTATAGAGGGCGCGGAGCCTGGCGCTGCGATCGGGGTTGGCGCTTTTCCTCGGCATGCCTTGAGGCCCCTTTGCGGCTTCCGGAAACACCATAGGGAATAACCGAGGTCGCCACAATCGCCGTCGGCTTGCGCGATCCTTGGCCCGCCATTAGGGTTCCGTCGATGGCACCGATTCGGCGCGAGCCCGCCACAATGCCGCCGCAAAATTCTTCCATGTGAGGCCATGCGACCCGGGCCGGCCAACCGATGAGCGAGTTGCGCGCGAAGCGACCGGCCGCGGCGCTCGGCTCGGTGCGCGCCTTCCGTTTCACCTCCTTCGACTACGAGGAGGCGAGTGCCACGGCGCGGCTGCGCTACGCCTTCGACGACCGCTATGCCTTCGAGGAGACCTTCACCTTCGAGGGCGCGCCCACGAGGCTCGACCCCACGCGCCGCGCCGCGCTTGCGGTCGCTCTGCGCCATCTGCACCTCGCCGCCGGCGTCAGCTACTACAAGGCATTCGCGCCTCCGCGCCTGGTCGTCGACGGTCCGCCGCTCGATCCCTCGAGCGCCCGGTTTTTCACCGACTTCTATTTGAACGGCCTGGGCGAGTTCGCCTATTTGAACGGGCTCGACCTCGAGGGACGGATCGAATTTCCCTCCGACCCCCGGGCCGCCAGCGCGCCCGCCTCGCTCGCACTGGCGCGCCGCACGGCCGTGCCGGTCGGCGGCGGCAAGGATTCGATCCTCACCATCGAGGCCCTCAAGGCGGCCGGCGAACCGATCGTCCTCATTGCCATCGGCCGGCCCCGCCCGATCGCCGAGGTCATGGCGGTCGCAGGCGTGCCCGCGATCGCCGTCAGGCGGCAGCTTTCGCCGCTCATCTTGGACTTGAACGCCAGGGGCGCGCTCAACGGCCACGTGCCGATCACCGGCATCCTCGCCTTCGTGCTGGCGGCGGCGGCGGTCCTTTACGGCTTCGATACCGTCGCGATGTCGAACGAACGCTCGGCCAATGTCGGAAACCTGACGCGCGACGGGTTCAAGATCAACCACCAATATTCGAAGTCGCTGGCCTTCGAGCGCGCGCTGTCGGCGCATTTTCACGCCCGCGTGCTCCCGACCTTCACCTATTTCTCGTTCCTGCGGCCGCTGTCTGAGCTCGGCATCGCGAAGCGGTTCGCCGGCCTTCCCGCCTATCACGGCGTCTTTTCGAGCTGCAACGGCGCCTTCAAGCTCGGTGGCGGCGCATGGTCGCGCTGGTGCCGCGACTGCGCGAAATGCCGGTTCGTTTTCCTGGCGCTGGCGCCGTTCCTGGACAAGGCGCGACTCCTCGACATCTTCGGAGGCGACTTGCTCGACGCCGACGATCAGGAGACGGGCTTTCGCGAGCTCATGGGCCTGTCCGGCCACAAGCCGTTCGAATGCGTCGGCGAGACGCAGGAATCGGCGGCCGCCATGGGCGCGCTCATCGGCCGTCCCGAGTGGCGGGGCGACCGGCTGGTCAAGCGCCTCGGCGCCGAATTACGCCCCCATCTCGGCGACCTCGCGCGCCACATGGACCGGGCGCTGGCGCCGTCGGGCGAGCACCTCGTTCCGCCGCGCTTTGCGGAGATGCTCGATGCGTTTGCAGGACCTCGCGAACAAGCGCGTGGGGATCTGGGGGTTCGGTCGCGAGGGTAGGGCGACGCTCGGCTGTCTGCGCCGCCTGTTCCCGGACAAGCCGATCACCGTCCTCGACGACCGGGCCGAGCTCGACGCCGCCGATCCCGCCGTCAGCATCGTCACCGGGGCGGGCGTGGCGGCGGCGGCGCTCGGGCTCGAGGTGATCGTCAAGGCCCCGGGCGTGAGCCTCTACGCCCCCGCCGTGGCGGCGGCCAAGGCGAAGGGGGTGGTCATAACCTCGGCGACCAATCTGTGGTTCGCCGCCAACCCGGCGGCCAAGACCATCGCCATCACCGGGACCAAGGGCAAGAGCACGACCGCCGCGCTGGTCCACCACCTGCTCGGCGCCGGCGGTATGGCGGCGGAACTGCGCGGCAATATCGGCACCCCGCTGCTGGACCGGCCCGCAGCCGAAGGCGGCGTCGAGGTATTCGTGCTCGAGCTGTCGAGCTACCAGTTGAGCGATCTCGAATTCGGTCCCGGCATCGCCGTGCTGCTCAATCTGTTCCCCGAGCACATCGATTGGCACGGCTCGACCGAGGTCTACTATCGGGACAAGCTCAACATCTTCAAAGCGGACCGGCCGCAGGTGCGAATCCTCGATTTCGCCGATCCCGAAACCCGGCGGCGGACCGGCCATATTGCCGATCCCTGCTACTTCAACGCCCCCGATGCGATTCACGTCGAAGGGGCGATGATCATGGACGGCGCCGGCGTCATCTGCGGCGCCGAGCGGGTGCGCCTGCCCGGCCGCCACAACCTGTCGAATGTTTGCGCGGCCTTGACGGCGGTCAAGGCCGCCGGTCTCGACCCCAGCACCTTGGGTCCCGCGCTCGACAGCTTTCGGCCCTTGCCGCACCGGCTGGAGGTATTGGGAGAGCGCGGCGGGGTGCTGTACGTCAACGACAGCATCTCGACGACGCCGCAGTCGGCGGCAGCGGCGCTCGAGGTCTTCGCGGACCGGCCGGTGGCGCTGATCCTGGGCGGGTACGAGCGGCGGCAGGATTACGGGGCGCTCGCCGAACTGATTTGCGACCGTGGCGTCGCCGCCGTCCTCACCCTGCCGCACAACGGCCCACGCATCGCCGCGCTGGTGCGGGCGACCCTGGATCGCCGCCGTCCCTCGCCGCGGCCCCAAGTGATCGAGGCGGGCGATCTCGCCGAGGCGGTCGACAGGGCGCGCCTGGCGGTCCCGCCGGGCGGGGTCGTGCTGCTGTCGCCGGCCGCCCCCAGCTACGGGGCGTTCAAGGATTTCGAGGAGCGCGGGCGGGCGTTCGCCGCATTCGCCGGTTTTACGGGTGCCTAGAGGACCGCCAGGCTCGAGTTCCGGAGGTCGGTGACCAGCATGTGCCCCGGCGTGTGGGTGATGCAGATCGGCGGCTTGGCGCGCTCGACCGCGATCTGAGGCGTGACGCCGCACGCCCAGAAGACCGGCAGCTCGCCGGCGCCCACCTCGGCCACGCCCATGCCGAGATAAGGCTGGTCGAGATCGACGCCGATCAGCTCCGGCTTGCCGATATGCACCGGCGCCCCGTGCACGTTGGGGAAGCGCGTGGTGATCTGGATGGCGCGGATGGCATGGGCGGGCGTGAAGGCGCGCATGGTGACCACCATCTTGCCGGCGAAGCGCCCGCCCGGAACGGTGTCGATGTCGGTCACGTACATCGCCACGCAGTCGTTGCGTTCGACATGCTTGATCGGCACGCCGGCCTCGATGATCGCCTCCTCGAAGGAGAACGAGCAGCCGAGCACGAAGGCGACGAAGTCGTCCTGCCAGAGATGCCCGATATCGCGCACGTCCTCTACGTAGGCGCCGGTGCGGAACACCCGGTAGCTCGGCACGTCGGTGCGGATATCGAGGTCGTGGGCAAGCGCGGGCAGGCGCGGGTCGCCCGGGTTCGACATCGCGAGGAGCGGGCAGGGCTTCGGGTTGCGCTGGCAGAACAGCAGGAACTCGTCGGCATAGGATTTGGGGAGGATGCACAGGTTGCCTTGCACGTAACCGGGCGCGATGCCGGCGGTGTGAGCGGTGTGGATTTGGGCGCGGATGGCGGCCCGCGCGGCGCGCGGATCGGCGGGATCGAACGCGGGTTTGCGGTCGCGAGCGGTAACGGCCATGGATGGACTTCCTCCTTCGAAGCGGGGCGAGTATCAGCCGACCAGTTCGGGAAGCGGGGCGATCCTCACCCCCGCCGCCTCGAGTTTGCGCCGCACCGCGGCCGCCATGGCCACCGCCGCGGGGTTGTCGCCATGGACGCAGATGCTGTCGATCCTGACCGGGATCCGCTTGCCGGTGACCGTCACCACCGCCTGGTCCTCGACCATGCGCAGCACACGCTCGGCGGCCAGCGCGGCGTCGTGGATGACGGCGCCCGGTCGCTGGCGCGAGGTAAGGTTGCCGTTATCGTCGTAGGTGCGGTCGGCATAGACCTCGCGGGCCATGCGCAGGCCGAGCCGTTCGGCGGCCCGTTCGGTCTCCATGCCGGGCATGACCATGAGGATCAGGTTTTCATCCACCGTGCGGGTGGCGCGCGCCACCGCCAGCGCCAGCTCAAGCTCGACGGCCGCCATGTTGCCGAGGCTGCCGTGGACCTTCACATGGCGGACCGTGTGGCCGAGGCTGGCCGCGATCGCCAGCAGGGCGCCGATCTGATAGATGAGGTGCTTCTCGATGTCGGCCGGGGATTCGCCGAGGATCGGCCGGCGGCCGAAGCCCCAAGGGTCGAGGAAGCTCGGGTGAGCCCCGACATTGACGCCGGCCTCGCGGGCCAGCGCGACGGTTTCGTGCATGACCAGGGGATCGCCGGCGTGGAAACCGCAGGCGATGTTGGCCGACGTGACGATCTTCAGCATCTCGCGGTCGTTGCCGAGGGTGTAGACGCCGTAGCCCTCGCCCATGTCGGAATTGAGATCGACCTTCTCGGTCAACGGGGTCACCTCTTACGTATTCGATCCATTCGCGCCGGCGCGGAAGCGATTGAATCCCGAGCTTACCCCCCCGATACTGATTTTGGAAGCGGCGGCCCTTGATCGCGGGAGATGGCGTGCCAAGACGGCGAGTGAGCAGCGGCGCGGCGAGCGCCAAAACCGGCCCTTACGCAAGCCCGCGCTTCATCCCCGCCGGCGACATCGCCATGCTGGTCGAGCTCGGCGATGCGATCAGCCCGGAGGTGAGCCGCCGCGTGGTGGCGCTCGAGGGCCGGATCGACGAGCGGGCGATCCCGGGGATCGTCGAGACCGTGCCGACCTACCGGTCGATCCTGGTCCATTACGATCCCTCGATCCTCTCCGCGGCGGCGCTCGAGGCGGCGATCCGCGAGCTTGGCCATGATGACGCGGCGCACTCGGCGCCGCCGCGCCGCTGGATCTTCCCGGTCGCCTACGGGGGCGAGAACGGCATCGACCTCGAGTTCGTCGCCCGGCACCGCGGGCTCACCACCGAGGAAGTGATTCGCCTGCACGCCGCGCCGGTCTATCGCGTCTACATGCTCGGCTTCTCCCCGGGCTTCGCCTATTTGGGCGGCCTGCCCGCGGCGCTCCACATCGCGCGCCGCGACAACCCGCGCCCAAAGGTGCCGGCGGGCACGGTGTCGATCGGCGGCATCCAGGCCGCCATCTGCTGCCAGGCGATCCCCAGCGGCTGGCATCTGCTGGGGCGGACCCCGGTTCGCACCTACATCCCCGGCCGCCGCGATCCCTTCCTCCTCGCCGCCGGCGACGAGGTGCGCTTGACGCCGATCGGCGCCGCCGAATTCGCGCGCCTGGAAGCCCGCCGCGCGGCCGAGCCCCTGCTGCCGGAGCGCGAGCGCTAGGGATGGCCGCGGTCCTCAAGCTCGTCCTCGCCAGTCCTTTCGCGACGCTGCAGGATCTCGGCCGCATCGGCTACCAGCGCTACGGCGTCTCCGGCTCGGGCGCCATGGACAAGGTGTCGATGCGCGCCGCCAACCTGCTGGTCGGCAATCCCCCCGGCGAGGCGGCGGTGGAGTTCACCTTGACCGGGGGCGAGTACGCCCTCGAGGGCGGCGCGTGCCGCCTGGCGGTCGCCGGTGGCGAGTTCGCGATCGCCATCGATGGCCGGCCGGCCGCCTGCTACCGCAGCCTGACGCTCGCGTCCGGCCAGCGCCTGCGGATCGGCGCCGCCGCCGATGCGCTGCGCGGCTATATCGCGGTCGCCGGCGGGTTCGCCGTGGCGCCCGAGCTCGGCAGCCTGTCCACCCATGTGCGCAGCGCGATCGGCGGCCTCGGGGGCCGCGCGCTCGTCGCCGGCGACGCGCTGCCGCTGGCCCAAGACCGGGCGCCGGACGGACCCGACATGACGCTCGAGCGGGCGGCGCTGCCGGGGCGCGGACTGCCGATCCGCGTCGTGCTGGGGCCGCAGGACGACTATTTTTCGCCGGCCGCCATCCGCGCCTTTCTCGAGGGCGAATACGTCATCACCGCCGAGGCCGACCGCATGGGCTATCGACTCGACGGGCCGAAGATTCCCCACCTCGGGGACGACAACATCATCTCCGACGGCATCGTCGCCGGCAGCATCCAGGTCCCCGGCAACGGCCTGCCGATCGTGCTGATGGCGGACTGTCAGACGACCGGCGGCTATCCCAAGATCGCGACCGTGATCAGCGCCGATTTGCCAACCCTCGCGCAAAGCCGGCCGGGGGCGAGGCTGCGCTTCGCCGCGGTGACGCTCGCCGAGGCGCAAGCCCGGCGCGCCGAGGTCGAGGCCGCCATGGCGGGCCTCCCCACGCACCTGCACCCCGCGGTTATCGGCCGCGAGGCGCTGACCAGCGAGGCGCTGTTGTCGGCCAACCTCATCAGCGGCGCCTGGGCGTGACCCACATCCTCATCCCCGACGCGCAGTTCGCCGGCCCGCCCGACCTCGAGCGCCGCCGGCTGGCGCCGTTCGGGCGCGTCCGGCTGTACCGCGTGCAGCAAGGGGATAGCGTCCCCGAGCGGGCCTGGCGGCGGGCCGGCGCGGTCATCGCCTATCGCGACATTCGCTTGACGCGGCGCGAGATCGGGCTCTTGGACTCGTGCCGGATCGTGGTGCGGGCCGGGGTCGGGGTGGACAACATCGACGTCGAGGCGTTGAGCGCCCGCCGCATCCCGGTCTGCAACGTGCCGGATTACGGGATCTCCGAGCTCGCCGATCACGCCCTCGCCTTGATGCTCGCCCTCGCCCGCGGCGTCGTCGCCTATGCCGAGGCCCTGCGGGCCGATCCGGTGGCCGGCTGGCGGTGGCAGGCGGCGCCGACCGCACGGCGGCTCAAGGGTATCACCTTCGGGGTCGTCGGGCTGGGCCGGACCGGCACCGCGGCGGCGCTGAGGGCCAAAGCCTTCGGCATGGCGGTCGCCTTCTACGATCCCTTGGCGCCCGCGGGGCAGGACCTGGCGCTGGGCATCGAGCGGGTCGAACGGCTCCGCGATCTCCTTTCGGTCGCGGATGTGCTGAGCCTCCACGCCCCGCTGTTACCGGCGACCAGGCGGATGATCGACCGGCGGGCCGTCGAGGCGATGAAGCCGGGGGCCTTGCTCATCAACATCGCGCGCGGCGACCTCGTCGACCTCGATGCCGTTTACGAGGGGCTGAAGGCCGGCCGGATCGGCGGCGCCGGGCTCGACGTGCTGCCGGTCGAGCCGCCCGATGCGGCCCACCCTTTGATTCGCGCCTGGCTCGACGACGAGGCCTGGCTGCGCGGCCGCCTGATCCTGACGCCGCACGCGGCGTTCTACAGCAAGGACAGCCTCGCCGACATGCGGGCCAAGGCGCTCGACACCCTGGTCGCGTTCCTCGGCGAAGGGCGGCTGGTCAATTGCATCAACCAAGCGGCGTTCGCCGCAGCGATCGCCGTTGTTGCGAAGAGGCAGAGCACCCCCCGATCGTGATATAGACATCGCATGAGCCAAGCGAGCCAAGCGAGCCAAGCCCGCGGCGAGGCCGGCCGGCCCGAGGCGGCCGGGTGGACGCCGATCCCGGTGTCGGTGATCACCGGCTTTCTCGGCGCCGGCAAGACGACGCTGTTGAGCCGGCTGCTGCGCCACCCCGGCATGGCGGAGACGGCGGTGATCATCAACGAGTTCGGCGAGATCGGCCTCGACCACCGGCTGGTCGAGGCAGTGGATGCCGAGACGCTGGTGATGACCAGCGGCTGCCTGTGCTGCACGATCCGCAGCGACCTCGCCGACACGCTCCGGGAGCTGTACTTGAAGCGCGTGCGGGGCGCCGTGCCCGCCTTCCGGCGCGTGGTCATCGAAACCACCGGGCTTGCCGATCCGGCGCCCATCCTCCACACGCTCATGGACGATCCGATCCTCGAAGCCTATTACCGGTTGGACGGCGTCGTCGCCACCGTCGATGCCGTCAATGCCGATTGGCAGCTCGACTCCCAGTTCGAGTCGGTCAAGCAGGCGGCGGTCGCCGACCGCATCGTGCTGACCAAGACCGATATCGCCGAGGAAGAGGCGGTCGCCGGGCTCAAGCGGCGGCTCGAGGCCCTCAATCCCGGCGCGCCGATCCTCGTCGCCGTGCACGGCGCAGTGGACCCGGAGCGCCTGTTCGACGCCGGCCTCTACGATCCCAAGACCAAGACCATGGACGTCCAGCGCTGGCTCAACGCCGAAGCCTTCGCGCGCGCCGACGATCGCGACCACGGGCATGACCGCGACCGCGACAACGGCAGCAAGCTCGACGTCAACCGGCACGACGAGCGCATTCGCGCCCACTGCCTGGTCATCGGCGAGCCCATCGAATGGGAGCCGTTCACCCAGTGGCTCGGCGCGTTCGCGCGTCACCGCGGCGAGGATCTATTGCGCCTCAAGGGGATCCTCAACGTCGCCGGCGAGGACAAGCCGATCGCCATCCACGGCATCCAGCACCTGTTCCACCCGCCGGCCCGCTTGCCCCATTGGCCCGACGCCGACCGCCGCTCGCGCCTCGTGTTCATCACCCGCGACATCGCCCCGGGGCCGCTCGAGCGCTCGCTCGGCGCCTACCGCGACCCAGCCTCGCGCGATGCCTGGCGGCGCGAGGGCTGACCCCTCGCGCCGGGCCGGCTCAGAACTTATACGTGAGGGTGACTTCGCCGAGATAGATGCTGCGATCGGTGCGGTCGGCGGCGCCCAGGGACTGCTTCATGCCGGTGCCCGGCCGACCGACGCCGAGCGCGCCCAAAACGCTCAGATTTTCGATCGGCGTCGTCCACTGGGCGTAAAGGTTCGCCTCGTCCATCAGCTGGTCCGATCGGATCGCGACGCCGGTCACCGGGTCGATCACCTGGCCCTGTTCGGCGAAGGCGAACCGGTACAGCACCAGTCCGATATCGAGCACGTTGTCGAGCGGCGTCATGCGAAGATGGACCTGGTTGACGTTGACGTTGGAATTCGCGCCCACATACTGGCTGTAGATCTCGCCATGGGCCCAGGTGCCGATGCCGCGCGGGCCGGTGTTGTTGAACAGGGGATCCCAGGACTTGTCGGTGCGGTCGGCGGGGTTCGGATCGCCGCTGAAATGGGCGTAGCGATAGGAGAGCCGCGGCGCCCAGGGCAGATCGAACTGGTATTGCGGCTCGGCGTACCAGGCGCCGGCGCGCACCTTGCGGTCCGTGGCGCCGTTGCGCTGGATGGCTGCCTCGCCGTAGAGCTTGAGGCCGGGCAGCGCCGAAAGGAAGGCGCCGCCCAGGCGCAGGGAATAGACGCCGAGCCCGTCGCGGTTGGCGGATTGGGCGCCGCCGGTGCCGCCGCCGGCGAACGAGAAGTTGGAACCCGGCCCGGTGCTGTCGGCCTTGTAGATGCGCATCGCGGTCGCCCCGACATACCACTGGCGCGCGTCGTAGTCGGCGCGGCCGCGATCCTCGCGCGCGGATTGGAACCACTCGATATTGGCGCCGTAGAGATCGCTGTCGGCGACGTCGTTGGCGCGCATGGTCCTCTGGTCGGTGCGGCTGGCGAGGTGGAACAGGTCGGCGCGGACCGGCTCGGTGTTGATCTTGAGGATCGCGGTTTTCTCGAAGGCGGCGCGTGGCCCCAGGTAATAGGCGGCGCGGCCGAAGCCGTCGACCGTGCCATCGATGATCAGGAAGCCGTCGCCGACGGTGAAACTCTGACGGCCGGCCGAGATATCGATCGCGTCCTCGCCGAGCGCCTCGAAGGTCTTGCCGGATTTCCAGCCGAGGACGGCATTCTCGACCTCGAGGCGTTCGGGCCGGTTGGAGGTGCCCGAGAGCGCCTGGCCTTCGCCGTCGCCGCGGGTAGCCGCGCCGACCGCGCTCAAATTTCCATAGAGCGAACCGCCCTCGCCGAAGTCGAATTCGGCCAGCAACGAAGGTATGACGAATCCTTCGGTCCATTGCCGGCCGCCCTTGCGGGTGCCGTTCAGGCCGACGCTGCCGATGCCGAAATTGGCGTTGCCGACCGAAAAGGCGCCAAAAGCGACGGTCAGGTCCATGTTGAGCGTCAATCCGCCACCCTCATATAGCTTGAACGATGGCTCCTGGGCCTGCGCCCCCGGGACGGCGCCCACGACCAGGCCCGCCGCGATGGCGAGGCGGCCGAGCCCCACGAGCGTGGATGAACGCATCCTCATCGATTCCCCCGACCCGATGTTTTTCCGACGTCGCGATCGACTCGATCATCATATAACCCGATTCGGCGCCGAATGAATACCCCCGCTCGGCCCCGGGATTTGCGTCCCTCGCCCGCGCCGGAGTAGAAGCTCTGCCCGCCATCCGCCAAGGACTCGACCCATGGCCGCCTACCAGTACATCTACGTGATGAAAGGGCTGACCAAGATCTATCCCGGCGGCCGCAAGGTGCTCGACGATATCTGGCTGTCCTTCTTTCCCGGGGCGAAGATCGGTGTCCTCGGCCTCAACGGCGCCGGCAAGTCGACGCTGCTGCGCGTCATGGCGGGGCTCGAACACGACGTGGGGGGCGAGCACTTCCTCGCCGAGGGAGCGACGGTCGGCTTCCTGCCCCAGGAGCCGCAGCTCGATGCGACCAAGAACGTGCAGGGCAACGTGCTGGCGGGCTTGGCGCCGCTCAAGGCCACGGTCGACCGCTTCGAAGAGGTGAGCCGGCGGCTCGGCGAGGTGAGCGATGAGGACGAGATGAACGCGCTCATCGCCGAGCAGGCCGAGCTGCAGGAAAGGATCGACGCCGCGGGCGCCTGGGACCTCGAGCGGACCATCGAGATCGCCATGGATGCGTTGCGCTGCCCGCCGGGCGAGTGGGAGGTGCAGACTCTTTCGGGCGGCGAACGGCGCCGCGTGGCGCTGTGCCGGCTCTTGTTGCAGAAGCCGGACCTGCTGCTGCTCGATGAGCCGACCAACCACCTCGATGCCGATTCGGTGGCCTGGCTCGAGCGTTTCCTCCACGACTACCGCGGCACCGTGGTCGCCGTCACCCACGACCGCTACTTCCTCGACAACGTCGCCGGCTGGATTCTCGAACTCGATCGCGGCCGCGGCATCCCGTGGCAGGGCAATTATTCGTCGTGGCTCGACCAGAAGCAGAAGCGGCTGGCGATCGAGGAGAAGCAGGAGACGGCGCGCCAGCGCACCCTCGAGCGCGAGCTCGAATGGATCCGCCAGAGCCCGCGGGCGCGCCAGGCGAAAGCCAAGGCCCGCATCAGCGCCTACGAAAGCCTGGTCGTGGCCGAGCGCGAGCGGGCGCCGGAGACGATGCAGATCCAGATCGGGCCGGGGCCGCGGCTCGGCGATGTGGTGATCGAGGCGGGACAGCTCAGCAAGGGCTATGCCGATCGCCTGTTGATCGAGAATCTGTCGTTCCGCCTGCCGCCGGGCGGCATCGTCGGCGTGATCGGCGCCAACGGCGCCGGCAAGACGACTTTGTTCCGCATGATCGTCGGCGAGGAGCGGTCCGACGGCGGCAGCTTGCGCATCGGCGAGACGGTGCGCATGGCCTATGTCGACCAATCCCGCGACACGCTCGCGCCCGACAAATCGGTGTGGCAGGAGATCTCGGGCGGCGCCGAGGAACTCGACCTCGGCCCCCGCAAGATCGGCAGCCGAGCCTACGTCGCGGCGTTCAACTTCAGGGGCGCCGACCAGCAGAAGAAAGTGGGGCAACTGGCGGGCGGCGAGCGCAACCGCGTGCACCTCGCCAAGATGCTGAGATCGGGGGCGAACCTGCTGCTGCTCGACGAGCCGACCAACGACCTCGACGTCGACACGCTGCGCGCGCTCGAAGAGGCGCTGCTCGGCTTTTCCGGCTGCGTCGTCGTCATCAGCCACGACCGCTGGTTCCTCGACCGCATCGCCACCCACATGCTGGCCTTCGAAGGCGACAGCCAAGTGGTGTGGTTCGAGGGCAACTTCGCCGCCTACGAGGCGGACCGCCGCCGGCGGCTGGGCGCCGAAGCCGACCAGCCGCACCGCATCAAGTACAAGCCCTTGCTGCGCGCCTAAGTAAATATAAAAAAATTACTAGCGCGCGGCCCCGGTCTTGTCGCGCAAGGCGGCGAGCAGGCCTTCGACCTTGCCGCCGGAGCGCTGGATCGCGGCGGAGAAATCGTCGCGCTGGGTGATCGCCATGCTCACCCCTTCGACCACCACGTCGTATATCTTGAAGCTCTCGCCGTCGCGCCGCAGCCGCCAATCGACCCGGATCGGCGGTCCGTTCGAGCGCTCGAACTCGCTGAACACCAGCACGTCGCCGTCGCTGTCGGCGCGCGTGTGGGTGACGCGCAAGGCCTCGCCGGCATAGTCGACGAACCTGGCGGCATAGGTCTGGACGATGAGGTCCTCGAACAGTTTGACGTACTCGGCCCGCTCCTTCTCGGTCGCCAGCCGCCAGTAGCGGCCGAGCGAGAAGCGCGCGATGGCGGGGACGTCGAAGCCCTTGTTGAGCAGCCCCTGGAAGCGGTGATTGCGCTCGGCCGCCTCGAGGTCGGCGGCGGTCAGCCGGGCCACCGCCTGCCGGGCGAGGTCGGTAATGAACGCGCCGGCTTCCGGCACCGCTTTCGGCGCCGGCGGCTGCACGGCGGATTTCTGCGGCTGCGCCGCGCCCGCGCTGGCAACTCCCACGGTAATGAGGATCGCGGCGACGAAGTTGAGGATATAGGCGGCGATCAGGATGGCCGCGCTGGCAACTCCCACGGCTCGCACGGCAAAGAGGATCGCGGCCCCGAAGGCCAGCAGGAAGCGACGAGAGGACATGGCCTATTTCAGCGCGCTTGGCGTGGGCCCGTCAATCGCCGCCGTACCCTGGGACACGGCCGGGCCTGGGAAATTGGCCCCCGGCGCGCGGTTGCGGATTTCCGAGTCGCGGCGTTGGCGGACAACGCTGCGCACGCGGGCGTAATAGTCGACCGCTCCGCGCTCGAGCTCCTCGACCGTTTCGATGTTCCGGGCGCGGGTGTCGATCGCGGTGATCGTGCTGCGCGCGGCCGGGATCAGGGTGTCGTTGTCCTTGTGGCGCGCGATCAGGTTGATGGGATCGACGAAATAGTCGATCGCGGTGCCGAAGGCGTCGCGGACGTTCGACGGCCCGAAGACCGGCAACACCAGATACGCGCCCTCCGGCATGCCCATCACGGCGAAGGTCTGGCCCGAATCTTCTTCATGGAGCGGCAAGCCCAAATGGGCAGCGACCTCGAACAGGCCGAGGACCCCGAACGTCGAGTTGACGAAGAATCGCGCGACCGCGACCAAGGCCCGTTCCAACTGGCCCTGGAAGAAGTCGTTGATCGCCGTCCACGGCATGCGCAGGTTGGACATCGCATTGCGCACGCTGTCCTGCACCGGATCGGGCAAGCCGATGCGGTACCAGGTCGCCGTCGGCTTGAACAGCAGCTCGTCGAGGAACCGGTTGACCTCGAAGATATACCGGTTGGCCGGCTCGAAGGGGTCGTTGGTCTCTTCGACTTGCGCGATCTTCTCGGGCGAATCGAGGATGACGCAGCCCGGCAGCGACAGCATGCCGGTCAACACCGCCGCCAGGGGCCAATTCGACGTGATCTTGAAGCGAGTCATGGACGGCTTGAAGTCGTTGTTCTGTTGATCGATCCACCGTATACGCCGCGCCCGCATGAACCTACAGTGTCGCCCGTCACAACCCGCGACCCTTGCGCGGCCCGCCATCGGGAGCATCGGGCCGAACGCCGAACGTATGCTTCAAGGCGACCCGGAACCTCCGAATCCATCCCTGGCACGTTAGTTTTTAGCTACCACAAGCGGATACCACGGACCAGGGTCGAGCGACAAAACCGTGTTGATACTAGCGCACTGTTGCAAATATGCATCAACCATCGCTGCTGGTATTTTTCATTGCGTATATCTACAAATACATATTGACATGTTTTTATTAATCGTCTAATCCACACCCGCAGACAGCCGCGAAGGCCGGGAGCGGATTCATGGACCAATTTCTGACCGCACTCAGAGCCGGCGCCGAGGCAACGCGGCTGCGCATCCTGGCGCTGTCGGCCCAAGGCGCGCTCACGGTCAGCGAATTTACCACCATCCTCGGGCACAGCCAGCCGCGGGTTTCGCGCCACCTCAAGCTGTTGTGCGAGGCCGGCCTCATCGACCGGCTGCCGGAGGGCAACTGGGCCTTCTATCAGTTGGCACGCAACGGCATGGGCGGACGGCTGGCGCGCCAGCTCGTCGACGGGCTGCCGGCCGACGATCCGACGCTTTGCGCCGACCGCGATCGGCTGGTCGCGGTCCGCCACGCGCGGGCCGAGGCGGCGGCGGCCTATTTCCGCGACAATGCCGCGCGCTGGGACGAAATCCGCTCGCTCCATGTCGACGACCGCGAGGTCGAGCAGGTGCTCCTGGAATTGCTGCCGCCCGAGCGGATCGGCGAGCTGTTGGACATCGGCACCGGCACCGGGCGCATCCTCGAAGTGTTCGGCAGCCGCGGCGTGCGCGGGGTGGGCATCGACCTGTCGCGCGAAATGCTCGCCGTGGCGCGCGCCAACCTCGCCCGCGCCGGCCTCAAGGACTGCTATGTCCGCCACGGCGACATGTACCGCCTGCCCTGGCCCGCCGCTGCCTTCGATGCCATCACCATTCACCAAGTGCTGCATTTCGCCGACCAGCCTGCCCAGGCGATCGCCGAGGCGGCGCGCGTGCTCAAGGCCGGCGGGCGCCTGGTGATCGCCGATTTCGCGCCGCACGACCTCGACCGCCTGCGCCGCGACCACGCCCACCGTCGCCTGGGTTTCGGCGATGCCGAGGTAGCCGGCTGGGTGCGAGCGGTCGGGCTCGAGCCGGCGCGGCCGGTCCAGTTGCCCGGCGAAAAGCTGACGGTCAGCCTATGGGCGGCCGAACGCCCGGCGGCGGGCCAAGGGGGGACGACATGAGGGCTGGTTTGATCGGCGGCGCGACCGACGGGGCGGGCCTCAAGATCTCCTTCGAGTTCTTTCCGCCCAAGACCGAGGACATGGACCGGCAGCTCTGGCAGTCGATCAAGCGTCTCGAGCCCCTGGCGCCGCGCTTCGTGTCGGTGACCTACGGCGCCGGCGGCTCGACCCGCGAGCGCACGCACGCGACGGTGCGGCGGATCGGCGCCGAGACCGCGCTCACGGCGGCGGCGCATCTCACCTGCGTCGGCGCCACCAAGGGCGAGGTCGATCAGGTGGCCCGCGCGTATTGGCAGTCGGGGATCCGCCACATCGTGGCCTTGCGCGGCGATCCGCCGGCCGGGCAGAACAGGTACGAGCCCCACCCGGGCGGGTACGCTTACGCCGCCGACCTGGTCGCCGGCTTGAAGCGGGTGGCCGAGTTCGAGATCAGCGTCGCCGCCTATCCCGAGACCCATCCCGAGGCCAGGAGCCCGGCCGCCGATCTCGACAATTTGAGGCGCAAGCTCGACGCCGGCGCGGCGCGCGCCATCACCCAGTTTTTCTTCGACGTCGAGATATTCCTGCGCTTCCGCGACCGGGTGGCCGCTTCGGGCATCTCGGCCCCGCTCACGCCCGGCCTGTTGCCGGTCACCAATTTCGCCCAGGTGCGCAAATTCAGCGCCATTTGCGGGGCCAGCGTGCCGGCCTGGCTCGCCCGCCTGTTCGACGGTCTCGACCACGACCCCGACACCCGCCGCCTGGTGGCGGCGAGCGTGGCGGCCGAGCAGACCCGCCGCCTCCAGGATCACGGCGTCGGCGAGTTCCATTTCTACACCTTGAACCGCGCCGATCTCGTCTACGCCATCTGCCACATCCTCGGCGTCCGGCCGCCGGCCGCCGACCGCCCGGCGGCGGCGGCGGCGGGCTGAGCCGCGAGGGGCAAGCCCGGGACCGCGTCATGGCTGGTTTCCTCGATGCCTTGCTGGACGAGGTGCTGCTGTGCGACGGCGCGATGGGCAGCCGCGTGCAGGCGCTCGATCTCGACGTCGAGCGCGATTTTCTCGGCCACGAGAACTGCACCGAGATCCTGTGCCTGTCGCGGCCCGACCTCGTGCGCGCGATCCATGCGAGCTACCTCGAGGCCGGATCGGATCTCGTCCAGACCAACTCCTTCGGCGGCTCGCCGGTGACGCTCGGCGAATTCGGGCTCCAGGACCAGGCGTTCGAAATCAACCGGCGCGCCGGCGAATTGGCGCGCCAAGCCATCGCCGAGCGCGCCGATGACGGGCGGGCCCGGTTCGTCCTCGGCTCGGTCGGCCCCGGCACCAAGCTGCCGAGCCTCGGCCACATCGATTACCAGACCCTCGAGGATGCGCTCGCCGTCCAGTGCGCCGGCTTGATCGCCGGCGGCATCGACGCGTTCATCATCGAGACCTGCCAGGACACCCTCCAGATCAAGGCCGCGGTCAACGGCGCCAAGCGCGCCCGCGCGGAAGCCGGCAGGGATGTCCCGATCATTGTCCAGGTGACGGTCGAGACCACCGGCACGCTGCTGGTCGGCGCCGACATCGCCGGCGCGGCGACCGTGATCAAGGCGTTGGATGTGCCGGTGATCGGGATCAACTGCGCGACCGGCCCCCAGGAGATGGCCGAGCACGTCAAGTGGCTCGCCGAGAGCTGGCCCGGCCTCATCTCGGTGCAGCCCAATGCCGGCCTCCCCGAACTCGTCGAGGGGCGCGCGCGCTACCCGCTGGGGCCGGCCGAGCTCGCCAAGTGGCTCGGGCGCTTCCTCGCCGAGGACGGAATCAACGTCGTCGGCGGCTGCTGCGGCACCGAGCCCGCGCATATCGCGGCGCTCGATGGCATGCTGCGCGAGCGCGCCGGCGGTGGCGCGCGCCGGCCGGCGCCCAAGCGGCGCCAACCGGCGTGGGTGCCGTCGATCGCCTCGCTCTACGGCCAGGTGCCGCTGCGCCAGGAGCGCGCCTACCTGTCGATCGGCGAGCGCTGCAACGCCAACGGCAGCCGCCAGTGGCGCCGCCTCCAGGAGGCCGGCGATTGGGAGGGTTGCGTCGAGATGGGCCGCGAACAGGTGCGCGAGGGCTCGCATGCGCTCGACGTCTGCACGGCCTTCGTCGGCCGCGACGAGGTCAAGGAGATGAACGAGGTGGTGTCGCGCATGCGCGGCGCGGTCACCGCCCCCCTGGTCATCGACTCGACCGAGCTCAAGGTGCTCGAAGCGACCCTCAAGCTCTACGGCGGCAAGCCGGTCCTCAACTCGATCAACTTCGAGGACGGCGAGGGGCCGGCCGCGGCGCGGCTCGGGCTCGCGCGTCGCTTCGGCACCGCGGTGGTGGCGCTCACCATCGATGAGGCCGGCATGGCCAAGGATGCCGAGCGCAAGGTTGCGATCGCCAAGCGCCTCCACGATTTCGCCTGCGGCCGGTTCGGCCTGCCTGCCTCCGACCTCCTGATCGACCCCTTGACCTTCACCATCGCCACCGGCAACGAGGACGACCGCAAGCTCGGCCTGTGGACGCTCGAGGGCATCGAGCGCATCCGCGCCGAGCTTCCCGACTGCCAGATCATCCTCGGCCTGTCGAACATCTCCTTCGGCCTCAACCCGGCGTCCCGCCACGTCTTGAACTCGGTGTTCCTCGACCACGCCATGCGCCGGGGCTTGACCGGCGCCATCGTCCACCACAGCAGGATCATGCCGCTGCACAAGATCCCGCCCGCCGAGATGGCGGCCGCCGAGGACCTGATCTTCGACCGCCGGCACGACGGCCACGACCCCTTGCACGCCTTCATCGCCCTGTTCGCGGACCGCGCGGCGGAGGGCAAGAGCGAGCGCAAGCGCGCCGACGCGGTCGAGGAGCGCCTCAAGAACCGCATCGTGGACGGCGACAAGCAGGGGCTCTCCGAGGACCTCGCGCTCGCCATGAAGTCCTACAAGCCGCTCGACATCATCAACACCTTCCTGCTCGACGGCATGAAGGTGGTGGGCGAGCTGTTCGGCGCCGGCAAGATGCAGCTTCCCTTCGTGCTGCAATCGGCCGAAACCATGAAGGCGGCGGTGGCCACTCTCGAGCCGTTCATGGAGCGCGTCGAGGGCCAGCAGAGGGGGACCATCGTCGTCGCCACCGTCAAGGGCGATGTCCACGACATCGGCAAGAACCTGGTCGACATCATCTTGACCAACAACGGCTACAAGGTGGTCAATCTCGGCATCAAGCAGCCGATCTCCAGCATCCTCGCGGCGGTGCAGCAGCACCGGGCGCACGCGGTCGGCATGTCGGGCCTGCTCGTCAAATCGACCGTCGTCATGCGCGAGAACCTCGAGGAGATGACTCGCCAAGGCATCGACATCCCGGTCCTCTTGGGCGGCGCCGCGCTCACGCGCCGCTACGTCGAGGAGGACTGCCTCGCCTCTTACGGCGCGGGACGGGTCGCCTATGCGGGCGACGCCTTCGACGGGCTCGAGCTCATGGACAAGATCGTCACCGACAAGTTCGACGCCCATCTCGAAGAGCGGGCCGCCAAGCGCAAGGGCCGGCCCGCGGGCCCGAAGCGCGCGGCGAGCCAGGCCGCCAAGCCGATGCGGCCCGTGGACAGCGAGGAAATCCGCTGGCGCCGCGCCGAGCTCGCGGCCGGCGTGCCGGTGGCGGTGCCGCCGTTCTGGGGCGCGCGGGTGATCGAACAGGTGCCGATCCGCGCGCTGCTGCCCTTTGTCAACGAAAACATGCTGTTCCAGTTCCAGTGGGGCTTCCGCAAGGCCGGCAAGAAGCTCGACGAGTACAAGGCCTGGGCGCAGCGCGAGGTCAAGCCGATCCTCAAACGCATGGTCGAGATCTGCGAGCGCGAGGAGATCCTGCGCCCCAGCGCGATCTACGGCTATTGGCGCTGCGCCGCCGACGGCGACAGCGTGGTGCTGTTCGCCGACCAGGGGACCGGCGAGGTCGCCCGCTTCGCGTTTCCGCGCCAGAACCGCGAGGGCGGCCTGTGCATCGCCGATTTCTTCCGCGACCGCACCGCCAACGAGCGCGATGTGATCGGCCTGCAGCTCGTCACCGTGGGGGCCCGCGCCTCCGAGGTGGCGCGGGCCTGGTTCGCCGACAACCGCTACCAGGACTACCTCTACCTGCACGGGCTGTCGGTCGAGCTCACCGAGGCGCTCGCCGAGTACACCCACAAGCGCATCCGCGCCGAATTGGGCTACGCCGGCGAGGACGACCGCGATCTCGACAAGATGCTGAAGCAGAGCTATCGCGGCTCGCGCTATTCCTTCGGCTACCCGGCCTGCCCGAACCTCGCCGACCAGGCGCAGCTGCTCGCCCTCTTGGAGGCTCGGCGCATCGGCGTCGAGATGTCGGAGGAGGACCAGCTCCACCCCGAGCAATCGACCTCGGCGATCGTCGTCCTCCACCCGCAGGCCAAGTATTTCTCGGTGTGAGCCGCGGGGCAGCGCCCTGGCGAGGATCAGCGCTGGCCGGCGAGCAGGCGGCGATAGATCGGGCCGGCGAGCGCGGGGACGAGATACATCGGGAACTGGTTGCAGGCGAGGTAGAGGGTGAGATCGCCTTCGGCGGCGGTCCCGAGGACCGCGACCAGGGTGGCCAGATTGCGGTTGCCGCTGGCCAGCCCCGCGGTCAGGCCCTGGCGGCGACCCAGGCCCCAGAAGATCAGCGCGCCCAAGACCTGGAGGGCGTAGTTGCCGAGGACGGCGCCGGCGAGGAAGGCGAGCAGGTGCCCCGGGCGGTCGATGAGCGTCGCCAGCAGGCCGTCCATCAGGCCGATGCCGAAGACGATGAGCGCCAGCACGCTGACGCCGCCGATCGCCGGCCCGGCGCGCTCGATCCGCTGCGGCCCGACCCAGCCCCGGATCGCCAGCGCCACGACCGCAGACCCGCCGATCAGCAGCGCGAGCCGGCCCATGAGCGCGCCGACCCCGATCTCGAGCTCGATGCCGAGCAGGAGGAGGGCGAGCGGCGGCTGGACGAGCGGCTGCAACAGCGAGGTTGCGACCATGACCAGGAGGGCGAGGGACGCATCGAGCCCGATCATGAGGGCGAAGGCCGGCACGGCGATCAGCACCGGCGAGGAGGCGTTGAGCACCAGGGCGGCCTCGAGTCCGGGCGGCGCCTCGATGAGCCCGAGGAGGGCCCACATGACCAAGGGCGCGCCCAACAGCAGCCAGAGGACGACGACGAGCGCGCCGGCCGGCCGGCGGGCATGGGCCGCCACCTGCCGCCAGTCGATGCGCAAGAGCGTCGAGGTCAGCAGCACGAAGATGGCCGGGGCCAGCAGCGGCCGGCACAGGGCGGCGAGCCGGGGAACCACCAGCCCGACGAACAGCGCTGCGGCGAGCAGGGGTCCCGCCCGCCGCTCCAGCCAGCCGAAAAACGGTGCGATCACGCCTCCCCCCACGCCGATGCCGACGGACCGAGGCTGTCCGCTTGTATAATGAACCACGACCGATCGCCCGAGGCCAAACCATGCCGCCCGCCGACCCCATCCCGGCACCCCTCGACCGGCACCGCGAAATCGTCCGGCCCGAGTGGATCGACTACAACGGCCACATGAATATGGGCCATTTCATCATGGTCTTCGACCGCGCCACCGACACCATGATGGATTATCTCGGCCTCGACGCGGCCTATCGCGCCACGACCTCGTGCAGCCTGTTCGTCGTCGAACTGCACATCGTCTATGCGGCGGAGCTGAAGTCGGGAGATCCCTTGCGCGTCACCACCCAGGTGCTGGGGCACGACGACAAGCGCGTCCATTTTTTCCACCGCATGCTCGACGCGCGCACCGACTCCCCGGCGGCGGCCACCGAGATGCTGGGCCTGCATGTGAATCTTTCATCCCGGCGTGCCGCCCCCTTCCCGGCCGAGGTGCTGGCAAGGGTCGCAGGGCTGGCGGGCGCGCATGCGCGCCTGCCGCCGCCGGCCGAGGCCGGCCGCACGGTGGCGCTCAGACGCAAACCCTAGGCCGCCCGCGCGCCGCCGCCGGCTCATCCCGGCGCCAAGTTGCCGTGGAGGCCGAGCGGGAGCGGATACGGTGGGCGCGCGACGGCAAGCGGCCGGTCGGCCACGCGCCGGGCATCGAATACGGCGAGCTGCATCGCCCCCCCGCGCATCGTCGAGCCCGATGCCGAGCAGCCAGCCGTGGCCGTCCGCCGCTCCGGCGGGGCGTGGCACGAAGACGTGCTGCTCGGGGATGAGTGTCGCCGGAAATCGGTAGATGTCGCGCACGCCGCTGTCGAGGTCGCGCCGCGCGATCGCCTTGAAGAACGGGTGCGTCGTCGCAGCCGCGTCGTTCCCCAGCGTGAAAAGCTGGCGGTTGCGCCGACCGAACAGGCGCGGGTAGGTGCGCGGGAACTCACGGATGTGGCAGAGCAGCGCGCGGGGCGGAAAACCCGCACGATGCTCGCCGTGCGCACATTCGGGAAGCAGGCGGGACCTGGACGACCAAATGGCGCTTGCGGCGCCCCCCAGTCCGACGTCCACGACGCACTTCCAGATCCCAGGCCCCAAATAGTCTCTCGCCGGGCAACATGCAATGCAGCCTACCGCCGCGCCGCGTGCAGCTTAAGCGCGCGGCGCTAACGCGCCGCTAATAGGTCGATTTCAGCCGCAGATGACCGAGGCGGTTGGCCGAGCGCACATCGACGGCTTTCGACTCGGCGCCCTGGAGGACGTTGAGCGTCACCGTCGCGCCCGCCGCGCCGTGCGCCCATACCTTGCGGTAGAAGTCGGCGAGGCCCGTCACTGGCTGGCCGTTGACGCCCAGGATCACGTCGCCGGCCTTGATGCCGGAGCTGTGGGCGGGCCCGTCCGGCGTCACGCGGGCGACGAACAGCCGGCCGCGGAACTCCTCGGCGTTGATGCCGAGCCACGGCCGGCCCGGCCCCGACACTTGCCCATCGGCGATGAGGTCGCCCAAGATCGGCCTCAAGAGGTCGATGGGCACGAACATGTTGCCGGGGAAGTGGGTGCCGGCCCCGGTCGCATCGCCGACGATCAGCGAGCCCACGCCCACCAGCTTGCCGTCGCCACCGATCAGCGCGGCGCCGCTCCAGGTCGGGTGCGGCGGGGAAGTGAAGATCGCGTTGTCGAGCAGGTATTCCCACGAGCCCGTGAACTCGCGCCGGGCGACCACGTAGGCCGGGGCCGCCATGTCCTTGCCGCCGTGGCTCGCCACCAGCACCAGGTCGCGCTCCTTGAGGTCGGCCGACTTGCCGATTTGCAGCGGCTTCACCCGCAAGGGCTCGATGCTCCTGAGCAGCCCGAAGCCGGTCTCGTGGTCGTAGCCGGCGGTCTGGGCCGCCACGGTGCGGCCGTCGTGGGTGGTGACCTCGGCACCGCTCGCCTCGACCATCAGGTAGCCGATGGTCAGCACCAGGCCGGTCCCGTCGATGACGATGCCGCTGCCATGGCGCTCGCGCCCCAGCGTCGCCGCCGTGCGGGCATCGCCGGGGACCCAGGTGTGGACTTTCACAACCGCCTGGAGGAGATCGTTGATCGACGGCGGCTCGGCCGCGCTCGCCGGCGGCGGGGCCAGGAGCAGGCCCGCGGCCGCGAGTGCGATGCCCGTCAACGGGAATTTGGGTTTGCGCATCGGTGCCTCTCTCGAAATGAGCGTCCACTATGAGCCCGCGCGCCCGCCAAGTCCATAGGCGCGCGAAGGCCAAGCCCGCCGGTCCCTCGTCGCCCGCCTTGGGTGCGCATGTTATGCTCGGGCATGGCGTCGCCGCATCCCGAGTCGGCTCCGGATTCCCGCCCCTTCGGCCATCTCGACGCGCTCAACGAGCGCCAGCGCGAGGCCGTGGAGGCGCTCGAGGGCGCGCTCCTCGTCCTCGCCGGGGCCGGGACCGGCAAGACCCGGGTGCTGACCACGCGACTCGCCCACCTGCTGGCGACTCGCCGCGCCTGGCCGTCGCAAATCCTGGCCGTCACCTTCACCAACCGGGCGGCGGCCGAGATGCGCGCCCGGGTCGCGGAGTTGATCGAGGGGATGGCCGAGGGGCTGTGGCTCGGGACCTTCCACGCGCTCGGCGCGCGCATCTTGCGCCGGCATGCCGAGCTGGTCGGCCTCAAGCCCAATTTCACCATCCTCGATGCCGACGACCAGGTCCGCCTGGTGAAGCAACTCCTCGAAGCGGAACGGATCGACGATCGCCGCTGGCCGGCGCGCGCGGTGCTCGAGGTCATCGAGCGCTGGAAGGACCGCGGGCTCGCGCCCGAAAAAGTGCCGGCGGAATCGGTCGGCGAGGTGGCGGACGGGCGGGCGCTCGACCTCTACGTCCGCTACCAGGAGCGCCTGCGAACCTTGAACAGCGCCGATTTCGGCGACCTCTTGCTCCACAACCTGACGCTGTTCACCACCCGCCCCGAGGTGCTCGCCGAATACCACCGGCGCTTCCACTACATCCTGGTCGACGAGTACCAGGACAGCAATGTCGCGCAATACCTGTGGCTGCGCCTCTTGGCCCAGGGCCATCGCAACCTCTGTTGCGTGGGCGACGACGACCAGTCGATCTACGGCTGGCGCGGGGCCGAGGTCGGCAACATCCTGCGTTTCGAGCGCGATTTTCCGGGCGCCAAGGTGGTGCGGCTCGAACAGAATTACCGCTCGACGCGCCACATCCTGGGGGCCGCCGCGGGGCTCATCGCCCACAACCAGGGCCGGCTCGGCAAGACGCTGTGGACCGCCGCCGAGGGCGGGGAGAAGGTGATCGTGCGGGCGGTCTGGGACGGCGAGGACGAGGCGCGCTTCGTCGGCGAGGAGATCGAAGCCCTGCAGCGCCACGGCCGGGCGCTGGGCGGGATCGCCGTGCTGGTGCGCGCCGGCTTCCAGACCCGCGAGTTCGAGGAGCGGCTGATCGCGCTCGGCATCCCCTACCGCGTGATCGGCGGCCCGCGCTTCTACGAGCGCCAAGAGATTCGCGACGCCATCGCCTATTGCCGGGTCGTGGTCCAGAGCGCCGACGACCTCGCCTTCGAGCGCATCGTCAACCTCCCGCGCCGCGGCATCGGCGATGCAAGCATGCAGACCGTTCATCGCCTGGCGCGCGCCGAGGCTCTTCCGCTCACCGCGGCGGCGCGACGCCTGGTCGAGGGCGATGACCTCAAGGCCGGGGCGCGGCGCGCGCTCAAGGGCCTGATGGCCGATTTCGACCGCTGGTCGGCCGCGCTCGCCACCGCCCATCACGCCACGCTCGCCCAGACCATCGTCGAGGAATCCGGGCTGATCGACATGTGGCGGGCCGAGCGCGGCCCGGGGGCGCCGGCCCGGCTCGAAAACTTGCAGGAACTCGTCGCCGCGATCGAGGAGTTCGAGACCCTGCCGGGGTTCCTCGAGCACGTCAGCCTGGTGATGGAGAACGCCGAGCGTCCGCCCGGCG
Source organism: Pseudomonadota bacterium (assembly GCA_052387815.1). Classification (GTDB taxonomy): domain Bacteria; phylum Pseudomonadota; class Alphaproteobacteria; order CACIAM-22H2; family CACIAM-22H2; genus JBQTIU01. The sequence continues at coordinate 56,966 of JBQTIU010000028.1, forward strand.
ACATGGTCAGCCTGATGACGCTGCACAGCGCCAAGGGCCTCGAGTTCGACACCGTGTTCCTGCCGGGTTGGGAGGAAAACTTGTTGCCCCACCCCCGCGCGCTCGAGGAAAAGGGCGAGGGCGCGCTCGAGGAGGAGCGCCGCCTCGCCCATGTCGGCTTGACGCGGGCCCGCACCCGCGCCGTGGTCTCCTTCGCCTTGAGCCGGCGCATCCACAATCTTTGGCAGTCGAGTCCGCCCTCGCGCTTCGTCGGCGAACTGCCGGGCGAGCATGTCGACCACGCGAGCCAAGTCGGACTGCGGGGCGCGGCGCGGCGCGGCGCGGCCCACGGACTGGCGGATCATGCCGGGGCGTTGGTCGCCTCGTCTCGCTTCGGCCGGCCGGCGAGCGGGCCGCCGATCGAGGCCGGTGCGTGGTCGGTTTCCACGCGCACCCCGCCCGCGCGCCCGTACGCGGCCGGCGAGCGCATCTTCCACGCCAAGTTCGGCTATGGCCGGGTGGTCGGCGTCGAGGCGGGCAAGCTCGAAATCGAGTTCGAACGCGCCGGGCGCAAGAAGGTCATGGACTCCTTCGTCGAACCGGCGTGAGGGCAGGCCCCGACGTCATCCTCATCATCTTCGAGGCCCGCAACCCCGATGTGGCGAATCGGCTTGGCCGCCGACGCGCGCTCGCACAGCCATTTCATGGCGGCGCTCGACGGGCTTTGCGACGCCGTCTCGGCGTTCGAGACGGCGGGCGGGCGATGGCGGATCGAGGCCCTCGCGCTGGCCGCGCCGGACCGCAGGGCCATCGCCAAGCGCCTGGCGCGGGCCGCGGCGAGCCTGGGCCAGCCCGAGCCGGTCGCGGTCATCGAGGCGATGCCGGCGGTCGACTGGCTGGCCGAAAACCGCCGGTCCTTTCCGCCGTTCAGCATCGGCCGCTATTTCATCCACGCAACCCATGGACGCGCCTGCCCGCCGGCCAGCGCGACCGCCATCGCGCTTGACGCCGGGGCCGCCTTCGGCTCGGGCGAGCACGCGACCACGCGCGGCTGCCTGTTGGCGCTCGACCGTCTCGCGCGGACCGGGCGCTGCCGGCGGGCGCTCGATCTCGGTTGCGGATCGGGCATCCTCGCGATCGCCATCGCCAAGACCTGGCGGCGGTGCCGGCAGGTGGCGGCCGCCGATAGCGATCGCGACGCGGTCCGCATTGCGGCCGAGAACGCGGTGCGGAACGGGGTGGCGCGGCCCATCGAGGTCGTGCTGAGCGCCGGATTCGCCGGACTGTCGGCGCGGCGGGGCTATGACCTCGTGGTCGCCAATCTCCTGGCCGCGCCCTTGTGCCGGCTCGCGCCCGACATCGCCCGCGCCATCCGACCGCGGGGCATCGCGGTTCTATCGGGCCTGCTCGGGGCCGAGGAAGCGGCGGTGCTGGCCGCGTATCGGACGCAGGGGCTTTGGCTCCGCCGCCGGATCGCGATCGCGGGCTGGCATACCCTCGTCGTGGCGCGCGGCCGGGCCACGTCATGCGAACGGCGGCCGGCAAGGGGCTGCGGTCGCGATCGATCGGGCCGCCGGCGATCAGGCGGCGATGTTGGGCCGGTTGGCGTTGCTCGGAGGCGCGCTCTCCGCCGTGCCGACGAGGCCCCGGAACGGCACATAGCGACCCGCCGCCACCGCCGGAATGTCGCCGCGCGAAAGGCCGATATCGGCGAGCGCCCGGTCGTCGAGCGACATCAGCTCGTCATAGGCTCGCTGCCGGCGCCGCCAGGCTCGATAGCGCGCCGCGATGCCGGCGAACAGGCGCGCCATCGCGCCCCCCACCCGGCCGGTCCATTCGGCGACATAGGCGGCGCGCATGGCGCGCGCGGCGTGCAGGATCGCTTCCTGCCGGTTGGCGTCGTATTCGAACATGAGGTGTCCCCCGCGGGCCGCCATCAGGCCGCAACTGGCAGTTCGTTCGCGTTGTGGGCCGGGCCGCTCTCCTTGATCGTCCAGCGCCTGCTGTCGTCGCGCGGCGCCAGGCCCGCCGCCACCTGGGCGATGGTGCCGCGGGTCAACCCGATATCGGCAAGCAGCCGGTCGTCGAGCGCCTCCAACTCGGCAATGGTGGCCTTCCTATTCGACCAGGCCTTGATGGCGCCGAACAGGCGGGCTAGCGCCTGGCTGGCCTGGACCAGGATCTCGGCGGCTCGCTCCGCGCGCTGGCGCTCCGCCTCGAAACGGACGCCGTAATAGCCATTGGGTCGATCATCGTAGCTCATCGTCTTTGCTCCCGTTGTCTTGCTATTTAGGCCGGCCCGCTGAGGTTGGGCCGGCCATGGGGCCGCGCCCCTCCGTGTGCCATTGAAATTAGAACGGCGGGCTCGAGTTTGGAGTGACATTGCTGCGACGCAGCATTGCAAAATTTGCATGGAATAAAGCGTCAGCGTTGAGCGTGGCTTGCACGGCCACAGAGGAAATAGATGTAATAAAACAAGTATCTTCCATCACAGTTTCGCAATAATCTTTCGTCACCAAGCAGCGTTATATTTGCATGGTCTGAAGCCCGCCCGGACCCGGGTCCGGCTACGGGCGGGTTGCGCCACCAGGGTTCCCCGAGCTCGTCCGGCTGCGCGCCGGCGATTTCCGCGCCTGGCTGGCGGCGCGTCGGGCCGACGGCCGCGTCGCGGCGTCGAACGCCCGGGCGCTCGCGGTGGTGCGCAACTTCTTCGGCTGGCTCGACCGGCAGGGCCTGGCGCACAACGCCCGAGCTCGCCACGTTGCGCACGCCGAAGCTCCCCCATGCCGTGCCTAAGCCCCTGGCGATCGCCGACGCCGAGGCGGTGCTGGAGGCGGGCGAGCGGGCGGGCGAGCCGGCGTGGCTCGGGCGCGCGCGACCGGGCGGTCCTGACCCTGCTCTACGGCGCGGGGATGCGCATCGACGAGGCGCTGTCGCTGAACCGGCGGGTGCTGCCGCTCGGCGAGACGCTGAGCGTCCTCGGCAAGGGGCGCAAGCAGCGCCTGGGGCTGCTGCTGCCGGCGGTGCGCACCGCGATCGAGGCGTACGTCCGGCTGGTGCCGGGGAACAAGGGCCCGGACGACCCGCTGTTCCTCGGGGCGCGCGGCAAGCGCCTGCAAGCCGGCGTGGTGCAGCGGCACCTGCGCCGCATCCGCGCCCGGCTCGGGCTGCCCGACACCGCCACGCCGCCCGCACTGCGCCACAGCCTCGCCACCCACCTGCCGAGCGCCGGGGGTGACCTGCGCGCCATCCAGGAGCTGCTCGGCCACGCCTCGCTGTCGACCACGCAGCGCTACACCGAGGTCGACGCGGCGCGGCTCATCGAGGTGTTCGAGGCCGCCCATTCCCGGGCGCGCGGGGAGAGGCATCACCAACCTTCGATATGTGGCGGCCTTGTACGCTGTCGACCGTTCGGGTAGCTTGGGGAGCACTGCTGACCAAAGGGGAGTAGCCTTACTGCACGTGCCGTCAAGACGGGAGTTTCTCCCCGGCCGTGCAGGCAGCGCGACAGCGTTGCAGCAAGACCTTTGCCAGGATCGGTGAGTCATATGGGTCTGCCTTCACTCGGGTGAAGGCCGACCGGTGTCGGCTTGCCGGTGGATGACCCATAGCAGCCGTCGGCACAGCGCCGGCGTTCTGCGTGGCGCTCTACCAACTGGACGGAGGCTGGCTATGTTGAAGGCGCTCGTTCCCGTTGATGGCTCAGCGAATTCCATTCAAGCCATCCGGCACGTCATCAAGCTCATCAAGGACCGGGAACCTCTCGAAGTCCACCTGCTCAATGTGCAACCCTCGCTCGATGGTGAGACAACGAGATTTGTCTCCCACAGGACGGTCGAGGAGTTTCACCGCGAGGAGGGTGTCAAGATATTGCGGCCAGCCTGCGACCTGCTGGATGCCGCCGGGATTCCTTACCATTGTCACGTTGGGGTGGGTCGTCCGGCCAAAGTCATCGCTCACTACGCCAACGATCTGCACTGCGACAAACTCATCATGGGCACGAGGGGCCTTGGCACGATATCCCAGCTGCTCCTCGGATCTGTAACTCATGAAGTGATTCATCTTATCGATCCGGCGATCCCGGTGACGTTGGTGAAAAAACCTCGCTGACGGCGGGGGCGGATGCAATGCGAACTGGGAAGACCGTCATGGATCATGACACGAACGGCAATCTCGCCGCGGTCGCTAACGCCGGCGTTCCCGCGTGGCACGCGCTGTCGTTCGAGGAAACCGCCGAACATCTGAATGCGTCCCCTAACCTCGGGCTTTCGCATGAGGAAGCAGCCCGCCGCCTCTCCATTCACGGCCGCAACGAGATTCGTGAGGAGGGGCGACGCAGCGTGTGGAAAATTCTTCTCGGTCAGTTCACCGATTTCATGATCATTCTTCTGATCTTGGCCGCGGCCATCTCTGGAATCGTCGGCGAGCCCGAGGATGCCATCGTGATCCTGGCGATCGTCGTGCTGAATGCGTTGATCGGATTCATTCAAGAATACCGCGCCGAGCGCGCATTACAGGCTCTGAGAAAGCTGGCGGCGATCCGCGCCAAGGTCATTCGGGACGGTCATATCACCACCATTCTCGCACCTGAACTGGTGCCTGGAGACGTCGTCCTATTGGAGGCAGGCAGTGGCGTGCCTGCCGACCTTCGGCTCATGGAGGTCATACAACTAAAGATCGAAGAAGCGGCACTGACCGGGGAATCCCAGCCGGTCGAGAAAAGCACCGCTTCGCTAAGCGATCGAGAGTCGCCGTTGGGCGACAGGATAAACATGGCCTACACCGGAACGATCGTGACCTACGGTCGGGGCCGCGGCATTGCCGTCAGTACCGGCATGCGGTCGGAGCTCGGAAAAATCGCCACCCTCCTGGCGGCCACGGAGGAGCCCAAGACGCCCCTGCAAAGGCGTCTCGCCAAGTTCGGCAAGCAATTGGCTCTGGCCGCGATCGGAATATGCATCTTGGTCTTTATCGGCGGCGTGGCGCGGGGCGAATCGATTTTGCTGATGTTTCTCACCGCGGTCGCCCTAGCCGTGGCGGCCGTTCCGGAAGCCTTGCCGGCGGTGGTGACCATATCCTTGGCGCTTGGGGCCCAGAGAATGGTCGGCAAGAATGTCTTGATCCGCCGGTTGCCCGCGGTGGAGACGTTGGGCTCGGTGACGTACGTCTGTTCCGATAAAACCGGAACGCTCACGGAAAATAAAATGCGTGCCGAGGCGTACTTCATAAACGGCGGTATCCTTGACGAGGTATCGGAAACGGTCGTTCAGCAACCATCCTGCCGTTTGTTGTTCTCGGCGCTCGCGCTAAACAACGATGCCAACACGGATAAAGACGGCAGGGTGATCGGTGACCCAACGGAAGCAGCCCTGTACGGCGCCGCGCGACTTGCCGGCTACGACAAGACGGCACTGGAACGAGACATGCCCCGCATCGCGGAGCTGCCGTTCGATTCGGAGCGCAAGTGCATGACCACGCTGCACCGCGGGCATACCGGCGTGGTCGCGTTCACCAAGGGTGCGCCCGAAAGGGTGATCGAGCGATGCGCGATGTGCCTGACGGATGCGGGATTGGGTCGAATCGACGTAAGATCGCTGATACATCAAGCCGACCAGATGGCGTCGCAAGGCCTGCGCGTGCTTGCCGTCGCACATCGGGAGTGGCCGGATCTCCCAGCGGATCTGTCGCCGCACTTTGTCGAACGCGACCTGGTGTTCATTGGCCTGGTCGGTCTCATCGACCCCCCTCGGCCGGAGGTGGCGGCCGCCGTGGCGGAATGCAAATCGGCCGGCGTCACACCGATCATGATCACCGGGGACCATCCGTTGACGGCGCGTGCGATCGCATCGCGTGTAAATATCATCAACGACGGCGGCCTCGTCGTGACCGGTCGACAGCTGGCGCAGATGACCGGCGATAGCCTGGCCGAACAGGTCAACGACATCGGCGTTTACGCCCGGGTCGACCCGGAGCAGAAGATAAGAATCGTGCAAGCGTTGCAGGACAAGGGTGAATTCGTTGCCATGACCGGCGATGGCGTCAATGACGCGCCGGCATTGAAGCGTGCCGATATCGGCGTTGCGATGGGCAATATCGGCACCGATGTCGCCCGAGAAGCGTCGCATATGGTGCTACTCGATGATAACTTCGCCAGCATCGTGGCCGCTGTACGCGAGGGGCGGCGCATTTACGACAACATCCGCCGGTTCGTAAGATATGCATTGGCCGGTAATACCGGCGAGATCGTGACGATCGCCGTGGCACCGTTTCTGGGTTTGCCGCTGCCGCTCCTGCCGATCCATATCTTGTGGGTCAACCTGGTCACCGATGGACTGCCGGGGTTGGCATTGGCCGTGGAACCAGCCGAGAAGGGGATCATGCAACGACCCCCGCGGCATCCCAGGGAAAGCATTTTTTCTCGCGGTTTGGGAATACAAGTCGTATGGGTCGGGCTCTTGATTGGGGGCTTGTCCATTTTCACCCAAGTGTGGGCGATGGGGAACGGGTCGGAGAACTGGCAGACCATGGTGTTTACCACTCTGACGTTCGCCCAGCTATTTCAGGTGATGGCGATACGTTCGGATCGCGAGTCGCTCTTCCAGCAGGGACTCGGATCCAACTTGCCGTTGCTTGGCACAGTGGTGCTGACCACGGCCCTGCAATTGGTGGTGATTTATTCTCCATTCCTGAACGACCTGCTTAAGACACGGCCCTTGAGCCTGGACGAGCTGGCGTTCTGTTTCTTTGTGCCGAGCACGGTATTTGCTGCCATCGAGGCAGAGAAGTGGCTCACTCGGAAAGGTTGGAGCCATCGTCATGCAGCGAGCCAACTGGCGGAGCGAGTGCGCTGCTCTCGATGATGGACGATGGTTGCTCAAGAAATAGCGTATGATGAAGTGCCAAGCGATTGGTCGGGGTTCGCGAGTCCGGTTGGCAGCCCCGCCCCGCCGCCGCTACTCGCGCGCCGGCCCGCGCCGGCGGATCAGCATAAGATTCTTTCGTCACCAAGCAGCGTTATATTTGCATGGTCTGAAGCCCGCCCGGACCCGGGTCCGGCCACGGGCGGGTTGCGCCGCCGAGGGCCCGAGCCTAGCTTGTCGCCTCACCCTCGCAAGGGGTTGAAAAGGAGGAATCCTTAGGTGGCGAACGATTCGGCGTGCCGGTTGAAATATCAGGGCGATGCGGCGCTCGACCGGCTCTTGGCGAAGGCCGGGTCGCCCTATGGGGCGGCGGCGGCGCGGGCGCTCCTTGCCGGCGTGGTCGCCGCGCCCGAGCCGGACGGCAGACCCGCGGCGGCGTGGATGTCGCTGGTGGCTGCCGATCCCGGCCCGGCCCTCCAGGCGCAGCTCGCGGCGCTCAAGGCCGAGCTGGCGAGCGCGGGCGGCGACTCCGCAACGGCGCGGTGGACGCCGGCGCGGCTGGCCGAGTTCCGCGCCGAGCTGACGGGGCGCAATCTCGCCGGCTTCGTCCTGCCGCGCGGCGATGAGCACCAGGGCGAATACGTGGCGCCGCGCGCCGAGCGGCTGGCGTGGCTGACCGGGTTCACGGGCTCGGCGGGCCTTGCGATCGTGCTCCAAGAACGCGCCGCGATCTTCGTCGACGGCCGCTACACCCTCCAGGTGCGCGCCGAGGTCGATGTCGGCCTCTTCGAGCCGCGCCACCTGATCGACGAACCGCCGGCCGACTGGCTCGCCGCCGCCGTGCCGGCCGGTACACGCATCGGCTTCGATCCCTGGCTGCACACGGCCGAGGGCATCGCCAAGCTCAAGGCCGCGTGCGCCAAGGCGGACGCCGAGCTCGTCGCGGTCGAGGGCAACCCGGTCGACGCCATCTGGAAGGACCAGCCGCCGCCCCCGATCGCCCCCGTGGTTCCCCACGACCTCCGTTTCGCCGGCCGCGCCGCCGGCGACAAACGCGCCGAGCTCGCCCACAAGCTCGCCGCCGACGGCTTCGCGGCGGCGGTGCTCACGGCGCCGGATTCGATCGCCTGGCTGCTCAATATCCGCGGCGGCGACGTGCCGCACACGCCGTTGGCCCTGTCGTTCGCGATTCTCAACCGGGACGGCGGGCTCGACCTGTTCATCGATGCGCGCAAGCTCGCGCCGGGCACGGCCGCTCATCTCGGCACCTGGGTCCGGGTGCATGCGCCCGAGGCGCTCGGCCCCGAGCTCGACCGCGCGTGCCGGGCGGCGAGCCGCCCCAAGGCGCGCATCCTCGTCGATGCCGCAACCGCGTCGGTGTGGATCGGCGAGCGGATCGAGAAGGCCGGCGCCGAGGCGGTGCGCGGGCAGGACCCGTGCGCGCTGCCCAAGGCGTGCAAGAACGACACCGAGCTCGAGGGCGCGCGCCTGGCCCACCGGCGGGACGGCGCGGCCATGGCCCGCTTCCTCGCTTGGCTGGCCGGGGAGGCGCCCAAGGGCGCGCTCGGCGAACTCGACGCCGCACGGCACCTCCTCGAATGCCGGTGCGCCGGCGAGAACTTTCGCGACTTGAGCTTCACGACGATTTCGGGCGCCGGCCCGAACGGCGCCATCGTCCATTACCGCGTCACTGCTGCGACCAACCGCCGCCTCGCGCCCGATATGATCTACCTCGTCGACTCGGGCGCCCAGTACCTCGAGGCGACCACCGACGTGACCCGCGCCGTGGCCATCGGCCGGCCGACCGCCGAGCAGCGCGACCGCTTCACCCGCGTGCTCAAGGGCCATATCGCAATCGCCACCGCCCGCTTCCCCAAGGGCACCACCGGCCCGCAGCTCGATATCCTCGCCCGCCAGGCGCTGTGGGCGGTCGGGCTCGACTACGACCATGGCACCGGCCATGGGGTGGGAAGCTATCTCGCGGTCCACGAAGGGCCGCAGCGCATCGCCAAACTCCCCAACCCGGCGGCCCTGCGGCCGGGCATGATCGTGTCCAACGAGCCCGGCTACTACAAGGCGGGCGAGTACGGCATCCGCACCGAGAACCTGGTGGCGGTGCGCGAGGTCGAGGTGCCGGTCGCGCCCGGCGATGCCGAGGGCGGGCGCAAGATGCTCGGCTTCGAGACGCTGACGCTGGTCCCCATCGACCGGGCGCTGATCGAGGTCGCGCTCCTGGGCGCGGACGAGCGCGCCTGGCTCGACGCCTATCATGAGCGGGTGCGCGAGACGATCTCGCCGCTGGTCGATGCCGCGACGGCCGGCTGGCTCGCCGCCGCCACGCGGCCGCTGCGCGCGCAACGGCGACACTCGACGCCATGACCCGCGACCAAGCCATCCGCATCCTCCACGACCATGCCGGCGAAATCCGCGCTCGCGGCGTGACCCGCTTGGCGCTGTTCGGTTCGACCGTTCGCGGCGGAGCTCGCGCCGACAGCGATGTCGACCTCCTGGTGGATATCGACCGGAGGCGAAAATTTTCGCTGCTCGATCAGGCCGGCCTGCAAATATTTCTGGGGGAGATGCTCGACTGCGAGGTCGAAGTGGCGACGCGCGACGGCCTCAAGCCGTTCCTCAAGGACAACATCCTCGCCGAAGCGGTTGAAGTCTTTCCCGAGCTCGGGCGACGCAACGATGTGGAGGGAGAATCAGACATGCCGCGCCGCAATCCGCGCCAGCCACTCGAGGACATGCTGGAGGCCGTCGATGCCATCGACCGCTTCCTGGCCGGCAAGTCGTTCGCGGATTACCTGGCGACGGACATAATGCGGGCGGCCGTCGAGCGGAATATCGAGATCATCTCCGAGGCTTCGCGTCAGATCCCGAAGGACTTGACCGCCCGGCATCCCGGGATTGCCTGGAAGGACATCGCCGGCATCGGCAATATCCTTCGCCACGGCTACGAGATCATCGAGGATGAGCGAATCTGGGCCGTGGCGCGCGGCCGTCGAAGCGATGATCCGCGACGGCGAGCGGCGCGGCGGGAGGAGGGGCGGCTTTTGATTCCGCCTCCGCGTCATTCCCCCGGTAGGGGCGAGGCCGCGAGGCCGCGAGGCAGCGCCTCGCGCCTCGCCGGTTTGCAACCCGCCCGCGTGGGCGGGTTAAAAACCCGCCCCTACCACGGCAATGGCGGTGGCATTTCGTAGGGGCGGGTCTGTGACCCGCCCGGACGGGTCTTGAGACCCGCCCCTGCGCATGATCGTCAGCCTCCCATGCATCAGAAATTGGCGCCGAAGGCGAAGCGCTCGCCCGGATAAGCCGCGGCGAAGCGGTGGAGGTCGAGGCACATCTCGATGAACCCTTCCTCGTAGTCGAAGGAATATGCGTCCGCCATGGTCTTGAGCTGGCGCATCTCCTTGGCCGTCAGCACGAGGACGGAACCCTCGCCGGCCGCGGACGGCTCGAGCCTTCCGAGCTCGAAGAACTCGACCACGTCTTCGAGCGCGTAGTCGCCGCCTTGGTAGTGATGGACGAGCACCGGTTCGCCGTCCGGTCCCGCCGCGTAAACTCCTTCCCTGGCGCCCGTCGTCTCGTCGCCCATGGCGCGGCCCTCACCCGCGGGTGAGCGCAATCCACTCGTCCTCGGTCAGCATCTTGACGCCCAGCTCGCGGGCCTTGGCCGCCTTCGAGCCCGGGTCGGCGCCAACCACGACGAAGTCGGTCTTGCGGGAGACCGATTCGGCGACCTTGGCCCCCAGCGCCTCGGCCTTCGCCTTGGCCTCCTGGCGAGTGATGCGCGACAGCGCGCCGGTGAACACCACCGTCTTGCCGGCCACGGCCGAGCCGGCGAGCGCCGGCGCCGCGAAATCCTCGACCCGCAGCTCGGCCGCGAGGTCGTCGAGGGTCTCGCGGTTGTGGGCCTCGGCGAAGAACGCGGTGATGTCGGCGGCGACCGCCGGCCCGATCTGGCTGATGGCATCGAGCTGCTGCGCGGCCTCGCCGCCCGGATGCGTGGCCGCCTGCTCCATCGATCCCCGCCAGGACCCGAGCGAGCCGTAATGGCGGGCGAGCAGTCTCGCCGTCGCCTGGCCGACCTGGCGGATGCCGAGCGCGAAGATGAAGCGGTCAAGCGCGATGGTCCGCCGCGCCTCGATCGCCGCCATGAGTCGCTCGACCGATTTGGCGCCCCAGCCCGCGCGGCGCTCGAGCTCGGCGGCGTGGCCCTCAAGCCGGAAAATATCGCCGGGCCGGCCGATCAGCCGGTCGGCGTAGAAGGCCTCGATGTGCGTCTCGCCCAGCCCTTCGATGTCGAAGGCGTCGCGGGAGACGAAATGCCGCAGGCGTTCCACCGCCTGCGCCGCGCAGGTGAGGCCGCCGGTGCACCGGCGCGCGGCTTCGCCCTCGGCGCGCACGGCCGATGCGCCGCACACCGGGCAGCGGTCGGGGAAGCGGAACGGCTTGGCCCCCGGCGGCCGCTCGGCCGTCACCACCTCGACGATCTGCGGGATCACGTCGCCGGCGCGCTGGACGACCACCGTGTCGCCCTCGCGGACGTCCTTGCGCGCGATCTCGTCCTCGTTGTGGAGCGTGGCCCGGGCGACCGCGACGCCGCCCACGTTCACCGGCTCGAGCTCGGCGACCGGCGTCAGCGTGCCCGTGCGCCCCACCTGGATGCCGATGGCCTTGAGGCGCGTGCGCGCCCGCTCGGCCGGGAATTTTTGCGCGATCGCCCACCGCGGGGCGCGGCTCACCTGGCCGAGCCGCTCCTGCCAGTCGATGCGGTTGACCTTGAACACCACGCCGTCGATGTCGTAGGCGAGGCTTGCCCGGCGGTCGGCGAGCTCGCGGGTGTAGGCAAGCGCCTCCTCGAGGCTTGAATACAGGCGGGCGAGCGGATCGGTCGGCAGGCCCCAGCCTCGCAGGCGGTCGAGAAACTCCCACTGCGTGTCGGCGATCTTCTCGCTGGTCTCTCCCCAGCCATAGCCGAAGAAACGCAAGGGTCGCTTGGCGGTCACCTCGGGGTCGAGCTGGCGCAGCGAGCCGGCGGCGGCATTGCGCGGGTTGGCGAACAGGCGCTTCTCGCCCGCCGCTTCGCGCGCCGCGTTGAGGGCGAGGAAATCGGCGCGCGGCATATAGACCTCGCCGCGCACCTCGATGACCGCGGGCGAGGCGCGGCCCGCGAGTCGCGCCGGCACGTCCCCAAGCGTGCGCAAGTTGGCGGTGACGTCCTCGCCGACCTCGCCGTCCCCGCGCGTCGCGCCTTGCGCGAACTTGCCCTTCTCGTAGCGCAACGAGATCGACAGGCCGTCGATCTTGGGTTCGGCGACGATGTCGATCGCGCGCTTCGGATCGTCGCGCAGCTCCTTGAGAAACTTGCGGATGCCGGCGAAGAACTCGCCGAGCTCCACGTCGCTGAAGGCGTTTTCGAGGGACAGCATGGCGCGCGCATGCCGAACCTTGGCGAACGGGCCGGCCGGCGGGGCGCCGACGCGCCGGCTCGGGCTGTCGGGGCGGGCGAGGTCGGGAAAGCGCCGCTCGATCGCGGCGTGGCGAGCGCGCAGCGCGTCGTAGTCCGCGTCCGCGATCTCGGGCGCGTCCTTGGCGTGATAGAGCCGGTCGTGATGGTTGATCGCGGCCGCAAGGAGGGCGAGCTCGGCCTTCGCCTCGGCGCGCGACAGCGCCTCGACCGCGGGCGAGGCCGGTGCCTTCATGGCTGCCATCCGGGCGCGCGACCGGCCTTGCCCAACAGGCTGTCGGCGGCGGCGCGCGCAGCGTCGGTGATCCGGGCGCCCGACAGCAGGCGGGCGATCTCCTCGCGCCGCGCCGCCGCATCCAGCGCCTCGACCGCGGTGACCACGCCCTCGCCGGCGGGCCGCTTGACCACCCGCCAATGATGATGGCCGCGCGCGGCGCCTTGCGGCGAGTGGGTGACGGCCAGGACCTGGATGTCGCGGGCGAGCCGCGCCAGGCGCTCGCCGACCGCGGCCGCGGCGGCGCCGCCGATGCCGCTGTCGACCTCGTCGAAGATCAGGGTGGGCGCCGAGCCGGTGCCGGCGAGCACTACCTTGAGCGCCAGCGTGAGGCGCGCGAGCTCGCCGCCCGAGGCGATGTCCTGGAGGGGCCCGAAATCGGCCCCTGGGTTGGTCGCGACCTCGAAGGCGACGGCATCGGTGCCGTCGCGACCCCAGGCGGCCTCCGGCACGGGCTCGAGGCGGGTGCGGAAGCGCGCCTGCCCGAGCTTGAGCGGCGGCAGCTCGCCAGCCACGGCGTCGTCGAGCCTGCGGGCGGCGGCCTCGCGCGCCGCCGAGAGCCCGGCCGCGACCGCGACATACTCGGCCTTCGCCCTCGCGCTCTCGGCCGCCAGGCGGACGGACTCGCCCGCCTGGTCGTCGATGGCCGCCAGCCGCCGGGCGATGTCGCGGCCCAATTCGGCGAGCCGGTCGACCTCGATCCGGTGCTTGCGCGCCGCCGCGCGCAGCGCGAACAGACGTTCCTCGGCGCGCTCGAGGGCGCCCGCGTCGATCTCCAGCGCGGCGCCGAACCGCCCGAGCAGGGCGGTCGCCTCGGCGGCTTCGATCGCCGCGCGGTCGAGCGCGGCGATGGCCGGCGAGAGCTCGCCAGTCGCCTTGTCGGCCGCCCGTTCGAGCTGGCGTTGGGCCGACCGCAGCGCGCCCTCGACGCCCTTGTGGGCGCCAAGCTCGGCCATCGCCGCGCCGAGCGCCTCGACGAGCTTGTCGCGCGCGGCCAGCATGGCGCGCTTGCGGGCGAGGTCCTGCTCCTCGCCCGGGCGCGGGTCGAGGCCCTCGATCTCCGCGAGCGCGTGGCGCAGATAGTCCTCGTCGACCTTGGCTTTGGCGGCCTCCTCGCGGGCCTTGGCCTCGGCGGAGCTGGCCCGGCGCCAAGCCGCATGGGCGGCGGCGACCTTGAGGACCTCCGCGGCGAGACCGCCGAAGGCGTCGAGGGCCTGGCGGTGGGTGCCAGGATCCAAGAGGCCCTGGCTTTCGAACTGGCCGTGGATTTCGACCAGTTGCCGGCCGAGCTCGCGCAGGGCCGCGACCGAGACCGGCTGGTCGTTGACGAAGGCGCGGCTGCGGCCGTCGGCCGACAGGATGCGGCGCAGGATGAGCGGCCCCTCGCCCGGCTTCCCGAGGCCGCGCTCGGCGAGATCGGCGTGGACCGGATGGCCGGTGGGCGGCTCGAAGGTGGCGCTGACCGCGGCCTGCACGGCGCCCTTGCGGACCAGGGCGGCATCGGCGCGCGCGCCAAGCGCGAGGCCCAGCGCGTCGAGCAGGATCGATTTGCCGGCGCCGGTCTCGCCGGTCATGACCGACAGGCCGGACTCGAAGGCGAGATCGAGGCGGTCGATCAGCACGACATCGCGAATCGCTAGGCCTTGGAGCATGCGGAACCGTGTTGGCGCCGGACCGGGCCCCCGCGATCGCGCTAGAACAGCCAGCCGAAGGCGCGCGAGAAGAAGCCGCGCTCGGCACCGGGCAGCCGGCCGGTTTCGATCAGGGCATAGGAGTCGCCGTACCACGCGCTGCCCGGATAGTTGTGACCGAGCACGGCGGCGGTCTTGCGCGCCTCGTCGAGGAGGCCGAGAGCGAGATAGGCCTCGGTCAGCCGGTGCAGCGCCTCGGGCGCGTGGCTGGTCGTCTGATAGCGCTCGACGACTCGCCGGAAGCGATTGATCGCGCCCACATACTCGCGCCGCGTCAGGTAGTACCGCCCGATCTCCATCTCTTTTCCGGCGAGATGGTCGTAGGTGAGGTCGATCTTGATCCGCGCGTCGCGCCCGTAGGCGGTTTCGGGGAAGCGGCGGATCACCTCGTCGAGCGCCCGCAAGGCGAGCTCGGTCATCTTGGCGTCGCGTTGGACGTCGGTGATCTGCTCGTAATAGCACAGCGCCTTCAGGTAGTAGGCGTAGCCGGCATCGCGGTTCGAGGGATTGAGCTGGATGAAGCGGTCGAGCGCGATCACCGCGTCGTCGTACTTGTTGTTCTGGTAGTGGGCATAGGCGGCCATGAGCTGCGCCTTGGTCGCCCACACGGAATAGGGGTGCTGGCGTTCGACCTCGTCGAACTGCTTGGCGGCCTCGAAATAGCGCTCGGCGGTGAGCGCGTTGACCGCGACGTTATAGAGTTCCTCGACCGGGCGCTCGATATACTCGTCCTTCGCGCCCGCACAGGCCGCCAGGCCCAAGCCGAGGGCAAGCAAGACCGCGGCGCCGATCAGGGTTCGAATCGCTCTCATGGCCGGAAACTATACCGAGGACGCGGCCGCATTTCCAGGCATCGGCCCATGAATTGGGGTCAGACTCGATTTAATTAAATCGAGTCTGACCCATTTTTCCCATTTTTACTAGTCGTCGCCCGGCACCGGTGCAAGGGCCTTGGGCGTGCGGCGGACGGTTTCGCGGTGGAGAATGTAAAGGCCGCTGGCGGCGACGATGACGGCGCCCGCGACCATGGGAAGCGTCGGCACATCGCCCCAAACCAGGTAGCCGAACAATACCGCCCAGATCATCGCCGTGTAAGTGAACGGGGCGGCAACCGCCGCCGGGGCGAAGCGGAAGGCCTGGATCCACATGAACTGACTGGCGCCCGAGATGAGGCCGGCGGCCGCCAGCATCCCGGCATCGACCCAGGTCGGCGTGACCCAGCCGAAGGGCAGCAGCAGGACGCTCAACAGCGAGGCGGTCGCGATCTGGTAGAAGACCGTGGTGGTGCTGGACTCGGTCACGCTCATCCGGCGGACGATGATCGAGACCAGCGCGACCAAGACCGCATTGGCAAGCACGAGGAGCGCGCCCAGCTCGATCATGCCCGCCCCCGGTCGGACCATGATCAGCACGCCCGCGAAGCCGACCAGGACCGCCGTCCAGCGATGGATGCGGACCTGTTCGCCGAGCAGCGGGATCGACAGCACGGTCAAGAACAGCGGCGAGGAAAACGACAGCGCCACCACATCGGCGAGCGGCATCAGGCCCAACGCGATGAAGGAGCAGAACATGGCGGCGAACTGCATGAGCGAGCGCAAGGCATGGAGCCCAAGCCGCTCCGTCCTGAGGGCGGAGATGCCGCCATGGGTCATGACCAGGACCAGGCAGGGCAGGAGCGCGAAAACCGAGCGGAAGAACACGACCTCGGTGACCGGGTAAACGGCGACCAGCCACTTGATGAGGACGCTGACCACGGAAAACAGCACAACGGCCGCGACCATGTATCGTATGCCGCGCCAGATATCGTCGCGGGAGGGCGTCGGCATCACGAAGTTCGGCATCTGCTGAGGTCCAGGATCGGAGGCGGTCGATCACCGGGGATCGATGTCGTGGGGCAAGTCGATGACCCGACGGTCGATGACCCCGCCTGCACCTAATATCCGCCGATGGCCACACCCGCGCCCAATGCGTTTATTGCAAGGCTGGGTTTCGCCTTTGCGCGCGCCAGTTGACGAAATCTTGACCCTGGAGCGGGGCCGGGGCGGGCGAGTCAATCGCCGGCGGCGCGGTAGCCGGATTGGGTGTGGTGGAGGGAGCGCCGGGAAGCAGCGTCCAGCCGGTCCTCGGTCAAGTCGACATAGCGCCACGCCTGGGGCCGGGCGAACACGGCGCGCAAGACCTCGTGGTTGAGCCGGTGGCCCGAGCGCACGCCCCGCACATGGCCGAGGATCGGCGCGCCGGCGAGGTAGAGGTCGCCCACGCAGTCGAGCACCTTGTGGCGGACGAACTCGTCCTCGTAGCGCAGGCCGTCCTTGTTGAGGATACGGTCGCCGCTGATCACCACGGCGTTGTCGAGCGAGCCCCCGCGCGCCAGGCCGGCGGCGCGCATTTTGCCGATTTCGTGATCGAAGCCGAAGGTCCGCGCACGGGCGAGCTCGGCCTTGAAGACGCCGGCCGCAACCGCGAGGTAGTAGTCCTGGCGGGCGACCAGCGTGTCCCTGAAATCGATCTCGAAGCTGATCGAGAAGCCGGGGGCGGGCGTGAGCGAGACGCTGCGATCCTCGTGCTCGATCGTCACCCGGCGCACGATCTCGATCGCCCGCCGGGGGGCCTCCTGCTCGAAGATGCCTGCGCATTCGATGAGGAACACGAACGGCTCGGCGCTGCCGTCCATGATCGGCACTTCCGGACCGTCGATGTCGACGATCGCGTTGTCGATCTCGCAACCATAGAAGGCCGCCATCAGGTGTTCGACCGTGCCGACCCGCACGCCGTCCCCGTTGCCCAAGGTCGTGCACAGCCGGGAATCGACGACGTGGTGCCAGTCGGCGGGGATCGCCCGTCCGTTCGACCCTGCGGGGGCGGCGATATCGGTGCGGCGGAAGACGATGCCCGCCCCGGCCGCCGCCGGGTGGAGGGTCATCGATACCTTGGCGCCGCTGTGCAGGCCGGCGCCCCTGCAGCGGATCGATGTCTTCAGGGTCTTCTGACGGACGGCGCGACCTGCCATGGTCTGGACTCCTCAAGGGGTTCGGCGGTTGTTGTGCCTTGAACCCAAATCCGCCAGGCGCTTCCGAGGGGGTGTTACCAACCGCCCGGGAAGCACTCAAGTCACTCTTTATTACAGATTGTTACGATCGCGGCTTCAGGTCATTGATTTAGTTTGCTTGTCGACGCAGGAAAGCGGGAATGTCGAGGAGGTCGTCGTCGATCTTGGCGGGGGCGATGCGGTCGGCCGCATCGAGTCCGCCACGACGCGGTTGGACCGGGACCGGCGCCGGGGCCGCCGGCGGGATGACCCGCGCCGGGGTGGGTTCGGCGGCTTGGCTGCGGGCCCGGCCGGTGCCGGTGACGCGCTCGAACAGGCTCGGACCTCGGTGCCGCTCCTTGACCGGCGGGGGCGCATTCTCCATCGCCGCGGCGGCAAAGGGGTCGGCGGCCTTGCCCGCTTCGACGCGCGCCGGCCGGGCGGTGGGTTCGACCGGCTGGGGGGCGATGAAACTCGCGCCCGCCTCGGCGGCCGGGACCGCGGTGGCGGAGGCAACCGTGGCCGGCGCGACGGCGCCCGTCGGCTCGGGTGCGAGCGCGCCCGCCGCCGGGGCCACGGCGACGGCCGCAACCAGGGCGGGCGTTGCCACCTGCTCCTCGCTCTTGAGCGCCGCCGACCCTGCGGTGCGCAGCCCCGGGCGGGCGGCCGGGCGGCTCGAGACCAGGCTGATCACGGTCGGACGCGGCTCGGCATGGGCGAGGGCGTCGATCCCGGTCGACACTACGGTGATCCGCATCTTGCCGGTCAGCGACTCGTCGAAGGTTGAGCCGAAGATGATGTTGGCGTCGGGATCGACTTCGTCGCGGATCCGATTGGCGGCCTCGTCGACCTCGAACAGCGTCATGTCGGGGCCGCCGGTGATGTTGATGAGCACACCGCGCGCGCCCTTCATCGACACGTCGTCGAGCAGCGGGTTGGAGATCGCCTTCTGGGCGGCGT
Organism: Pseudomonadota bacterium; assembly: GCA_052387815.1. Classification (GTDB taxonomy): domain Bacteria; phylum Pseudomonadota; class Alphaproteobacteria; order CACIAM-22H2; family CACIAM-22H2; genus JBQTIU01. Next base: position 75,231 of record JBQTIU010000028.1, read on the forward strand.
CGAGGGCGCGGTTGTCGCCTTCGGCCTCGCCCGTCCCCATCATCGCCTTGCCCATCTCGCTCATCACCGTTCGGATGTCGGCGAAGTCGAGGTTGATGAGCCCCGGCATGACGATCAGGTCGGTGACGCCGCGCACGCCCGAATAGAGCACGTCGTCGGCCATCTTGAAAGCGTCGGCGAAGGTCGTGCGCTCGTTGGCGACCCGGAACAGGTTCTGGTTGGGAATGATGATGAGCGTGTCGACGACCTTTTGCAGCTCGTCGATCCCCGCCTCGGCGATGCGCATCCGGTGCTGGCCCTCGAAGTGGAAGGGCTTGGTGATCACGCCCACCGTCAGGATGCCGTGCTCGCGGGCGGCGCGCGCGATCACCGGCGCGCCGCCGGTGCCGGTCCCGCCGCCCATGCCGGCGGCGATGAACGCCATGTGCGAGCCCGCCAGGTGCTCGGCGATGTCGTTGATGGCCTCCTCGCAGGCGGCCCGGCCGATATCGGGCCTGGAGCCCGCGCCCAAGCCCTGGGTCACGCTCAGGCCGAGCTGCACGCGGCGCTCGGCCAGCGTCTGCGAGAGCGCCTGGGCGTCGGTGTTGGCGACCACGAAATCCACGCCATCGAGCTTGGCGCGGATCATGTTGTTGACGGCATTGCCGCCGGCGCCGCCGATCCCGATCACGGTGATGCGGGGCTTGAGTTCGGCGGGGGTGGTGGGCATCGATAGGTTGATCGTCATGTTGGCCTCCAGTTGCGATGCGGTTTCAAGATTGCGCCGGGCGGCCGCCCGGACACAGGGGGGGTGGGTGGGGGTGCTACTCGATGCGGGGACGCTCACAGGTTTTGGCGCAGCCACAGGCCGAAGCGGCCGAACAGTCCGCCCTCGGCCTGCGGGCCGCCGGCGGGTTGCGGCGCCTCGGCGTTCTTCTGCGTCACGTAGGCGAGCAGGCCAGCGCAGGCGGCGAAAGCCGGTCCGCCGGTCTGCTCGGCGAGACCCTGGATGCGCAGCGGCCGGCCCATGCGCACCTGCTTGTCGAGGACGAGCGCGGCGAGCTCGCGCACGCCCTGGAGCTGGCTCGCGCCCCCGGTGAGCACGACGCGCCGACCGGCGATCTTGTCGAAGCCGCTCGCCTCGAGGCGCGAGCGGACGAGTTCGAACGTTTCCTCGAGGCGGGGCTGGATGATGCTGACGAGGATCGATTTCGGGACGTGGTTGGGCTGGGTCTGGTCCTCCTCGCCGACCAGCGGCACGTCGATGACCTCGCGCTCGTCGGCGGGCGAGGGCAGGGCGCTGCCATAGAGCGTCTTCATCCGTTCGGCGTGGGCGAGCTTCGTCGACAGGCCGCGGGCGATGTCGTGGGTCACGTGGGCGCCGCCCAAGAGCACGCATTCGGTATGGACCAGCCGGCCGTCGTAGAACACGCCCAACGATGTGGTTCCGCCGCCCATGTCGATCACCGAGACGCCGAGATCCATCTCGTCCTCGACCAGGCAGGCGAGGCCCGCGGCATAGGGCGAAACGACGAACTCCTCGATCTTGAGGTGACAGCGCCCGACCACCGTTGCCAGGTTGCGTGTCGGCCCCGCATTGGCGCTCACCAGGTGCATGTTGACGCCCAGCCGCTCGCCGCACATGCCGCGCGGATCGCGGATTCCGCGGCTGCCGTCGATCGTGAAACCGATCGGGATCGCGTGCAGGAGACGGCGCTCGGGCTTCTCCTCGACGCCGACGCCCTGACCGAGCACGCGCCTCATATCGGCATCGCCCACCTCGTGACCGGCGATCGCCACTTCGAGGTTCACCGTGCGCGAGCGCAGGTCGCCGCCCGCCAGGCTGACGATCACGGCGCCGAGCGTTTCGCCAGCCATCTGTTCGGCGGCGCTCACCGCGTTGAGGATCGAGGCCTCCGCCTGGTCCATGTCGACGATGGTCCCGCAACGCACGCCTTTGGAAACCTGATGGCCGATGCCGACCACCCGCAAGGCCCCCGCCTCGGCGCGCGCCACGAAACAGGCGACCTTGGTCGACCCGACATCGAGGGCGGCGATCGGTCCGCTGCGCGATTTCTTGCTGGCTTTCCGCAAGGGGGTCTCCCGATTGCGCGCTCAGGCCGGCCGGCCGGGCCGCTTGGGCGGCGGGACCGGCGGCGGCGGGCGGACCACGCGCACGACCAGCCGGTCGGGCAGCCTGAGGTCGACACTGATGATGTTGCGGGCGAGCACACGGTCTTCGCGCTCGAGCTCGGCGAGCCTCGCCCACGCGGCGCCGGCATTGCTCTCGGGGAGCTGCACGTCGATGCCGTTGTCGAGGCGCACGTTCCAGCGCCGCCCCCCGACGCGGACCGCCGCCGCCACCCGCTTGTCGAGATCGGGTTCGCTGGCGAGCAGGCCGAACAGCGCGGCGGCGTGGGGCGGGGCATCTTCGCCGACCAGGATCGGCAGCTGGGCGAAGCGGGCGATGGCGACGCCCCGAATCTCCCGGCCGTCGCGGCCGATGAGGGCGAGCCGGCCGTGGCGCTGCCACAGCGCCAGGGGCTGGCGCTCGACGAGGCGGACACGAACCGTATCCGGGAGAAGGCGCTCGACCGCGGCCTCGCGCACCCAGGGCAGCTTTTCGAGCTCGGCCTTGGCGGCGTCCGGCCGCAAGGCAAGGATCGGCGCGCCGCGCCGGATGCCGAGCGCGGAGAGCACGTCGGCGGCCGGAGTCTCGACCCGGCCTTCGACGAACACCTCCTCGACCGACAGGCCGAGATCGGCGCTCGCCGCCAGGGCCTGGCCCGCGGCTCGGCCCGCCCACTCGCCGAGCCGCGGGGCGCCGTCGCGCATGAGCTCGTAGACCGGCCCGGCGGCGGCGGCGAGGCCCGCCAGCACCGCGACCGCGACCAGCGTGCGGGCCTTGGGGCGCTTGCGCCAGCGCCCGAGGATCGCCTTGCGGCGGGCGGGATTCAGGCGACTTGGCGCTCGCATGTCGCGTTCTCGACCATCCAGGACACCAGCGCGCCGAAGGAAATACCCGCTTCGGCCGCGATTTCCGGCACCAGGGACAGCGCGGTCATGCCCGGCTGGGTGTTGACCTCCAAGAGGTAGAGGCGGCCGGGCGGACCGCCGGTGTCGTCGTAGCGCAGATCGGCGCGGCTGACGCCCCGGCAGCCCAGCGTGCGATGGGCGAGAAGGGCGAGCCGCAGCGCCTCGTCGTACGCCGCCCCGGGCATGGGCGCGGGCACCAGGTGGCTGGCCTTGCCGGGCGTGTACTTCGCCGCGTAGTCGTAAAAGCCGTTGCGGGGCCGGATCTCGAGCACGCCCAGCGCGCGTTCGCCCATCACCGCGACCGTGATTTCGCGGCCGGGGATATAGCGCTCGACCAGCACCTGGCCGCCGAACGGCCAGGGTTCGCACGCCCAGGCGGCGAGGTCGCAGTCCTCGAGGACGATCTTGACGCCGACGCTCGAGCCTTCGTTGAGCGGCTTGATGACGAAGGGCGGGTCCATGACTCGGCCGGCGATCACCTCGGCGCGCGCCACCACGCGGCCCTCGGGCACCGGGATGCCGGCCGCCGCGAACAGTCGGCGCGCGGTCGGCTTGTCCATGGCCAGCGCCGAGGCGAGCACGCCCGAGTGGGTGTAGGGGATGCGCATGAGCTCGAGGACGCCTTGCACGCAGCCGTCCTCGCCGAAGCGGCCGTGCAGCGCATTGAAGACCGCATCGGGCCGGCTCGCGAGCGCATCGAGGAGGGCGCGCACGTCGTTGCCGACATCGATCGCGCGCGCCTCGTAGCCGGTTTCGGCGAGCGACTTGGCGACTGCCGCGCCGCTGACCAGCGACACCTCGCGCTCGGCCGAGATGCCGCCCATCAACACCAGGACCCGCTTCGCCATCGCCCCGTCCCTCATGCGCGGCTCCGGCCGGCGGGCGGGACCGCCGTCCCGATCACCCGGATTTCCCACTCCAGCATCACGCCGGAGCGCTCGAACACCCGGCGCCGGACCTCCTCGCCGAGCCCTTCGATGTCGGCGGCGGTGGCCGAACCGGTATTGATGATGAAGTTGCAGTGCTTCTCGGATATCTCGGCGCCGCCCACCGCCAGGCCGCGGCAACCGGCCTCCTCGATCAGCTCCCAGGCCTTGCGGCCTTGCGCGCGCGGGTCGGTCGGGTTGGCGAAGGTCGAGCCGCCGGTGCGGGTGCGCAAGGGCTGGCTTTCCTCGCGCGCGGCGTTGATCGCGGCGATGCGGCGCTGGATGTCGAGCGGGGTTCCGGGCCCGCCTCCAAGTTCGGCGGCGACGAAGATCCAGTCCTCCGGCACGCCGCAGGTCCGGTACCCGAAGGCGAGCTCCGCTGGCGCGAGGACGTGCCGCCGGCCGCGCCCGTCGAGGGCCTCGGCCGACAGCGTCACGTCCTTCATTTCGTGCCCATAGGCGCCGGCGTTCATGCGCAAGGCGCCGCCGATGGTCCCCGGCACGCCGGACAGGAACTCGAGGCCGGCGACGCCGGCATCGCGCGCGACCAGCGCCACGTTGAGATCGAGCGCGCCGGCGCCGGCGCGCATGGCCGTGCCCGCGGGCGCGATGCCGGCGAAGGCGCGGCCGAGGCGCACCACCACCCCGTCGACGCCGCCGTCGCGGACCAGGAGATTCGAGCCCACCCCGACCGCCGTCACCGGGACATCCGCGGGCTTGTTGGCAAGGAATGCGGCCAGATCCTCGGCGTCGGCCGGGCGAAACATCACCTCGGCCGCGCCCCCGACGCGGAACCACGTGATGCCGGCCAAGGGAGCGTTCTCGGTGTACCGGCCGCGCGCCTTCGGCAGACGATCGAGCAGGCGCTGTTGGGATCGGGGGATCGCCGTCATCGCTTGTCTCCGCCCGCGTTGGCGCGGCGCACGGGCGCCGTGCCGGGGCCCGCCAGGCGCGCCAGTTCGCCGGGCAAGGCGGTGGCCCAATTGGTGATGCTGCCGGCCCCGAGGCAGACGATGAGGTCGCCTTCCTTGGCGGTCGCGAGCACCGTGGCGGCGAGCTCGCCGGGGTCGGCCAGCGGGATCACGCGGCGGTGCCCATGGGCCCGCAGGCCGGCGACCAGGGCATCGCGATGGACGCCCTCGATCGGCGCCTCGCCGGCGGGATAGACGTCGGCGACGATCACCGCCTCGGCGTCGTTGAAGCAGGTGCAGAATTCCTCGAACAGGTCGGATAGCCGCGTGTAGCGGTGCGGCTGGACGACGGCGACGACGGCGCCCGAGGTGGCGCTGCGCGCCGCCTTTAGGACGGCCGCGATCTCGACCGGGTGGTGTCCGTAATCGTCGATGACGGTGCGGCCGGCGCCCACCCCGGTGCGGGTGAATCGGCGCTTGACGCCCTTGATGCCAACCAGGGCCTTGCGAATGGTGGCGTCATCGAGACCCATTTCGACGGCCACCGCGATGGCGGCGAGCGAGTTCTGGACGTTGTGCTCGCCGACCAGCGGCAGGCGAAGGTCGCAGAGAGTCCGCAGATCGCCCGCCCGGCCGGCGATCAGCGCCGTGAACCGCGCCCCGGCGGCCGACAGCCGCACCTCGATCGCCCTCACGTCGGCCTGCGGGCTGAAGCCGTACGTGATGATCCGGCGGTCGGCGACCTGCGGGATCAGCGCCTGGACCTCGGGGTGGTCGAGGCACAGGGCGGCAAAGCCGTAGAACGGGAGGTTGGAGACGAAGGTCTGGAAGGCTTTTCGCAGGGCGTCGAAATTGCCCCAGTAGTCGAGATGCTCGGGGTCGATATTGGTGACCACGGCGATGGTCGCCGGCAGCCGGATGAAGGTGCCGTCGCTCTCGTCGGCTTCGACCACCATCCAGTCGCCGGCGCCGAGCCGCGCATTGGTGCCGTATGCGTTGACGATGCCGCCGTTGATCACCGTCGGATCGAGCGCGGCGGCCTCCAGCATCGCCGCCACCAAGGCTGTCGTCGTGGTCTTGCCGTGAGTGCCGGCGACCGCGATCGACCACTTGAGCCGCATGAGCTCGGCCAGCATCTCGGCCCGGCGGACGACCGGGATCAGGCGCTCGCGCGCCGCCGCCAGTTCCGGGTTGTCGGCTTTGACCGCCGAGGACACCACGACCACCTCGGCGCTGCCGAGATGGGCCGCGTCGTGGCCGATGGATATGGGAATGCCGAGCGCCGCAAGACGCTTGACGTTGGCGGTGTCGCTCAGGTCGCTGCCCTGCACCTTGTAGCCGAGGTTGTGCAGGATCTCGGCGATGCCCGACATGCCGATGCCGCCGATGCCGACCAAGTGGAGCGTCCCGATGGATGGCGGCAGCGACCTCATGCGGCCTCCCGGGCAAAGCTCTCGGAATCGGTGCCGCCGTTCGCCGGTGCGAGGCGGGCCATGAGATCGGCCAGGCGCTCGCCGGCGTCCGGCCGTCCCAGGCCCTGGGCGGCCGCCGCGGCGCGCGCCAGGGCGCCGGGATCAGCGAGGAGGGCGATGAGCCGGTCGGCCAGCGCGCGGGGCGTGAAGTCGGCCGCCGGGATCACCCAGGCGCCGCCGCCCTTCTCCAGCGCGCGGGCGTTGGCGGCCTGGTGATCGTCGGTGGCGAACGGGTAGGGGACCAGGATGGCCGGCCGGCCGACGGTCGCGAGCTCGGCGACGCTCGAGGCGCCGGCGCGGCAGATCGCGATCTGCGCCAGCGCGAGGCGGGTCGGCAGATCGTCGAAGAAGGCGGCGAGCTCGGCGCTCACCCCGAGCGCCCCATAAGCGGCCCGCGTCGCCGCGAGGTCTTCGGGCCGGCATTGCTGGACGACGTCGAGCCGCGGGCGCAGGGCCGGCGGCAGCGCGGCGATGGCCTCCGGCACGACCTTCGCGAATACGCCGGCTCCCTGGCTGCCGCCGGTGACCAGCACGCCGATCCGCCCGCTCCCCTGGGGCGCCACGTAGGGCAGGTTGCGGGCGGCGAGGAACGCGGGACGGACCGGGTTGCCGGTCAGCGTCGCCCGGGCCGCGGCGAGGAATTGCACCTCCGCGAACGACGTCGCCACGGCATCGACCCACCGCGCCAGCAGCCGGTTGGCGCGGCCGAGCACCGCATTCTGTTCGTGGATCGCGGTCGGGATGTGGGCGAGGAGCGCGGCGATGAGGGTGGGAAGCGAGGGATAGCCGCCGAAGCCGACCGCCGCGGCGGGGCGGAGTGCGCGCAAGAGGGCGCGCGCCGCGAACAGGCTCCTCGCCAGCGCGATCCCGCCGCCAAGCTTCGCGGCGGGCCCGCCCGACAGCGCCCCGACCGCCAGGCGATAGGTCTCGATCGTCCCCAGGACACCGCCGAAAGCCGCGCCGCGGCGGTCGGTGACCAGGATCGGACGATAGCCGCGCTGGATGAGCGCCGAGGCCACGGCTTCGGCGGGAAAGACATGACCGCCGGTGCCGCCGGCGGCCAACACGATCGGCGGGCTGGTCCGCGCGCTCATGGCCGGTCCTCGGCGCCGAAGCGCGTGCGGGTGAGCGCCAAGACCATGCCCATGCCCAACGACAGCGCGAGCAGCGAGGACCCGCCATAGCTGATGAAGGGCAGGGTCATGCCCTTGGTCGGGATGAGGTGGAGCGAGGAGCCCATGTTGATGAGCGCCTGCAGGCCGAACTGCAGCAGCAGCCCGGACACCGCGAGCAGGACGAAGAGATTGGAGTCGGCAAGCGCGCGCGCGAAGCCGCGCAACACGATGAAGGCGAACAAGCCCACGACGATGAGACAGACGAGGAGTCCGAATTCCTCGCCCGCCACCGCGAACACGAAATCGCTGTGCGCATCGGGCAGCACCGACTTGACGGTGCCCTCGCCGGGCCCGCGGCCCAACAGCCCGCCGCGCCGGAAGGCGTCGAGGGCGGTGTCGATCTGGTAGCTGTCGCCGGAGCTCGGATCGAGGAACCGGTTGATGCGGCTGGCGACGTGCGGGAAGACGAAATAGGAGGCGACCAGGCCCGCAAGACCCGCCCCGGCGAGGACGAGCGCCCAATACATCCTGAGCCCGGCGAGGAAGAACTGGCCGAACCACACCGCCGAGACCACGATCGCCATGCCGATATCGGGCTGCAGGTAGAGGGCCGAGACCACGACCGAATAGAGGCCGATGGCGATGGCGAAGCCGGGAAAGCCTTCGCCCCGGCGCTGCAAGGTGAACAGCCAGGCCGCGAGCACCGCGAAGCTCGGCTTGACGAACTCCGACGGTTGCACCGACATGCCGAGGAGGTTGATCCAGCGCCGGGCGCCCTTGATTTCGGCGCCGGCCACGAAGGTCGAGGCCAGCAGCGTCATGGCGAGGAGGAAGGCGATCAGCGCCAGCCGCCGGACGTTCTTCGGGGACAACACCGAGGTGGCGAGCAGGATCGCGATCGCCGGGGGCAGGAGGGCGAATTGGCGGCGGACGAAGTGGAACGGATCGAGGCCGATGCGCGTGGCGACGGCCGGCGTCGCCGCCATGGCGAGGACCGCGCCCAGGCCGATGAGGCAGCCGAGCGCCGCCAGCGTCCAGCGGTCGACCGTCCACCACCAGCGGCCGAGGATCGAGGTGTCGGTGCGTACGAGGTTCATCCGCCCGCTCATCGGAGCTTGAGGGTCGACAGCCCGGCGAGCGCCAGGATCGAGGCGATGATCCAGAAGCGGATGACGATGGTCGGCTCCGCCCAGCCCATCTTCTCGAAATGATGGTGCAAGGGCGCCATGCGGAAGACGCGCCGTCCGGTGAGCTGGAACGAGATCACCTGGACGATGACCGACGCGGTCTCGAGCACGAACAGGCCGCCGACGATGGCGAGGACGATTTCGTGCTTGGTGGCGACGCTGATCGCCCCCAGCGCCCCGCCCACCGCCAGCGAGCCGGTGTCGCCCATGAACACCATGGCCGGCGGGGCATTGAACCACAGGAAGCCGAGCGAAGCGCCGACCAGCGCCGCGCACAGCACGACGAGCTCGCCGGTGCCGGGGACGTGGTGGATCAGCAGATAGTTGGAGTAGATGAAATTGCCGACGAAATAGGAGATGGCGGCGAAGCAGCCGGCGGCGATCATCACCGGCACGATGGCGAGCCCATCGAGGCCGTCGGTCAGGTTGACCGCGTTCGAGGCGCCGACCATCACGAAGACGGCGAAGGGGATGAAGAACCAGCCGAGATCGAACAGCACCGACTTGAAGAACGGCACGGCGAGCGAGGTCGATAGGGGCGCGCGCATGATCGAGACGATCCACAGCACCGCCGCCAACGAGACCGCGATCTGGAGCAGGAGCTTGAGCCACGCGGACAGGCCCTTGGCATGGTGCCGCGTGAGCTTGAGATAGTCGTCGGCGAACCCGACCGCGCCGAAGCCGATGGTCACCGTGAGCACCGCCCACACGTAGCCGTTGCGCAGATCCGCCCACAGCGCGGTCGACACCGACAGGGCCAAGAGGATGAGCACGCCGCCCATGGTCGGCGTGCCCTGCTTGGTCAGCAGGTGGCGCTCCGGGCCGTCGGTGCGGATCGGCTGCCCTTCCTTCTGCGTTCGCTTGAGCCAGTCGATGATGCGCCGACCGAACACGAAGCTGATCAGGAGCGCGGTGAGGACCGCGCCCCCGGACCGGAACGTCAAGTAACGGAACAGGTTGAGCGGCCCGAACTGGTCGGACAGCGGCACCAGAAGGTTGAACAGCATCGGGACCTCAGCCGTTCGCCGCGCGCCGCTCGGCGCGGCCGCCATCGCCCGCGTGTTCGAGCAGCGCCTCGACCACCCGGCCCATGCGGCTGCCGGCCGAGCCCTTGACGACCACCACGTCGCCCGGCCGCACCGCCGCCTGGACGATCGTGGCGAGCGCGTCGGCGTCGGGGGCATGCCCGCCGCAGAGCGGCCCGGGCAGCGCGTCGCGCAGGCGCGCCATCAAGCCGCCGCAGGTGAAGACAACGTCGATGCGGCTGGCGATGAGCGCCGCGGCGAGGTCGGCATGCAGGGCGGGTGCCGCGGGTCCGAGTTCGAGCATGTCGCCAAGGACCGCGATACGCCGGCCGCCGGCGCCGGGCCGGGCGGCGGCCAGGACCGCGAAGGCGGCGCGCATGGAGACGGGGCTGGCGTTGTACGAGTCGTCGATGAGTTCGAAGACTTGCCCGTGGTGCTCGACGACATGACGGCGGCCGCGGCCCTTCGGGACCACGAAGCGGGCGAGGGCGGCGGCGGCGGCGGCCGGATCGGCGCCGAGCGCGGCGACGGCGGCGAGCGCGGCGAGGCTGTTGAGCGCCCAGTGCCGTCCGGGCGCGCCCAGGCGGTAGGTGAGGGGGCGCCCGCCGACCAGCGCCGAGACGCGGGCTGCCGTCGGCCCGGCGTCGACATCGATGAGCCGCGCCTCGGCCTTGGGGTCCGCCCCGAAACCGACGATGCGCGCCACCCCGCACGCCTTGGCGCGATCGGCCAGAAATTCGTACCAGGCGTTGTCGCGGTTGAGGACCGCGACCCCGCCGGCCGCGCCCTCGAAGATTTCGGCCTTGGCCCGGGCGATGCCGGCCACCCCGTCGTTGGGGAAGTTCTCGACATGCACCGCCTCGATGCTGGTGACGACGGCAACCTCGGGACGGACCATGCGGCCCAAGGGCGCGATCTCGCCTTCGTGGTTCATGCCGATCTCGACCACCGCATGGACGGCATCGGCCGGCAGTCGTGAGAGCGTCAGCGGCACGCCGATATGATTGTTGTAGCTGCCGGTGCTGGCGTGGGTTGGGCCCTGGTCGGCCAGCGCGAGGGCGAGCATGTCCTTGGTGCCGGTCTTGCCGACGCTGCCGGTGAGCGCGATCACCTTGGCCTTGGCGCGCGCCCGCGCCGCCTCGGCGAGGCGCCGCAGGGCGGCGAGCGTATCGGGGACGACCACGACTCGGGCCTCGTCCGGCGGGCTCGCGCGCTCGGCCAGCGCCGCGACGGCGCCGGCGGCGAAGGCGGCGGCGAGATGATCGTGGCCGTCGTGGCGCGGTCCCTTGACGGCGACGAACAGGTCGCCCGCTGCGAGCGTGCGACTGTCGATCGACACGCCGGTCGCCGTCCAGACGGCCGGCGCCTGGATGCCGAGCGCGGCGGCGACTTCGGCTGCGGTCCACAAGGCGCTCACGACCCGCCCCCTGGCGCGGCATCGGCCGCGGATACCGCCGCCTGCGCCACCTCCATGTCGTCGAACGGATGGACGCGTCCACCGACGATCTGGTCCCGCTCGTGGCCCTTGCCGGCGATGACCAGCATGTCGCCGGCCTCGAGGTCGGCCACCGCTTGGCCGATCGCCTCGCGGCGCGAGCCGACCTCGAGCGCACCGGGGCAGCCGGCGAGGATCTGGCGGCGGATCGAGGCCGGCTCCTCGCCGCGCGGGTTGTCGTCGGTGACGATGACCCGGTCGGCGAGTCGCCAGGCGATGGCCCCCATCATCGGCCGCTTGCCGGGGTCGCGCTCGCCCCCGCAACCGAACACCACGACCAGCCGGCGCTGGGCGTGCGGGCGCAGTGCCGCGAGCACGGATTCGAGCGCGTCAGGCGTGTGCGCGTAGTCGACATAAACCGTCGCCCCATTGCGGCGCCGCTGGGCGCGCTGCAGTCGCCCGGGCACGCCGGTGAGCCCGGCCAGCGCCGCCGCGGCGGCCGGCGCCGCGGCGCCGCTGGCGATGACCAGCGCGAGGGCGGCGAGCGCATTCATCGCCTGGAACGCGGCGACCAGCGGCAAACTCACCTCGAGCGGATGCCCGGACACGGTGAGCGCCAGGCGCTGGCCGGAGGCCAGCGGCTCGAGGCGCTCGAGGCGGATGTCGGCGCCGCGCCGGCCGAACCCGATCACGCGGTGGCCCCGCGCCCGGGCGAGCGCGGCGAGCTTGTCGAATTCGGGCGCGTCGGCGTTGAGGACCGCGGTTCCGCCCGGCGCCATGACCTCGGCGAACAGGCGGCGCTTGGCGGCGAAATACGCCTCCATCGTGCGGTGGTAATCGAGATGGTCGCGCGTCAGGTTGGTGAAGGCGGCGAGGCCGACGCGCACGCCGTCGAGCCGGCACTGCGCGAGGCCGTGGCTCGAGGCCTCGATGGCGAGATGGTCGACGCCCGCACCGGCGAGCGCGTCCAAATCCTTGTGGAGGGCCACCGGATCGGGGGTGGTGAGCGCGCCGGGCCTGGTCATGCCGGGAGCGATAACGCCGAGCGTGCCCAGGCTCGCCGCCCGGTGGCCGAGCCGCGTCCACAGCTCGCGGGTGAAGGCGGCGACCGAGGTCTTGCCGTTGGTCCCGGTGATCGCGGCGATGGTGCGCGGCTGGCGGCCATAGAAGCGGGCGGCGAGCAGCGCCAGGGCGCGGCGCGGGTTGGCGCTCTCGAGCCGAACGATGTCGGGCGGCAGCTCGGGCCGCGGGCCCGGCCCGTGGAGCACGGCGATGGCGCCGCGCCCGCGCGCCTCGGCCACGTAGCGCCGGCCGTCCGTGTTGAGCCCGGGGAGGGCCGCGAACAGGTAGCCGGGCCGAACCTGGCGCGAATCGGCGGTGAGCCCGGCCAGCTCGAGGTCGGCGCGCGGGCCCGCGATGGCGATGTCGGCGTCGATCAACTGGCGCAAACGCACGTCTTGAGGCCTCCCGAGGCCCCGTCCCCGCGCCCCTCGATCAGCGGACGGCAACATGGATGAAGAGCTGGTCGCGGAGGTCGGGCAGGGTTTCGTCCACCGGCTCGATGCCGAGGACGGGGGCGATGCGGCTGACCACGCGACCGATGATCGGAGCCGCCACCCAGCCGCCGGTCGCGTAGCCCAGCGTCGACTTGTTGCCCTTGGGCTCATCGAGCATCGCCAGGACCACGAGCCGCGGCCGGGTCATCGGGAAGGCCCCGACGAAGGACGAGATCAGCGCCGTTTTCCGGTAGCGGCCGTCGATGATCTTGTCGGCCGTGCCGGTTTTGCCGCCGACCAGGTAGCCTGGCGCCTGGGCGGGCCGGCCGGTGCCGCGCTCGACCACCAGGCGCATGAGGCGCCGCATCTGCTCGGAGGTTAAGGGCGAGATCACCCGCTCGCCACGCGCCGGCTCGAAATCGGGGCGCTTCAGGATGGTGGCGGGACGCATGATGCCGCCGTTGACGATCGCCGCGGCGGCGGCGGCGAGCTGCAACGGGCTCACCGACAGCCCATGGCCGAACGCCACCGTCAAGGAGTTGATCTCGCGCCAGGGGTGGGGGACGATCGGCGCGCCCACCTCGGGGAGCTCGATCGCCGCCGGCTTCAACAGGCCGACGCGCCCCAAGAAGTCGCGCTGGCGCGCGGTGCCGACCTCGAGCGCCATCTTCGCCGCGCCGATGTTCGAGGAATACATGAAGATCTCGGGGACGGTCAGGTAGCGGTTCTGGCCGTGGTAGTCCGAGATCGTGAACCGCGAAATCTTGATCGGCTTGCTGGCGTCGTAGCCGCTGCGCAGGGTGACGGTGCCGAAGTCGAGCGCCATGGCGGCGGTGAAGATCTTGAACGTCGAGCCCATCTCGTAGGTGCCGAGCGTGGCGCGGTTGAAGCGCGCGTTGGGGTCGGCCGGGCCGGGGTTGTTGAGGTCGAAGTCCGGCAGCGAGACCATGGCCAGGGCCTCGCCGGTGTCGACGTCGAGGACGATGGCGGTCCCCCCGATCGCCCGGAACTCCTCGACCGAACGGGCCAGTTCCTCGCGCACGATGTGTTGGATCCGGATGTCGAGCGACAGGCGCAGCGCTTCGTTCGACTGTTTGAGCTGGTCGTCGAAGGACTGCTCGATGCCCGCCAGGCCGCGATTGTCGATGCCGCTGAAGCCGACGACGTGCGCGCCCAGATGCCCGTGCGGATAGACCCGCCGTTCCTCGCGCTGGAAGAACAGCCCGGGGATGCCCAGCCGGTTGACCGCGTATTGCTGGCGCGGGCTCAAATTGCGCCTGAGCCACACGAAGCTGCGCTCGGAGGACAGGCGTTCCTTGACCTCCTTCTCGGTGAGGCCGGAGAGAACGCGGGCGAGCTGCGCCGCCGCGTCGGCCGGATCGAGGACCAGCTTCGGGTTGGCATAGAGCGAGGCGGTGGCGAGCGAGGTGGCGAGCAGCTCGCCGTTGCGGTCGACGATGTCGGCGCGCTCCAGCTCGAGGGCGCCGGGCCTGGCGGCCTGGGCGAGCCGCGGCTCGCGGGCCTCGCGCAAGATCGTCACGTCGATCAGGCGGACGGCGACGACCCCGAAGGCGAGCGCGAACAGCAGGCCGGCGATCACCAGGCGGTGGCGGGCGGTCTCGATCGCCTGCTTGGCGGTGCCCTCGAGCCGGAGCCGGTGCGGGAGCGAGCGCAGGACGTCGCCGAAGCGGGTCGCCATCAGCGGCTCTCCCGCCCCGCGCTCGGCGGCGCGTCCTCGGGCGGGCGGGCGGGCAGATCGGCCGCCCTGCCGAGCTGGGTCGGGCGCATCGGACGCAGATCGAGGTGGCGGCCGGCGAGCTCCTGCAGGCGCTGGGGCTGGTTGACGTAGCTCCATTCGGCGCGCAGCACGTGGATGGCCTCGAGCTCGGCCAGGACCGCGCGGTCGAGGCGGAACAGCTCGTCCTCGAGCGCCTTGACTTCGTGCTTGAGGTGGAACAGCCCGTAGCCGAGGACAGCGGCGAGCGCCAGCCACAAGCCGGTCGACAGGCGGATCATGGCGCGCCCCCCGCATGGCCTTCGCCCTCGCCCGGCCAGGCGGGCGCCGCGGTGCGCGCGCCGACCCGCAGCCGGGCCGAGCGGGCGCGCGGGTTCAGCGCCGTCTCCTCGGCGGATGGCCGGATCGCGCGCCGTTCGACGAGGCGGAAACTCGGCCTCCTGGTGCTGCCGGCAGGTCCGGGAAGATGGCGGGAGCCGGGGCTAGGAGCATCGCTCCGTGCCCTGAAAAAGTTTTTGACCTCGCGGTCCTCGAGCGAATGGAACGAGACCACCGCGAGCCGACCGCCGGGGCCGAGCAGCCGCTCGGCGGCGGCCAACCCGCGCCGCAGCTCGCCGATCTCGTCGTTGACGTAGATCCTGAGCGCCTGGAAGGTACGGGTCGCGGGATCGATGCCGGCGGCGGGTCCGCGCACCGCGCCCCGCACGATCTCGGCAAGCTCGAGGGTGCGGGCGATCGGCCGCAAGCGCCGGGCGGCGACGATCGCCCGGGCGACGCGCCCGGCATGGCGCTCTTCGCCGTAAGAGCCGATCAGGCGGGCGAGCTCCGCCTCGGACAGGCGGTTGACGAGCTCGGCGGCGGCGGGACCGTCCGCCCCCATGCGCATGTCGAGCGGTCCGTCGGCGCGGAAGGAGAAACCGCGCGCCGGGTCGTCGAGCTGCGGGGTGGAAACGCCGAGATCGAGGGCCACGCCATCGATGCGCGCGATGCCGCGGGCAAGGAGCAGCCGGTCCATGTCGCCGAACCGGCCGAGAATCAAATCGAGCCGGCCGGAATAGCGAGCGGCGAGCGCGCCGCCCCTGGCGATCGCCGCCGGGTCGCGGTCGAGGGCCCAGACCCGACACTCCGCCGCTTCGAGCAGGGCCCGCGAAGTGCCGCCGGCGCCGAAGGTGCCGTCGACATAGACGGCGCCGTCGCGGGGGCCGATCGAGCGCAGAACTTCGCGCAGCAGCACCGGGGTATGCGCGGCCGGGGCCGGCATCGATCGTGGTCCGGCGGCGGTCGGGGCGGCGCTCAACATCGCGTCAGCGCCCGGTCTCGGGTGCGAGGCCGCCGCCCGTGGCGCGCGCCGAGGCGCGCATGTCCGCCTGGTGCGCTTCGAAGGCCGCGGTGTCCCAAATTTCGAAATAGTTGAGGCGGCCGACGAACGTCGCCCGGTCGGTAATGCCGGCATGGCGGGCGAGCTCGGAGGGCAGCACGACCCGGCCCTGGCCGTCGAAGGGCAGCCGCGCCACGTCGGGAACCGAGGCGAGCGCCGCATCGATCGGCGTCTGTTCGAACACCGCCAAAGGATTGCGCTCGGCGCCGATCCGTTCCATGAGGTCGATGCCGCAGGCGCGGATGGCCCGGCCGGTGAGCGAGGGAAAGGCCACGATGCCGGCAAAGGTCTGCTGGGCGAGGGCGTTCCGGTAGTCGGCGGGAACCGATACTCGGCCCTTGCGGTCGACCTTGAACGTAAACTTGGACAGGAATAGCGCCATCCCATCCCCCAACACCGGGCTCGCGAAGCGGCCGAGGACCGCCCCGATCGCACGACACAAGCCATTGATTCAAAGCCAAAAGACAGGCTTGGCCGCGGTCCCTCAGTCGCCCAATGCGGCGATACCCTGCCTGTGGGACATCATGGGATAACATGGGTTTTTATGGGCGTCAATGGAAATACACAATAAAATTCAAGGGTCAACCGGTTTTGGGCGGGACTGCCGCCTGAATCGGTTGCGCCCAGCTTTCGGCCACTACTTTCAACCTCGATTATGGCAGGATTTTGTTCTGTTAATGTTCTTATCGGGCGGGGGCCGCATAAGGCTCGGGGCTGTTCATTCCATCCCGCTGATTTGCACCCAAAAATACGATCAAGCCGCGGCGCTGGAAAATTGCGTGCCAGATGGCCTGTAAGCCGGGTTCTGTCCGCACCCCTTGGAGGGGAACGCGGGATGGCCATTCCTCTACGACGCCTGTTGCCAGGCGCCTCCAGCGACCTACCCGGGCGACGGCGCGGAAACGCGCCGGTCCGGGAAACCCCGGACGTGCCGCCCCTATTTGGTCTTGCTCCGGGTGGGGTTTGCCGTGCCACCCCCGTTGCCGGGGGCGCGGTGCGCTCTTACCGCACCTTTTCACCCTTGCCGCCGGATGTGAGGTCCGGAGGCGGTATGCTTTCTGTTGCACTTTCCCTGGGGTCGCCCCCGCCGGGGGTTACCCGGCACCCTTGTTTCCGTGGAGCCCGGACTTTCCTCGCCGGCGTGCGCTTCCCGCCCTTGCCGGCGCGGCCATCCGGCCATCTGGCACCGACCTTAGGTAAGCCCCGGCGAGGGCCGCGTCAATCGCTGGCGAGGCGTGGCTCGCTCATGCCCCCGCCTCGACTTCGGCCTCGACGCGCGCGGCCAGCATCGCGTTCCGCCACGGCAAGATCGTAGCGCGCCTGGAGGGCGAGCCAGAACCGTCCCCCGGTGCCGAACTAGCGGCCAAGCCTGAGCGCGGGTTCGGCGGTTCGCGCCCGCTTGCCGTTGACGATCTCGATCATCCGGCCCGGCGCCACGCGCAACGCCCGGGCCAGGGCGTTCGCGGACCGCCGACGCGCATCGATTTCATCCTCGAGAAGCCGGCCCGGATGGATGGGGATCGTGGGAGTTGCCGCAATGGCAATCGACGATATGGGTCGCCTCGCAGTCCTCGGCGACGACATCGGCAAGCGGTGACCGGGCGCGCCCGCCTCATGGCCCGCACAGGCGCAGGAGCGCGGTGAGCCTGGCCGAGGTCTCGCCGTCGAGGCGGCCGTCGACGCGGGCCGGGCGGAAATGCCGTTGGAACGCCGCCAGCACGCGGCCGGTGGCGTCGTCGAGCACGCCCGAGGGCGGCACCTCGTAGCCGAATTCCGCCAGCCGCGCCTGGATGTCGGCCACCGCCTCGTCGCGCTCGCCGGGCCCGAAATCGTGCATCACGCGCCGGCGCTGCGCGACGCCGAACGGCCACAACCCGATGCCGGCGCGCGCCAGTTCCTCCCAGTCGAAGCGCTCGCCGGGATCGGTCTTGCGCAAGGGCGCGATGTCGGCGTGGCCGACCATGTTGCGCGGCGGGATCGGGTGGCGCCGGAGAATGTCGCCGGCAAGCTCGATGACCGCGGCATATTGCGCGCGGCTGAAGTCGCGGTAGCCGAACTCGTGGCCGGGATTGACGAGCTCGATGCCGATCGAGCGGCCGTTGATGTCGCGGAGCCCCCGCCAGGACGACTGGCCGGCGTGCCAGGCCCGGCGGTCTTCGGCGACCAAGCGGAAGATGCGCCCGTCCTCCTCGACGAGATAATGCGCGCTCACCTTGGCGGCCGGGTCCAGCAGCCGCGCCAACGCCGCCTCGCCGGTCGGCATGCCCGTGTAGTGGAGGACGAGCACGTCGATCGGCGTTCCGGGGGCGCGGGCGTCGTGGTTCGGCGAGGCGCGGTCGATCGGCGTCAACACGGTATCGAGGGCGGCGACGGCGAGCCGCACTCAGGCGGCCTCGACCGGGACGTTCGCGTAAAGCTCGCCCAAGGGCCGGTCGAGCCCCACGCTGTCCAATCGCACCCGGGCATCGGGTTGGCGATAGAGGTCGACGAGCCAGCGATCCCCATCCTGACGCCGATGGATCTCGCAGTAGGAATACCGGGAATCGATGAGGACGATTTCCTTGACGCTCGGCATCGCCCGGTAATCCGGCAGTTTCACCCGGCGATCATCGTCGGCCGTGGACGGCGACAGCACCTCGACGATCAAAAGCGGGTCATCGATCTGCTGCTGTCCGACCGCGACAGGCGTGCAGGTGACCACCATGTCGGCCTGGTGGAACGATCTCTTGTTGGAAACGGATCGGATGCCCGCCTCGAGCCACACGGCACACCGCGGGTGGGCGGAAAGAGCGGTGGAAAGGTGCCCGGCCAGATTGCCGGCGAGAATGCCATGCGCCCCCGATGGCGGCGCCATCGCCACCGGCACGCCGTCGCGGAGCTGGTACCGGGTGTCGCGATCGCCTTGGAAGGCCAGAAACTCGGCGACCTCCATCCGTTTGCGCACGCTCTCGGCCATGGAGATGCTCTCGCGCTGTCTGCGACGCTTGGAATGATACGTCGCGACGCCGGCAATCGCAAGGCGGCGGCCGGGTCGTGCGTTCCTGCTCGAATGCGGCGCCGCGAGCGCCATCACGGAATCCGCCCGCACCTGCACGACAAGGGGCGATCCATGTGCGAAGGTTTCGCGGTTGTGTTAGCTTGACCGCCAAGAAAAACACCGTCCTCGGGGAGGGATCGATGGCGTCGCGCCGCGGTCCCGGAGGGCCTTCCGCATGGCCGTTGCCGCATGAGCGAGGCGTAAGGTGCAAGCGCGCGTGGGCTCCAGCATGGCGAACGGCGCCGTTCTGCTCGAGGTCGACGGCGTCCACGTCCATTTCGTCACCTCGCGCGGGGTGGTGCGCGCGGTCGAGGGCGTCGCGTATCAGGTCCGGCCCGGCGAAATCGTGGCGCTGGTCGGTGAATCGGGCTGCGGCAAGTCGGTCTCGGCCCTCGCCATCATGCGGCTGCTCGCCAAGCCGGCGGGACGGATCGTCGCCGGCCGCGTGCGGTTCGAGGGCCGCGATCTATTCGCGCTGTCCGAGGAGGAGATGCGCAAGGTCCGCGGCCGCGACATCGCGATGATCTTCCAGGAGCCGATGACCTCGCTCAACCCGGTTCTCCCGATCGGGTTGCAGATCATGGAGCCGCTCCTGGTCCACCTCGGCACCGACCCGGGCCAGGCGCGGGGCCGCGCGGTCGAGCTCCTGGGCCTGGTCGGCATCCCCGATGCCGAACGCCGGCTCGACCACTACCCGCATCAGTTCTCCGGCGGCATGCGCCAGCGGGTGATGATCGCGCTCGCGCTCGCCTGCAATCCCAAGCTCATCATCGCCGACGAGCCGACCACCGCGCTCGATGTGACCATCCAGGCGCAGATCCTCGAGCTGCTGCGCGACCTGTCGTCCCGTCTCGGCATCGCGATGATCATCATCACCCACAACCTCGGCATCGTCGCGCGCTACGCCGACCGGGTGAACGTGATGTACGCGGCGCGCATCGTCGAGCAGGGAACGGCCGACGACATCTTCGCCCGACCGCGCCATCCCTATACCCTCGGCCTCATGCGCTCGGTGCCGCGGCTCGACCGGCCGCGCGCCAGCCGGCTGCAGACCATCGAGGGCCTGCCGCCCGACCTGCTCGACCCGCAAGCGGGCTGCCGCTTCGCCCCGCGCTGCCCGCATAGAATCGCCAAGTGCGAGGAGGCCCCCAGCCTCGACGAAGTCGAGCCCGGCCACCGTTCGGCGTGCTGGCGCGCGGCCGAGATCGCGGCCGGGCGCCTGGCGGCGGCGCCGACGGCCGCCGCCGCGGCCTTTGTCCCTGGGCAGGGCGCTAGCGCGCCGGTGCTGTCGGTCAAGAACTTGAGCAAGGTTTTCCGGGTATCGGGCGGCCGCTTCGGCCGCCCGGCGGGGGTCGTGCGGGCGATCGCCGACGTCTCGTTCGACGTCTTCCCGGGCGAGACCTTGGGCGTGGTCGGCGAATCGGGCTGCGGCAAGACCACCCTCGGCCGCACCATCCTCAAGCTCGAGGAACCGAGCGCGGGGGCGATCCGCTACGCCGGTCGCGACCTCGCCAACCTGTCGGCGGGCGAGCTCACGGAACTGCGCCAGCGCATCCAGGTGATCTTCCAGGACCCTTACAGTTCGCTCAACCCCCGCATGACCGTCGGCCAGACGATCTCCGAGCCGCTTTCCGTCTACCGGCTGGTCCCCGATGACGCCGCGGCCAAGGCCAAGGTGGCGGACCTGCTGGCGCGGGTCGGCCTGTTCCCCTACATGGCCGAGCGCTACCCCCACCAGCTGTCGGGCGGACAGCGCCAGCGCGTCGGCATCGCCCGCGCGCTGGCCATGAATCCGAGCTTCATCGTCTGCGACGAGCCGGTCTCGGCGCTCGACGTCTCGATCCAGGCCCAGATCATCAACCTGCTCGAAGACCTGCAGCGCCAATTCGGGCTCACCTACCTGTTCATCGCCCACGACCTCGCCGTCGTGCGGCACATCGCGACCCGCGTCGCGGTCATGTATCTCGGCCGGGTCATGGAGCTCGCCGAGCGCGACGAGCTCTATGCACGCCCGCTCCACCCCTACACGAAAGCGCTGCTCGACGCCGCCCCGGTGCCCGATCCGGCGCTGGAACGGGCGCGCGCCGCACGCCCGCTGGGCGGCGAGCCGCCTTCGCCCTTGACGCCGCCATCGGGATGCGTGTTTCATACCCGCTGCCCCCTGGCGACGGCCGAATGCAAGGCGGCCGTCCCCGGGCTGCGGGAAGTACGGCCGGGCCATTTCGCCGCCTGCATCAAGCTTTGACATCGGCGCGCACAGGCGAACGATGTCGAACCCGATGCGAACATGGAGGATGAAAGCCATGACTCTCAAGCTTCTCTTGTGGTCGCTCGCGCTCGCCGGGCTGGCGACGGCGCCGCTGGCGGGCGCGTCCGCGCAAACGCCCAAGCGCGGCGGCACGCTGACCTTCGCGGTCAGCGCCGAGCCGCCGAACTACGACTGCCATGCGAACACCTCGTTCGCCTTCGTCCATCCGGTGGTGCCGCATTACTCGACCCTCTTGAAGTTCGACGGCGCCACCTATCCGAAGGTCGTCGGCGATCTGGCCGAATCCTGGCAGGTGTCGCCGGACGGCCTCGCCTACACCTTCAAGCTCAAGGGGAACGTCAAGTTCCACGACGGCTCGGCGCTGACCGCCGCCGACGTCAAGGCGAGCTACGAGCGGATCGTCAAGCCGCCCGCCGGCGTGATCTCGATTCGCACCGCCTCTTACGATGACATTGTCGCGATCGAGACCCCGGACCCGCGCACGGCGGTCTTCAAGCTCAAGGCGCCCGACGCCTCGATGCTGGCCAACTTCGCCTCGCCCTGGAACTGCATCTACAGCGCGGCCAAGCTCGCCCAGGATCCGAAGTTCCCCGAAAAGAACATCCTCGGGTCCGGCCCGTTCCGATTCGTCGAGCACGTCGCCGGATCGCATTGGGTCGGCCAGCGCTTCGACGGCTATCACGTCGCGGGACAGCCGTATCTCGACGGCTACCGCGCCGTGTTCATGACCGGGGCGGCGTACATCAACGCGCTCCAGGGCGGCCAGGTGATGATCGAGTTCCGCGGCCAGTCCCCGCCCGAACGCGACCGGCTGGTGGCGGCGCTCGGCACCAAGGCCGTGGTGCAGGAAAGCCCGTGGATCTGTAATCTGATCGTCAGCTTCAACACGGAAAAGAAGCCGTTCGACGATGCCCGCGTGCGCCGCGCGCTGTCGCTCGCCATCGACCGCTGGCAGGGCTCGGAGGCGTTGTCCAAGATCGCCATCGTCAAGGGCGTGGGCGGCCTCCTGCGTCCCGGCTACGATCTGGCCGCAAGCGATGCCGACCTCGCCAAGCTGCCTGGTTACGCCAAGGACATCCGGGCCTCGCGCGCCGAGGCGACCAGGCTCCTCAAGGAGGCGGGTCAGGAGAAACTGAGTTTCAAGTTCACCAACCGCAACATCCCGATGCCCTACACCGCGATGGGCGTGTTCCTGATCGACCAGTGGCGGCAGGTCGGCGTCGCGGTCGAACAGCAGCAGCTCGACTCCAGGCTCTACCTGTCGGCGCTCAGCGGCGGCAATTACGAGGCCGGGCTCGACTTCAACTGCGACTTCATGGACGAGCCGAACGTGCAGTTGATCAAGTACCTGTCGGCCGACAAGTCGTCGATCAACTACGGCCGCTATGTCGACCGCACGCTCGACGAGCTGTACGAACGGCAGAAGCGTGCGACCGACCCCAAGCAGCGCTACGCGCTGGTGCGAGAGTTCGAGACCCGCGCGCTCCATGAGAGCTATGCCTTCTCGACCCTGTGGTGGCACCGGACGATCGTGCACTCGGCGCAGGTCAAGGGCTGGGAGATCACGCCCAGCCATTATCTGAACCAGGACCTGGCCGACGTGTGGCTGGACCAATAGCGAGAACCCGGGCGGCCACGAGGCCACCCGGGCCCTCCCGCGATGCTGAGTTACGCCGCCCAACGCATCCTGTTGATGATCCCGACGCTGCTCGGGGTCGCGCTCCTGGTGTTCTTCATGCTCCGGGTCATGCCCGGCGACATCGTCGAACTCAAGCTGCGCGGCGACGGCGCCTCCGTCACCCAGGAAGTCCTCGCTGCCGAGCGGGCGCGGCTCGGGCTCGACCAGCCGCTCCCTGTCCAGTTGTTCGACTGGCTCGCCGGCATGGCGACCTTCGACCTCGGGCGGTCGATGTGGACCGGCCGTCCGGTCGCCTACGAGATCGCCATCCGTTTCGAACTCTCGCTCCAGGTCGCGCTCATGGCGACGGTGCTCGCGGTGTTGATCGCGCTTCCCCTAGGGACGTTGGCGGCGCTGTTCCAGGACACCTGGGTCGACTACGTGGTCCGCGTGCTGGCGATCGCCGGCTTGGCGGTGCCCTCGTTCTGGCTCGGGATGATCCTCATCTTGGCGCTTCTGCTCGGCTTCTCCTGGCTGCCGCCGATCACCTTCACGCCGCTCTACCAAGACCCGGTCACCAACCTCTCGCAGTTGATCTGGCCGGCCTTGGCGGTCGCCTACCGGTATTCGGCGGTCGCCACGCGCATGACCCGGTCCGCGCTCCTCGAAGTGCTGCGCGAGGACTACATCCGCACGGCGCGGGCCAAGGGGCTGTTCGAGCGCCTGGTGGTGTCCCGCCATGCCATGCGCAACGCGCTCTTACCGGTGATCACCGTCATCGGCCTCGAGTTCGCCTTCCTGATCGGCGGCCTGGTGGTCACCGAACAGGTGTTCAACTTGAACGGCATCGGCAAGCTGTTCGTCCAGGCGGTGACGCGGGGCGACTACACCCTGATCCAGGGTCTGGTGATGCTGGTCGCGACCGCCGCCATCCTCGTCAATCTCGCGGTCGACCTGCTCTATGCGCTGTTCGACCCCCGCATCCGGTACCGCTGATGGCCGTCCCGGTCGCACAGGCGGTCCCTCGCGTTCCCGCCCGCCATCCTCCGGCGGTCGCGTTTCTCTTGACCCAGCCGCTCGGCGCCGTTGGCCTGCTGGTCATCGTCGTCATGAGCCTGGCCGCGATCTTCGCCGACCTCGTCGCCCCCTACGACCCGCTCGCCGTCGACTTCGGCGCCATGCTCGGCCCTCCGTCGGCGAGCCATCCCTTGGGCACCGACAATTTCGGGCGTGACGTGCTGAGCCGGGTCATTTACGGCGCCCGCACCGCCCTTGCGGTCGGGCTCGTGTCGGCGTTCTTCGGCTCCAGCCTCGGCGCCGTGATCGGCGTCGTGTCGGCCTATTTCGGCGGGCGGATCGACCTCGTGATCCAGCGCTTCGTCGACATCCTGCTGTCGTTCCCGATCATCGTGCTGGCGATGGTCGTGGTCACGGTGGTGCGCAAGGTTTCCGTGCTCGGCATTGACGTCAACCTCATCGTCGCCATCGCCATCCCGATGGTGCCCAAGGTCGCGCGCGTGGTGCGATCCTCGGCGCTTGCCATTCGCGAGATGCCCTATATCGATGCCGCGCGGGCGGCCGGATACTCGCATCGTCGCATCATCTTCCGCCACATCACCCCCAACGTGGTGGCGCCTTATCTCATCATGCTGACCGCGTTCGTCGCCCAAGCGATCCTGCTCGAGGCCTCGCTGTCTTTCCTCGGCCTCGGCGTCACCGAGCCGACCCCCTCCTGGGGCCTGATGCTGTCGGGCACCGCCGCCGATTTCTACCGCGAGGCGCCGTGGATGATCATCTTCCCCGGGCTCGCCATCAGCCTCGCCGTCTTTGCCTTCAACCTGTTCGGCGATTCCTTGCGCGACTGGCTCGATCCCAAGCTCAAGGTGTGACAGAGGCGCGCGCCGACCGGGAGCCCGACGTCGGGCTGTGACGGTCGGCCGCTTCGAGGCGGTGGGCGGGATGACGGGCTTTTCTTTGCCCATGTCCGCACCCGAAAGTCGGTCCACATGATATGCCGTGCGGGCGATCCGCCGCCGACCAAGGGGTGCGCACGACCGTGCCGGCGTCAGCCGACGAGCAATACCCTGCGCACCATGATTTGAGCCGGCGCCCCCGGGGCCTGCATCTGAGGCGGCGCAAGGCGATGTCGTGGAATTCACCGCCCGGCGCACCGAGAAAACGTCGGAGAGGCCGCATGGGGTCGGCTACGCGTTGGTGTTCCGGCCGCAAGCGGGCGGACCGCCTTATGTGCGTTTCGACAACGCCCACCCGGTCGAGCATCGCGGCGGTCGTTATGCGAGGAGCCCGCGGGCTTACGATCATTGGCACCGGACGACGAAGGATCCGGGTCGACCTTACGCATTCATGACGGCGGCGCAGCTTCTCGATGACTTTTGGCGGGAAGTCAAGAGAGGGATGGTCGAGAAGGGAATACCAAATGACCTATAGGACCGGAACGATCGGTGAATTCGCGACCTGAGCCAAGCGGGTGGTGCGCGACCCTGCGGCCGCCAAGGTCGCACCGAAGAGATGGTTCGACAGCGCGGCGACAGCGCGGCGCGCGGCCGAAGGGAACCCGTCCGCGGAAGCGATGGTGAAACTGCTGTCGCCGGAGAACCTGGCGCTCTTGCAAGCGATCCGCCGCCACAAGCCGGAGTCGATGCGGCGATTGGCGCAAGTGACGGGCCGTAAGGAGTCGAATCTCTCGCGGACGCTGAAGAAGCTTGAACGGGCGGGCATCGTGCGTTTGACGGCGGGGCATGGCCGTACCCGCGTGCCGACAGTGGTCGCCCGCAAGGTGCGCCTGGAGATCGATCTGGGCGGCGCGGACAGCGCGGTTGCGGTCGAGGGGACGCCGCGCTCGCGCCAGCGGGCCGGATTTCGCGCCTGAAACGGTGGGCCTCGCGGTCGCCTGGTGGGAGCAGTTGGCGCTGCGGCCCGCGACCCGACCCTCCGCGCCCGCCCGATCTCCCGCGGCTCGCGCGACCCGCTTGGCCACGCGAGCCGCGGGTTCATGCGTCCGCGGCCCAGGCCGCGAGCTCCTCGCGGCCCTCGAGCATGTCGTCGAGCGACCCGAACGCCGTCATGTAGTGCCCGCGGAACCCTGAGGATTCGAGGCGCCTGAACAGCGCCCGGAAATCGATGTTGCCCTCGCCGGGCTTGAGATGGAGCTCGCGGTCGCCGAGATTGTCGGCGAGCCGCACTTCGCCCAGGCGGGCGAGACCCAGGTCATCGAGGAAGCCGCCGATCCCTTCGGGAACCAGATGGGCGTGGTTGACGGTGAACGACCAGCCGAGATGGGAGGAGCCGATGCGATCGAAATAGGTCCGGCATTCCCGCAGATCATACGCCAGGTAATGGACCTCGGCGTGGTCGGGTTCGCGGTTCAGGTTCTCGAGCAGCAGCTTGGCGCCGGCCTTCTCCGCATATTCAGCCGCCCGCGCCAGCCGCTCCAGCGAGGCGGCGAGGCGCGCGTCGTAGTCCGCGGTGAAGTGATAGCCGGCGTGGACGACGATCCATCCGGCACCGAGGCGCCCGGCGACATCGATGTAGGTCTTGAGGTAAAGGTCGACCGCCTCGCGCACGAAGGGCGAGGTCTCGGCGATGTTGACCGCGGACAACGTGTGCAGACCGAGGCGCACGCCGTGGCGCTCCAGCGCCCCTCGGATGCCCGACGCCCTCTCGGCGGTGAACGATTCGAGCGCGTTCGGCGCCAGGTCGATCTCGACGTCGATGCAGCGGACACCGTTGGCCGCCGCCCAGGCGATGCCGTCCTCCAGCCTCAAGCGCCGGCCGATATCGACCCCGATCCGCTCTTTGAGACTCATGTCCCGACCGTGAGCCGTCGGCGCTTGCGCCACAGCCGGTAGGCGAGCGGCCCCAGCAGGGCGGCGGCGGTCGCCAGCAGCAAGAGGGCGGATACCGGGCGCGTCACGAAGATCGCCATGTTGCCATGCGAAAGCGTCAGCGACTGGCGCAGCGCGTTCTCGAACAGCGGCTCGAGGACCAGCCCCAGGACCAAGGGCGCGGCGGGAAAGTCGTACTTTTTCATGTAGTAGCCGAGCACGCCGAGGCCCGACATCAGCCACACATCGTCGAGGCTGTTCGCCTGGCTGTAGACCCCGGCGATGCACAGGGCGAGGATGATCGGGTAAAGAACGGCGTAGGGGATGCGCAGCAGGAACGCGAACAGGCCGGCGAGCGGCAGGTTGAGGACGAGCAGAACCGCGTTGCCGATATACATGCTGGCGATGACGGCCCACACGAGGTCGGGGTGCTGCTCGAAGAGCTGCGGCCCCGGGCGCAGCCCGTACATGATGAGGGCCCCGAGCATGATCGCGGTCGTGTTCGACCCCGGAATCCCGAGCGCGAACATCGGCACCATGGCGCCGGCCGAGGCGGAATTGTTGGCGGCCTCGGGCGCCGCCACCGCCTCCATGACCCCGGTCCCGAAGCGCTCCGGGTGTTTTGAGACTCGTTTCTCGACCGCGTAGGCGATGAACGAGGCGATCGTCGCGCCGGCGCCGGGGAGGACCCCGATCACATAGCCGATCGCCGTGCCGCGCAGGATCGCCCAGCGGCAAGCGAGCCAGTCGGCGCGGTTCGGATAGATGTTGCGAATCCTGGTCTCCACGACCACCGCGGGTAGGTTCTTCTCGGCGCTGGCCAGGACCTCGCCGACCCCGAAGAAGGCCACGGCAAGGACCAGGAAGTCGATGCCGTCCAAGAGCCATAGCTGACCGAAAGTGAAGCGGGGATTGCCGATTTGCGGGTCGGTCCCCATCGTCGCCACGGCGAGCCCGACGGCGCCCATGAGCAGGCCCTTGATCAGCGACCCCCCGACCAGGGCCAAGGCGGTCAGCCCCATCACCACCAAGGCGAAATATTCGGGCGGGCCGAAGGCGAGCGCGACTTGGGCGAGGGCCGGGGCGGCGAGCATCAGCCCGACCGTGCCGGCGGTACCGGCGATGAACGAGGCGATGGCGGCGATCCCGAGCGCCGGGCCGGCGCGGCCCTGGCGGGCGAGCTCGTAGCCGTCGAGGCTGGTCATGACGGAGGCCGACTCGCCCGGGATTTTGACCAGGATCGAGGTGATGGTGCCACCGTAATAGGCCCCGTAGTAGATGCCGGCGAACATGATGGTCGAGGCGATGGGGTCGCCGCCGAAGGTGAGCGGCAGCAGCACGGCGATGGCGGTGCTCGGGCCGATCCCCGGCAGCACGCCGATGACCTGGCCGAGCACGACGCCCAACAGGCAGAAGAGGAGGTATTTGAGGGAAAGCGCGACGGCAAAGCCCTGGGCGATGTGGGCAAGGATATCCATGGCTCAGAACCCCCACGGGCCGATCGGCAACGGCACTCTGAGAAAGACCTTGAAGATGAGGAACAGGGCCAAAGGCGTGCCCAGCGCGGTGCCGGCGGCGACCGCCACGCCCCGCCTCTCAACGACGCCCACCAGGAACAAGAGATAGAGGGCGATGGGCACCACGAACCCAAGCCACTCCATCGCCACCACGCACACGAACAGGCCGAGCGCGATGACGGCGACTTTTCGCGCCCCGCCCGGCGGCGAGGGATCGGCGGTCGCCGCCGGCTCGCCACGCGTCGAATACAGGAACATCGCCGCGAAAGCGGCGATGGCGACGCCGAGCCAGAAGGGGAGGAAGCCGGAGCCCGGCGCGAACTCGTCCATGTAGTGGAGCTCGAACGACTTGACGATCCACAGCAGCCCCAAGAGGCCGAACATGGCGCCCACAATGCGCTCGCCGGTCAACATCAGGCCGCCTCGCAGGCGCGGAATCTGTCGATCGTCGCCCAGTCGAGATCGACGCCGAGCCCGGGGCCGTCCGGGAGCCGGATATAGCCCGGCTCGGGCCGCAGATCGCCTTGGATCACGTCGCCCTCGAACCCGATCGGCTCGAGCGAGCCGATCTCGCAGGGAAAGACGAGGTTGCGGGCCGAAGCGGCGAGCTGCGCCTCCGCCGCCGCGGCCAGCCCCATCTCGAAGACATGGCCGAGAACGCAAGGGATTCCCGCCGCCTCGAGCATGCCGATGATGAGCTGGGCGCCGTCGAGGCCGTGCTTCGTCACCTTGACCTTGACCCGGTCGGCGGCGCCCAGCCGCACCACCGTCATCGCCTCCTGCGGGGTCGCCACCGCGTCGTCGGTCATGATCGGCACGCCGACCGAGCGCCTGACCTCGGCGAGGCCCAAGAGATCGCCGCGCGCCACCGGTTGCTCGACGTGCTCGGCCTCGTAGCGCTCGATCGCCCGAATGAGGCGAATCGCCTCGGCCGGCTGGTAGTGATCGTTGGCGTCGACCCGCAGTCCGGCAGCGCCGCCGACCGCCTGCCGGACCGCGGCGACCCGCGCGATGTCGCGCTCCAGGCTCTCGCCGATCTTGATCTTGATCGTGCCGTAGCCGGCCGCAAGCTGGGCGGCGGCCTGCCTTGCCATGTCGTCGGGCGGCAGGATCCCGATCACTGGGCCAATGACCGGGATGCGTTCGCTACGGCGGCCGCCCAACAGGTCGCTCACCGGCACGCCGAGCGCCTTGGCCTCGAGATCGTAGAGCGCGACGTTGATCCCGGCCTTGGTCCACGGCCGGCCCTTGAGGGCGCCCTCCAGCCGGGCCATGGCGAGCGAACGCTGCCAGGCCGCCACGCCAACCACGGCCGGCGTTGCGTAGCGCCGGACCGCGGCGACGATCTCCTCGGCGAACTCCTCCGGTTTGCCCGGCGGGGCCGAGACGATCTCCGCGATCCCCTCGAGCCCCGGCTCATTGGTCAAGAGGCGGAGGATGACCGATACATGCTTGCCCGTCTGCCCCTCGGAGATGCGGAAACTCCGCGTCCCCTGGACGACGACCGGGATGGCCTCGACGCCGGTGATCGTGACGGCGCGCGTCACTTAAGCTGGCCGAGACGGTCCAGCATGTCCTTGTACAATGCCTCCTGCCGCTCCAAGAACGCGGCGAACTGGTCGCCCGCGAGCACATGCTCGGTGGCCACGTTGACGCTGATGTAGTCCTTGAACGTCTTCGACGCGGCGATCTTCATCATGACGTCCTGCCAGTAGCGGACCGCCTCGGCCGGCACGCCCGGGGGCATCGCCACGCCGCGCCACATCTGGAACGGCACCGTATCGATCCCTTGCTCCTTCATCGTCGCAACGTCGGGCAGGGCCGCGAACCGAGTGGGCCGGTAGACGCCGAGCGCGCGCACGCTCTTGCTCTGGAGCTGGCCCATGACCTCGAGCGGGTTGCCGGCGCCCATATCGACATGGCCGCCCAAGAGCGCGGTGAGGACCTCGCCGCCGCTGTTGAAGCGGATGATATTGAGCTTGATGTCGGCGGCCGCCTCGAACACCGCGATCGCCATGTCGTCGGCGGTGCCCGCCGAAGCGACCGAGACGCTGCGCGGCGCCTTGGTCTTGGCCGCCGCCACCATCTCTGCCGCCGTCTTGTAGGGCGAGGCAGCGCGGACGAACAAGAGATAGTCGTCGAGCATGAAGTTGGCGAGCGGCGTCAAGTCCCGCCAGCCCTTGGCGTCCTTCACCCGCAGCGGGGTGATCTGGGTCTGCGGGTTGATGAGCACGAGGGTATGCGGGTCGCCACGCTTCGAGGCATTGACATAGCCGACGCCGGTGGCGCTGCCGCCGCCCGGCTTGTTGACCGCGACCACCGCGGTCGGCACCAGCTTTTCCTCGGTCATGATCTTGGCCACGACGCGCGCCAAGAGGTCGGCGCCGCCGCCGAGGCCGAAGGGAATCACGAATTCGACGTCGACGGTCGGCTTCCACTGCGCGGTTGCCGGCCACGGGCCGCCGAGGGCGAAAACCGTCGCGAGAGCAACGAGGAAACGCTGGAGCCATTGTCCGATTGCCATGGTCGCCTCCTCCTTGAGGGTCATGTCGATCGGAGCTTCCTACCACATCTTCGCGCCGGGTCAAAATCCCGCCCCGGCATTGCGCTTTCGCCGCCCTTGCCCGATAACTCGGGGCCGAGGGAGCAACCCATGCAAGGCCCGGGCTGGCAGTTCTGGATCGACCGCGGCGGCACGTTCACCGATATCGTCGCCAGGCGCCCGGACGGCGGCCTCCTCGCGCACAAGCTGTTGTCCGACAACCCGGAGCGCTACGCCGACGCGGCGCGGCAAGGGATTCGCGACGTCCTCGGCCTCGACGCCGACGAGGCGCTGGCCGGCGCGCCCATCGACGCGGTCAAGATGGGGACCACGGTCGCCACCAACGCGCTTTTGGAGCGCAAGGGCGAGCGCGTGGTCCTGGTCATCACGCGCGGCTTCGCCGACGCGCTGCGCATCGCCTATCAGGACCGGCCGAAGCTGTTCACCCGCCGCATCGTGCTCCCCGAGCTCCTCTACGAGCGGGTGGTCGAGGTCGACGAGCGGGTCACGGCCGCGGGCGAGGTCTTGGTGCCGCTCGACGAGGCGGGGGCGCGCCGGGCGCTCGGCGCCGCGTTCGCCGCCGGCATCCGCGCCGCCGCCATCGTGCTCATGCACGGCTACCGCTACCCGGCGCATGAGCGCCGGCTCGCTGCCATCTCCGCCGAGCTCGGCTTCCTCCACATCTCGGTGTCGAGCGAGGTCAGCCCGCTCATGAAGCTGGTCGGCCGCGGCGACACCACGGTGGTCGACGCCTATGTCGGGCCGATCCTCAAGCGCTATGTGGCGCGCGTCGCCGCCGACCTCGACGGGCCAGGCGGGGGGACGCGCCTCATGTTCATGCAGTCGAACGGCGGCCTCGCCGATGCCCGCTTCTTCCAGGGCAAGGATTCGATCCTGTCGGGCCCGGCGGGCGGCATCGTCGGCGCCGTGCGCACGGCGACCATGGCCGGGTTCGAGCGCATCATCAGCTTCGACATGGGCGGCACCTCGACCGACGTCGCGCACTACAACGGCGCGTACGAGCGCGCCTTCGAGACCCTTGTCGCGGGCGTGCGCATGCGGGCGCCGATGATGAGGATCCACACCGTGGCGGCGGGCGGCGGATCGATCCTGGTCTTCGACGGGGCGCGCCAGCGGGTCGGCCCCGAGAGCGCCGGCGCCAACCCGGGGCCGGCCTGCTACCGGCGCGGCGGGCCGCTTACCGTCACCGACGCCAACCTCATGGTCGGCAAGATCCAGCCCGAATTCTTCCCCAAGGTGTTCGGGCCCAGGGGCGACCTGCCCTTGGATGGGGCGAGCGTGCGCGCCAAGTTCGAGGCCCTCGCCCACGACATCGCGCGCTCGACCGGCAAGCCGCGCTCGCCCGCGGAGGTCGCCGACGGGTTCCTTGTGATCGCGGTCGAGAACATGGCCAACGCCATCAAGCAGATCTCCGTCCAGCGCGGCTTCGACGTCACCGAGTACACGCTGTGCTGCTTCGGCGGCGCGGGCGGCCAGCACGCCTGCCGCGTCGCCGACGCCCTCGGCATGACGACGGTGTTCATCCACCCGCTCGCCGGCGTGCTGTCGGCCTACGGCATGGGGCTTGCCGACGTGACGGTGATGCGCGAGAAGGCGGTCGAGGCGCGACTTGGCCCGCAGGTCATGGACATACTGGTGCGCGACCTCGACGCGCTGTCGCGGGACGGCTGGCACGAGATGCGCCGCCAGGGCATCTCCCCCGACATGATCGAGGTCTGCCCCCGGCTCCATCTCAAATACGAGGGCACGGATTCGATCCTGGTCGTGGATTTCGCGCCGCTCGAGGCGGTCGACGCCGCCTTCGCCGCCGCCTACCGCCAGCAGTATGGCTTCGCGATGCCGGACAAGGCGGTGGTGGTGGAGGCGGTGGCGGTCGAGGTGATCGGCCGCACGCACGGCGCCGACGATCCCATCGTCGCGGGGTCGGGCGCGGCGCCCGCGCCGCTGGCGCGCGTTCCGATGTATGGCGGCGGCGCCAGCCACGAAACGCCGGTCTATGACCGCGACGGCCTCGGTCCCGGCACCATCGTATCGGGCCCGGCGATCATCGCCGAGCGCAACGCGACCACGGTGGTCGAGCCCGGCTGGCGGGCCGAGGTCAGCCCGCGCAACCACCTCGTCCTGCGGCGCGTCGCCCCGCGGCCCCGCGCCGCCGCGGTCGGGACCGCGGTCGATCCGGTGATGCTCGAGGTGTTCAACAACCTGTTCATGTCGATCGCCGAGCAGATGGGGGTCGCGCTCCGCAACACCGCCTATTCGGTGAACATCAAGGAACGGCTCGACTTCTCCTGCGCGCTGTTCGACGCCGACGGGCGGCTCATCGCCAACGCCCCGCACATGCCGGTCCATCTCGGCTCGATGGGCGAGAGCGTGGCCGCGGTCAAGCGCCAGCGCGGGGTCTCGCTACGGCCGGGCGACGTTTACGTGCTCAACGCGCCTTACAACGGCGGCACGCACCTGCCCGACGTGACGGTGGTGACGCCGGTGTTCGACGAGGCGGGGGCCGAGCTCCTGTTCTTCGTCGCCTCGCGCGGCCACCACGCCGACATCGGCGGGATCACGCCCGGCTCGATGCCGCCCGACAGCACGACGGTCGAGGAGGAAGGCGTGCTGATCGACGATTTCCTGCTCGTCGAAGACGGGCGGTTCCGCGAGCGCGAGATGACCGAGCTCCTCCTCTCCGGCCGCTATCCGGCCCGCAATCCGGCGCAGAACATCGCCGACTTGAAGGCCCAGGTCGCGGCCACGGCGAAAGGTGTCCAGGAGCTGCGCAAGATGGTCGCCCATTTCGGCCTCGCCACGGTCCAGGCCTATATGCGCCACGTCCAGGACAACGCCGAGGAGCAGGTCCGCCGCGTCCTCGACGTCCTCAAGGAGGGCAGCTTCGCCTACGAGATGGACGACGGCAGCGTCATCCGGGTCAAGGTGTCGATCGACAAGGCGAAGCGGACCGGGGTCGTCGACTTCACCGGCACCTCGGCCCAGCGCCCGACCAATTTCAACGCCCCCTCGGCGGTGTGCCTGGCGGCGGTGCTCTATGTCTTCCGCACCCTGGTCGAGGACGACATCCCGATGAACGCAGGCGTCTTGAAGCCGCTCGAGGTGATCATCCCGCCGGGCTCGATGCTCGCCCCCCGCTACCCGGCGGCGGTGGTGGCGGGCAACGTCGAGACCTCGCAGTGCGTGACCGACGCGCTCTACGGCGCGCTCGGCGCGCTCGCCGCGGCGCAGGGGACGATGAACAACTTCACCTTCGGCAACGACAAGTACCAGTACTACGAGACGGTGTGCGGCGGCGCCGGCGCCGGGCCCGGCTTCGAGGGCTGCGATGCGGTGCACACCCACATGACCAATTCGCGCCTGACCGATCCCGAAGTGCTCGAGTGGCGCTTCCCCGTGCTGGTCGAATCCTTCGCCATCCGGCGCGGCAGCGGCGGGAAGGGGCGCTGGCGCGGCGGCGACGGCGTCGTGCGCCGCATCCGCTTCCGCGACAAGATGACCGCGGCGATCCTCGCCAACCGGCGGCGCGTTCCGCCCTTCGGCCTGGCGGGCGGGCACCCCGGGGCGCCGGGCCGCAACTGGGTCGAGCATACCAGCGGCCGGGTCGAGCTCGGCGCCACCGGCCGCATCGAGGTCGGGCCGGGCGACGTGTTCGTGATCGAAACCCCGGGCGGCGGCGGCTTCGGGGCGCCCGAATGAGGGCCGCGGCGATCCGAACCGTTCGTCCCTTCGGTGTCGACGTGTTGAGCGGGGTGCGCACCGCGGGCGGCCTCGATGCAGGCCGGCTCGCCCGCTTCGTTGCCGCCGCCCTGGCGGCGTGACCGGGGTCGTCTTGGCGCCGCCCTCGGTCGATCGTCCGCTGCGCGGCGTGGCCTACATGCTGGTGGGAGTCGCCAGCATGTCGGCGATGGATGCGCTCATCAAGTGGGCGGTGGCGGCGCTGCCGATCATGGAAATCGTGGCGTTGCGGGCCGCCTTCGCGATGGCCCTGCTCGCGCCGGTAATGGGTTGGGCCGGCGGCCGCGCCGCGCTCGCCACGCGCCGCCCGCTCGCGCACGGCCTGCGCGCGCTCGTCTCGCTGGCGGCGATCCTGTGCTTTTTCGAGGCGCTGCGCCGCTTGCCGCTGGCCACCGCCATCGCCATCGGCTTCGCGGCGCCACTGTTCATGACCGCGCTGTCGGTCCCGCTGTTGGGCGAGCGTGTGGGCATCCATCGCTGGACGGCGGTGGCAGCCGGATTCGTGGGCGTGCTCGTCATCGCCCGACCGGGGACGGGCGTGTTCTCGCTCGCCGCGATGCTGGCGATCGCCGCGAGCCTGTTCTTCGCCGTTTCGATGATCGCCGTGCGCTGGCTGGCGCGCACGGAGACCGACGCGGCGATGGTGTTCTATCAGAATCTCGGCATTCTCGTGGGCAGCGCCGCATACCTCCCCGTCGTCTGGGTTCCCGTCGCGGCGCTCGAGGTCGCAGTCATGGCGACGATGGCGGTGGCGCTGGTCCTCGGCCAGGTCTTCACCGTTAAGGCCCTCCGCGTTGCCGCCGTCGGCCTGGTGGCGCCGTTCCAGTACACCGAGCTGATCTGGGCGGCGCTCTTGGGCTTCGCCTTCTGGGGCGAGGTGCCCGAGGCCAACGTCTGGGTCGGGGCGGCGGTCGTCGTCTTAAGCGGCCTCTATACGATCTGGCGCGAGAGCGAACGGGAGGAGCGGCGCCACTCGCCCGACATCGTGCCATAGGGTATGGGGGCCATGCGCTCGGCGATGACAACCGCCGGGCCGTGGCGGCAGGTCGGCTTTGGGACGCCGCCGGCCAGGACCCCGCCGCCGAGCGCCGCCGACCCGAGGACGAGCCGGCGGCGGCCGAGGTCGATCGAGTCCTTCGTTCCTTTGTCCGTGGCCGTCATCGCACCCCCGGTTGTCGCCCGTCGCGGTTGCGGGCCGGCCATCCCAGGCATAAGCTCGCCCCTCTCGAAGCAAGCCGGATCATACCCGTGGCCGTCCGCCTCGCAACCGATCCCGCTGCCCGCGACGCCGCGATCGCCGAGCTCAAGGCCCTGCTGGCCGAGCGCCTGTCGACCTCGCCGGCCGTGCGCGAGCAGCACGGGCGGGACGAGTCCTACCACGCTGCCTTCGCGCCCGACGCGGTGGCCTTCGCCCGCTCGACCGAGGAGGTGAGCGCGATCGTCAAGATCTGCGCCCGCCACAAGCTGCCGGTCATCCCCTACGGCACCGGCACCTCGCTCGAGGGCCACGTCGCCGCCCTGCATGGCGGGGTGTCGATCGACCTCATGGGGATGAACCGGGTGATCGAGGTCCATGCCGCGGACCTCGATTGCCAGGTCGAGCCGGGCGTCACCCGCAAGCAGCTCAACGAGTATCTGCGCTTGACCGGGCTGTTCTTCCCCATCGACCCCGGCGCCGACGCCTCGTTGGGCGGCATGGCGGCGACCCGCGCCTCGGGGACCAATGCGGTGCGCTACGGGACGATGCGCGACAACGTGCTGGCGCTCGTCGTCGTGCTCGCCGATGGGCGGGTCATCCGCACCGCCAAGCGGGCCCGCAAGTCCTCGGCCGGCTACGACTTGACCCGCCTGTTGGTCGGCTCGGAAGGGACGCTCGGCGTCATCACCGAGATCACGCTGCGCCTTTACGGCCTGCCCGAGGCCATGTCGTCCGCCACGTGCTCGTTTCCGACCATCGAGGACGCCGTCAACACGGTGATCGAAACCATCCAGTCGGGCGTGCCGGTGGCGCGCATCGAGCTCGCCGACGACGTGCAGATGGACGCCATCAACAAGTTCTCGAAACTCGACTTGCCGGTGGCGCCGACCCTGTGGCTCGAGTTCCACGGCACCGAGGCGTCGGTGGCCGAGCAGGCCGAGATGGTGCAGGCGATCGCCCGCGAGCACGGCGGCGCCAACTTCGCCTGGACCACCAAGCCCGAGGACCGCAAGAAGCTGTGGCAGGCGCGCCACGACGCCGCTTATGCCTGCAAGGCGCTGCGTCCCGGCGCCCAGGTGTGGGCGACCGATGTCTGCGTCCCGATCTCGCGGCTCGCCGAGTGCATCTCCGCGACCAAGCGGGACTTGGCGCAGTCGTTCCTGCCGGCGCCGCTGGTCGGCCACGTCGGTGACGGCAATTTCCACCTGTGCCTGGTGCTCTACCCCGACGATCCCAAGGAGGTGGCGGAGGCGGAGCGAATCAACGAGCGCCTCGTCGCCCGCGCCCTGTCCATGGACGGCACCTGTACCGGCGAGCACGGCGTGGGCTACGGCAAGATCAAGTTCCTGGCCGCCGAGCACGGCGAGGCCGTCAGCGTCATGCGCATGATCAAGCGCGCGCTCGACCCCGACAACATCATGAACCCGGGCAAGATCGTGTCCGTGTGAGGCATCCTCGGGCCGCGGGTCACCGGTCTTCGAGGATGCCGATGACCTCCGCCACCTGTTCGCCGGAGTGGAGCGGCATGTAGCGCCGGCGGATCGAGGCGATCCAGCCCGGGCCCACGGGCGAGCGCACCGTCTCGACGATGTTGCCGAACAGATCCATGATCCGCCCGAGCTCGTCCCCCTCCTTGACGACCGCGCCCGCTTCGACGGCGGGCACGAACATCCCGCCCCTGGTGTTATAGACGAGGAGCGCGTTGTCGGCGACGCGGTAATTGGCCTGGCGCGGCGGCTCGCCCGCGAGGATGCCCATGGCCGTCGCCACGCCCGCGATCGCGCTCGCGTAGTTGTCGATGTGGCTGTCCGGCACTTGCGCGCCGCCGCCGCATTCGACGATCAGCGCGGGGACCCCGCGCCGCGTCAAGTTGGTGAACATCGCGCCCTTGAGCCAGCCGTCGGTCGAGGCCCAGATGTCGGGCGTGCCGGCCGCGCGCGCCAGGCGCGCGGCTTCGGCGGATGTGGGCGAGCCGTCGTTCCAGTAGAGCGCGTAGAACGGCACGATCGACCGGTCGCCGCCCGAGTGCAGGTCGAGCATCGCATCGGCCGTCTTGAGCGCCGTCCTCAGCAGCGTGCCCGCGATCTGGCGCGTGTGGCCGTCCGCGGCGCCGCCCGGAAAGACGCGGTTCAGGTTCTCGCCGTCGTAGGGCGTGTTGCGCGCGAGCGCCCGGAACGCCAGTGGGTTCGCCAGCATCACCGCGACGACGGTCCCTTTGACTTGATTGAGGTCGAGGCTGGCGAAGAAGCGGAGGATGCCGACCGGCCCGCCGACCTCGGGGCCGTGCACGCAGCCTTGCACCCACAGCGTCGGCCCGTCCTCAGACCCGGCGGCGATGATGACCGGCGAGGATATCGGCGCATCGGGGTAATGCCCGAGCGTGAGATGACCGGTCGTCCGCTCGCCGCGCTTCGCGCTCGCGGTCCCCACCTTGATCGACTTGTTCTTGGCCATGGTCGTGTGTCCCGTTATCGCCCGCCACGCGCGGATTTGACGCATTCGGCGATCATCGCCCCGGAATAGACCGGCAAGTACGGGCGGGCGATCCCGGCGACATAGGCCGGCCCCACCGGCGAGACCGGCTCCTCGATCACGCGGCCGTGGGGGTCCATAACCGCCCCCAGCTTCTGCCCCTTGCGGACCGTCGCGCCCGCTTCGACCGCGGGGGCGAAGTAGCCGCCCTTCCGGTTGTAGACCACGAACGCTTCGCCCCAGACGCGATAGCGCCTCTGGGCGGGCGGTTTGCCGGCGAGTATTCCCATCGCCTGCGCCACGCCGCGGATCGCGCCGGTGAAGTTGTCGATATGCGCATCGCTCAGCACCGTGCCGCCGCACTCGACGATGATCGCCGGCTTGCCCTTGCGGGTGAAGGCCGTGAACATGGATCCGGAGATCCAGGCGTCCTTCGAGGACCAGATGTCCGGACTCCCGATGGCGCGGGCGAGCCGCGCCGATTCCTGCGCGGCGGGCGAGCCGTCGTCCCAGTGAAGGGCGTAGAACGGCACGATCAGCGCGTCGGCGCCCGAATGCAGATCCATCATCGCATCGGCGGTCGCGAGCGCGGTTTCCAAAAGGACACTGGCCGTCTGGCGCGAGTGGGGACCCCTGGCATCGCCGGGGAAGCAGCGGTTGAGATTCTCGCCGTCGAGCGGCGTGTTGCGCGCGGCGCCGCGGAAGGCGGTCGGGTTCGCCGCCATGACGGCGACGATCGTCCCGGTCATCTTCGCGGGATCGAGCCGCTCGAACAAGCGTAGGACCCCGATGGCGCCGCCGATCTCGGGCCCGTGGATGGCGGCCTGCACCCACAGCGTGGGGCCGTCCTTGGTGCCGGTAAGGATGTTGACCGGCGCGGTGATGGGGGCGTCGGGATAGTGGCCGAGCACGAGCTCGCCCCGGGTCCATTGCCCGGGTCTGGCGACGGCGGTTCCGACCTTGAGTATCCTAGTCGCTGCCATGTCGTTTCCTCACGACGCGCATGTCGGTGATTCTCTCCTTGAGGCGGGCCCGCCGGCCCGGTTTCCAGATTGTGACCGTGTCGCGGATCAGACCGGCAAGACCTTGCCGCGCGAGGCGACCTCGCGGCCGGCGATCAGCACGTGACGCATGTTGCCGGCGACCTCGATCGCCCGCACGTCGGCGATCACGTCGCCCTCGACGACGATGAGGTCGGCGAACTTGCCGGCCTCGAGGCTGCCGATCTCGCGCTCGGCCATCAGCAGCCGGGCCGTGTTGTGGGTCGCGACCTGGATCGCTTGCAGGACCGAGAGGCCGCAATCGACCAGGTGCCCGACCTCGCGGCCGGCCGAGCCGTGCGGGGTCAGGAGCGAGCCGGCGTCGGTGCCGCAGGCGATATTGGCGCCGATGCCGTGGGCGTAGCGCACGTAGTCGTGGTGCTTGGTGGTCCGCGCCCGCACGTTGTCGATCATGAAGGCGGGGATGCCGGCCTGCGGACCGTGTTGGAGGATGCGGTCCATCACGGTGAGGGTGGGCACCAGGAACGTGCCGCGGTCGCGGGCGGCCTCGGCGCATTCCTCGTCGAAATGCATGCCGTGCTCGATCGATCGGCAGCCGGCGCGGATCGACCGCAGGATGGCCGTCTTGTTGTGGGCGTGGACGGCAACGGGCAGGCCCGCGAGCTTCGCCGTCTCGACGGCGACGTCGAATTCGGCCGGCGAGAATTCCTCGGCATCGATCCGCCCGTGCGGGTCGATGACGCCGCCGGTCTGGAACAGCTTGATCCATTGCGCGCCGGCCTGGACCTGACGCCGCACCGCGGCCCTGATGGCGTCCGGCCCGTCGACAACCTCGCTGATGTCGCCGTGCGACATGCACACCCAGCAGGGCAGGATTTGACCGTGGCCGCCGGTCGTGGTCAGCCCCTTGCCGCAGGGGAAGATGCGCGGACCGACCATGATCCCGCGGCGGATCGCATCGCGGGCGGCGATGTCGAGATGCGCGATATCGCTCACCGTGCGCAGCGTGGTGACGCCCGCCGCCACCGTCTCGCGCAGATTGTTGGCGACCTCGAAGGCGACGCGCCCGATCGGACGGCTCAGGATCTCCGCCGCCAAATCGGCGGGCGCGCTCAACGAGATGTGAACGTGGGCGTCCATCAGGCCGGGCAGTACCGAGGCGCCGCCCGCGTCGACCACCGTGGCGTCCTTAGGGATCGCCCCCCCGTTCGCCTTGCCGACACGGACGATCTTGCCGTGCTCGACGAGCACCAGGCCATCGCGAATCGGGTCGCGGCCGGTACCGTCGATGATTTGGCCGCCGACGATCGCGGTCGATACGGTCATCGCGAGGTCTCCGCGGGGTGGAGGCCGATCTGGATGAGAGTGTCGCCGTTGGTCATCATCGGGCCCGGATTGGCGGTGAGCACGATGCCGTCCTGCGGGCTTTTGACCTCGCCGATCGGATCGCCGTAGAGGTCGAAATAACGCCCGATGACCTCGCCGCGTCGGATCGTCTCGCCGCCGCGCACGGTGGGACGGTAAAGCCCGCCGGTGGGGGCGTTGATCCACGCGAAGTCGGTGAGATAGCGGAGCTTGCCGTAATCCTGGACCGCGCCGGCAAGCATCTTGAGATGCCGGGCTACGTTCCCGAGCCGCTCGGCGCCGTCGGCCACGAGCTTTTCGTCGAAGGCCGATCCGAAGCCGCCCGATTCCACGATCATCGCGGGAATGCCCTTCTTGGCGGCATTGATGAAGGCGGATGACCTCAGGGTCGTGGGCGGGGTGGGAAGGAGGGGGTCGAAGCCGAAGGCCCGGGCCATGGCCTCGGACTTGACGCCGACCTTGCCGGGGACCTTGGCGAACAGGGCCCAGCGGGTCTCGTACGTGCCGCCGGTGTGGAAGTCGATCACATAGTCGGCGACGCGGGTCATTTCACGAAAGATCGCATGCCCCATTTGCTCGGTCGGAACGCCCGCCGGGTCGCCGGGAAAGCCGCGGTTCAAGTCGCCGGTGCCGTGGATCTCGAACGGGCTGGTCCGCTGGGCGGCGTTGAAGGCGGTGATGTTGAGCGCCGGCAGCAGCACCAGCGCGCCGGCGAGCTTCTTCGGGTCGACCGAGCGCAGGAACTCGTGGAGGATGAAGCAGCCGGCATACTCGTCGCCGTGGATGCAGGCCTCGATCCACAGCGTCGGACCGGGCTTCGCGCCGTTGATCGCCACCACCGGGGTCTCCATCGGGCGGCCGTCCGGCAACTCGCCGATCCTGAGCCAGCCCTCGGCCTTCTTGCCGCGGGCGGCGATGGCCGAACCGACGCCGACTCTCGCCACCGCTTTACCTCTCGCAATCGCCTTCTGCATTGTGTTGTCTCCCGTCCCGCTCACGCAGCCCTGGGTTCGGTGCCGATGTGGATGAGCGTGTCGCCCGCGACCATGGTCGGGCCGGAATTGATGGTCAGCACCAGGCCGGCATGCGGGCTTCGGACCTCCTTGCGCAAATTGCCGAACAGGTCGTAGAGCCGGCCCAGGGGCTGGTTCTTCTTGATCCGCTCGCCGGGGGCAACATCCGGCCGGAACAGGCCGCCGAAGGTCGAGCGCACCCATACGAACTCCTTGACGAAGTGCGCGCCGGGATAGGTCTTGACCTCGCCGGCCAGCAGCTTGAGGTGGCGGCACACGTTGCGGAGACGCTCGACTGCATCCGCGATGCCCGCGTCCGTGAAGTCGGAGGCCTTGCCGCCGTGCTCGACGATCAGGCCCGGGATGCCCTTGTGGATCGCGGCCTGCATGTAGGCGCCGCCCGTGAGCCGCGTCTTCGGGGTCGGGTATATGGCGGGATAGCCGAAGGCCCGGGCCATGCCTTGCGCGCGGCTGCCGACCTCGCCCTCGAGCGCCGTGTAAAGCGACCACATGACCTTGTGCGAGCCCGCGGAATGGAAGTCGACCATGTAGTCGGCGACCGCGATCAGCGCCTGGAAGATGGCATGGGCCATCTGCTCGGTGAACGTGCCGTCGGGCTTGCCGGGGAACACGCGGTTGAGGTCGCCGCCCTGGTAGATCTCGAACGGGCTCGTGCGGCGGTTGTGCTGGAAGGCGGTGAGATTGAGCACCGGCAGCGCCACGACGGCGCCCGACAGCGCGTTGGGATCGAGACCCTTGAGGAAGCGATGGATGATGTACGTGCCGGACGGCTCGTTGCCGTGGACGCAGCCCTGGACCCACAGGGTCGGCCCGTCCATGGCGCCGCGGACGATGACGACCGGAATCTCGATCGCCGCGCCGTCGGGATAGGTCCCGGTGCGCAGCTTGCCCTTGGCAACCGTTCCGGGGTCCCCGGCCGCCGCCGTTCCGACGCGCAACTCTCGCATGAGCTCTTTCTCCCTATGTGCCGGCCGCCTCGGCGCCCTTCTCAGATGCGCATGATTTTGCGCAAGCCCACGAGGCGCTCGATGACCAGTCCGAGGACGACGATCAGCAGGACCTGCACCGTGGTGATTGCGGCCACGACCGGCGTGCTCTCCCACTGCAGGTAGGAGAAGATCTCGATCGGCAGCGTGGTCATGCCGGGTCCCGACAGGAACAGTGCGATGTAGACGTCGCCGAACGAGACGATGAAGGCGAAGATGAGCGCCGACAGGAGGCCCGGCGCCACCAGCGGGATGACGACCTCCCACAGGGTGCGCAGCCGCGAGGCCCCGAGGGTCATCGCGGCGAGCTCGAGCTCGGCGTCCACTCCCTCGAGGCTGGCGATGATGCCGGCGATGGTGAAGGGCAGGCAGATCATGACGTGCCCGACGACGAGGGCGCCGAGTTCCGGGAATGGCACCAAGGTCAGCATCAGCAGGATGGAGATGCTGATCAGGATGTGGGGGATCATCACCGGCATAAGGGCCAGGGACTGGAGCACTTCGCGGCGCCGGCGGGCGAAGCGCACGATGCCGTAGGCGGCGAGAAACCCGATGATAGTCGCGCCGAGGGCGGCGACGAGACCCAGCCAAAGGCTGAACTGGAAGGCGGAGACGAAACTCGAGCTGTCGAAGAAATCGCGGTACCAGCGCAGCGAGGCGTGCGCGAGCGAGTACTTGCTCGCCGTGGTCGGGCTGAAGGATGTGAAGATGACGATGAGGATCGGCGCCAGCAGGAACACATAGAGGAGCGCGATCCCCGCACCCATCAGCAGGCGGCCGAGCGCCCGGGTGTCGAGGCGGAGGCTGGCGGCGCCGGCCGCCGCCCCGCGGCCGAGTAGGTCGGCCGCGCTAGCGGGTCTGAGCTGCACGCCGGCCCCCCCGGAAGTAGAGGAAGATGACCGAGAACTGGCACAGAACCAGGACCGAGGCCACGGCGGAAGCGAGCGGCCAGTTGAGCGTGGAGAGCACGAGCTCGTAGATCGCCTGGCCCAGCATCTGCACCTCCCGGCCGCCGAGCAGGTTGGGGGTGACGATGGCGCCGGCCGTCAGCGTGAACACCAGGACCGAGCCCATGACGATGCCGGCGCGCGAGAGCGGCAGCGTCACCTCGAAAAAGATCCGCACCCGGCCGGCGCCGAGCGTGCTCGCGGCTCGCTCCAGGTTGGGATCCTGGCCGACCAGAGAAGAGAAGAGCGGGAAGACCATGTAGGGGAGCAGGATGTGGACGAGGGCGATGAGCACGGCCTTCTCGGTATTGAGGATCTGCAGTGGCTGGTCGATGAGCCCCAGCCAGGCCAAGAGCGTGTTGACCATCCCCGCCGAACCCAACAGCACGATCCAGCCGTAAGTGCGCACGATCACGCCACTCATCAGCGGCGCCACGACCAGGAACATGAGGATCCCGCGCCAGGCGCTCCGGGTGCGGGCGAGGAAATAAGCCAAGGGGTAACCGAGCAGCAGGCAGAAGACGGTGGTGAGCGCGGCAATGCGCATGGTCTGGCCGATGATGTCCTGGTAGTAGGAGTCGAACAGGACCCGGCGGTAGTTCTCGCCGGTGACGGCCGGAACGTAGAGTTCGAACGCCGAGTACTCGAAGACGCTCATCACCAGGAAGAAGCTGATCGGCAGCAGCAGGAACAGCACGTAGAGAACCGCGATCGGCGCCAGCAGCGCTTGCCCGAACCGGTTGGCGGACGCGGTCATCATGACAGGCCCTTGGGCAGCACCCGACATTCCTCCGGGACCGCCCACACGGCGTCGCCCGGGCGCAGCGACCGAAACTCCGGCAGGCTCGGCTTGGTGCACAAGAA
Organism: Pseudomonadota bacterium; assembly: GCA_052387815.1. GTDB lineage: Bacteria > Pseudomonadota > Alphaproteobacteria > CACIAM-22H2 > CACIAM-22H2 > JBQTIU01. The sequence continues at coordinate 119,380 of JBQTIU010000028.1, forward strand.
CGCCGGCCCGGCTCCGGTCACCAGCGTGAAGACGATGAGATCGCCCGAGAACACGCGCTTGGCGACCTTGGCGGGAAGCGCCGGCCGGCCGTCCGGCGCCTCGAGCGTGAGGCCGACGCGTTCGGGCCGGACCATGAGATACACGGACTCGCCGACCCGGAAGTCGGGACCATGCGCCTTCGCCGCGAAGCGCGGGCCGTGCGGGATCTCGACCGAGAGCGAGGTCCCGTCGGCCGCCGCCACCTTGCCTTCGAAGAGATTCGTCTCGCCGATGAACTCGGCGGCGAAGCGCGTCGCCGGGGTGTCGTATAGCTCCTCCGGAGATCCCGACTGCTCGATGCGGCCGTGGTTGAGCAGGACCACCCGGTCGGACATCTCGAACGCTTCGTCCTGGTCGTGGGTGACGAAGATCGTCGTGATGGCGAGCCGGCGCTGGATGTCGCGGAGCTCGAGGCGCATGCGCTTGCGCAGCACGGCGTCCAAGTTCGACAAGGGTTCGTCGAGCAGGAGCGCGGTCGGCTCGATGACCAGCGCGCGGGCGAGCGCCACGCGCTGGCGCTGGCCGCCGCTCAATTGGTCCGGGTAGCGGCCCTCCACGCCCTTGAGCCCGACGACGTCGAGCATGCGGCTGACGGCCTCTTTGATTTCGGGGCGCGAGACCCTCCGCATGCGCAAGCCGAAGCCGATATTCTCGAACACCGTCTTGTGCGGGAACAGGGCGTAGTTCTGGAACACCAGGCCCATATCCCGGTGCGGCGGCTCGAGGCGCGTGATGTCGCGGCCCGACATGACGACCTGGCCTCGGTCGGGGAACAGCAGCCCGGCGATGACATGGAGCGTCGTCGTCTTCCCGCACCCGCTCGGCCCCAGGAGGGTGAGGAACTCACCCTCCTTGACCGTAACGTCGATGGGCCCGACCCCCAGCGTGCCGCCGTACTTCTTGACGATGCCCTTGAGCGCGAGGAACGGTTCGCTCACCGATACGCCCCGAACGGATCGTGGCGCGTTAAGACTTGCCGGCCAGGACCTCCTTGTTCCAGCGGTCGCGGGTGGCGTCGCGCGAGGCGAACATCGCCATGTAGTCGAGCTTGCGCTGCAGTACGCCGAGCGCCTCGAGCTCCGTTTTGGATATTTCGAGATGCTTGAGATCGGGCGGCAGGTTGGCGATCGCCTCCATGTTGGTCGGCGGGTACGAGGTCAAGCGCGAGAACTCGATCTGCTTCTCGGCGTCGAGCGTCCGGTTGACGAACTTGAAGGCGAGGTCGATCGATTCCTTGGGTCGGTTGGCGAGCACCGAGGTATTCCACACCCAGCTCAAGCCCCCCTCCGTCGGGACGACGAACTCGACCGGCGCGCCCTTCTGTTTCGCCTGCAGCACACGGGCCGAGAAGAACGGGCAGATCCACACCTCCTCCGCCACCAGGAGCTGGATGGTGTGCTCGACGTTTTTGATCGAGATGCCATTGTTCTTTTGATAGAGGTCCTTGAGCTTGGCGATGCCGGGGTCGATGTTGTCCTCGGCCCCGCCGTACACCGTGTTGATCGCGTAGAAGACCTCGTCGCCGACCCAGGTCCATTCGGGGAAGGCGACCTTGCCCGCGTAGGCCGGGTCGAACAGATCGTTCCACGAGTTGATGGGCTTCGTGATGCGCTTGGTGTTGACCGCCAGGCCGTAGGGCGTGTGGGTCTTGCCGGCAATGGTGGGGAAGCGGAAGGACGGATGGATCTTCTTGAGATTGGGCAGCCGATCCTCGGTCCACTCGATCACCACGCCGAGCGCGCCCAATTGGCTCGACGTGTTCTGGTTCTGGTGGATCACGTCCCACTGCGGTTTGCGCCGCTGGGCGATGACCAGGGGCTCGAATCCCAAGCCGGTCTTCCAGACGATCTTGGCCTTGGATTCGCCGGTGAACGGCGCGACGAAAGTCTTCTCGAAAAAGTCCTTCCATGTTCCGCCCGCGAACAGGATGCGTAGTTCATCGGCGTCGGCGGCAAGCGCCGGCCGGCGCCCGAGCCCGCCCCAGGCCGCGAGGCCGGCGCCCACGCCGGCGGCTCGGCCCAGGAATTGACGCCGATCCAGCGGGCGATCGAACGGTGTCTTCGACATGTCACCTCTCCTCTCGGTTGGTGTTGCGTGAATTACCCGAAGGCGTGCGCCCGGCGCGCGCCCTCGGCGCCGGCCCGGGCCTGACCCGCTTTGTGGCGCGACGGCGCAACCGGCGCGGGCTCGGTCCAGAACGGATCTCCCGTCTTGCGCCCGATCTCGCCGGCCTTCGCCAAAAGGCGGTCGATCATCGCCGCGCGCTCGCCCTCGGCCACGGCGCCGGTCGGATAGGACAGGCTGAATCCGACCTCCTGTTGGCGGGTGGAGCTGCCGATGGCGACGGCGATCGCGCTGGTGCCGGGGAAGGTCAACGCGTTCGCGTCCGCCCAGCGCCGCGCGCGGACGATCTCGAGATCGGCCAGCAGCCCGGCCATCGTCAGATGGGTATCCGTGGCCTCGTAATAGATCTTCGCCGGATAGAGCGAGCGGACGTCGTCATTGTCGAGCCGCGCGAGCAGGGCCCGGCCGATGGCCGTGGCGTAGGCGGGGACCTGGTGACCCGGCTCGAGGACGAACCGCACCGGGTAGGTCCCCTGCCGCAGGCGCAGGACGACCACATCGCCGCCGACCAGCACCCCCGCATAGCCGGTATGCCTGGTTTCCTCGACCAGTTCGGCGACCGCCTTGTCGACGAGGTCGAGGACGCTCAAGTTGGCGAGGTAAAGGCTCCCGAACTGGAAGATCCGCAGGCCGGCGCGATAGCGCCGCGTCTGCCGGTCGTGATCGAGCAAGCCGCACCGCGCCATGCTTTTCAACAGCCGCGAGACGGTGCTTTTCGGCATTGCCAGGCGCTTCGCCACGGCGGAGACCGCTAGTTCCGGCTGCGCTGACGACAGGCACGAAAGGACATTGACGGCGTTTTTGAGGGCGCGCACTGTTCCACCGATTGGAACGACGTTGCTCATATCGGTGCATGCTCGGGTTTCGCTTGTCAACCGGTATCGCGTCTTGATCTGGCGCCAGGGCGGGACGTGGGCGCCGGGGCACGACACGCCGTGCTCCGTTGCGGGCGACGCGAGGACGGGCATCTTCGCCCGAGTCGAGCCGCGCCAGGAGCTCGCGATCGTCGAGGCGATGCGACGGGCCGCGGTCATGGCTATCGCCGCCACCCTCGTCGCGGTGATGGAGGCCGGCAAATTCGCCCGCCGGCGCGGGCCGGAACTCGCTTATACTCCGCCCATAAGGGCCGGTCCGCGAGGTCCGATGGGGTCGCCGTGAAAAAGGTCCTGATTGCGGCTGGCGCGGCCCTCTGCGTCGCGGCGGCGGCGGTGCTGGTCGTGCCCTCGTTCATCGACTGGAACGGCTGGAAACCCGAAATCTCCCGCCTGGTGCGCGAGGCGACCGGGTACGAGCTGGCGATCGAGGGTCGGGTCGATGGCGGTCTCCTGCCAAGCCCGCACCTCAGGGCCGCGGGGTTACGCATCGCGGGGCCGCCCGGCGCCTCCGCGCCCGACTTGCTCGGCGTCAAGGAACTCGAGATCGCTCTGGCCTGGACGCCGCTCCTCGCCGGCCGGCTCGAAGTGGCGCGCCTGCGCTTGCGCGAGCCCGATCTCAGGCTTGAGGATGCCGGGGATGAACGGCGCGCCCGGCCCCCGCCGGGCGAGTCGATGGGCTCGCTGCGGCTCGACGATATCGCGGTCGAGAACGGTCGCGTCCAGTGGCGCAATCCGCGGAGCGGCAACGTCGAGACCATCGAGCGGCTGAACGCGCGCCTCTCGGCCGCAACGCTGGCGGGTCCCTGGCGCGGCAGCGGCGAAGCCGCCTTCGGCGGCTTCACCCTGGCTTTCGACCTCGCGCTCGGCAGCCGCGCGGCAGGGCCAGCGATGCCGGTGACGCTTGGTCTCGAACTGCGCCCCAAGCTGGCGCGGCTTCAGGTCCGCGCCACGCTCGAAGGCCCGGAGCGGCGAATCAGGGGGCGGGTCCAGCTCGACGGCGGCAGTCTGCTGGCGGCCCTCGATCACCTCGGCGGCGGGGCGCTCGGTCTGGCGGTGCGCCCGCCATGGGTGGGTCTGCTTGGCCAACCTTTTTCGCTCACCGGCGTGCTCGCCAGCGACGGCGTTTCGCTGGCCCTCAACGACGTCGCGCTGCGGGTGGGCGAGATCGGCGCCGCCGGCGCGGTCAGTCTGTCCTTCGGCGCGACCACGGCGATCGACCTGTCGCTGGCGGTGGGTCGGCTGGATGTGGACCGGCTGATCGCCGCGGCGCCGGTCGAGGTCGCGCCGCCCGGGCGCGCCTCGGCCAGCGGCATCGATTGGCGCCTGCCGCTCGGCCTCGATGCGACCATCGATCTCGCGATCGATGCGCTGGCGTTGGCCGGCGGCGTGGTTCGCAAGGTGAGGATCAATGCCGCGCTCTCGCACGGCGACCTGATCGTCAACCAGGCGAGCGCCGAGCTGCCCGGCAGTACGGATGCGACGTTGTTCGGCCAGGTGTCCTTCGCTCCCGGCCCGCTCCGTTTGGAGGGCGGGATCGAGATCGCTTCGGACAACTTGCGCGGGCTCGCCGCCTGGCTCGGCATCGAGATCGCGGGTGTGCCGGCCGACCGCCTGCGCCGCTTCGTGGGCTTGGCGCGGATCGGCGGCCCCCTGTCGCGACTCGAAATCGCCGGCGTCGACATCCGGCTTGACAATTCGCGCCTCACCGGCGGCATCACGCTGGCGCTCGGGCCCCGCCTTGCCTTCGGCGCCGATTTCCAGCTCGACCGGCTCAATCTCGACGCCTACCGGGCCGCCGATCCGCCCGCCGCTCAAGGCGCCGCGGACCTTGGCCTCGCTTGGCCGCGCGTCGACGGCTTCGACGGCCAGCTGCGCTTGCGGCTCGGCAGCCTGACTTGGAGCGGCATCCCGGCCGAGGGCGTCATGCTCGACGCGACGGTCTATCAAGGCGTCCTGTCGCTGCGCGAGCTCGCGATCCGCGATCTCGCCGGCGCCTCCGTGCAGGCCAGCGGTCGGCTGGAGGGTCCGGGTGCGGCGGCGAACCTCGTCCTCGATGTTTCTGTCCGCGCGCCCGACGCCAACCGCGTCCTCAGGGGTCTCGGTCTTGCGCCCGCGCCCGGCCTGGGTCCGCTCGCCTTTGCCGGGCGCATCGAAGGCGGCTTCTCGGACGAGTTGGCGCTTGCACCCTTCATCCTCAAGCTCGGCCGGGCCGAATTCGGCGGCTCGGCGCGTATTCACCTGGCCGGACCGCGCCCGAAGCTGGTCCTCGACTTGTCGGGCGCCGAGGTGCCGCTCGATGCCTTGCTCGCCGGCCTCGCCGACGGCGGCCGCGACCGGGCGGCAGCCGGCGCCGCACCTCCGGCCTCGCCGGCGACCGGTCGGTGGCCGCGCGAGCGCCTCGATCTCTCGGCCTTGAGGTTCCTCGACGCCGAGCTGGGTGTTGCTGGCGCAACGCTCTCCGCCGGCAAGATTCGCCTCGATGGCGCCAAGGTCCAGGCGCGCTTGGCCGATGGCATCCTGGACGTAACCGAGCTCACCGGCACGCTCTATCGCGGCCGCTTCGCGCTCACCGGCCGGGTCGATGCGCGCGACCGGCCGCGCTTCATTGTGAACTCGACCCTGGTCGGCGCCGAGCTCCGGCAAGCGCTGGCGGCGCTCGCCGGGATCGAGGTCGTCGAGGGGCGGGGCGATCTCGTGCTCTCGCTCAGCGCCGCGGGCGACAGCGCGGCCGAGCTCGTCGCCTCGCTGACGGGCGAGGGGAGAATTGCGGCGCGCGACGGGACGATCGCGGGCTACGACCTGCCGGCGATGAGCGAGCGCCTCAAGCGGGTCGACCGGCCGACCGACATCATCGCCCTCGTGCGGCTCGGCCTCGCCCGCGGCCGCACGCCGTTCCAGGCGCTCGACGGCAGGTTCGGCATCGAGAACGGCGTCGCCCGCACCGAGGATCTGCGCCTCCTCGCCAGCGCGGGCGAGGTCCGCACCCAAGGGGCGATCGACCTCAAGGGCTGGACGATCGATCTGGTCAGCCAGTTCCTGTTGAGCGAGCACCCCGACCTGCCGAGCGTCGGGCTGAAGCTCAGCGGCGCCATCGACGAGCCGCGCCGTGTTTTCGACGTCGAGCGCTTGCAGGCGCAACTCTTGAAACGCGGCCCTCCGCCCGCCCCAGGCGAAACGCCTACCCAACCGTAGTCAGCGCGGCGGCGGTACGGGGGCCGCCGGTCTCGCCTGGTCGAGACGTTCGAGGGCCGTGCGCGCGATCTCGAGCCTCTGCGCCGAGGCGCGCCGATACCAGGCGCGCGCCTCATCGAGGTCGCGCGCCACGCCGTCGCCGTTCTCGTACATCAGGCCGAGGGTGTACTGGGCGAGGGCATGGCCTTGGCGGGCGGCGGCGAGGTACCAGGAAAGGGCAATGTCGATTTCGGCGGGGATGCCCTGACCCCGGCGATAGATCTGGGCGAGGTTGAACTGGGCCGCGGGGTCGCCGGCGCGCGCCAGGCTCCAGAAGCGCATCCACGCTTCCGCGTAGTCGCCGCGGCGATGGGCGGCGACCGCCTCGTCGAACGGATCGGCCAGCACCGGGCGCCCCATCACTAGGCCCGGCGCCAGGCCGGCGAGCAAGACCAGCGCCGCCGCTCGAGCCCGCCTCATGCGCGCGGCTCCCCATCGCCGGCCGAGGGCTCAGGGTGCGGGCTCGCCGCTGCCAGCCGGGCGCAAACATCCCCGAGCACGAAGACGCGCAACGCGCTCGACAAGTTGGCGCGCCGGCTGCGGTCGATCTCGGTCACCAGATCGTTGATCGACACGCGGCGCGCGCGCGCGATGTCCTTGAGCGCCGCCCAGAATTCCGGCTCCAGCGACACGCTCGTGCGGTGGCCGGCGATCAGCACCGAGCGCTTGCGAATTTCGCCGCCCGCCGGCATCGCTCAAGCGCCCTTCGGTCCCAGCATGTCGCGGGGCACGACCCAACGGTCGAAATCCTCCTCGCTGACCAGGCCGAGGCTCGTGGCCGCCTCCTTGAGCGTCAGGTCGTGGGCGAGCGCATGCTTGGCGATCGTCGCCGCCTTGTCGTAGCCGATATGCGGGGCGAGCGCGGTGACCAGCATCAGCGAGCGGTCCACCATGGCGGCGATCCGATCTTCGTTGGCGGCGAGGCGGACGATGCAATGGTCCGCGAAGCTCGCCGCCGCGTCGCCCAACAGACGGATCGACTGCAAGAGGTTGTAAATCATCACCGGCTTGAAGGCGTTGAGTTCGAGATGCCCGCAGGCGCCGGCGATGGTGATGGTCACATGGTTGCCCATGACTTGGACCGCGACCATCGACAGCGCCTCGGCCTGGGTCGGGTTGACCTTGCCCGGCATGATCGACGAGCCGGGCTCGTTCTCCGGGATCCTGATTTCGCCCAGGCCGCAGCGCGGGCCCGAGCCCAACAGCCGGATATCGTTGGCGACCTTCATCAGCGAGGCGGCGACGGTGTTGAGCGCGCCCGAGCAGTCGACGATCGCGTCGTGGGCGGCGATCGCCTCGAACTTGTCGGAGGCCGGCATGAAGGGGAGGTTGGTCAAGCGCGCGAGCTCTTGGGCGAAGCGCGCGGCGAAGCCGCTCGCCGCGTTCAAGCCGGTGCCGACCGCGGTGCCGCCCTGGGCGACGGCGTAAAGGCGCGGCAACGTCGCCTCGACGCGCGCCAGCCCGAGTTCGACCTGGCGGGCATAGGCGCCGAATTCCTGGCCCAAGGTCATCGGGACCGCATCCTGGAGGTGGGTGCGGCCGATCTTGACGATCGATCGGAAGGCCTCGGCCTTGGCGGCGACCGCGGCGGCGAGATGCCGCAAGCCTGGCAGCAGGCGGTCGTGGATTTCGGCGACCGCGGCGATGTGCATGGCGGTGGGGAAACTGTCGTTCGACGACTGGCCGCGATTGACATGATCGTTGGGATGGACGGGATCGCGCGCGCCCAAGGGCGCGCCCAGGATCTGGTTCGCCCGGTTGGCGATCACCTCGTTGGCGTTCATGTTGGTCTGGGTGCCCGAGCCGGTCTGCCAAACTACCAGCGGGAAATGGTCGGCGAGCCTGCCGTCGATGACTTCATCGGCGGCGCGCACGATCGCCTGCCCGAGCCGTCGGTCGAGTTCGCCGAGCGCCATATTGGCGAGCGCCGCGGCCTTTTTCTGGACCCCGAAGGCGCGCACGAGGGGCAGCGGCATGCGCTCCTCGCCGATGCGGAAGAGTTCCACGCCGCGCTGGGTCTGGGCGCCCCACAAGCGGTCGGCGGGCACCTCGATCGGCCCGAAGGAATCGCGTTCGCTGCGCGTCCCGGGACTGTCGGCCATGCGCCGCTCTCCCCCTGGCGAAATCGCCGTCCGGCTGTTATCGATTAAAGCACAGATGCTTGCCCCGCGCATCCGGCTGTGCAAC
>JBQTIU010000029.1:0-2535 GCA_052387815.1 Pseudomonadota bacterium
TCGGGAGTTGGAAGACCGCGTTGACTTTGCCGAGCGGCATATCGCCGCGACACGCACCGCCGAAAGGCTCCCGCCCTCAGGTTCTGCTCCCCCGTAAAGTGCATCAGCTCGACCGATCGGGGTCCCCTCTCCGTGCCTGGGGCCTAACCCGCATTTGGAGCTTCCATGAGAAGGCCAAGTTGTCAAGCGGGCGACGTGGCGCCCCGGCCCCGGCTCACCGACCTGCTTCCATCCGCACTCGAAGTGCACGTTTGAGGTCCACCGGTGTGGGGCTGCCATCTGACGAGCGATCTCGAAGATCCATTGCTCCAATCGCAGTCCCCGGACCGGGCGGTTGAGCTCGGGCGCTGGGTGGCGCGCCGGCGATCGGCCTAGGCCGCGCGCTCGAGCGGCTGATACACCTCTCCCGTGATCCACAGATGATGGAGAATGGTGGCGAGCTTCCGCGCCACCGCGACGACCGCGCGTTTCTTCGCATTGACGCCCCCACGGGCGGCGAGCTCGAGGCCCCAGCGCCGCAACCGGCAATCTGGCCCGAAGGGACCGAGGATGTAGTGGCCGGCCGTGACCAAGAGGCGACGCAGCATCACATCGCCAGCTTTGGAAATCCCGAGTTGGGGGGCGCGCTCGCCCGACTGGTCCTCGCGGGGGCATAACCTGAGAAAGGCCCCGACGCTACGGCTCTGGGGAAAGCGGGCAGGATCTTCGAGCGTCAGCCCAAAGCAGAGCGCGGTGATCGGGCCCACGCCCGGGATTTGCCGCAAGGCCGCGACCTCGGGATAACGCGCCGCCGCGACCTGGACGATGGTCCGATCGAGCCCGGTGATCTGCTGGCTGAGCACATCGATGGCGTCGAGCGCCGGCTCTAACGCGGGGAGCAGCGGTCCCGGCAGGATCGGTCGCACTTTCCGCACGAACGTCCGCTTCGTGCACGAAGGCACCCGCGCGCCAAAGGCTTTGATCACGCCCTGCACGTGATTGATCAGTAGGGTCCGGCTCCGCACCAGCGCATCGCGCCCCCGCAGGAGCGCCAAGTCCGCCTGGGCTGCTCCCCGCGATGGCGAATGGGCGCGAGGAGCTGGGGATCCAACCGCCCGAGCCGCGCCAGCGTTTCCGCATCCAGGTCATCGTTTTTGCGCAACGCGGCGCCGATCAATCGGACCCGGCGCGGGTTCGCCACGATCACCTCGTGGCCGGCGGCCGCGGCTAACCGACTCACCCACGGCGAATGCGTCCCGACCTCCAGGACCACCCGACACGGCGGCAGCGCGGCGAAAAAGGGCTGCAAGGCCACGGCGGTAGTCGCCACCTTCCCCCGCGTGGAAACGGCGCCCGCCACACTCACCTGGCAATAGGTGGAGGTGCGGTCGCCAAGATCGAGTCCGACAGTCATGAGAGACATGGCCAGCTCCTGAGTGGTGTGGGCTTCGAGCCCGGGTTATGGAGGATCCGCAAGGATACCTCGCGAAACATTTGGGAGTTGGCCTTCTCATCTCAATCTGGCAAGGGCGTAAGCCGCGGCGCAGCCGCCCGAGGTATGTTTAGCTGCTAAGGTCGCGCGGCTGCGCCGCACGCCCTCGCAGCTCAAATGCTGAGCGTTAGGCGGCGCACGCGATGGCCTTCGCGCTCGTGTTCCAGGTGATTGGTGCGCTGGTCGTGGGCTTGGGATGGCGTGTCACGACCTTCCGGGTCCGTGGTGGCCGCATGTGTTTCGGTGTGGTGGCGGACTCGCGATTCTGGTTTTGGGGCCCGGGTGGGAGCTCGCCGCGGCCGTGATAGTGTGGCGGGAGGCTAAGTGGCTCCTGGGCATAATCACGTTTGCCATGGGATTCTGGGTTCTGACTCGGGTGTTCCCGGGTCTCTGGGGGCGTCGCGTCACACAAGACCTCTGAACTGAGTGTCGTTGCCAAGCGCTTCTCCAGGGGCCTTGCCGGCCGGCTGCGGGCCCCCTTGCGCTCGAAGCGCCCATAGCGTATGATGAGCATCATATGAGCGCCGCCACCTCGAGACGACCCGTCCCCAGCCGCAAGGACGCCACCCACGACCGCATCGTGGAGACCGCCGCCCGCGCCATCCGGCGCAGCGGCTACCGCGGCGCGGGTGTGGCGGAGATCATGAAGGAGGCCGGCCTCACGCATGGCGGCTTCTACGCCCACTTCGAGTCGCGCGAGGGGATGCTGGCTGAGGCGGCCGATCGGGCGGGTGCCGACGGGATGGCCGTGCTGGCGCGGGTGGCCGCCGCGTCACCGCCCAAGAAGGCGCTCAAGGCCATGCTCCGCGCCTATCTCTCGAAGGAGCATGTGGACGGCGTCGAGACGGGATGCGCGATCGCGGCGCTGGGCTCGGAAATGCCGCGCCAGGCGCCCAAGGTGCGGCGGGCCGCCACCCGCCGGATCAAGGAGATGATCGATCTGGTCGCCCGCCAGTCGCCCGACTGGGGGCAGCCGGGCGCGCACGAGCGGGCGCTCGTCACTGTGGCCACGGCCCTCGGCGCGTTGGTCCTGGCCCGCGCCGTGGACGACCCCAAGCTCTCCG
>JBQTIU010000030.1:0-32037 GCA_052387815.1 Pseudomonadota bacterium
CTAAAAAGGGCCTTCAAATCGCGGGACCATCTGATAATATTGGGTGTATGACGGAGACTAAGCAGACCGATCAGCGACCTTTCACGCCTATTGTGCAGCGCCTGCGTATGGCAGGCCTCAGGCCGACGTCGCAGCGCCTCTATCTGGCGCGCCTGCTGTTCGAGCAGGGCGACCGGCATGTGACGGCGGAGCAACTGCATTCGGAAGCGCAGGCGTCGCGCATCGCCGTGTCCCTCGCTACCGTCTACAACACGCTGCACCAGTTCACCGCGGCGGGCCTGTTGCGCGAGCTGGTGATCGAATCCGGGCGCTCCTACTTCGACACCAACGTCACCAACCACCACCACTTCTTCTTCGAGGAGAATGGCGCGCTGGTGGATATCCCGGGCGAGAACGTGTCGCTGGCCAGCGTCCCGACCCCGCCGGACGGCGCGCGGATCAGCCGCGTCGACGTGGTGGTGCGCGTCACGCGCGCCAAATAGGCGCTCGATTCGTTACAATTTATCGAGCTTTGTCAGCCCACCAAGGCTTAGTTTGTAATCATTCTAGGGTTCTTGACGGGGCGCGGAAAGGGTCTCATAGTCGCTCTCGAGGGCGGCCGAGTCTGCACCGCCTCCGCGTTCCGGGCGGGACCCGGAAACACCCTAAGCCATAAGCACCAGGGAGATTCATCATGGCTCTGAAAGGTTCGAAAACCGAAGGCAATCTCAAGGCGGCATTCGCCGGCGAGAGCCAAGCCAACCGCCGCTATCTGTATTTCGCCCAGAAGGCCGACGTCGAAGGCTTCAACGATGTGTCCGCCGTGTTCCGCTCGACAGCGGAAGGCGAGACCGGCCACGCGCACGGCCATCTCGAGTTCCTCGAGGGCGTGGGCGATCCGGCGACCGGCCTGCCGATCGGCGCCACCTCCAACAACCTGAAGGCCGCGATCGCGGGCGAGACCCACGAATACACCGACATGTATCCGGGCATGGCGCGCACCGCGCGCAAGGAAGGCTTCGACGAGATCGCCGACTGGTTCGAGACCCTCGCCAAGGCCGAAAAATCGCACGCCGGCAAGTTCACCAGGACCCTCGAGGAGATACAGAAGCAGAAATAGTGCAGAGGGCCGGGGAAGCCGCAACGAGAACGGGGCGGGCGGAGACAGCGAACCCTCGGAATCTCCGCCCCGTTCGGCTGGAAGCAACGGCGATGCGCGAAGGCAGTCTCGAAGCGCCCACGAGGCACGAGATCGACTGGAACGACCCGGATTTCCGGGACGCCGGCAAGCTCGACGCCGAGCTGCGGCGCGTATACGACATCTGCCACGGCTGCCGGCGCTGCTTCAATCTCTGCGATTCCTTCCCGCGCCTGTTCGATCTCATCGACGCGACCGCCGACGGCGAGGTCGCCCAGGTCGCCAGCGCCGATTTCGAATCGGTCGTGGATGCCTGTACGCTCTGCGACATGTGCTTCATGACCAAGTGCCCGTACGTGCCCCCGCACGAGTTCAACCTCGACTTTCCGCACCTGATGCTCCGCCACCGCGCGGCCGGGGCCCGCGCCGGCAAGGTCGGCTGGGCCCGGCGCCAACTGACGCGCACCGACCGCAACGGCAAGCTGGCCGGGGCCGCGGCGCCGCTCGCCAACTGGGCGGCCTCGACGCGCAACAAGCTCATGCGGGGACTGCTCGAAAAGGTCGCGGGCGTGCACCGCGAGGCGGAACTCCCGACCTTCCACGGCCAGACCTTCGCCATGCGCGCGCGCGCCGGCGCGCCGCCGCTCAACCCGGAGGCGCCGGCGACGGGACGCAAGGCGGCGTTCTACGCCACCTGCTTCGTCAACTACAACCACCCGGCGATCGGGCTTGCGGCCCGCGCCGTGCTCGCCAAGAACGGGGTCGAGACCCGGGTCGTCTACCCGCGCTGCTGCGCCATGCCGCAGCTCGAACACGGCGAGCTCGACCAGGTGGCCGCGGCTGCGAGGGCGACGGCTTCCGTGTTCGCGCCGCTGATCGATGAGGGCTTCGATGTCGTGGCGCTGGTGCCGTCCTGCGCCCTCATGCTCAAGTTCGAGTGGCCGCTGATCGTCCCCGACGATCCCTTGGTGCGCAAACTCGCCACGGCCACCTTCGACATCGCCGAATACGTGGTCGACTTGGCCCGGCGCCACAGCCTCGCCCCGGGTCTCGAGCCGCTGCCGGGCGGCGTGGCGCTGCATTTGGCCTGTCACGCCCGGGCGCAGAACATGGGTGCCAAGGCGGCCGCGATGCTGCGCCTCATCCCCGAAATCGACGTCCAGGTGATCGAGCGCTGTTCGGGACACGGGGGGTCGTGGGGGGTGATGAAGGACAATTTCCCGACCGCGCTCGAGCTCGGCAAGCCGGTGGCCCGAACCGTGGCCCACGGCGCCAAGGCCCATCTCGCTTCCGAATGCCCGCTCGCCGGCGCGCACATCGTCCAGGGCCTCGAGCGGCTTGGCGAGGGTGGGCCCGTGCACGCGCGCGCCTGGCACCCGATCGAGTTGTTCGCCCGTGCCTACGGCCTCGAATATTGAACCGGGGGCGGTGTAGGCGAATGAGCGCCAAGCGCCGGATCGCGCCCCCCGACATCCTGCCGATGGCGACCTATGCAAGGGAGCGCAAGCGCCTCCGCCAAACCATCATGGCCTTGAAGGCGCGCCGCCGGATGGAAGTCGGCCCCTTCGCCACCTTCTATTTCGAGAACTACCGGACGATGTGGCACCAGGTGCACGAGATGCTGTTCACCGAGAAGGGCGGCGAGGCCCAGATCGAGGGCGAGCTCTCGGCTTACAATCCGCTCATCCCGCAGGGCGAGGAACTGGTCGCCACGATGATGCTCGAGATCGAAGACCCGGCGCGGCGCGCGGTCATGCTCCGGGGCTTGGGCGAAATCGAGGATCGCGTCTTCCTGACGGTTGCCGGCGCGGCCATCCAGGGGGTTCCCGAGCGCGACGTCGAGCGCACCACGCCCGAGGGCAAGACCTCGTCGGTGCATTTCCTTCGCTTCCCCTTCACGCGCGCCGGGATCGACACGTTCAGGACCGCGGGCGCGCCGGTGGTGGTCGGCATCGACCACCCCAACTACGGCCACCTGGCGGTAATGCCCGAGGCCGTGCGCCAAGCGCTGGCCGAGGATTTTTCGGACTAAAACCGACGCGGGACGTGGCGCGACAGGTAGGCGAGCCCGAGCATCGCCGCGCCGCCGACCGCGAAGACGGCCGGCAGCGCGAACGCCTTCAGCAACAGCGCGAAGACTCCCGGCGGCCCCAGATGGGCGGCATGGCGATAGGTCGCATAGACGGTGGTCATCTGCGGGCGCTCCAGGGGCCGCACGGCGCGCAGGAACGGCACGTTGCCGGCGCCGTCGACCATGCCCATTCCCCAGGCGGCGCCGATCAGAACCGCCACGCCGAGCCAGGGCAGATCGGCGACCGCGGCGACGGCGAGCGTCGCCACCCCGCCCAGGCCATAGCCGGCGATCAGCAGCCGCTTGAGGCCGTAGCGTCGCCCGAACCATCCCCACAAGGGCGCCAGGAACAGGGCCGCGAAACCCAGCGAGACGATGACGCCGCCCGCCTGGTCGCCGAGGCCCGAGGCTACCGCGTAGATCGGCGCGTAGACATAAAACAGGCCCCACCAGGCCGACCGCCCGACGGCGAGCAGCCAGGCGAGGCGCAAGCGCGGTTGCCGGACGAAGCGGGGCAGGAAGACCAGCGGGTTGATCGCGGCCCGCGTCGAGGCCGCGGGTGCCTCGGTCAATCCGAGGAACCGGAAATAACCCAGCATCGCCAGGGCGAGGAGGCCGACGACGGCGAACGGCGCCCACGGCGCCACATGGACCTCGAGATAAATTCCCAACCAAGGTCCGAGCGTCCAGCTGCAGGCGGCGAGGAACAGCCGCAGCGGCTCGAAGCGGCTGAAGTCGCGCCGCCCGATATGGTCCATGAGATAAAGGCTGAACGAGACCTCGATGCAGGCGACGGCGAAGGCGTGCGCCGCCATCCCGGCGGCGAGGGCGGGCAACGTCCGCAAGGCCAACAGACAGCCCGCCACGAAGACGCAAATGGCGCCCAAGCCGTACACCCATCGGCGAGGCATATGATGGACGAGAAAGGGAACGACGAAACTGCCCAGCAGGCCGGCGACGCCGACCGCGAAATAGAGCGCGCTCACCTTCTGGGCGTCGCCGAGCAGCCGGTAGGCCTGCAGCGGCAGGACGGTGACCAAGATCGCGCGGGTAAACCCCTCGATGGCGTGGAGGACGGCGAAGGCGCCGGCGTGCGGCAGGTCGGCCACCCCAAGCCACACCGGCAAATGGATGTTGCGCACTACGCTCCCCCGGCCGGCGCCCGGATGTCGACCACGCTTCAGGAAAGCTTAGTGTGCAGCACCCGATCGAGGCTTGCAATTTAGCCGGGGCGCGCCGCGCGAGGGGCGGCGGCGGCCTTCCCAGGCTACGCCTTGTTCGGCGAGGCACCAGCGCACATCGAGCGAACAGAACGAGCCCCAGTCGTGATCGCGGGCGAGCACAGGGGCCATCCTCCTTCAGTTCACAACGCCTATCGCGGCTGACGTCAAGTCGATATTGGGCACAGACCAGGCATTACCCGGTTTTCGTCCCCCTGATGAACCGTCCTAAATCGTCGAGCTTGTGCGTCCAAAACAGAACCAGACCAGCCTCTTGGGGCTGCAACAGGTTGATCACCTTGAACACCCCTGACAGGACGGCCGTAGGGACGATCTGGGTTCTGCCGAATTCCTCCTTCCAATATCGCGCCTTCACCGCCGCATCGTTGTTGATTCTCTTGACGCCATTCAGCTCGCTGTTCGAGACCTTGCACTCGATCGGCATCAGGCGACCATCGTATAGGCGTACGGGTATGTCGGCCTTGCGAATGCCGACGCGCGTTTCGATGGAGAAGTGACCCCGCCCTGGGGTGTCGTCCAGACTTCGAATAGGACGTGGCTTCGTTTCCACGAGACCGAGACCTTGCAGGTATTCTCTCACGCGGCTGTCCTGCCGTTTCTTGGCGTCGTTTCGCCGGTCCGTGGCGACACGCTGAGCGGTGATCAGGGCTGCGGAAGCGAGGACGGCTGCCGTTCGCTCCTGTTGGGTCGGTGAACGCCTCTCGGCAACCCAAGGGAACCGCAACGGGTCCAGCGTCTCGACGATGACGCCCAGGATTCGTTGGGTGGCTGTCGCGTCTTCCGCAAGCCGGCCTGGAGTGAGCGAGGCTCTTGCCAGCACCCCGAGGTCATCTTCGGAAATCGGCGGCCCGGCCATGTACCGAAACGCCGATGAGAGATCCTTCTCGCGGAAGATCGCGACGATCCTCTCATGCGGGAGCCGCGAAGGATCGACCACGCCGTATCATTCGAACAGCCTTCGAAAGGTCTTGATGTATCGTTGAAAAGTTCTCTGCCACACCTCGAGGGGTTCGCGCAGGCGCTCGCGACGAAACAACTCCTGAGACCGGTTGACTTCCCGGGCCTACTGCGCCTTGGACCATGAGGGTGGATCCCTCACGAGACCGACATCCCCGCGAGATCTTCCAGGGAGGGGACGCGCAGGCGCTCGACTTCCCGCGGTTCAAACTTGGTGAGACCTCCCGCGTAGGTCCGTCCGCCTTCGGTCGTCACGTTTCCGCGTAGCCAAGCCGCGATTCGGTCGAGGACATCCCCGCCGAGCGGATCCCTGGGGTAGAGGCCATGTGCGATATTGATATGGCGCGCGGCCCGAAGGTTACGGACGAACGTCGGTGCGCGGCGGGCCATGTAAGTGCAGAGGATCGGTGCCGGATCATACAGTCCGACCGACCACCAGGCGCCACGATGCCCGGCAATATAACTCCGGTCCGCTCCGGCCTTCTCGAGCCAATTCAAGAACCGCTCGATATTGTCGAGGTCGTCAGGACCGATTTCGGCAAGGTCGACCGGCAGATCGACAACCTCCCTGAGCTGGGTTGTCTCCGTCAGTGCGGCGCCGCAACCGAAAAGTTCGCGCGCCTTTGTAACGCAAGGAAACCGATACCGAGCGGGAATGTCAGCCGAATGAGGGCCGGCGATCCACACAGCGTTGTTGCCGGTCACTTGTCCGCGTTTCACGCGGAACAGGTCCCCAAGCGCGATTCTCCCTGGTGGGGCGGCCGGCCGAGCAAAAAGAAATGCTGTCCACTTCGAGGAGGCGGCGAGCTGCGCCGCCGCGACGGCCCGGCCTTTGAGCAAGGAACTCAGCAATTGCGGCTTTCGAATGTATCCGATCCGAATGTTTCGCACTTTCCGACCAACGCGAAAGCAGGTGATGACGGAGGTGGTTAGAGCGTCTTCGAAGGCGGCTACCGTGGGGTCAAAAATGTGGATGCCCTCGCCGCCGAGGCTGGAGAGCAGGAGGTGCCGCAGTGCGGCGCCGTAGTTCACGTCGAGCCATTCGGCGGCGGTAATATAGGCACCGTAGTCGCCTGCCCGCGCGAGCTGACGGGTCCGTACGAAGAAGTGAAGGTGGAGCCCGGCGAGCTGGCTTGCTTTGACTCCATGTCGGGCGGTTTCTGCGCTGTACCAGGCCTTCCATTGCGGTGCAATGTCGTGATGGCGAAGGTAGGGGGGGTTGCCGATGAACAACGTTTGCGCGGCAATCGTCGGAATGTCTGTCTCACGATAGTCGGCCACGACCACGAGCAGGCGACCTTGGATCCCGATCGCGCTGGCGTTTGCCCGCACGATGAGAGCGGCGAGAGGGTCCGTTTCTATGGCGATCAGACGGGCTCTCGGAAAGGCTTTCGCTGCCGCAAGGAGGTAACGCCCCGATCCTGCGCCGGCATCGACGACGCGTCCGGGTCGTCCGTTCCGCGCCGCCCAGGAGATCATCATGTCGACAATGATGTGCGGAGTATAAGTCGCGCCCTGCTTTCGGCGCTCCTCGGCGTCTCGGATGCGGGTGAAAGCTTCCCCCAACGGATCTTTTCCCGCCCGGATCGCATCCCGAATTCGCTTGACCGCCGGCGGGGACGGTTTCGCCGACGGATTCGGCAACAGCGCACGCTCGACCGCCGTCAACGGCATACCCGCGGTGAGCGCCGCGGCCAGGCTGACGAGCTCATGCTCCGTGCTGGGGGGCTCCTCGAACATTTCGGGTGCGGGTTCTAGGCATTGCCTCGCGACGATCGACGGGTCGTCCTCACTTCAGCGTCTCGTTGGGATAGACGCCCCAGAATTCGGCGCGGGTCATCCAGCCCTTGGCCCCGCCTGCTTCGACCCGACACCACTGGTCCTGGCACTCGACGACTTGGCCGACCACGCCGGGCTCGAGGCGGGCGACCACCGGCGCGCCGGGGTCGGGACGCCGGCGCAACGGACGAATGTCGCCGGTGACGATCATCGAGCGGCGGCCGGACAGCATGCTCTGGTGCACCCACCCCTCGGTGCCCTGCCAGTCGCGGATCTTGCGCCAGTTCTCGAACTCGACCAGCACCTCGACCGGCAGGTGCTTGCGCGTGAGGATCCACTCGACCGGATAGCGCACGCCGGGGCCGGTGCGCAGATTGACCTCGTCGGCGCGCAGGCTGACGTAGCGCGGCAGCGGCAGGGCCTCGCCGCGGGCCGCGCCGCCGCCGGGGGCGAGGGCGCCCAGGGCGAGGGCGACGAACGCAAGGGCGAGGAGGAGGGCCGCGACTCGACGCACCATGGCGGCGATTATAGGCACGGCCGCCGGCTTGGGAAGGCGTCGGCCGAGGCTGGACAGTCCCCCCCAGCCTTGGTACGGAGGTCCGCGAAGTCCAACTCCGAGGAGGGTGGAGGCATGTCTTGGCGGCGTCCGCTCGTCATCGTCACCCGCAAGCTGCCCGACGCGATCGAGACGCGGATGATGGAGCTGTTCGACACCAGGCTCAATCTCGACGACCACCCGATGAGCGAGGCCGAGTTGGGCGCCGCGCTCGGCGAGGCCCAGGTGCTGGTGCCGACGGTGACCGACCGCATCGACAAGACGGTGCTGTCCCGGGCCGGGCCCAACCTCAAGCTCATCGCCTCGTTCGGCACCGGCGTCGACCATATCGATCTCGACGATGCGCGCGCGCGCGCCATCGCGGTGACCAACACGCCGGGCGTGCTGACCGAGGACACCGCCGACATGGCCATGGCCCTGATCCTCGCCGTGGCGCGCCGGCTGGTCGAGGGCGCGCGCCTGACGCGCTCGGGCGCGTGGGCCGGCTGGGCTCCCACCTCGATGCTCGGGATGCGCCTGGCCGGGAAACGGCTCGGCATCATCGGCATGGGTCGCATCGGCGCCGCGGTGGCGCGCCGCGCCGGGGCCTTCGGCCTGTCGATCCACTACCACAACCGCCGCCGATGCCACCCCGACGCCGAGGCCGAGCTCGAGGCGACCTATTGGCAAAGCCTCGACCAGATGCTGGCCCACATGGACATCATCTCGGTCAATTGTCCGCACACCCCGGCCACCTATCACCTGCTCTCGGCGCGGCGGCTCAGGCTGTTGCGGCCGCACGCCATCATCGTCAACACCTCGCGCGGGCACGTGATCGACGAGGCGGCGCTCGCGCGCGGCCTCGCCGGGCGCGAGATCGGCGGCGCCGGGCTCGACGTCTACGAGCACGAGCCGGCGATCGAGCCCAAGCTACTCGAACTCGACAACGTCGTCTGCCTGCCGCACATGGGCTCGGCCACGCTCGAGGGCCGCCTCGCCATGGGCGAGAAGGTGATCGTCAACATCAAGACCTTCGCCGACGGCCACAGCCCGCCCGACCGCGTGCTGGCGACGATGTTCTAGGTAAGATCCTGGCGCTCAGTAGGGGCCCGACAGGTCGCGGATGGTGGGATGCTCCCCGCACAGCGGGCAGTCGGGGTCGCGCGCCACCTTGATCTTGCGGACCGCGGCCAGCAGCGCGTCGTAGATCAGGAGTTGGCCCGCGAGGCTCTGCCCCAGTCCGAGGATTTCCTTGATGACCTCGGTCGCCTGGAGCGTGCCCATGACGCCGGCGACCGAGCCCAATATGCCGGCCTCCTCGCAGCGCGGGACCAGGCCTTCGGGCGGCCGCTCGGGGAACAGGCAGCGGTAGCACGAACTCCTCTCCCCGTTCGGGCCGATCCCGGCCTTGTAGGTCGAAAGCTGGCCCTCGAAGCGCAGCAGCGCGGCGGCGACCAAGGTCTTGCGGGCGAAATAGCAGGCGTCGTTGACGAGGTAGCGGGTGGCGAAATTGTCGCTGCCGTCGGCGACCACGTCGTATTCGCCCACCAGCTCGAGCGCGTTGTCGGGGCCGAGGCGCAACTTGTGGGGGATGACGCGCACCTCGGGGTTGATGGCGGAGAGCGCGTCGATGGCGCTCTCGACCTTGTTGTCGCCGATGCGATCGGTGGTGTGCACGATCTGGCGCTGCAGGTTCGAGAGGTCGACGCGGTCGTCGTCGACCACGCCGATTACCCCCACGCCGGCTGCGGCGAGGTACAGAAGGGCCGGCGAGCCGAGCCCGCCGGCGCCGACCACCAGCACCCGCGCCGACATCAGCTTCACTTGCCCCTCCTGGCCGATTTCGTCGAGGATGAGGTGGCGGGCGTAGCGCTCGAATTGCCGGTCGGTAAGGTCCATGGCTCCATGGTGCGGGTCTTAGGACCCGCCCCTACAGCCCTTCGAACAGCGGGGTCGACAAATAGCGCTCGGCGAACGACGGCACGACGACGACGATCAGCTTGCGCGCCCACGCCGGCCTCGCCCCGAGTTCGAGCGCCGCGGCGAGGACCGCGCCCGACGAGATGCCGACCGGCAGGCCCTCGAGGCGCGCCGTCTCGCGGGCGGTCGCGAAGGCGGTCTCGTTGCCGATCCTGAAAACTTCGTCGATCAGGCCGCGGTCGAGGATTTCGGGCACGAAGCCGGCGCCGATGCCCTGGATCTTGTGCGGACCCGGCCTGGCGCCGGACAGCACGGCCGAGTCCTCGGGTTCGACCGCGATCATTTTCACAGCCGGCTTGCGCGCCTTCAAGACCGCCCCCACCCCGGTCAACGTCCCGCCGGTGCCCACCCCGCACACCACGGCATCGACGCGCCCGCCGGTGTCGCGCCAAATCTCCTCGGCGGTCGTCCGCCGGTGGATGTCCGGGTTGGCCGGATTGACGAATTGCTGGAGCATGAGTGCGTCAGGCAGGCTGGCGACGAGTTCCTCGGCGCGGCGGATGGCGCCCCGCATGCCCTCGTCCGCCGGCGTGAGCTCGAGCTCGGCGCCCAACAGCCGCAACATCTTGCGCCGCTCGACCGACATGCCCTCGGGCATGGTCAGGATCAGGCGATAGCCCTTGGCCGCGGCGACGAAGGCGAGCGCGATGCCGGTATTGCCCGAGGTCGGCTCGACCAACACGGTCCGCGCTCCGATGCGCCCCTCGCGCTCGGCCGCTTCGACCATGGCCACCCCAATGCGGTCCTTGACCGAGGCCAGCGGGTTGAAGAATTCGAGCTTGCCGAGGATCTCGGCGCGCGCGCCGTGCGCCTCGGCGAGCCGGCGCAAGCGCACCAGCGGGGTGGCGCCGATGGTCTCGGTGATGCTGTCGTAAATGCGGCCGCGAAACTCGAGTTGGCGCCGGCGGGTTGGGCCGCGGCTCGGCGCCGCCATCGAGGAAACGCGCATGGATATTTTACCTGTTAACGCCGGCATCGGTCGCCATTTGACACGCTGAAAATGTACATTCGAGTCGCCGGTCGATCAAGGTCAAGCTCGTGGTTTGACCCTAACCAACAAATGTGACCCGGACCTGGGGTCTAGATCGTGAAATCGAGGCCGTGCTCGACCGCCGGCTTGAGGTTGGACGCCTGGGCGCGCCGGCACAATTCCTCGACGTTGACCGCATCGAGCCGGCCGGCGAGGTCGGACTGGAGTTCGAGCCACAACGGGCGAACGACGCGCTGGCCGAGCGGCGAGCCCGGCGCCTCGATGATCGGGTCGGAAGCGGCGTCGAGCGCGCCGACCACGCGGGCGATGTCGCCCAGCGAAATGCGGCGGCGCTCGCGCGACAGGCGGTACCCCCCCTTGGGCCCGCGCTGTCCGGCGAGGATGCCCGAGCGCACCAGGGCCTGGAGCGCGGGCTCGAGATAACGCCTGGGGATGCCCTGGCGTCTGGTGATCGCCGCCGCCGGCACCGGCCGGCCGCCGGAATTGTAAGCGATGTCGAGCACGGCCTCGACGGCGAACAGCAGCTTCTTGGACAGGCGCAGCATGTCAGGACCCGGTCGAGCCGAACCCGCCGGCCCCGCGCTCGCTCGGCGGCACCGCCTGGACTTCCCGCCAGGCGATGCGCGCGACCTTCGCCACCACGAGCTGGGCGATGCGCAGGCCCCGGGTGACCACGAACGGCGCCGGCCCGAGGTTGGCGAGGATGACGCCGATTTCACCGCGGTAGTCGGCGTCGATGGTGCCGGGGCTGTTGAGCACCGTGACCCCGTGCGCGAGCGCGAGCCCCGAACGCGGGCGGATCTGCGCCTCAAACCCCGGCGGCAACGCCAGCGCGACGCCGGTCGGGATCAGCGCCCGCTCGCCGGGGCGCAGCGTCAGCGGCGCCGCCAGCGCGGCCTGGAGGTCGACCCCGGCGCTGGCCGGCGTCGCATAGGCGGGCAGATCGAGGTCCGCCGCATGCTTCAATCGCGCGATCATGACGCGGACGGGGCGCAATGATCAGCCGAAATAATCGGCGATGCGCCGGGCAAGCCGGCGCGCGACCTCGGTCTTGGGCAGCCTGGGCCAGCTCTCGGTACCTTTGGCATCGATCACGAACACGGCGTTGTCGTCGCCGCCCAGCGTCCCGGAGGCCGCCGAGACGTCGTTGGCGACCATCCAGTCGCAGCCTTTTTTCACGCGCTTGGCGGCCGCGTTGGCGAGCACGTCCTCGGTTTCGGCGGCGAAGCCGACCACCAGGCGCGGGCGCGCCGCGCCCGGCGCCGCAATCGTCGCCAGGATATCGGGGTTCGCCGCCAGCTTGAGCGCCGGGGGCGGGCCGCCGTCCTTCTTGAGCTTTCGATTGCGGCGCTCGGCGGCCCGCCAGTCGGCGACCGCGGCGGCGCAGACCGCGATTTCGACCGGCAGGGCGGCGCGGCAGGCGGCCAGCATCTCCTGGGCGGTCTCGACGCGCCGCGTGATGAGGCCGATCGGGTCCGGGATCGCGGTCGGGCCGGTGACGAGCACGGTCTCGGCGCCGAGTTCGGCCACCGCCACGGCGATCGCATGGCCTTGGCGGCCCGAGGAGCGGTTGGCGAGGTAGCGTACCGGATCGATGGGCTCGTGAGTGGGACCGCTGGTGACCAGCGCGCGCTTGCCCTTGAGCGGACCGCCGGCGAACAACGCCTCGACCGCCGCCACGATCTCCAAGGGCTCCGCCAGCCGCCCCGGACCGCTCTCGGCCTCGGCGAGCGGGCCTTCGTTGGGACCGATCCAGCGCACGCCCCGGCTTTCGAGCAGCGCTATGTTGCGGGCCGTCGCCGGGTGCCGCCACATGCGGAAGTTCATCGCCGGCGCCACCAGGATCGGCCGCTCGGTGGCGAGGAGCGCCGTCGTGGCAAGATCGTCGGCGATGCCGGCCGCCATCTTTGCCAGGAGGTCGGCGGTAGCCGGCGCCACCACCACGAGGTCGGCCTCCTGCGACAGGCGCAAGTGCCCCATCTCGCTTTCCTCGGTGAGCGAAAACAGGTCGGCGTGGACCTTGTGGCCGGACAGGGTCGCGACCGCCAGCGGCGTCACGAACTCGGCGCCGGCCTTGGTGAGGATGCAGCGCACCAAGGCGCCCCGTTCGCGCAGCCGGCGGATCAGGTCGAGGCTCTTATAAGCCGCGATGCCGCCGGCGATGATCAGCACTATGCGCTTGCCGTCGAGCATTCTGCCTTTGATTCCAAGCCGGTCCGACCGGTTCGACGAAACCAGATGACCTTACCGGCCGGCTTGCAAGCGCGCAACTATCCCTCGAGCCGCCCGAGACAAGGGCATTCCGCCCCCTCTATGATGGCGCCTTCGGCCCCGCCAGCGAGCTCCAAGTCATGGACCAATCCCGCCGTTCCGCCGTCTTCCTCAATCTCGGGCACGCGCTCGACCATCTGTTCATGCTGATCTTCCCGACCGTCGTGCTGGCGATGGAGCCGGAATTCGGCCGACCCTATGGCGAACTCCTGGCCCTGTCGGTGGGCGGGTTCATCGCCTTCGGCGCTTTCTCGCTGCCGGCGGGGTGGCTGGGCGACCGTTGGAGCCGACACGGTATGATGGTGATCTTTTTCATCGGCATCGGGCTCGCCTCGATCGCCACCGGCTTGGCCGGCACGCCCGCTGCCATCGCCGTCGGCTTGACTGCGATCGGCGTGTTCGCGGCGATCTACCATCCGGTCGGCATCGCCATGCTGGTCCAGGGCCGCGCCGAGGTTGGACGAACGCTCGGGATAAACGGCGTCGCCGGGAATCTGGGAGTGGCGGCGGCGGCCCTCACCGCCGGGGCGCTGGCCGACCTCTATGGCTGGCGCGCGGCCTTCATCGTGCCGGGTGCGATCTCGATCGCCCTGGGCGTGGGCTTCGCCGTTGGGGTTCCGCGGCTGGCGCTGGCGGCCGAGGCGGCGGCCGGTCCCGGCCCGCGGATGGCGCGCGAGGCGGTCGTGCGGGCATTCTTCGTGGTGCTCGTCGCCTCGGCCTGCGGCGGCGTAATCTTCAACGCGACCACCGTCGCCATGCCCAAGGTCTTCGACGAGCGGCTGGCCGCGCTCACCGAGACGACGACCGGCATCGGCGCCCTGGTCTCCGTCGTTTATGTCTTGGCGGCGATCGCCCAGCTCATTGTCGGCCGGCTCATCGACCGGCATCCGATGCGGTCCGTGTTCGTGCCGGTGGCGGCCGCCCAAGTGCCGCTCCTGTGGCTCGCCGGCTCGGCCGACAACTACTTGATGCTGGCGGTGGCGATTGCCATGATGTTCTTCGTCTTCGGCCAGCTTCCGATCAACGACGCCATGGTGGCGCGCTATACCGACGAGGCGTGGCGCTCGCGGGTCTACGCGGTCCGCTACGTCGTTTCGTTCGGGGCGAGCGCCTTGAGCGTGCCTCTGATCGCCGTTCTCCACAGCCGCACCGGCGGCTTCGAGGCGACGTTCTCGGTCCTCGCCGTGCTGGCGTGTCTGACCCTGGCGGCCGCCCTGTCACTGCCGCGCCCGCAACGGCTGGCGGCCCCGCGCGAGGCCAAAGCCTAAAGCAACGTCGCCAGCCCGAAGCCGGCGGCCAGCGCGAGGGCGATCCAGGGCCAGGCGCCTCGCTCGCGCCTCGGTCTGAGCGCTACGAGCGAGTCGGGGTGCAGGCGCACGCCGCCCGAGGCCAGCATCGCCGCCGCCTTCTCGAGATTGCCGACCAGGCCCGGCAGCTCCTCGAGGCGCTGGATCGCCTGCTCGGCGGCGCCGCGCACCCGCGCGTCGAGGCCGCGGTTGTCCACCATCCAGGCCTCGACCAGCGGCCGGGCGAGCTGCCACATGTTGAGGTTGGGAT
Source organism: Pseudomonadota bacterium (assembly GCA_052387815.1). Classification (GTDB taxonomy): domain Bacteria; phylum Pseudomonadota; class Alphaproteobacteria; order CACIAM-22H2; family CACIAM-22H2; genus JBQTIU01. The sequence continues at coordinate 14,500 of JBQTIU010000030.1, forward strand.
TGAGGCGGCGCCCCACGCCCTCGCAGACCAGCATGCTCTTTTGCAGGAGCAGGAGCCGGGGTTGGGTTTCCATCTCGAAGGCCTCGGTGACCTCGAAGAGCTGGGCCAAGAGCCGGGCGAGCGAGATTTCGTGCATGGGCCGGCCGAGGATGGGCTCGGCGATGGCGCGGCAGGCCTGGGTGAAGGCGCCCAGCGAATGGGTCGGGGGCACGAACCCGGCCTCGAAATGGACCGCGGCCACGCGCGCGTAATCGCCGTTGAGGAAGCCCAGCAGCATGTCGGCGAGGTAGGCGCGGGTCGGCCGGTCGAGCCGGCCCATGATGCCGAAATCGACCGCCACCAGGGCGCCGTCATCGGCGACGAACAGGTTGCCGGGATGGAGATCGGCGTGGAAGAAGCCGTCGCGGAAGACCTGGTTGAAGAAGGCGCGCCCCGCCTTGGCGACGATCGCGTCGGGATCGTGGCCGGCGGCGAGCAGCGCCTCGCGCTCGTCGACCGAGATGCCGCTGATCCGCTCGAGGGTGAGGACGCGCCGGGCCGTGCGGTGCCAGTCGACCCGCGGTACCCGGAAATCGGCATCGCCGGCGAAATTCTGCCCCAACTCCGAGGCCGCGGCGGCTTCCAGGCGCAAGTCCATCTCAAGGCGCACCGTCTCGGCGAAGGCGGCGACCACCGCCACCGGCTTCAAGCGCCGCAGGCGCGGGATCAGGCGCTCGGCCAACTCGGCGAGCCACCGGAAAAGGTCGATGTCGCGCTCGAACAGGGATTCGATGCCAGGGCGCAACACCTTGACGGCGACCTCGGTCCCCGGCGCCCCCGCTGGCCCACGCGCGGTCGCCAAATGGACTTGGGCGATCGAGGCGGCGGCGACCGCCCGGTCGTCGAAATCGGCGAACACCTCCTCGATCGGGCGCCCGAGCTCGGCGGCGACCCTGGCGCGCGCCGCCGCCCCGGGGAACGGCGCCAGCCGGTCCTGTAGCTCCGAGAGGTCGGCGGCGATCTCTTCGCCCACCAGGTCGGCGCGGGTCGACAGGCCCTGGCCGAACTTGATGAAGCTCGGCCCCAGCGCGGTGAGCGCCGCGGCCAAGCGCTGGCCGGGCCGGCCGGCGATGCGCTCGCGCCTGAGCGCTTGGGCCATTCGCACCATGAACGGCGGCGCCAGCCGGTCGAGCCCGATGAGCGCGTCGTGGCGGGCAAGCGTGAGCGCGATGCGGGCGATCCGGCCGAGGTTGCGCAGGGCGCGGAACACGGCGGACAGGCTCCTAGAGCCGCCAGGCGGCGTGGATCGCGGCGATGCCGCCCGACAGGTTGCGCCAGCGCAGGCGAGCGAGCCCGGCGGCGGCGATCTGGCGGGCGAGCTCGTCCTGCGGAGGGAAGCGGCGGATGCTTTCCACCAGGTACTGGTAAGCAGCGCGGTCGCCGGTCACCAGCTCGCCCAAAGCGGGCAGGACCGAGAACGAGTAGAGATCGTACAGCCAACCGAGCAGCGGCAGCACGGTGCGGCCGAATTCGAGACAGTAGAACCGCCCGCCCGGCTTCAAGACTCGCTGCGCCTCGGTGAGCGCCCGATCGATATGCGTGACATTGCGCAGGCCGAAGGCGATCGCATAGACATCGACGGCGCGATCGCCGAGCGGCAGTCGCTCGGCGTCGCCCGCGACGTAGATCACGCCCTCGACGAGGCCGGAATCGAGCCCGGCGTCGCGGCCGAGCGACAGCATCTCGGCACTGATATCGCAGACAATGGCCGCGGCGCCCGGCGCGGCGGCAACGAACCGACGCGCGATGTCGCCGGTGCCGCCGGCGACATCGACGAGGCGCTCGCCCGGGCGGGGATGGATCTCGGCGATCAGCGAGGCCTTCCACAGGCGATGGACGCCCGCCGACATGAGGTCGTTCATCAGGTCGTAGCGCGGCGCCACGCTGTCGAACACCGCGCGCACCAGCGATGCCTTCTCCGCCGCCCTCACCTCGCGGAAGCCGAATTGGGTCGTGCCCCCGCCGTCATCCCTAGCCATGGACGGGGAACATAGCGCGGAGCGCGGGTTTGGGCTACGATTCGCTGGCTTTACGTCTTGCTATCCCGATGCCCGAACTCCCTGAAGTGGAAACCGTCGTGCGGGGCTTACGGCCCCGGCTGGTCGGGCGGCGCCTGGTGCGCGTCGTCGACCGCCGGCCCGATCTGCGCGTGCCCTTGCCGCGCGATTTCTCGCGCCGCCTGGTCGGGCGGGTGGTGTGCACGGTGGACCGGCGGGCCAAATACCTGCTGCTCGGGCTCGACGACGGCAATGTGCTGGTGATCCATCTCGGCATGTCGGGACGCCTGGTCTTGCGCGCCCGCGGCCGCGGCGGAGGCCGGCCGGGGCCGCACGACCATGTCGAGATGGCAACCGACGACGGCTCGAGCCTGCGCTTCACCGATCCCAGGCGCTTCGGGCTCATGGACCTCCTGCCGGCAGGAGAGCTTTGCGCCGACAAGCGTTTTTCGGGACTCGGACCCGAACCGCTCGACCCCGGCTTCACGCCCGAAATCCTCGCCGCGGCGCTCAAGGGCAGGCGGGCGCCGATCAAGACCGCGCTCATCGATCAGCGCGCGGTCGCCGGGCTCGGCAACATCTATGCCTGCGAGGCGCTCTATGCCGCCGGCATTTCGCCCCGGCGCCGGGCCGGCACAGTCCGGGGCGAGCTAGCCCGCCGACTGGCCGCGGCGATCAAGGACGTGATCGAGAGGGCGATCGCGGCGGGCGGCTCCTCGGCCCGCGACTTCGTCCAGGCCTCGGGCGAGCCCGGCTGGTTCCAGAACCTGTGGGCGGTTTACGACCGCGAGGGTCAACCTTGCCCCGACTGCGATTGCGGCGGTTCCGTCAAGCGCATCGTCCAGGCGGGCCGCTCGACATTCTATTGTGCGCAACGGCAGCGGTGAGGTAAGAGCGCCCTCGCATGACCCGGTTCGGCTGTGCCTTGGTCGTCGGGACGCTGCTGGCGGGGCTGGGGATATGGCCGGCTTCGCCATCCCGCTCCGCCGCCGCGGGCGACGGTTTCTTCGCCGCGCTCGAGGACCTGCCAGTGATGCCGGGCCTCGTCGAGCTCGCCGAGCGCGGCGTGGTCTTCGACGCGCCCGAGGGCCGGATCGTCGAGGTCTACGCCGAGGGCACGGTCGGCCGCGAGGACGTTCTCGGCTTCTATGCCTCGACCCTGCCCCAGCTCGGCTGGCGGCCGGCGGGGCCGAGCGATTTCCGGCGCGAGGGCGAGCGGCTGATCCTGGAATTCCCCGCCGGCGGAGCGGCCGGGAGGCTGCTGGTCCGCTTCTATCTGGCGCCCGGTTGAGAACCCCCGGCTTGCCGCCATAACGCTTCACCTCGTGGAGAAAACCATGGCCTACCAGAACATCCTGGTCGAAACCCGCGGCCGCGTCGGCCTCATCACCTTGAACCGTCCCAAGGCGTTGAACGCGCTCTCCGCGGCCCTGGTCGCCGACTTGGCGAGCGCGCTCGACGCCTTCGAGGCCGACGACAACATCGGCGCGATCGTGCTGATCGGCAGCGACAAGGCGTTTGCCGCCGGCGCCGATATCAAGGAGATGAAGGATCGGTCCTACATGGACGTCTACCTTATGGATTTCATCACCCAGGGCTGGGAAAGAATTACCACGTGCCGCAAGCCGATCGTCGCCGCGGTGTCCGGTTACGCGCTGGGCGGGGGTTGCGAGGTGGCGATGATGTGCGACTTCGTCATCGCCGCCGACACGGCGAAATTCGGTCAGCCCGAGATCACGCTCGGGACGATGCCGGGGGCGGGCGGCACGCAGCGTCTGGCGCGCTTCGTGGGCAAGTCGAAGGCGATGGAAATGTGCCTGACCGGCCGCATGATGGATGCCGCCGAGGCCGAACGCGCGGGCCTGGTCAGCCGGGTCGTGCCGGCGGCGGACCTCGCCGAAGAGGCGGTCAACACGGCGGCGAAGATCGCATCGATGTCGCGGCCGGTGGCGATGATGATCAAGGAATGCGTCAACCGCGCCTACGAAACCACGCTCGCCGAAGGCGTGCGCTTCGAGCGCCGGATGTTCCATTCGACCTTCGCCACCGCGGACCAGAAAGAGGGCATGGCAGCGTTCGTCGAGAAGCGCCAGCCCCACTTCAAGCATCGCTGAGCGCCGGGGCGAAGCGAGCGTTGACGGCGCACCTTGGCCGGGTCTATAAGGCTCGCCTTGCGGAACGACGAATCGCGGACGGGCGAAACATGGCGACGACGAAATCGGCGGAGAAAAAAATCCGGCAGGCGGCGCGCCGCACGATCGTCAACCGCGCGCGCCTGTCGCAGGTCCACACGGCCGTGAAAAAGGTGGAAGCCGCGATCGCGGCGGGCCACAAGGACGAGGCGCGGGTGGCCTACAAGTCCGCCGCGCCCGTTCTCATGCGCGGGGTTGGGACCGGGACCATCCACAAGAACGCCGTCGCGCGCAAGCTGTCGCGTCTGTCCCGGCGCATCAAAACGCTCTGACGCGCACGATTCGTTCGCGGGTCGCGCTGTTGGCGCGAGGGCGGGCGACTGATTTTTCTAAATTTTTTTCGCGCCCTGCCACCGCGCACGAAATTTCTTTGCAAGCGTCGCATTTTCGACACGCAAGCAAAATATTTTCTCGAGCGGCGAGCAACGATGTTGCATCGGCGCCTCGCCCTCGATTAAAGTCGGGCGCTTCGATAGGGGCGGCAGGGAACGCCTAAAAAAATCGGTCGGCGTCTTGGGACTACGTTTCAAAATCCGATAGGCCACACAGCCGGTTTTGCGACGACGGGGTGGATTCCATCCCTCCGCTCTCATCGCCATACGCCAGGCCAGGGTCGTGGTGCGCGCCGCCCGAGGTGTCGGTTGAGCGGCGTCGGGGGGGATGCGGCAATGGCAGGGTCGGAACCCAAGGTCGCTCCGCCTCGGTCCGGCTCGCCGCCGGGGGCCGGTTCGCCGCCGAGGGCCGGCTGGAAAGCTGGTGGTCCGCCTTGGAACCGGGACTAGCCATGACACGCGCCGAGCGGGAGCAGCCGAACGAGGCCCTGTGGGCCCGCGTCCGCGGCCGGCTGCGGGACGAGGTCGGCGAGGCCGCGTTCAAGAGTTGGCTCAAGCCCTTGACGCTTGCCGCGGTCGACAACGGCGAGGTCAAGATCGCCGTCCCGACGCGATTCATGCAGGACTGGGTGCGCCAGCATTATGCCGACCGCATCCGCGTCCTGTGGAGCGCCGAAGACCAATCGATCCGGTCCGTCGAAATCGTCGTCGAGGCCGCTTCGCCGAGGGCCGCCGGCGGGGTCGAGGGCGGAGCGGCGAACAGGCCGATCATCCGCCCGGCGGTCCACGCGGCGCCGCGCGGCGAGGCGGGCGCGCGCGCCGGCGAGGACGAACAGGCGAGGTTGGGCGCGCCGCTCGATCCCCGCTTCACCTTCGACAATTTCGTGATCGGCAAGCCCAACGAATTCGCCGCCGCCGCGGCCCGGCGCGTCTCCGAGGAGGCGAAGGTGCCGTTCAATCCCCTGTTCCTTTATGGCGGCGTCGGCCTCGGCAAGACCCATCTCATGCACGCCATCGCCTGGCAGATGCGCAAGCGCCACCCGCAGCGCCGGGTCGTCTACCTGTCGGCCGAGAAATTTATGTACCAGTTCATCCGCGCGCTGCGCTTCAAAGACACCATGGCGTTCAAGGAGCAGTTCCGCTCGGTCGACGTGCTGATGATCGACGACGTGCAGTTCATCAGCGGCAAGGATACGACGCAGGACGAATTCTTCCACACGTTCAACGCCCTCATCGACCAGAACCGCCAGATCGTGCTGTCGGCCGACAAGAGCCCGTCGGACCTCGAGGGGATCGAGGACCGGGTGCGCTCGCGTCTCGCCTGGGGCCTGGTCGCGGATATCCACCCGACGACCTACGAGCTGCGCCTGGGCATCCTCGAGACCAAGGCCGAGCGGCTGGGGGTGGCGGTGCCGCCCAAGGTCCTGGAATTCCTCGCCCACAAGATCAGCTCGAACATCCGCGAGCTCGAGGGCGCGCTCAACCGCATCGCCGCCCATGCCTCGCTGTTCGGCCGCTCGATCACCCTCGAAAGCATCCACGACGTGCTCCACGATCTGTTGCGGGCCTCCGATCGCCGCGTGACCATCGAGGAGATCCAGAAGCGGGTCGCCGAGCATTACTCGATCCGGCTCGCCGACATGCATTCCCCGCGCCGCGCCCGCGCGGTGGCACGGCCGCGCCAGGTCGCGATGTACCTTGCCAAGCAATTGACCTCGCGCTCGCTGCCCGAGATCGGCCGCAAATTCGGCGGCCGCGATCACACCACCGTCATGCATGCTGTGCGCAGGATCGAGGAGCTGCAATCGACCGACAACGGTTTTGCCGAAGACGTCCAGCTCTTGCGCCGGATGCTCGAGGCGTGAGGTAGGGGTGGGTCTTGAGACCGGCGAGGCAACGCCTCGCCCCTACGGATGGCTGACCGCTGACGGATTCCCCCATGCGCGTGCCACGTCGAAAGCGGGCCGCCTTGGTGACCGGCTTCGAGCCGTTCGCCCTCGACGCGCTCAACCCGTCGGGCGAGATCGCCCGCCGGCTCGACGGAAGCCGCATCGCCGGATGGCCGGTCGTCGGCCGCATCCTGCCCGTGAGCCTCGAAAAACTCGACCGCTCGATCGCCGGCATCCTCGCCGAAATCGAGCCCGTGGCGGTGATCGCGCTCGGTCTCGCCGCAGGCGAGACCGCGATCCGCCTCGAGCGCGTGGCCGTCAACCTCGCCGATTTCGAGATCGCCGACAATTCCGGGCTCAAGCTCGCCGATCGGGTCCTCGATGCCGCCGCTGCGCCGGCGATCGGCGCGCGCCTGCCGTTGCGGGCGATCCAGTCCGCGCTGCTGGGTCACGCCATCCCGGCCCGGCTGTCGAGCAGCGCCGGCACCTATCTTTGCAACGCGGCCATGTTCCGCTGGCTGGCTGCGATTCCGGCCACGGTTCCCTGCGGCTTCATTCACCTCCCTTACGCGCGCTCCCAGGTCGCGGCGACGATCGCCAAGGGGTCGGGCGTGGCCAGCGAGGCGGGCGGGCCGGCGCCGGCGTCGATGGAACTTTCAACCATGCGCCGGGCGATCAAAATCGCGCTCGCGACGACCCTTTCGCCGCCGGCCGGGAAGCCTCGCCCAAGGGCTTGAAATCAGGCCCGGATTTCGCCCCGTCCTGAGCGAAAAACGGTTTTGATTTCAACCGCTTCTGATATACTGGCCGGCCTGCGGAGAGCGCGGTCCTCGAAGCGCCGCCCAAGCCCGCGCCAACTGCGGTCTTCTTCGACCACCACGCACGAAAGACCGGTGCTTACGCCATGAAACTGACCATCGAACGGGCGGCTCTCCTCAAGGCCTTGAGCCATGTCCAGAGTGCGGTCGAGCGCCGCAACACCATCCCGATTCTCGCCAATGTCCTTCTCGAAGCGGGCCAGGGCCGGCTGGCGCTGGCCGCGACCGACATGGACTTGGCGATCCTCGACAGCGCCGTGGCCGAGATCGCCGGCACGGGGTCGACCACGGTGCCGGCGCACACGCTTTACGAGATCGTGCGCTTACTCCCCGAAGGCAGCCAGGTCAGCATCGAGGACGGCGGGGGGCCGAGCGGAACCCAGGTGGCGCTCGGCGCCGGGCGGGCGAACTTCATGCTCCAGGCCTTGCCGGCCGAGGACTTTCCCAAGATGGCGGGCGGCGATCTACCGCATAACTTCGAATTGGCGGCGGCCGAATTGCGGCTGATCATCGATCGCACCCGATTCGCGATCTCGCTCGAGGAGACGCGCTATTACTTGAACGGCATCTACGTGCACGCGGCCGAGAGCGCCGGCGTGCCCGTGCTGCGCGCGGTGGCCACCGACGGCCATCGCCTAGCGCGCTTCGAAATGGCGCTGCCCACGGGGGCCGAGAAGATCCCTGGGCTCATCGTGCCGCGCAAGACGGTCATGGAGCTCCGCAAGCTCGTCGAGGACACGTCCGCGGCCGTAGCCGTGTCGCTGTCCGACACTAGGATTCGTTTCACCTTCGACGGCTCGGTGCTGACCTCGAAGTTGATCGACGGGACCTTCCCCGATTATCAGCGGGTGATCCCGACCAACAACGACAAGGTCATGGAGGCCGACTGCAAGAGCTTCGCTGCGGCGGTCGCCCGCGTCGCCACCATCGCCACTGAGAAAACGCGCGCGGTGAAACTGGCGCTGGCCCGGAACCAGCTCACCCTCTCCGCCACCAGCCCGGAGGCCGGCAGCGCCGTCGAGGAGATCGAGGTGCGCTATGGCGCGGCGCCGATCGAGATCGGCTTCAACGCCCGTTATCTCCTCGACATCGCCGAACAGATCGAAGGCGAGGGCGTGCGCTTCTCGATGACCGACGCCGGCTCGCCCACGCTGGTTCAGGACGCCGCCGATCGGAGCGCGCTTTACGTGCTCATGCCGATGCGAGTCTGAGGGCGGCGGAGGACTCCCGTGGCCCAGGCTCTGGCGCCTGCACATCCCGAGTGGGCCCGTCCGGCATTGGCTGCGGCGGCCGTCCGGCCGGCGGTGGTCCGGCTCGACCTCACCGCGTTCCGGTGCTTTGGGCGGCTCCGCCTCGACCTCGATCCTGTCTCGGCGGTGCTGACCGGCCCCAACGGGGCCGGCAAGACCAATCTTTTGGAGGCGCTGTCGTTCCTTGCGCCGGGTCGCGGCCTGCGTCGCGCGCGCCTTTCCGACATCGACCAGTGGGGCGGGGCGGCGGCGCCGTGGGCGGTGGCGGCCGTGGTCGAGACCAAGGACGGCCGAACCGCCATCGGCACGGGGCGCGAGGACGAGGCCGATGCCGCGGGGCGGGCGCGGCGGGTCGTGCGCATCGACGGCCAGGCCGTGCGCGCTCACGGCGACCTGGCGCGGCACTTGAGCGTCGTGTGGCTCACCCCAGACATGGACGGCCTGTTCGAGGACGGCCCCTCGGCCCGCCGGCGCTTCCTCGACCGCATGGTCTACGGGTTCGATCCCGAACACGCCTCGCGGATCGCCTCCTACGAGCAGGCCATGGGCGAGCGCGCCCGGCTCCTCGCGGCCGGGGCGGCGGATCCCGCCTGGCTCGATGCGCTCGAGGACGGCATGGCGCGCGTTGGGGTCGCGCTGGCGGCGGCCCGACGCGGCCTTGCCGCCCGGCTGGACCGCGCCGCCGGCGGCGGCGTGGGTCCGTTTCCGCGCGCCCGGATCGGGCTCGCCGGCGAGGTCGAAACCTGGCTCGAGGGCGGGCCGGCGCTCGACGCCGAGGACCGCTTGCGCCGCGCGCTCGAAGCCTCGCGCCGCGCCGATGCGGCGCGCGGCGGGGCGGCCTGCGGTCCGCACCGCTCCGACCTCGTCGTCCGCTACGCCGGCCGCCCCGCTGAGGCCGGCGCTGGCGAGCTGCCGGCGGCACGCGCTTCGACCGGCGAGCAGAAGGCCCTGCTGCTGTCGATCCTGCTCGCCTTCGCGCGCGAGCTGGCCGGCGAACGCGGCGCCCCGCCGCTCCTCCTCCTCGACGAGGTGGCCGCGCACCTCGACGGCGCCAGGCGCCAGGCCTTGTTCGACGAGATCGGCGCGCTCGGCGGCCAGGCCTGGCTCACCGGCACCGAGGAGGAGCTGTTCGCGGGCTTGAAATCCCGCGCCCGGTTCTTCCGCGTCCTCGACGCTGGCGTGGTGCCAAGATGAGCGATCGGGGTCATGGCTGAGGACCGCGCCGAACGGCTCGACCCCGAGCTCGGCGCCGCCGAATACGGCGCCGAATCGATCCAGGTGCTGCGCGGCCTCGATGGGGTGCGCAAGCGCCCGGGCATGTACATCGGCGACACCGATGACGGATCGGGCCTCCACCGCATGGTCTACGAGGTCGTCGACAACTCGATCGACGAGGCGCTCGCCGGCTATTGCACGGCGATCGACATCACGCTCAATGCCGACGGCTCGGTGACGATCACCGACAACGGCCGCGGCATCCCGACCGAGATCCACAAGGAAGAAGGCGTGTCGGCGGCCGAGGTCATCATGACCCAGCTCCACGCCGGCGGGAAATTCGACAAGAATTCCTACAAGGTGTCGGGCGGCCTCCACGGGCTCGGCGTGTCGGTGGTCAATGCGCTCTCCGAGGCGCTGGGCCTGCGCGTCTGGCGTGGGGCCAAGGAATTCGCCATGCGCTTCCGCAACGGCGAGCCCGAGGCGCCGCTCGCCGCGGTCGGCGAGGCGGGGGGACGGACCGGCACCGAGGTGCGCTTCGTGCCCTCCAAGGCGATCTTCACCAAGACCGACTTCGATTTCGAGACCCTCGAGCACCGCTTCCGGGAGCTCGCCTTCCTCAATTCCGGCGTCAAGCTCGTGCTGACCGATGCGCGAGGGGTCGAGAAGAAGACCGTCGCGATGCGGTATCAGGGCGGGATCGAGGCCTTCGTCAAATATCTCGACCGCTCGAAGACCAGCCTGCATCCGCCGATCTCGATCGTCGGCGTGCGCGAGGGGATCACCGTCGAGCTGGCGATGGAGTGGACCGACGCCTATCACGAGACGATGCTGTGCTTCACCAACACCATCCCGCAGAAGGACGGCGGCACGCATCTCGCCGGATTCAGGGCGGCGCTCACCCGGACCATCAACACCTACGCCAACCAGTCCGGCATCGCCAAGAAGGAAAAGGTGACCTTGACCGGCGACGACGCGCGCGAGGGGCTCACCGCGGTGCTGGCGATCAAGGCGCCCGATCCCAAATTCTCCTCGCAGACCAAGGACAAGCTGGTTTCCTCCGAGATCCGGCCGGTGGTCGAGGCGGTCTCGGGCGAGCGCTTGCAGCAGTGGTTCGAGGAACATCCCGCCGAGGCGCGGCGGATCATCGCCAAGGTGGTCGAGGCCGCCGCTGCCCGCGAGGCGGCGCGCAAGGCGCGCGAACTCACGCGCCGCAAGGGGGCGCTCGACATGGCCTCGCTGCCGGGCAAGCTCGCCGACTGCCAGGAGCGCGACCCGGCGCGCTCCGAGCTGTTCATCGTCGAGGGCGATTCCGCCGGCGGGTCGGCCAAGCAGGGCCGCAACCGCGCCTTTCAGGCGATCCTGCCCTTGAAGGGAAAGATCCTCAACGTCGAGCGGGCGCGCTTCGACAAGATGCTGTCCTCGGCCGAGATCGGCACGCTGATCGCGGCGCTGGGAACGGGCATCGGGCACGAGGATTTCGATCTTGCGAAGGCGCGCTACCACAAGATCATCATCATGTCCGACGCCGACGTCGACGGCGCCCATATCCGCACGCTGCTCTTGACCTTTTTTTATCGGCACATGCGGGCGCTGATCGACGCCGGCTATCTCTATATCGCCCAGGCGCCGCTCTACCGGGCCAAGCGTGGCAACTCGGAGGTCTACCTCAAGGACCAGCGCGCGTTCGAGGACTACCTCTTGGCCGCCAGCATCGAGGGAGCGCGCCTCACGATCGGCACGGATGGCAGCCAGCGCGCCGGCGCCGACCTTGGCGCGGTCGTCGACAAGGCCCGCGCCGCCAAGGCGCTGATCACCCCGCTCGCCCGCCGGGTGGGCAGCCGCGACGCGGTCGAACAGGGGGCGATCCTGGGGGCGCTCGATCCCAAGCTTTTGGGCCAAAGCGAGAACGCCCAGCCGGTCGCCCCGGTCATCGCCCGGCGTCTCAATGCCCTCTCGCCGGAGACCGAGCGCGGCTGGAGCGGCTCGGCCGGCCCCGAGGGGCTCGCCTTCCAGCGCACGCTGCGCGGCTTGAGCGAGCGCTGCGTCATCGACCAGGTGGTCATCAACTCGCTCGAGGCGCGCCGCCTGGTCGACATGGCGGGCGAGCTGCAGACGATCTACGGCCGCTTCGCCACGCTCCACGCGAAGGACAGCGACATCGAGATCACCGGGCCGACCAAGCTCATCGACACGGTCCTCGAGCTCGGCAAGAAGGGAGTCGCGATCCAGCGTTACAAGGGCCTCGGCGAAATGAACCCCGAGCAGCTCTGGCAGACCACGCTCGACCCGGCGGCGCGCGCCCTCCTCCAGGTCAAGGTCAACCACAGCGAGGAGGCGGAACGCGTGTTCTCGACGCTGATGGGCGACGTCGTCGAGCCGCGCCGCGAGTTCATCCAGGAAAACGCGCTCAAGGTGGCCAACCTCGACGTGTGAGCCGGCGGCGGCGGCGCGCGCCTCAGCGCGGCAGGACGATGCGACGATAGGACAGCGCCTCGGCGACGTGGAGGCGCGCCACGCGCTGGGCGCCGTCGAGATCGGCGAGCGTGCGCGCCACGCGCAGCACGCGGTGGTAGCCGCGCGCCGACAGGTGGAGGCGCTCGGCGGCCTCGCTCAAGAGCTTGCGCCCGGCGGGCTCGGGCGCGGCCAGCTCCTCGAGGCGCTCGCCGTCGAGCTCGGCGTTGGTGCGCGGGCGGCCGCCCGCCGGCAGGGCGGCGAAGCGGCGAGTCTGGCGCTGGCGCGCGGCGGCGACCCGGGCCGCGATGTCGGCCGAGGATTCGGCCGCCGGCGGCAGGGTGAGGTCAGCGGGGCTCACCGCCGGCACCTCGACATGGAGGTCGATGCGGTCGAACAGCGGCCCCGAGATCTTCGCCTGGTATTCGATCGCGCATTTGGGCGCCCGGCCGCAGGCCTGCGCCGGGTCGTCGAGCCAGCCGCAGCGGCACGGGTTCATCGCCGCCACGAGTTGCACGCGGGCGGGATAGGTCACATGCGCGTTGACCCGCGCCACCGTGGCCCGGCCGCTCTCCAGGGGCTGGCGCAGCGACTCGAGCGTGGGCCTCGCGAATTCCGGCAGCTCGTCCAAGAACAGCACGCCCAGATGGGCGAGCGAGATTTCGCCGGGCCGGGCGCGCGCCCCGCCGCCGATCAGCGCCGGCAGCGAGGCCGAATGGTGCGGGTCGCGGAACGGCCGGCGGCGCTTGAGACCGCCCTCGGTGAGCAAGCCGGCGAGCGAATGGATCATGCTGACCTCGAGCGCCTCGGCGGCGTCGAGCGGCGGCAAGAGGCCGGGCAGCCGGCTCGCCAGCATCGACTTGCCGGCCCCGGGCGGGCCGATCATGAGCAGATTGTGGCTGCCGGCGGCGGCCACTTCGAGCGCCCGCTTCGCGGTCTCCTGGCCCTTGATGTCCTTGAGGTCGGGGTAGCTCGCCCCATCCTCGGCGAGCCGCGGCTTGGGGGCGCCGAGGAGCTGCGCGCCCTTGAAGTGGTTGATGAGGGCGAGCAGGGTTTCGGGCGCCAGCACCGCGAGGCCGAGCGTTTCCCCGCCCGCCCACGCCGCCTCGGCCCCGCAGGCGGCGGGGCAGATGATCCCGCGCCCGCGGCCGTGCGCGGCCATCGCCGCCGGCAGCACGCCGGGGACGGGGGTCAGCCGGCCGTCGAGCGCCAGCTCGCCAAGCGCCGTGTAGTCGGCCAGCAGGTCGGCCTCGATCACGCCCATGCCGGCCAACAGGCCGAGCGCGATGGGGAGGTCGTAATGGCTGCCTTCCTTGGCAAGATCGGCGGGCGACAGATTGACGGTGATCCGCTTCGGCGGCAGCGCCAGGCCGAGGGCGGAGAGGGCCGCGCGGACCCGCTCGCGGCTTTCGCCCACCGCCTTGTCGGCCAAACCGACCAGCGCGAAGCCCGGCAGCCCGCCCCCGATATGCACCTGGACGTCGACATCGACGACGGCGATGCCCTCGAAGGCGACGGTGTTGACTCGCGCGACCATGGCCCCCCCTTGGCGCTCGGCCGAGTGTAGGCGGATGCCGCCGACCCCGCCAAGCGCCCTTGGACCAGGGCCGGCGGCGCGCGATCAAGAAGGCGCGCCAGCTCGTGCCGCCGCCGTCGCTATGACCTCGACGGTGAATTTCGCCATTGACGTATTTAGGAGATGTGACATATACTCTCATCCTGTCAAATTATAATGTTTGTGTCATGAAGCTCGTGAAAGCAAGGATCAACCAGCAGGGCCGGCTCGTCATACCCGCCGCGATTCGCGAGGCGGCGGACATCCGGCCCGACAGCACCGTCCTGCTCGAGGTCGTCGGCAAGGGCGAGATCAGGGTTCGCAATCTCTCGAATTCCGTTGCCGAGGCGCGAAAACTGGTCGGCAAATACATCAAACGCGGTGGTCGGCTGGTCGACGAACTGATCGAAGAGCGGCGCCGCGAGGCTGGGCGTGAATGACATTAGCGCCGTTCTCGACGCCTCTGCCGTCCTGTCGATCATTCTCGACGAGGATCGGGATTCGATGGTGGAGGTTTTGCGGGCCGGCGCCGCGATCAGCGCGGTGAACGTCGCCGAGGTCCTGGGCCAGCTGCTCGAGGCCGGAATGCCGGAGGACGCGGCGCTTCGAGCGCTGGAGAAACTCGACCTCGACGTGATTCCCTTCGACTCGACGCAGGCGCGAATTGTCGCCCGTCTCCGCCCAGCCACGAGGCACCTTGGGCTTTCGCTTGGCGATCGCGCCTGCCTTGCGCTCGGCGAGCGGATGTCGGCTCCCGTTTACACGGCCGACCGCGCCTGGCGCTCGCTCTCCCTCAAATCGCCGATCATCCTCGTCCGGTGAGCCCCCGCGCGAGCCCCGGCGCGGCCCCCGTGCCAACCCTCCAACCACCCCGACTACGCCTCGGGGCCGAGCCGCGTCTTCGCCAGAAGCGGCGCGCCGCCGGTGAGGCGGGCCTCGATCGCGTTCCAAATCCGCGCCTCGATCTTCACCCCGTCGAAGCGGTTGATCTCCTGGATGCCGGTCGGCGAGGTGACGTTGATCTCGGTCAAGTAATCGCCGATCACGTCGATGCCGGCGAACAGGAGGCCGCGCTCGGCTAAGGCTGGCCCGATCGCCGCGCAGATCTCGCGGTCGCGCCTGGTGAGCTCGCTCTTCGTCGCCTTGGCGCCGACATGGAGGTTGGCGCGCGCCTCGCCGGGTGCCGGGATGCGCATGATCGCGCCCGCCGGCTCGCCATCGACCAGGACGATCCGCTTGTCGCCCCGGCGCACCTCGGGCAGGTAGCGCTGGGCGATGATCGGCTCGCGGCTCGCCTTGAAGAACATCTCGACGAGCGCATTCAGGTTCTCGTCCTCGGGGCCGAGATGGAACACGCCCGCCCCGCCGTTGCCGAACAGCGGCTTCAAGATGATGTCCTGGTGCGCGGCGCGGAAGGCGGCGATCTCGTGGCGGTCGGCGGTGATGAGGGTGGGCGGCATCAGCGCGGGGTAACGGGTCAAGAACAGCTTCTCGGGGGCGTTGCGGACCTCGACCGGGTCGTTGACCACCAGCGTCGCCGGGTGGATGCGCTCCAAGAGATGGGTGGCGGTGATGTAGGCCATGTCGAAGGGTGGGTCCTGGCGCATGAGGACGACGTCGACCGTGGCGAGATCGAGGGTCTCGAAGGCGCCGAGGCGCGCGTGGTCACCCCCCTTGCGGCGGACCTCGAGCGGCCGCGCGCGGGCCTGCACGCGGCCGTGGACGAAGGACAGGTCGCGGACCAGGTAGTGGTAGAGTTGGCAACCGCGCGCCTGCGCCTCGAGCGCGAGCACGAAGGTCGAGTCGGCTTCGATGTCGATCCCTTCGATAGGGTCCATCTGGATGGCGACGGACAGGCGCATGGTCTCTCCGGCGAGCGGGCCGCCAAGGGGGAACCCTGGTCCGTCGAGGCGGCCGGCCCTATCCTGTCCCCGATCGAGCGAGAGATTCAAGTCTGGTCAGCCAAGCGGCGAAATGCCGGCACCTCGCGCGCATGACCGGAATCCCGATAGCAGCGGCAATCCGAGGACCCGCGGCCGCCTTGCGGGCTCCATACTCAGGGATCACCTGTTCAATTCGCTTGGCCGGTGCCGTATCTCTGCCGTCATCGATGTCCTCGGGGGTCTCGAACTTCGAGGCGATGCCGATGAGCTTATTGATCGCCCGGTCAAGACCAGGACCGAAAAACTCCGCATCGAATTTCGCGCGGTCCGAAAAGAGCAGCGCTTCGAATTCGTGTACCTGAATGTAAGGAATGAAACGCCGATGGTTCAGATCATGTTCGAACGCCTCTTCGAGTAACCCGGCCCTTTCTTGCGGAGAATCCCGTCTCGCTGCAGCGAACTCTGGGAAGTCGTCAGGCAATCCGTAAAGATCGAACATTGTCGTGAAATAAGCATCCGTGTTCCGATCTTCTTTCATCCATAAACTGATATCCTGCTTGATTTTTCGGTAGCGGCTTACCCCTCCGCGCCGAATCCTGTTTTCGGTACGACTTGTCTCGACGCAGCGAGCGTCGGCAAAAACATTCAACGCGGCTAAGTGGTGACGCAGGACCCCGTTTACGAAAGTTTCCTCGGTCCTCCCTTCGACGACCATGTGAAGCCGGACCATCAGACTGGCCGTGCTCCAATAACATTCTTCTCCCAGAGTTCCGAAAGCGAGTATTCCGCCATCCAATCCGTCAATTTGTCGGCCTCGAGATGTACTGCACCCGGTTCCCTGGACACAAGTTTGCGTCATGCGGCGGCCCTTTCGTGAGATGGCCGCGTCCCACGCCTGATGGGCCTCGGCGGGGCTCAGGTAGCCGTTTTTCTCGACCAGCCATAGGGCATTGTACGTCTCGACGAACTCGCGGACGGCATCCCGCAGCTCGTCGATGTTGCGGTAGTTGCGGCCATGGATGATCTGCTCCTTCAGCGTGCGGTTGAACCTCTCGGCGACGCCGTTGGTCTGGGGCTGCTCGACGAAGGCATAGGAAGGCTGGATGCCCCAGTAGGCGATCTGCTTGGAGAAGTACTCGGAGAGGTATTGGGTTCCATGATCCATCCTCAACGACAGCCCGCGGGCGACGCCGGCGGCGGTGGAGCCGTAGAGCCGAGCCAGGCCCATGGAGATCGGCTGGGCGGCCGCGCAGCGGTCACCCTTCTTGCACGCGTGCCAGCCGACGCACGTCAAGCGTTCCAGTGCTCGACGGCGGTAAAGATCCAGCCCCAGCCGTCCTCCACCGTGAACACCCGCACGCCGTCCGTGCCCCACATGACGTTGGGAGCGTCGGTGACGATCTCGCCGGCATGGGCACGCGGCACGCGCGGCGGCGGCAGCGATGGGGCGAGAGCAGGTTGTTCTCCCGCATGATCCTGAGCACGCGCTGGCGCGCCACCCGGATGCCGTCCCGCACCCGCAGCCGGGCCCAGACCTTGCGGTGGCCCTCGCCCTGCCACGGAGACGCCGCCAGGTCGGCCCGGATGGCGGCCAGCAGGTCGGCCTCCGAGATCCTCGGCTGCGGTCCCCGGCGCCTGGCTGGTGGGCGGTCGGCGGCGGCCGCGCGCCGGGACTTCATGGCGTAGAAGGAGGATCGGGCAAAACTCCAGGCCGCACAGACCCGCTCGACCCCGTAGGCGAGGCCCGCGCCGGGAGAGGGGGCGGCACGCATGGCCGCGACCTCCGCCGCCCCACAGGGCCGGTCTTCTCCGTCTTGGCCGCCAGCAGCTCCACCTGCATGGTCAACGCCCCGATCCGCTGCATGGCGGTGTCCAGTTCCGCCTGCACCGGATCGCCGGTGCGCTCCTTCAGCG
>JBQTIU010000031.1:0-3449 GCA_052387815.1 Pseudomonadota bacterium
GGCTTGCTGTGGACGCGGCGGTTCGCGCTCGGGCGCTGGATCGTGCTCGGCGCGGCGCTGTTCTCGCTGGCGGCCGGGGTGCTGCCCCTCGGCCCGTGGGCCTTGAAGCCGATCGAGGACCGCTTCCCGCCGCCCTCGCTGCCCGAGCGTGTGGCTGGGATCATCGTGCTCGGCGGCGCGGTCGATCCTTTCGTGATCGGCAAGCGCGGCATCCCGCGCTCGCTCGCCTCGATCGGCTCGCCGCGGCTCGACGCCTTCCTCGATCTGGTGCGCCGCTATCCCTCGGCGCGCCACGTGTTCACGGGCGGCACCATCGCGCCGGGCGCGGACGGCAGCGAGGCCGAGGCGGTCAAGCGCATCTTCGAGCGCATCGGCGTTGACACCTCGCGCCTGGTGTTCGAGGACAAGTCGCGCAACACTTATGAGAACGCCGTGTTCAGCCGCGACCTCGTCAAGCCGGGACTGGACGAGGCTTGGATCCTGGTCACCGCTTCCCGGCACATGCCGCGCGCCATCGGCGCCTTCCGCAAGGCCGGGTGGCGGAACGTGATCGCCTTCCCGATCGACTACGCGACCGACGCGGCGTTGACCTTCGACCCCGAGTTCGGCTTGGGCTCGGGCCTGCACACTCTCGCCGAGGCGATCCGCGAATACATCGGGCTGGCCGCATATTACGTTCTCGGCCGCAGCAGCGCGCTGTTCCCGGCCCCGTGACCAGCGGCAGTGTCCCACCGGGCCGGAATTTCACTTTTTCTTCTTCGCCGAAAAATCCGCGAACCAACGTGCGAGCGCGGCCTCGTCGACGCTGCCGTCGGCGACGCCGACCACGGTGTCGACTTCATCCGCCTCGCGCGGTTCGAACGCATGGCCGTTGAGGAACAAGAATGCGCGCGCCGACAACAGCCCGGTGCGCTTGTTGGCGTCGAGAAAGGGGTGGCTCTTCACCGATCCCATGCACAGCGATGCCGCGAAGTCGAAAATCGACGGCTTGTCGCCATCGGCCAGAAGATTCTTGGGCCGGTCGAGGGCGCCCTCGAAGAGCCCCTCGTCGCGCACACCAGGCAAGCCGCCGAAGGCGGCGATCGCCTCGTCATGGATCGCCAGCACCAGGGCCCTGGTGAGCCATTTTGGCTCCATCAGCGCTTGGCAAGCTCGCGCAAGGCGTTGCGGTGCCGGCGCATATAGTCGCGATTGGCTTCGATGACCGCCGCAAAGTCCGGGTCGTAGGGCGTAAGACGCAGACCGTCCGCGGTCCGCACCGGAAACAAGACGTCGCCTTCCCGAACACCGAGGTGGTCGAGCAAGTCCTTGGACAGGATCAGCCCATACGAGTTGCCGATCTTTCGAATTCTGAGGGGACTGGGCATTTCCGTGGCTCCCTTTCCGGCGGCGCCGTTATACGTATGTTATAACTGCGATCGCGAGAAATTTCAAGCCCGGCCTCGCCGTCGTGGCGCGGAGCTCGCATTGCCCCCTCGTTGCGGGACGCCCGGCGCTGTGGCAAGAGGACGCCATGGCCACTCCCCGAGTCGAGCGCGCAATCCTGACCCGTCGCGACTTCGTCCTCGCCGCAGCATGCATCGCGACGCTTGCTTCCCGCCCCGCCGCTGCCGACGCCGAGTTCCGTGTTTGGCTCGAGGGGGTGCGCAGCGAAGGCCTCAAGCGCGGCTTGAGCGCGCGCGCGCTCGACGAGGCGCTCGAGGGCCTGGAGCCGCTGGCGCGCGTCCTCGAGCTCGACCGCCGCCAGCCGGAGGTCACGCTCACCTTCGCCGAATACCTGGCCCGCGTCGTCAACCTGGCGCGCATCGAGGCCGGGCGCGCCCGCCTGCGCGAGCATCGCGACCTCCTCGCCGAAGTCGGTCGGCGCTACGGCGTCCGGCCGCGCTTCATCGTCGCCCTGTGGGCGATCGAGACCGATTTCGGCCGCCTCACCGGTAATTTTCCGGTGATCCAGGCGCTCGCCACGCTGGCCTACGACGGGCGGCGCAGCGCGTTCTTCCGCGAGGAGCTGTTCAACGCCATAACCATCGTCGATCGCGGCCTCATGCGGGCGCGCGACATGCGCGGCTCGTGGGCCGGCGCCATGGGGCAAAGCCAATTCATGCCGTCGAGCTATCTCGCCTACGCGGTCGATCACGACGGCGACGGCAAGGCCGATATCTTCGCCTCGCTGGCCGATGTCTTCGCATCGATCGGCAACTACCTGGCGCGGGCCGGCTGGAAAAGCACCGAGACCTGGGGCAGGGAGGTGCGGCTGCCGGCCGGCTTCGACCCGGCCCTCATCGACTTCAACGGGGTGCAAAAGCCGGTGAGCGAGTGGCGGGCCTTGGGCGTGCGCGCCGTCGACGGCGGCGTCGCGGACGGCGACCACGTGGCCTCGATCATCCGGCCGGGCGGCGAGGGCGGGCCCGCCTTCCTGGTCTACGACAACTACCGCGCGCTGATGCGCTGGAACCGGTCGGTTTATTTCGCCACCGCGGTCGGACACCTTGCCGATCGGATCGGCGACGAGTAGACTACAACGTATATGGTCTAACGGGATGGGCATCCGCTAGATGTTGCAAACTTCCCGCGCCGGCCTGTTATCGACCGCCGCCCTGGCGGGCCTCGTGCTTGCCGGTTGCGCCGAAACCAAGCTCGTGGTGCACACCGCCAAGCAGATCCAGAAGATCGAGCCGGCACGCCCGCAAGGCGCCTACAAGATCGGCGAGCCCTATCTGATCAACGGCGCGTGGTATTACCCGGCCGAGGATTACCGCTACAATGAGACCGGCATCGCGTCCTACTACGGCGGCGAGCAGAGCGGCGTGAACTTCCACGGCCGCATGACCGCCAACGGCGAAATCTACGACATGAACGCGCTGACCGCGGCGCACCAGACGCTACCGATGCCGAGCCTGGTGCGCGTGACCAACCTCGAGAACGGACGCCAGATCGTGCTGCGCGTGAACGACCGCGGGCCGTTCGCGCGCGGGCGCATCCTCGACGTCTCGCGCCGCACGGCCCAGCTTCTCGGCTTCGACGCGCAAGGCACGGCGCGGGTGCGGGTTGAGATCCTGGCCGAGGAAAGCCGCGCCCTCAAGGCCGCGCTGGTGCCCGGGACGCCGGCGGGGCCGGCGCGCCCGCAGGTGGAGGTGGTCGCCGCGGCGCCGCGCGAAGCGGTCGCCAGCGACGCCTTGCCGCCGCCGCCGGGCGCCCGCGCCGCCGGCCCCGTCGCCTCGACGCCGCTGCCGCCGCCCTCGCAAACGCTGCCGCCCGCCGCCGCCCAGGCGGCGCCGGGCCGCGGCGGGCGCCCGGCGGCGAACCACAGCCAGACGGTGGCGCGGCCGGCCGCGCCCGTGTTCACCCCGCCGGCGCCCGCGACCCCGATTGCGGCCCCGGCGGCACCAGGGGCGACCCCGGAGGTCGCGGCGCGGCCGGTGATCCCACACCACACGGCGCTCCCGGGC
>JBQTIU010000032.1:0-68553 GCA_052387815.1 Pseudomonadota bacterium
GCCGCATATTTCCTGGCGTTGAACCCCTGACACTCAGACCCCGGTTATCCTCCCCGTTGGGGCGGTTTTATAACCCGCCCCCCCCCATTGGGCGTATCGAACGGGGCGGGTTAAAAACCCGCCCCTACGGCAGCAGGACGCTCGAGCCCGTGGTCTTGCGGCCCTCGAGCGCGCGGTGCGCCGCGGCCGCCTCGGCAAGCGCGAAGGTCTGGTTGACCTCGATCTTGACCGCGCCTTGCTTCACCACCGCGAACAATTCATTCGCCATCGCCACCAAATCGTCGCGCTTGGCGGCATAGGTGAACAGCGTCGGCCGGGTCAGGTACAGCGAGCCCTTCTGCGCCAGGATGCCGGTTTCGAGAGGCCCGAGCGCGCCCGAGGACTGGCCGAAGCTGACCATCAAGCCGAGCGGCCGCAGGCAGTCGAGGGATTTCATGAACGTGTCCTTGCCGACCGAGTCGTAGACCACCGGCACGCCCGCGCCCTTGGTGATCTCCTTGACCCGGGCGACCCAATCCACCTCGCGGTAGAGGATCGGGTGGTCGCAGCCATGCGCGGCGGCAAGCTTCGCCTTGTCCGGGCTGCCCACCGTGCCGATGACGGTGGCGCCGAGATGTTTCGCCCACTGGCAGAGGATGGTCCCCACCCCGCCCGCCGCGGCATGGACGAGGATGGTGTCGGCGGCCTGCACCTTGTAAGTGCGCCGGCAGAGATAGTGCGCCGTCATGCCCTTGAGCATCATCGCGGCGGCCTGGCGGTCGCCGATCCCGTCCGGGATCTTGACCAGCCGGGCGGCCGGGATCGTGCGTGCCTCGCTGTAGGCGCCGATCGGCGCACTGCCGTAGGCGACGCGCTCACCGACCTGGAGATCGCTCACGCCGGGGCCCACCTCCTCGACCACGCCGGCCGCCTCGCCGCCGAGTCCGCTCGGCAAGGGGAGCGGGTAGAGGCCGCTGCGATGGTAGGTGTCGATGAAATTGAGCCCGACCGCGGTGTGGCGGATACGCACTTCGCCCGCCGCCGGCGCCTTGACCTCGACGGTCTCCCATTGCAGCACTTCGGGGCCGCCGGTCTTCTGGAAACGGATGGCTTGGGTCATGTTGTCATGGGTCCGCGGTCCGGGTTGGCTTGATCGGCCGATGGCCGATCGCTATCTCAGGTGCTGCTTGAAGAAGTCAGCGGTGCGGCGGTTGGCCAGCTCGGCCGCCGCCGGGTTCCAGTGCTGTCCGCCGACCCGGGCGAAGGCGTGGTCCTGCCCCGCATAGCTGTGGATGGTTGCGCGGGGGTTCTTTGCGAGCTCGGCCTTGATCTTGGCCTGCGCCGCGGGCGGGCAGAATTGGTCCTGCTCGGCGATGTGGAGCAGCAGCGGCTTGGCGATCCGCGCCGCCTCGGCGAGCGCGCCCTCGATCCCCACCCCGTAATAGCCGACCGCGCAATCGGCGGTCGAGCGCGTCGCCATCAGATAGGCAAGCTTGCCGCCGAGGCAGTAGCCCACCGCCCCCGCCTTGCCGGTCGCCCCGGGGAGCTTGCGAAGCGCGGCCAACGTCTCGATCGAATCCTCCACCCCCTTGGCCTCGTCGAACCCCTTGTAGAGCTCGAACGCCTGCTGCCATTCGGCGTCGGTCCGGTCGGTGATCTGGATACCGGGCTTCTGGCGCCAGAACAGGTCGGGACAGAGCACCATGTAGCCGTGCTTGGCGAAGCCGTCGGCGAGCTCGCGCATCATCTGGTTGACGCCGAAAATCTCCTGGAGGAGGACGATCCCCGGCCCCGACCCCGCCGCGGGCTTGGCCAGATAGGCCATGAAGCTGCCGCCATCCTTGGCCTGGACGGTGATCTCGGTCATCGGTGCCCCCTGTTGCCCATGGCTTGCCGGCACGTTGCCATCCCGCGCCGGGCAAAGGCAAGCCCCAACGCTGCTCAAGATCTAACGCTGGCCAAGATCGGCGGCGAGCGCTTGCGGATCGATCAGCGCGGCCGAGCACCCCGGCCCCGCGCAGACATAGGCGGTCGGCCGGCCGCCGATCATGCCCTTGCCGGCGGCTGGATGGCCGGCCGGCAGGCCGGCGCCGGGGGGCACTTGCTGCAACACGAGGTTGGGCAGCGACCGGGCCGTGGCGACCTGGCGCAAGAGCGCCTGGAATTCCGGATCCTGGCGCGCGCCGATCAGCGCCACCTGGAGCGGCCGCTCGATGAATTCGGCGGCATTGATGAGCGTCGGGAAGGGCAAGAAGTTGCGCCGGAGGCCGTCGGCGAAGGCGCCGACCGTCGCCGCGGCGCGCTCCAGATAGGCGGCCTCGCCGGTCAGGTGGTACAGCCGGGCCAGCGTCGCCGCCATGGTGCCGTTGCCGGCCGGCGTGGCGCTGTCGTGGGCGCCCTTGGTGCGGGCGATGAGGTCGACGGCGTCGTCGGCGGTGAGGAAATATCCGCCCTTGGCCTGGTCCCAGTAGTGCGCGTCGGCGATCTTGACCCAGGCGCGGGCGTGGTCGAGATAGTCGGTGTTGGCGGTGACTTCGTGGAGCGCCACGGCCGCCCGCGCCAGATTCGCATAGTCGTCGAGCGTCGCCACATGTTTAGCGCGCCCATTGCGGAAGCTGTGCTTGAGGCGGCCGTCGCCGGCGTTGAGCTGCGACTTGACGCCGGCGAAGGCGCGCTCGGCCAGGGCGAGCCATTCGGGCCGGGCGAAAACGAAACCGGCGCGCGCCAGGGCGGCGATCATCAGGCCGTTCCAGTCGGCGAGCACCTTGTCGTCGCGACCCGGGGGGACGCGCGCCAGCCGCGCCTTGAACAAGACCTGGCGCGCCCGGGCCAGGCGGGCCTCGTGGTCGCCGTCGCCGAGCAGCATGCGGCGCGAGCGATTCAAGATCGTGTGCGCCTCCCAGTTGCCGCCCGCGCGCACGTCGTAGGCGTCCTTGAAGGGCCCGGCGAGCGGCCCCAGCAGGCGGTCGATCTCGGCCTCGCTCCAGACGTAGAACTTGCCCTCCTCGCCCTCCGAATCGGCGTCGAGCGCGGCGGCGAAGCACTCGCCTTCAGCCATCATCTCGCGCGTCAGCCAGCCGATCGTCTCTTCGACGCGGGCGGCATAGAGCGGCGACTTGGTGTGCTGCCAGACCAGCGTCAGGAGGTCGACGAGCTGGGCGTTGTCGTAGAGCATTTTCTCGAAATGCGGCGCCAGCCACTCGGCGTCGGTCGAGTAGCGCGCATACCCGCCCCCGAGGTGGTCGTAGATGCCGCCCTGGCTGATGCGGTCGAGGGTGAGGATCACCGCCTGTTCGAGGTCGCTGCGCTCGAGACGCCGGGCGGCCCGCCACAGGAGCTCGAAGATCGGACTTTGCGGGAATTTGGGCGCCCCGGCGATGCCGCCATGGACGGGGTCGAACTCGTGGACCAAGCGGTCGGCGATGTGGTCGATGAACGCGACGGCGATCGGCCCGCCGGGCTCGCTTGCCGCTCGCGCCCGCAACGCCTCGACGACCGCCGTTGAATTCTGGCGCACCTCGGCGTGCTTGGTCCGCCAGGCCTGGGCGATGCCCGCCAGCACGTCCTTGAACGCCGGCTTGCCATAGCGCGCGGCGGGCGGGAAATACGTGCCGCCCCAGAACGGCTCGGCCGCGGGTGTCAAGAACATGGTGAGCGGCCAGCCGCCGTGCTCGCCCATCAGCGCCAAGGCGGTCATGTAGATAGTATCGATGTCGGGCCGCTCCTCGCGGTCGACCTTGATGTTGACGAACAGCTCGTTCATCAGCCTGGCGGTCGCCTTGTCCTCGAAGCTCTCATGTGCCATGACGTGGCACCAGTGGCAGGCGGCGTAGCCGACCGACAGCAGGATCGGCTTGTTGGTGGCCTTGGCCTCGGCGAACGCCGCCTCGCCCCATGGCCGCCAATGGACCGGGTTGTCGCGGTGCTGCAAAAGGTACGGGCTGGTCTCCCCGCCCAGCAGGTTGGCGGCGGGCGCGAGGTCGAGGGCCGCGGCGGAGGTCATCGGGGTTCCTTGGTGGGCGCGGGTTGCCTCGGGCGCCCGCAAGTCCTAGTTTGGCGGCGCCAGAATAGGACGGGGCGGGGCGGCGGACAACGCCGATGGCGGCGCGGACGGCCTCGACCGGCGACGTGATCGGCGGGACATGTAGGACGGCGAAGAACCGCCGCTTGGTGCAGCCTTCATTGGGCGAAGATCCGGCCTAGGCGCGAGTCGCATTCGGATGCCCCGTAAGCTCAAAGACGCGCACCCACACCTTCCTAGACCGATTTTACCCTCAAATGATTCCGGCACGGGTACAGATTGCATAGGCCGCGCCGTGCCCCCGCGCATGCGCTCGACCGCTTCCTTTAATTGGTTGGTTCCAACGTCGATCATGAGAGATTCGCACCTCGCATATGCTAACCCATTGAAATCGACTCTGTCTTGGGTCTTTCATTCTTCTCATAAGTGTGCTATATCTTGCACGTGATCTGAAACTAGGCACAACCTAGGAGTAGGATTGCACCGGGGAGAGGTGAAAGCTTCTCCCCCTTCTTTTTTACAGCGTCACTATACCCAACGCGTTCGTGTGGCTCGCTCTCGTGTTCAAAACTACAGAGAGCCGATTGAGGTAGTGCTGCGCCCCCGAACGCCGGATGAAGCTATTCGGCTTAAATTTCTGCAAGAGAAAATAGGCGCACGTGTCGCATGCTTGAATAAAGTAACTGTCTTTTGAATCTTTAGGGTGCGGGTCCTCGATAACTCGAAGAATCGGGATATTTCGCGTGCCCGGTCCAGCCCACGACATGTGAGGCAATCGATTATAGACTGCCATTCTTCTGACCAAGCGCTGAAGTTTCCGACCCTCTGTCACATCGGTCAGAACTAATCCGAAATCGTTTCGATGGCCGCCAGGAAAATTGCCGTACGAAAGCGTATTTTCGAATCTCTGAAATAACGCCTGCCAAGCTTTCGTAAAAACATCGTAGGTAGGCACCTTGCCGGTTTTATCGACTATTATATTCGTAATAGAAACAAAGTTCATCTTTGCGATTTCATCGAGAAAATTTCGCAAGATTGCGAGTCGGATATACCGGCGCATGCCGGAGATTGGCGGACTTTTTATGTAGTGAGCAGCATGAATCTCAGTGCGAATTGGCAGCCCATATACAGTTTTCAATGTTCGTCGGAACGCCGCCACTTGGTTGACGAAATCACGCCATCTGCTCTCGTGAATAACGAGCCCAGAAAGGGCAAAATGCGTCGTGGGTGATCGGATTAGCCCCGTGTCGCCGCTTTCATCTACGTACATGAGGTACAAGCCACACGTCCCCTCGGGGAGTTTGGGTTAGCGGGCCAACCGCCGAAACGGGCCACGGAGCGCTACCTGTGGAAGGCGAAAGGCGAGGCAATCCTCGCCAGGATCCACAAAGGCGCGCGCCGCTTTCCAACAGCAAACTGCCGCTCTCCAACAGCAAAGTATTGTATAGGCAAATCAGAGACAATACACGAGAGGAATTGGTCGGGCAGACCCCAAATTACGTTGCCTCGGGCGCCCGCAAGTCCTAGTTTGGCGGCGCCAGAATAGGACGGGGCGGGGCGGCGGACAACGCCGATGGAGGGGTCGCTGATCGCCCGCGGCTGGCGGAGGTGGTGGATGAAGGTGAGGATCGATATCGACTGCACGCCCGAGGAGGCGCGGGCGTTTTTCGGGCTGCCCGATGTCAAGCCGATGCAGGAAGCGGCGATGGCCGAAGTGACCGCGCGCCTCAAAGAGGCGCTGGGCGCGATCGATCCCGAAACCATGATCAAGACCTGGCTGCCGGGCTCGATCGAGGGCTGGGAGCGGATGCAAAAGATGTTCTGGGGCCAGGCGGGCATGGGCGGCAAAGAGGGAAAGAAGACGTGAGCCCCGACGACAAGGCATCCCGCTCGCCGCCCGACCCGGCCGACCCGCCCTTGTTCTATGCGCGCCACGTGTTCATGTGCCACAACGAGCGGCCCGCCGATCATCCGCGCGGCTGCTGCAAGGCCAAGGGCTCGGAGGCGTTGCGCGAGCACATGAAGGCGCGCGCCAAGGAGCTGGGCCTGAAGCGAGTCCGCATTAACCTTTCCGGCTGCCTCGACCGCTGCGAGCTCGGGCCGTCGATGGTCATCTATCCCGAGGGCGTGTGGTATTCGCCGAAGACCACGGAGGACATCGACGAGATCCTGGCCCGCCATGTGGTCGAAGGCGGCCGGGTGGCGCGGCTAATGATGCGCCCCGGCGACCGGGCGCCCAAGAAGCCGGCGGTGTGAACGGCGCCCGCACCCGCGCCACCATCTTCGCGCCCTCGACCGCCGCGGGCCGTGCCGGCATCGCGATCGTCCGCATTTCGGGGGTCGGCGCCGCTCGTGCGTTGCGGGCGCTGACCCGGCGCGATCTGCCGGTCCCGCGCCAGGCCACCCGCGCGCACCTCGCGGATGCGGCGAGCGGCGAGGCCCTCGACGACGGCCTGGTCGTGTGGTTCCCCTCGCCGCGCAGTTTCACCGGCGAGGACGTGGCCGAGTTGCACCTGCACGGCGGGCCCGCGGTCATCGCCCGCGTGCTCGGCGCGCTCGGCCGCATGGCGGGCTTGCGGCTCGCCGAGCCGGGCGAGTTCACCCGTCGCGCCTTCGACAACGGCAAGCTCGACCTCGCCGAAGTCGAGGGCCTCGCCGACCTGATCGCGGCCGAGACCGAGGCCCAGGCGCGCCAGGCCCTGCGCCAATTGGCGGGCGAGCTCGGGGGCCTCACCGAAGGCTGGCGCCAGCGCCTGTTGCGCGCGCTTGCCCACGCCGAGGCCGAGATCGACTTCCCCGACGAGGACTTGCCCGGTGGCTTGATCGCCGGCTCGAGGCCCGAGATCGATCGTCTCGCGGCCGAGATCGCCGCCCTCCTCGACGACCGGCGGCGCGGCGAGATCCTGCGCGACGGGGTGTCGGTGGCGATCATCGGCCCGCCCAACGCGGGGAAGTCGAGCCTGTTGAACGCGCTGGCGCGGCGCCAAGCGGCGATCGTCTCGGCGCTCGCCGGCACGACCCGCGACGTGATCGAGCTGCGGCTCGACCTCGGCGGCCTGCCGGTCATCGTCGCCGATACCGCGGGCTTGCGCGAGCTCGCACCCCAAGCCGGCTGCGACCAGGGCGAAATCGAAGCCGAAGGCATACGCCGGGCGCTGGCGCGAGCGGAGGCCGCCGATCTCAGGCTGATGGTGCTCGACGCCACGCTGCTCGCCCACGGGCTCGACCCGGGGCTGGCGCGCCTCATGGACGAGCGGACATTGACCATCCTCAACAAGATCGATCTGATGTCCGGGGGAACTTGGCCGGCGATCCTCGCCGGCCGGCCGGCCTTCGCCGTGTCGGTGAAGACCGGGGCCGGACTGCCGGCGCTGCTCGCCGCGCTCGAGCGCGAGATCGCGGCCCGCCTCGGGCTCAGCGATACGAGCGCCCCGGTGGTAACCCGGGCCCGCCATCGCCAGGCGCTCGCGGAATGCCAGGCGGCGCTGGTCCGCGCCGCGCACGCCCGAGCGCCGGAGCTGGTGGCCGAAGACCTGCGCCTCGCCGCCCGCGCGCTCGGGCGGATCACCGGCCAGGTCGGAGTCGAGGACGTGCTCGACCTCATCTTCGCCGAGTTCTGCGTCGGGAAATGAGGGGGTAAGTCCAGGCCGGAAATCCTTGTAGTGGTTTGGAATTTATCTAAATACATAGATAAGCTATTGATATATAATTGTACTAGTGAATTGTCCCACGTGAAACATGAGGCCTTGCCGCAGCCCGCTTTGACGCGGGCTGGCGGCGGCCTTAGATTGCTCGCCATGGCGTCGAGCTTCGATGTCGTGGTGGTGGGCGGTGGGCATGCCGGCTGCGAGGCGGCGGCGGCGGCGGCCCGGCTTGGCGCGCGCACCCTGCTGTTGACGCACAAGCTTGAGACGGTCGGCGAGATGTCGTGCAATCCGGCGATCGGCGGGCTCGCCAAGGGCCATCTGGTGCGCGAGATCGACGCCCTCGATGGGATCATGGGGCTGGCCGCCGACCGCGCCGGCATCCAGTTCCGGATGCTCAACCGCGCCAAGGGGCCGGCGGTGTGGGGGCCGCGCGCCCAGGCCGATCGCCAGCTCTACAAGGCCGCCGTGCAGGCCCAGCTCGGCGAGCAGCCCGGCCTGTGCTTGCGCGCCGAGGCGGTTGAGGACCTGGAGATCGGGAGCGACGGCCGCGTTCGGGCGGTGGTGACCGCCACCGGCGCGCGCATCCCGTGCGGCGCGGCGGTGCTCACCACCGGCACGTTCCTGGGTGGGCTCATTCACATTGGCGAGCGCCAGATCCCGGCCGGGCGGGTCGGCGAGGCGGCCGCGCTCGGCCTGTCCAAGACCCTGGCGCGGCTCGGGTTTTTGCTTGGGCGCCTGAAGACCGGCACGCCGCCGCGGCTCGACGGGCGGACCATCGAGTGGGCCGGGCTCGAGGTCCAGCCAGGCGACGACCCCCCCACCCCGTTCTCGTACCTGACCCGGGCGATCACCACCCCGCAGGTCCCCTGCCACATCACCTATACGACCGCGGCCACCCATGCGCTCATCCGCGCCAATCTCAGCCGTTCGCCCATGTACTCGGGCCAGATCGAAAGCATCGGCCCGCGCTATTGCCCGTCGATCGAGGACAAGATCGTGCGCTTCGCCGATCGCGCCCGGCACCAAATCTTCCTCGAGCCCGAAGGCCTCGACGATCCAACGGTTTACCCGAACGGCATCTCGACCTCGCTGCCGGCCGAGGTGCAGTTGGCGCTGGTTGCCAGCATTCCTGGCCTCGAACGGGCGGTCATGACCCGGCCCGGCTACGCCATCGAGTACGATTTCGTCGACCCGCGCGAACTCCACCCCAGCCTGGAGACGAAGCGGCTGCCGGGGCTATTCCTGGCCGGCCAGATCAACGGCACCACCGGATACGAGGAAGCCGCGGCGCAGGGGCTGATGGCCGGGGTCAACGCCGCGTTGGGCGCCTCCGGCGCGGCGCCCTTCGTGCTCGACCGCGCCGATGCCTATATCGGTGTATTGATCGACGATCTGGTCACGCTCGGCACCACCGAGCCTTACCGGATGTTCACCAGCCGGGCGGAATATCGCCTGGTTTTGCGGGCGGATAACGCCGACCAGCGGCTGACCGGCAAGGGCCTGGCGGTGGGCGCCGTGGGGGCGGAGCGGCGAGCCGAATTCGCGGTCAAGACGGCGGCGCTGGATGCGGCGCGGGCGATGGCCGGCGCGCTTCATGCGACCCCCCGGCAACTGCTCGATGTGGGAATTGCCGTCAACCGAGACGGCATCGCCCGCTCGGCGGTCGACCTGCTGGCCGTGCCCGGGATCGACATCAAGCGGCTGGCCGCGATCTGGCCGCAGCTCGGCGAGCTGAGGGCCGACGTCGCCGAGCAGATCGCGATCGACGCGCGCTATCGGGGCTATCTCGATCGCCAGGACGCCGATATCCGCACCTATCGCCAGGACGAGTCGCTGAAGCTTCCCGCCGATCTCGATTATTCGCGGCTGACCGCGCTGTCCAGCGAGGTGCGCGGCAAGCTCGCCCAATTCCGCCCGACGACCCTCGGCCAGGCGGCGCGGATCTCCGGCGTGACGCCCGCGGCGCTCACTATTTTGTTGAAGTACGTCCAGCGCCAGGCCGCGGCGTGAGCCCCGAAGGGTTCGCGCTCGCCACCGGTGTTTCACGTGGAACACTGGAGAAGCTCAAGCTTTATCATGGGCTTTTGGAAAAGTGGCAGGCCCGGGTTAACCTCGTCGGCCGGGCCAGCCTGGCCGCCGCCTGGCGGCGCCATTTCCTCGATTCGGCGCAGCTTTTCCCGTTGCTGCGGGCGGCCCGCCGGGCGGCGCGCGGCACCGTCCTCATCGACCTCGGCAGCGGGGCCGGATTTCCCGGCCTGGTGCTGGCGATCATGGCGGCCGGCGAAAACTTCCCGCTGGCCACCACCCTCGTCGAGTCGGATGCCCGCAAGGCCTCGTTCCTGGCCGAAATCGCGGCCGTGACCGGCGTCGCGGGCGCCGTCGCGATCGAGGTCGCGCGCCTCGAATCGCTGCGCTGCCGGCGGCCGCTTGCCGATATCCTCACCGCCCGCGCCCTGGCGCCCTTGGCCGAGCTGTTGGCCCTCGCTTCCCCGCTGCTCGCTGAAGACGGCATCTGCCTGTTCCTCAAAGGCGCCAAGGCCGGGGATGAATTGACCGCGGCCGCCAAAACATGGAAGATGCGCTGGGATCGCATCCCGAGCCGGTCCGACCCCTCCGGCGTGATCTTGCGCGTACAGGACATCCGCCGTGCCTGACTTCGCCCAACCAATTGATACAAAAGAGAAAACCATACGAATCCTGGCGGTGGCGAATCAAAAAGGCGGGGTCGGCAAGACGACCACGGCGATCAATCTCGCCACCGCCTTGGCAGCGGTCGGACGGCGCGTGCTGTTGGTCGATCTCGACCCCCAGGGCAACGCCTCGACCGGGCTTGGGATCGGCAACGAACAACGCCGGCTCGGCGTCTACGATGTGCTGATCGGGTCGAGCACGATGACCGCGGCAGTCGTTCCGACCGCGGTCCCCGGCCTGTCGATCATGCCGGCGAGCGTCGATCTGTCGGGGGCCGAGATCGAGCTCGTCGACCTCGAGCGGCGCCACGCGCGGCTCGCCGAGGCCTTCGCCGATGCCGGGCTCGAATTCGATCTGGCACTGATCGACTGTCCGCCGGCATTGGGCCTGTTGACGCTCAACGCGCTGGTGGCGGCCGATGCCGTGCTCGTGCCCCTGCAATGCGAGTTTTTCGCGCTCGAAGGGCTGTCGCATCTCGTGCGAACGGTTGAGAGAGTAAAACAGAAATTCAATCCTAGGTTACAAATCGAGGGCGTGGTGCTGACCATGTACGACCGACGCAACAATCTCTCCGACTCGGTCGCGGCGGATGTCCGCGCCTTTTTCGGCGCCAGGGTCTACGACACGGTGATCCCTCGCAACGTCAGGGTTTCCGAGGCGCCGAGTTACGGCAAGCCGGTGTTGCTGTACGATTTTCGCTGCCCCGGCGCGCAGGCCTATGTCGCGCTCGCGGCCGAGATGCTGCGCCGGGAAGAGACGCTCCCCGGGCCGGTCCACGTAGAGGCGGAAGGCGAGCGGCTATGAGTCCTGAAGAGGGCCGCCGCAAGGTGCTCGGCCGCGGCCTGTCGGCGCTGCTCGGCGACATGGCCGGCGACAGCCCGGCTGGCGTGCCCCGCGCGGTCGCGGTCGCCCGGATTCGCCCCAACCGCCTGCAGCCGCGCCGGCAGTTCGATGCCGCCGAGATCGAGGAACTGGCGGCATCGCTGAAGTCCCAGGGCGTGCTCCAGCCCGTCGTCCTGCGGCCCGACCCGGACCGCCCCGGGGACTATGAGCTGGTGGTCGGCGAGCGCCGGTGGCGCGCCGCGCAGGCCGCGCAGATCCACGACCTTCCGGCCGTGATCAAGGACTTCTCCGACCGCGAGGCCTTGGAGGCGGCGCTGGTCGAGAACCTGCAGCGCCGCGATTTGACGGCGCTCGAGGAAGCCGCCGCCTATCGCCGTCTGATGAGCGAGTTCAACCACACCCAGGAGCGCCTCGCCGAGGCGCTCGGCAAGAGCCGCAGCTATGTCGCCAATCTGGTGCGCCTCAACGACCTGCCGGATGCAGTCAAGGAGATGATGGACCGGGGCGAGCTGAGCGCCGGGCATGCGCGCGTGCTGTTGGGTTTGCGCGACCCGCTGGCGCTGGCGCGTCGGATCGCCGCCGAGGGTCTCAACGTTCGCCAGGCCGAGCGCCTGGCGGCGCGCGAGCGCGTCCCAGGAAGGCCCCGCGGTCCGGCGGGCAGGCTCGCCCGCGATGCCGACACGGCTGCGCTCGAGCGCCGCCTCGAGGCCGAGCTCGGCCTCAAGGTGAATATCCGCCACCAGACGGGCGGCAAGTCCGGGACGATCACCTTCGCCTACCGGACGCTCGATCAACTCGACGATCTGTTGAAGCGGCTCGGCGGCGGGCGCCCATAGCGCCTCGCCCTCGGCCCGCGGTCGTGCTATAAGGACGCTGACCCGTCCGGGTCAGGGAAAATTCATTTTAGATTAAGGAGCCGTGCAATGTGCAGAAAACTTCTTGCCGCCTTGGTTCTGCTGTTCTCCGTCGCGCTGACTGCGCCGGCCTATGCCCAGGCGCCCGCGCAGCGAGCGGGTATCGATGGCTACCGCACGCTCGCCGTCACGGCCGGCGTATTGGTGGGCGTCGCGGTGGTGAGTGCGGTGACGATGGGCATGGCGGGCCCTGTGATGGTCGGCGTCGGCGAAATGGCTATGGCCGGCGCCCCGGGCGCGGTCGGGGGCGCGGCGGCCGGCGGCATGATGGGCAACATAGCGAGCGGTGCCGGCATGGCCATGGCCACCTGGGGCAATACCATATTGACGGCGGTCGGCGGCGTCGCCGGCGGCTTCACGGGCGGCTGGCTGTACGGCAACTAAGCGCGCCACCCCCCTTGATTGGGCCCACGCTTCACGCCAGCGCAAGCCCGCGGCCGGCGGCGACGCCGTACTGGCGCGCGAGCTGGCCGCCGAGGTATTTCGCGATCGCGCCCATGCCGGAAACGCCCGCCGCCGCTTCGGCCTCGGGGTTGTAATTGGTGTTGGTGTTGACGTCGTAGGTCCACAGCGCGCCGTTGCGGCTGCGGATGAACTCGATGCCCGCGATGTGGATGCCGTTGGCAGTAATGAAGGCGCGGTAGCGGTCGAGGATCGGGTGATCGAACCGCGGCAGGACGGAAAAGCGCGCGGGTGGCGTGGGACTCGTCGGGCAGAACGCGTCCCCGGGCTGGCAGTCGTCGGCCGGGCACAGTTCGAAGCCTTGCCTGGTGTCGACGCGTAGCGCGTAAAGGAACCGGCGGCCCACGAACTCGGCCCTGGTGATGAACGGCTCGGGCGCCTCGATGTAAGCCTGGACAAGGTTGATGCCGTCGACCGAGGCCTCGAATTCCGGTCCATCGAGGTGGCGGCGAAGGGCGTCCAAGTCCCTGAACAGCCGGACGCCGACGCCCTTGCCGCCGCGGTTGGGCTTGAGGATGAAGGGAAAGCTGAATTCCTGGGCCGCCTTCAGGAGCTCCTCACGACCGACCGCCGCCACCGTGCGCGGCGTTGGGATACCGTGTTCGGCGAGCGCTGCGTACTGGGCGGCCTTGCTGATCTCGAGCCGCAACGCGCGGCTGTTATTGAGCACTCGACGGCCATGGGCCTCGAGCCAGGCCAGCACCGCCGCGGTGTATTCGGCCGCATACCGGTGGTCGCGGGTGTGGGAGGAGGCGCTCATCCGGTTGTAGAACACGCCCGCCGGCGGCGGCCGTCCGAGGTCGAGCGTCCCGCGGTCGAGGAACCATTCTTGGTAAGGCACGCCCTCGTCCCGGAGCGCCGTGCGCAAAGGTTCGACCCAGGCGTTGTTCTCGTGGATGACGTACGCATTGGCCATATTCACACTCCAAGAATGTATTTCCGATTTTTGCCTATTTGGCCATGTGAATAATGCCAGAAACCGGGGGTTTGTCAAGTTTCCGGCCGGTCGCGATGCCGTCACATAATACGGAATATAAATGTATAATACCAATGTCACGACGCCTCGAGCGACCGCGAGCGGACTCGGGTGTCTGGCCGGCGCGCGGCGCTGGCCCGCGGGTTCAAACCGGCCCGCTGCGGGCGGGTATTAAGGCCGGCGAGGCGCGAGGCGACGCCTCGCGGCCTCGCCCCGGCGGACGTTTCACCGCACAGATCGCGGAATGAAATTCAGCGCAGAGGACGCCGAGAAAATATTACCGCGGAGGTCGCAGAGAAAGGAGGGGCGGGTCTTTCGACCCGCCCGCGGGGCCGGTTTGAAAACGGCCCCTACACGCCCACTCGACGCCGCCGCCGCGCTCTGTGCGGTGAAATTCTTTCGGCGTCCTCGCCCTGCGGTGATTCTTCTTGCTCTTGGCGGCCACGACACGCTTGACCTCCAAGACGGTATCTACAAACAAATCCGTGGGCACACCGGCTCGAATCATCGTGACATCGATATTACGTCTCGACCCTCGGGCCTGCCGTCACGGCCGGCGAAACAGCGCCTTGACCTCGATCCTGGCCTCTTTCGGGGCGCCGCCCGGCAACAGGACCGGGAATGCGAAGGCCGGGCCGTTGTCGAGCTCGGCGACCGGGATCACGAGGCGATGACCCTGCCCGCTCGCCAGCTCGCGGGTGAAGAACACGAGCGATTGGCGGTCGGCGGCGAAGCGGATGATGGTCCGCGACTCCGTCGCGCCCGCCCCCAAGGATCTTAGGGTCACCGGCGAAATGCTGGTGACATCCACGGCCTCGCCATCGATGGTCAAGCGCGCCACCAGGACCGTCGTGAAGTCCAAGGGCGGGGCGTGCGACAATTCGGCCTGGGCCGCGAGCGCCTGTTGGGACGACAGGATCTCCGGTTCGAGGCGGCCGGCCGCCCACGCGCCGCCGCTCAACAGGCAAGCGGCCAGGCCCAAGGCCGCGAGCGATCGCCAGACTCTTGGGCTCGGCATCGAGACCCCGGGGGCAGCGGCCGGGACCGCAACCTGTCCCGGCTTGCAGATGTCAGTCGGGGGACGAATCATGTCGTGCGCAATCCTTTGCGGGTTGGCCTTTGCGGGTTGGAAGGACGACGAGGAGGGGACCGCGAAGTTCGCGGCAATGGGGCGCGGAGCGGGGCCTACGGTTTGGCGCGCACGCGCGCGGCGAAGCGGTCGGCGGCCGGCATCTTGGTGATGATGATATCCTCGTGGACGACGCCGAACGCGCCGAGCCAGTCGAGCGGCTGGTTGCCGAAGCCGGTGAGCGTCAGATTGTCGCCGGCGAACTCGATCTTGTCGATGAACACCCCCGGCGGCACCGCGACCAGGACCCGGCCGAGGGTCTCGATCGTCAACCCGCGCGCCGAACTCTCCAGCCGGTCCATTTCGTCCATCGCGACGGCCATGCGCGCGATCACCTCGCGGCGCTGGACGAGCGGCGCGACGGCGGTCTCGGCCCGTCTCAGCTCCTTCCGGATGTCCTGGGTGAGCGCGTCACCTTGCGCCGAGGACAACGCGATCCCCCCCCACATCGCGCCCACCAGCGCGAGCGCGAGCGCGCTGCAAATCGGCACCGCCGGGTTCATGAACCGTCGCGGCCGCTCGCCGAGGTCGGCGGCCTCGCCCCGTTGCAGGCGCTCGTTGACGGCGGCCGTGAGCGCCGCCGCGCTCGGCGCCGAAACGACGATCGCCTGGGGCTCGCCGAGCCCATCCGTAAGCTCGTCCCTGAGTTCGCGCGGCGCGGCGAAGACCTCCGTCCCCCCCGGCCCGATCGCGGCGGCGTAGGACGTCCCTTCGGCGTCGAACGGAAACAGGCTCGCCGCCGTCGCCCGCATCTCGGATGCCGCGGCCGGCACGAAGGCGGCGCGGCGGCGGTAGACGAGGTCCGGGTCGAGGGCCAGGATGAAGGCCCCGCTCCGCACGCCGTCGGCCCGCTTGACCTTCACCCGGCCGTCCAAACGCAGCCGCAAGCGAAAGTAATGGCGCTGGCGGTCGGGACCGATCGCCACTACGGCGCGCGGCGGCAGGCGCGGCCACGCCCCGCCCGTCCCCGCTCGCGACCCGAGCCAGCCCAGCTTCATCGCCGGTCCCAGACTTCCGTCACTTCTTGCCGGCCTTAAGGTCGAGGCCGGACTGGGCGATGGCGTCGGTCACGATGCGCGCCGCGTGGCGGTCAAGGACGACATAGGGGGTGATCAAAACGATGAGCTCGGTCGTCTCGGTCTTGTCCGAGGTATTGGCGAAGGCCTTGCCGATCAGCGGCAGGTCGCCCAGCCACGGGATCTTCTGCTCGCGGCGATCGATCGTATTGCGGATGAGGCCACCGATCAGGATGGTCTCGCCGTTCGGCACCAAGAGCGTGGTGTCGACCTCGCGCACGTTGAAGGTGGGCTGGGGCTCGCCGCTCGATAAGTCGCTCGCCCCTTGCCGCGAGTCCGAGATCTTGAGCTTCATGCTCACCGTGCCATCGTCGGCGATGGTGGGCGTGACCTCCAGGCTCACGCCCACCTCCTTGTCGATGAACTCGCGCTGCGGCAGGCTCGACCCGCCGACCGTCGCCGCAGTGGCGAGCACGCTTTTGACCACCCGGATCTGGTCGGTGCTCTTGATCTTGGCGGGCAGGCTGTTCTGCACCAGGACCCGCGGGCGCGACAGCACGCGCAGGTTGGTCTGCGAGGCCAAGAGGTCGATGGTGGCGAACGCGTTGTCGTTGAGCGCGATCGCGCCGATCGAGACCCCGCCGGTGGCGCCGGGGCCGATCGGGATCACGTCGCGGTTGGCGAGGTTGGTCGAGATGTCGCCCTGGATGCTGCGGCGCCGCAAGGACAGGAACCACTGCACGCCGTAGGCGAGGGAGTCGCGGAGCTGGACCTCGACGATCGCCGCGTCGATGAGTACGGACGGGATCTTGAAGTCGAGCGTGTCGACGACCTTCTTGATCTCGTAGAACTCATCGGGCGTGGCGGTGATCAACAGGCTGTTGGTGGCCACGCTCGCCTGGATCGTGGGTTTCACCCGGTCGGCGAACAGGGGGGTGATGAGGCCGTCGACGGTGACGCGGATCTCCTCGGCCTTCTGGTTGCGCAGCGGCAGGAAGAACACCTGCCGGTCGTGGAAGCCGATGCGGTCCACCTGCTCGATGAAACGCATGACGACTTCTTTGAGCTGCGGCGATTCGAGGACGATCACCAGGCGCGATTCGCCGGGGACGATATCGACGTCGATCGGCTTCTTCGGGTCCGCGAGGTTGGTGCCGAGGTTCCTGGGGAGGGTCGCAAGCAACGCCGCCAGCGCCGTCGGGGTGAGGAAGCGCGGCCCGTAGACGATGATGCTCTTGCCGTGGAAGAACGGCGTGTCGATGCGAGAGATGAACAGGTCGATCTGCCGGATCTCGGGCCCCGCCCCGGCCGCGATCAGGATGTTGCGCACGTCGAGCACGTGCATGCGGTCGGGGTTGCCCAGGAACTGCTTGGCGATCGGCAGCAGGTCCTTGACATCGAGATTCTCGATCCGCCAGACGCCGAGTGTCTGGCCGGGAGAAACCGTCGCCAGCCCGCCGGGGATGCCTTTGATCGGCTTGCCGGAGACCGTGAACACGCCGTCGGTGTCGAGGAAATAGACCCCGTGGGCGTCGAGGAAAGTCTCGAACATGCGCAGCATCTCGTCGCGCATGTAGCGGCCCGAGACCAGCCAGTTGACTTGTTTCTCGACGAAGTCCGGCAGAATCGTGTACGGCCGCTTGAGGTACTCGCCGAACATCAACTCGACGACCGCACGCAGGCTGGCGTTCACCAGGTCGAGCTCCACCAGTTCCGCCACCGGGGCGCTCGACGCCCCTGAGCGCACCCCTTGACCCCGACCCGGGCCGGATCCGGCGGGTGGCGAGGAGGCTGGTGCGGTGAGCGCGGCGGGCGTCGGCACGGCGGGGGTATAGCTGATCTCGCCCAGCACCCCGGAGTGCGGTCGCGGCGGGATCTGCATGAGCGGGCCGGCGCGCTCGGACAGCCGCCCCAGCCTGTCGTTGGCGGCGTTGACCGCGGCCAGATCGACCTCCGGCCGACCGGCCTGCATCATTTCGGTCTTGTTCGGCAACTTGTCCGCCGAAAAGAAGTCGTCCAGCGCAGTGATCGCCTGGCAGCCCGAGACGATGCTCGCCAGCATCGCGCCCAGCACGAGCCGTGCCGGCGCGCCCGCC
The DNA here is from genome assembly GCA_052387815.1 of Pseudomonadota bacterium. GTDB lineage: Bacteria > Pseudomonadota > Alphaproteobacteria > CACIAM-22H2 > CACIAM-22H2 > JBQTIU01. The sequence goes on from JBQTIU010000032.1 coordinate 17,775, forward strand.
GGCCGCCCGCGAATAAATGGGGTCATCGCAGCCTCCGTTGCCTCGCCCATCTCTCCCAATTGGATGTTTGTTGTCACGTCGTGGTTATTATTGCGTCTTCCGGGCCGGCGCCGGCCGTTCCCGGGGGTCGGGGGGCACGCGCAGCTTCTTGCGCCGTTCCTCGCGCTCCGGATCGACGACCAGTTCCTCGAACCCGGTTCCCAGCGTGCCGACGATCGCCCGTCCTTCGCCGACCGCCTGGATTCGCCGCTCGTCGAACTCCTGGCCGACGGCAAGGAACTCCTTGTCCGTGAGGATGCCCGCGGTGTCGCCCAGCCGCGCCACCCCGCGGATCCGCGCCTTGGGCTTGGCCGGCGCGGCTGGCGGCGCCTCGGCCACCGGGACCGGCGGCTCCCACCTCGTGCCGTCGCGATCGAAGATGTTGCGGGTCGGCAGGCTCACTTGCGTCTGGTGCGGCTCGGCGACCTTGATCGGCGGGACCGTGACCGGCGGCAGCTTCGGCGCCGGGATCGAACCGGCGACGAACGGCAGCCCGACGACGGCGAGGATCGCCAGGGCGAGCGTCGCGTACAGCCAGCGGTTGATCCTTACCCACATCGACATGTCCAGCCCGGTCCTATTCCGCTGGCTCGATCACCAGCGCGCTAAGCCGCCCGGCGACCGCGAGTTGCTGCTTGTCCCGGTCGGCCGACACCGTGAACGCCTCCCAGGCCATGCCCCGCTCGGGCAGACCCAGCGCGGCGAGCGCGAACAGCGCCTGGCGGTCCGACTTGGTCGTGAACGAGAGGTCCACGACCTGCCGGCGCACGCCGTGCTCGAGGCTCTGCGCGGCCCCGAAGCCGATGCGAAGATTCTCGAACGGCCCCGTCTCCGTCAAGCGGTCGCGGATCAGGCCTTCGAGGAATGCCCGGTCATCGACCCTGGTGGTGGCCAGCGTGCTCAAGCCGGCCATGCGTTCCGCGTACGCCACGGCGACCTCGACATAGGCGCGCTCGATTTGGCTGCGGGCTTGTTCGAAGCGGTTGAGCATGTCGATCCGTCTCAGCATCTGCTCGGGTGCGAGGCCGCGGTCCAACGGCAGCGAGCGGTACCAAGGTAAGTCATGGCCGAAGGCGACGACGATTGCCAGCACCGCGGCAATGCCCGCCAGGAGATAAAGGCGACGCGACATAATCTCCGTCCTACGATCTCCGTCCTACGGCCGCCGCCGCCCACCCCGGCGCCGCGCGGCCGGTTTGCGCCCGGTCGGCGCGCCAGGCGGCCTCGATGGCCTCCGCGATCTTGGGCTTAAGCGCCCACGGGGGCGCCGGCCCAGCCGCGATCGGCGCCACGCCGTCGGGCCCGATCGCGACCCGTTCCAGCCCGCCGATCTCGTCGGGAAGCTTCGTGCCCGCCTCGCACACCACGATCCGCCAGCGATCCGGCTCGTCGGCCACCACCGCCGCGAACTCCTCAAGGGTAGCGATTTCCGCCACCTCGCAGCCGATCTCGCTCAAGCGGTCGGCAAGGAGGCCGCGCAGCCGCTCGCCCGCCACGTACACTAGCACCCCCTCGGGCTCCTGGGCCAGGCCCAAGGCGGCGCCGGCCACCGCCGCGCCCATGGGCAGCCAGATCGTCGCCGTCGTGCCCCGTCCCGGCGCCGACTCGAGGGCCAGCCGGCCGCCATGGGCATCGACGATCAGATAGCAGATGGCGAGGCCGAGGCCGCCCTGGCCGCCGCCCTTGGTCGAGAAGCCGGGATCGAAGGCGGCGGCGACCTGTTCGGGCGACATCCCCCTGCCGTCGTCGGACACGCGGATGGCGACGCCCGATCCGTCGCGGCGCGCGTCGAGGGAGATCCGCCCGCCGCGCGCGGTCGCCCGGATGGCGTTGCCGATGAGATTGATGAGCACGCGCACGAGCTGGTTCCCATCGGCCTCCACCGTCACCCGCGGATCGACCGCCGAGGCAAGCTCGATCCCGGCATCGCGCGCCGCCGGCCCCTGGATGCGCAAGGCCTCGTTGACCAGGCCGGCGGTGTCGTGGGGTTTGAGCTCGGGGCGGTAGAACGCCTGCCCGCTGCCGAACTGTCCCAACATCTCGCGCCCGCGCGCCGAGGCATCGGCGATGGCGCCCAGTGCCTCGGCGACCTCCGGTTGCGCCTTGCCGCCCACGGTGCGCCGGATCAGGGCCAAGTGGCTTTCGATCGCCGTCAGCAGGTTCGAGAAATCGTGCGAGATGACGCGCCCGGTGCGATGGATGTCGCGCACCCGCGCCGAGACGGCGTGGCGCACGCGCGCTCGCTCACGGGCGGTCACGTCCTCGGCGATGACGCTGAAGCCGCCCGCGCGCCAGCCATGGAGGACCGGCATCACCGTCACGTCGATCTTGCGTTCGCCCTCGGCGCCCTGGAGCGTGAAAATCTGCGAGTGCGCGCCGCGCCGGCCGAACGCGGCGTCGAAGCCTCGGAACGCCCCTTCGATCGAAGCCCCCGCCACGGGCGCGAGCAGGGCGCGGGCCGCGGCATTGAGATCGGTGATCTTGCCCGCCTCGTCAACGTCCATGATCGCCAGCGGGCTGTTTTCGATCTGGTGCTTGCGGCGCTGGTGCTCCTCGCCGAGCGCCCGGTTGAGCGATTGCAGCTCGTCGATCACGTGCCGGGCGCCCAGGATGTTCTCGCGCGCCTTGCCGGCCTCCCACTCGGCGCTGTGCCAGAGCGCGAACAGGCTGCCGATGCTGCGCGAGGGCATGAACAGCTCGAACTTGCGCGCGCCGATTCCGTAGGCCGCGAGCAGGATCGCGCCGGGGATCGCCACCAGCAGGTACTCCGCCGCTTCGTTCGATAAATTGACCGTGCCGATCTTCGGGCCGTAGGTGAAGTAGGAAAAGGCGGCGGCGAACGCGACGATGCCGCCAGCGAACCCGACCGCGGGCGCCAGCGCCACCGATAGCCGGCGGCAGAGCTCGGCCGCGAGCACGACGGCGGCAAGCGCCACGGCCACGGCGGCGGCGAGCGCGAGTTGCGCTACCAGCGACATCTTGAGGATTTCGGGCAAGGGGGCGATGGCGGCGAGGCCGGAGCGGAACTCGAGGAAGCCGATGGCGAAGGCGGCGGCGATGACAACGATCAGGTAATACGCCTTCGCCGCCCTGAGCCCGTCCATGGTGTAGACGAGGGCGATGCCGGCTAGCACCGCCGGAACGAGGCCCAGCAAGGCGGCGTTGAACTTGAGCGGGCCGTGTTCCACCCACCAGCCGGTCTCCGCGATCTTCCAGATGAGGAAGGTCAGCAGGCCGGCGGCGGCGAGAACCGGGGCCAGCGTCAGGCGCGCGCGCAACAGATGCAGGGCCAGCACCGGCAGCAAGGCGGCCAAGTAAAGGGCCCAAAAAAACTGGGCTTCGGCCGGCATCAGCTCGCCTCTCCGCGGCGGCTGGTGTGGCGCTTGCGGCGGATCGAGCGGATCTGGACGCGCACCGTGTGGATCGAGCGGCTGAGCTTGAAGGCGATGGCCTTGTCCGACAAGCCCTGGCGCATGAGGGCGAACACGTCCCGCTCCTTGGGCGACAGCACCACCCCGCGCCGGAACACGTCCTTCACCGGCACGAACGCCTTCCGGTCAGGCTCCCAGTACAAGGGGGCGGTCGGCATCGCCGGCATCTCGGCGAGCAGCGCGATCGCCGCCATCACGTCTTCGTAGGGCACGGTCTTGGAGATGAAGGCCGCGCTGCGGCCGTCGAGCGCCATGACGATTTCGTCGGCATCGTGCGCGCCCGACACCACCAGCACCCGTCCCGGCAGCCGGTCGTGCAGCTCGGGATCGTCGAGGAGATCGACCCCCTTGCCGTCCGGGAGATTGAGATCGATGAGGCCCATGTCGAAGCGGCGCTCGGCGAGGCAGCGCCGCGCCTCGGCGAGGTTGCGGGCGAGGGTGATCCGGTGACCGATGGCCTCGAGCCCGCCGGCGATGCCGGCCGCGACCAGCGGATGGTCGTCGACAAGCAGGATTTGCATCACATCCCTCCCGCTGCCACGATCGAGAGGAGGCGCTGGGGGGCCCCGAGAACCACGAGGTAGAGCCCGGCGGCGAGGCCCGGACCGAAGGGGATCCGGGTCCCCCGCCCGATGCCCGCGCCGCGCAACGCGCGCACGCAAGCGGCGATCAGCGTCAGCGCGGCGGCCAGCAAGAGGAACTCGCCGAGCCCCTGCCAGCCGACCCACAGGCCGGCGGCGGCGGCGAGCTTGACGTCGCCGAGCCCCAAGCCCTCGAGGCCCCGCAACCGCCAGTAGCTGTCGCGCAAGCCCCACAGCAGCCCGCCGCCGCCAAGCGCGCCCAGCCCCGCATCGGCGAACGAGATCGCGGTGCCGCCGAGCGCCGTGAGGGCGAGGGCGATGGCGGCGACGGAGGCGACCAGCGGGTCGGGCAGGACGAGATGGCGCACATCGACGACGGCGAGGGCGAGCAGCACGGAGCCAAGCAAGCCCACGGCGAGCGCAGGCACAACGCCCTCGAGGGCCGCCGCGGCCAACAGGAAGGCGAGCGCCGAGCCCGCCTCGACCACCGGATAGACGGCGCCGATCGGCCGGCCGCAGGCGCAGCGACCGCGCCTGGCGAGCCACGAGATCACGGGCACGAGGTCGCGGGCCGTGAGCCGCCGGGCGCAGAACCGGCACACCGAGCGGCCGGCGATCAGCGTGATCGGCCCCTGGCCGTAGGCGGAGGCCTCGGCGGGAACCAGCCGGAAACAGCAGGTGGCGAGGAAGCTTCCGATGCAGGCGCCGAGCACGCCAGCCAAGCCCGCCATCCATACCCCGTCGAGGATCACCGGCCCGGCCGACATGACACTCCCTCCTTCACTCCCCCCGACCGGAATGGACGAGGTCGAGCAAGCTCTTGGTGCGCGGGTCGAAGACCGCCGTCATTTTCAGCCGCGGGCCGGCCAGCTCGACGATGAGCGGGTCGTCGTCGCCGACCAGGTTGGTGGCGACATCCTCGAACTTGCGAGCGGCTTGCAGGCCGATGACATCGGCGAGCCTGAGGTCGCGCTGCGTCGGGGTCGGGTTGCGGATATGATCGAGGGCCGCCTTGACGACCTCGACCTCGAGGTCGGCGAGGACCGCGATCTGTTCCGGGTCGACATGATCGAAATGGACGCGGGGGCCCCGGCTGTGGATGACGAAGTTGCGGCGCAGGAAGGCGATGAGATCGGGGCTGCTGCCCTTCATGTACAGGAGCTCGTCCCAGTGCTGGATCGGGCCGTTGCGCGGCAGATAGGACCACGGCTGCAGCTGGTAATAGGTGCTCTCGGCCCCGGCGAGGGTGGTGAAGTCGTCGGCGTCGATCCAATCGGCAAGGACGGCGGCGAGCTCGCCGGCACCTTTTTTCGCCAGCCCCAGATATTCGAGATAGCGCGCCAGCGCCTTGGCGCCGATGAAATTGAGATTGGGCAGGGCCGAGACCGGGCTCACCGTCACCTGGTAGAGGGTGCCGCCGATGGTCAGGGGATAGGGGTCGCGCTGCGGCCGGAACCGCGTCAGCACCTCGAACTCCTTGATCGAGCCGGCGGTGAACGAGCGGATCTCGCGCTCCTTTTTTTCGATCAACGAGACGATCTCGGGGGGATCCGGAATCTTCAGGTCCCAGCCGAGCTGGCGCAGGATCTCGCGAAGCTGCCGGACCGGCCCCTCCCCGGTGCTGGCGAGCTGGCGCTGGTGGGCGATGATCTCGGTCTGCGCCGCCCAGCGCGCATCGACGCTAAGGCGCTCGGGCTTGATGTGCCGGAGCACGAAATCGAGCGCGTTGGCGCTCTCGCGCATCGCGATGGGATAGGCGATCTGGGCCTCGAGCGTGCGCGGCCGCGACGCCGAATCCTTGGCATAGAGCGCGATCAGCACGGCGCAGCCGGCTAGGATCCAGAGGACAAAGAGAAGGACAGAGCCCTCGTTTCCATGACCAGCCGCTTGGTCTCGCCAAGGCTCTGCACCTCGAGCCGCACGATCGCGGGAAGCTTGTCCTTGTCGGGCCATCGGTTCGCCCACTGTTGAAATTTGCCGTCCCAGTACGAAAACGTCGCCGCGGTGATCTGCGGCAAGAGCACGTCGCGCCAGGCGTGGATCGTCTCGAGCTCGCGCAGCCGGTCGGCGATCAAGGCGTCGCGGGTGCGTTCGGTCCACCACGGCGGCAACGCCACTTCGGCATAGCGGACCGCCGTCCCCGAGACGATGGTATAGGTGGCGAGCACGGGCAGCGAATCCTCGCCGAACTGCGCGCTCTTGCGGGTCAGGAACGACAGCCGATCGCTCTCGCCGAGGACGGTCTCGAAGCGCTTGTTGAGGGCATCGTCGGCGGCCAGCAACTGGGCCCTCAGGAACTGCTCGGCCGTCCAGTCGCGCTGGCCGCCGGTGAGCGCATCGCCGGCCCGCACCACGGTCTGGTAAAGCTGGACCGCGAGCGCGATCACGCCCGCCGACAGCGCCAGCGCCACCACCAGCTCCAACAGCGTGAAACCCGCCGACCGCCTCGGCCGCCCGTGCATCCGGCTCGTCCTATTTGTGCGCCGGCACCGCCGGCAGCAGCAGCCGCAACCGATTCACCCCGCCGTCGTTGATCTCGAATAGTTGGATGGGGCTGAACCCGAGGGTCAAGGGCACCTCGAACCCGCCATAGGCGAAGTTGCGGACCATCACCCGCTGCGGGTCGAGGGGACCGGGAAAACCGAGCACCAGCTCGTCGCCCTTGATCTGGGTCGTGACCCGGTCGCGATCGGCGGCGACGAGCAGCGCCGCGCGGTTCGATAGCGAGCGGATCTCGGCCAGGTGGACGTTGGCCCGGCGCACGTAATCGAGCATCAAGCGAACCTGACCCAGAATGAGGACGTAACCCAGCGCCAGCACGAACAGGGCGACGAGCACCTCGAGGATGCCGAAGCCGGCCCGGGGAGAGCCTTTCTCGCCGACCTCATTACCGCGTCGTGCCACCGGTCCCTGTTCCCGTCGTGCCGGTCGTGCCGATCACGGTCGTCCCGGTTCCGGTCGTCGTGGTCGTGGTGCCGGTCGTGCTCGTGGTGGGGGTGGCGGTCGAGGTTGTGGGCGCAAAGGTCCGGACGCGGCCCGCGTGCAGGGCCTTGATGGCGTCGATCACGTCGCGCGTGTTGACGATGCCGTCGCCGTTGACGTCCGCCTTGGGATGGGAGGCCTTGCCGGTGACCGCGTCCTTGATGATCCTGATGTCGAGGTCGTCGAGGACGCCATCGCCGTTGACATCGAACTTGTCGTTCTTGACCCCGACGCCGCCGCTGCCGGGGCTGGGCTGGGCGCCGCCGCCGCCGCCGCTATCGCCGGCCGTGACCACGATCAGGTCGCCGACCGTAGGGCTGATCGTCAGGCGAACCGGGAACGGGAACCCGCCCGAGTACTGGAAGGAAACCGGCGCGGTGCCGGACAGCAACTGGAAAGTCCTGCCGCCGTTGACCAGCCGCATCGACAGCCTGGTGCCGTTGAAGGACGTGGTCTTGGACATGTCGACGAAATACGTCCCGTCCGCCGCCAGCACGGTGCCGGTCCCTTCGGTCTGGCCCCCCGTTTCGCGGACCACCAGCACGTTGTCGTTGACCTGCAGCGTCACGCCGAGCTTGGTGGTGATGGTCCCGGTCACCTGCATGTTCGAGGGCACCGCCTGGCCGTACGCCACCGCGACGACCGCAAACTGGAACACCGCCAGAACCATCGGCAATGTCGCGGCGGCGCTCCGGGTCTGTCCGCTATGGCCAACGCGTCCGTTCATACGCCCGACCTTCCTCACGATTGTCGACCTGGAGAGAACCCGTTCCCCGGCCGTCTCGATATCGCGTCTAGGCGGAGCGCGCTGTGACCCCGCGCACAGAGCCGGTTAAATTGTCGGGACGGCGTTGTTTTGAAGCCCCCCGTGGCGAAGCGTTTGGCCCCCTGCGGTGGCGGGGCTTGCACACCCCGTCGATGGCGCGGTTATAGCGTTATTCGCCCGCGGCGACAAGGCGTAAATTCCGTACTATGACCAATGTGTTTGGATATTCAAGGCATTGACAATAATATGACGGCCCTATAATCGCCGGTCGCGAACCGGCTCCAAAGGCGCGCCATGACTGCGTGGCCCCGAACCCCGCGCCCGAGCGCTGGGTTCACGCTCCTCGAACTCATCGTCGTGGTGGCGATCATTGGCCTGCTTGTCGGCCTCGTCGGGCCGCGGCTCACGCTGCCCTATCGCCCGCCCAAGCCTGATATCGCTATTTTTCTTGAAAAACAGCGGCTTAAGGCGATCGAAGACGGCAGCAAGATCCGCATTGTCCTCGGCGCCCGCGAGCTGGTGGCGCTGCCCCACGGCCAGCGATTCCCGCTCGCGCCGGGAACGACGCTGGTTATTGACCGTCCGGCGCCGACGGCGTATCTGGCGGCCGCGATGGTGACCGAATTCTATCCGGACGGGACGGCGATCCTGTCGTCCTTCCGGCTTTTCGCCGACGACGGCGGGCGGCCGGCCCGCGAATTCGCGCGTATCGAGGTCAATCCGCTTCGTGGTACGGTTTCGTATGCCACGCCTTGAACCCCGCCCGCCCTGCCCCGAGCGCGTCTGCGCCGCGGGCGCGCGGCGGGCCGCCGCGCGCGGGCGCCGCCAGGCCGGCTTTACGTTGATCGAGCTCGTCATCGTCATGGCGATCATCGCCATGCTCGCGGCCCTCATCGGGCCGCGGCTGGTGGGCCAGCTCGGCGAATCGCGCGTCAAATCGACCAAGGCCCAGGTCGAGATGCTGGCGACGGCCCTCGATTCCTTCCGCATCGACAACCGCCGCTATCCCACGCAGCAGGAAGGCCTCAAGGCGCTGGTCGAGCGCCCCGACAACTTGCCGACCTGGTCGGGCCCCTATCTCAACAAGCGCCAGTTGCCGAAGGACGGCTGGGACCGCGATTTCATCTACCAAATCCCGCCCACGCGCGGCGGCATCGATTACGACCTGTTCTCGCTCGGGGCCGACAGCCAGCCCGGGGGCAGCGGCGAGAACGCCGACCTCGGGAACTGGTAGATGGCCCCGGCCACCCCATGACCAAGCTTGGCGAAGCCCTGTCGCGGACCTTCATGGGCCAGCCCCGGCGCGGACCCGCCGGCGCCGGCGGCGAGGGCCACCGCCATGGCCGCCGCTTGGGCGAGCAGCTTTTGGCGAGCGGCTATATCGGCGCGGACTCGCTCGCCCAAGCCGCCGAGCTCGCCGAGCGGACCAACCGCGGCCTCGCCCTGACGCTGACCGACATGGGCGTGCTATCGGACGAGCAGATTTACGCCGCCTGGTCGGAGATCACCGGGCTCCCGGTCTGGAACGGGCGCGGCGAGGTGGCCGAGGACACCACCTTCCCGCCTGACTTCCTGCTCTACAACCGAATCCTGCCGGTCAAGAGCGGCGAGGAGCGCTGGCTCGTCATCGCCGATCCGGACGATGACGGGCTCATCGACATGTTGGGGCGGTTGATGGCGGGCTGGCGGATCGCTCTTCATCCCGAGGCCGAAATCGTCTATCGCCTCGAAAAACAGTTCGATCTCAAGCCCGAGGAGGCGGGGACCGAAACCCCCGCCTCCGATATCGAACACCTCAAGGATCTGGCGCTCGAAGCGCCGATCATCCGCCAGGTGAACGAGCTCATCACCAGTGGCGTGCGGATGGGCGCCTCCGACCTCCATCTCGAGCCCTTCAAATCGCGCATCGAGCTGCGCTACCGCGTCGACGGCGTCCTTCACGCCCGGCCCGGCCCGCGGGTGGACGAATTCGCGGCCGTCGTCTCGCGCATCAAGATCCTCGCCAATCTCGATATCGCCGAGCGCCGCCTGCCGCAGGACGGCCGCTTCACCATCAAGACCGCGGGCAAGGAGGTGGACATCCGGGTCTCGACCATCCCGACCTCCGGGGGCGAGGACGTGGCGCTCCGGCTTCTCGACCAGAAAAAGCATCTGCTCGATCTCGACGCCCTCGGGCTGTCGGCACCGATCGTGCGCGGGTTCCGCGAGGTGCTCAAACGCAGCTTCGGCCTCATCCTGGTCACCGGCCCGACCGGTTCGGGCAAGACGACGACGCTGTATTCGGGCCTGCGCGATATCGTCGACGGCGAGAAGAAGATCGTCACGGTCGAAGACCCGATCGAGTACGAGATCCCGGGCTTGAGCCAGATCCAGGCCAACGCCGAAATCGGCGTCACCTTCGCGTCCGCGCTGCGCTCGATCCTTCGCCACGATCCCGACGTCATCCTGGTCGGCGAGATCCGCGACCGCGAAACGGCCGAGATCGCGATCCAGGCGGCGCTGACCGGCCACCTCGTGCTGACCACCATCCATACCAACAGCGCGCTCGGCGCGATCGGTCGGCTCTTGAACATGGGGCTTCCCGACTACCTGATCGCCAACAGCCTGATCGCGGTCAGCGGGCAGCGCCTGTTGCGCAAGCTCTGCCCCCATTGCGGCAAGAAGCACGAGGTCAAGCCGGAGCATGCGCGCCAGTTCGGGCTCGACCCCGGCACGGTGGTCTACACGGCGACGGGCTGCGCGGAGTGCGGCGATATCGGCTATCGCGGCCGCTTGCCGATCGGCGAATTCCTGATCCTCGATGCCGGAGTGAGGCGGGCGATTCTCGCCGATCCGACCGACGAGTCGCTGATGGCGGAAGCGCGCAAGATCGCCTTCAAGACCATGTTCGAGGACGGGCTCGCGCACGCGCTCGCCGGCCGGACGACGATCGAGGAAGTGCTGCGCGTGGTTGGCTGATGCCTTATTTCAGCTACGTGGCGGTCGGGCGCGACGGCAAGACCTTCGAGGGCCGCGAATACGCCGACAGCCGGGCGGCGTTCGAAAGCCGCCTCAAGGGGCGCCGGCAGGTCCTGGTCAAGTGCCGCGAATTGCGGCGGCGCACCGTTTCCACGAGCCTGACGACGCGGCTCATCGCCCAGCTCTCGCGCCTGGTCGCGAGCGGGGTGGTGATCGAGCGGTCGCTGCAGATCATCGGCGAGGACACCGACGATGCCACGCTCGCCGCGCTCGCCGACCAGCTCCGGGGATCGATCAAGCGCGGCCAATCGCTGTCCCAGGCCTTCGCCGAGGCGGGGCAGTTCGATCCCCTCTTGGTCCCGCTGGTGCGGGCCGGCGAGGCAAGCGGCCGGCTCGGCGAAATCCTCGCCTCGCTGCAGGTCTACTTCGACCGCAAGCAGAAGCTGCGGCAGGAGATCACCGCCTCGCTCGCCTATCCCGCGATCCTGATGTTCGCCAGCCTTGCCTCGCTGGTCGGGCTCGGCCTCTACATCGTCCCCATCTTCAGGGACCTGTTCGCCGACCGCATGGACGAGCTGCCGGCGGTCACTCGGTTGTTATTCGCAGTGAGCGATTTTCTGGTCGCCTGGGGTCAATACCTGGCGATCGGGATCGTGGCGGCGGCGGCGGCGGCCTCGCTTGCTCATCGCCGCTCCGAGCTCGTGCGCCGGAGCCTCGACCGCTTCGCGCTCCATCTTCCCTTAGCCGGCGATTTTATCGCCAAGGTCCAGGCCGCCAACATCACCGGCACGCTCGGTGTCCTCATCTCGAACGGCGTCGCGCTGGCGCTGGCCCTCGAACTCGCCCTGGCGACGGCGAAAAACAGTTCGATCCGGGGCGGCCTCGAACGGACCGTCAGCGACGTGCGCAAGGGCAAGCGGCTGGTGGCGGCGCTCGACTCCGTACCCAAATTCCCGAAGCTCGCCAAGCGGCTGATCGCGGTGGGCGATGAGACCGGCGAACTCGGGCCGATGAGCGTGCGGGCCGCGGAATTGCTGCGCGAGGACATCCAGTCGCGGCTCAAAGCGGCGGTCTCGCTGCTCGAGCCGGCGATCATCCTGTTCATGGGGGCGAGCGTGGGCTTCGTCGTCATCGCGATGCTGCTCGCCGTCTACAGCCTTTCGGCGATCGGATGAGGGAAGCGGGAAGCGGGCGGAAGCGGCGGCGCGGCGCGCCCGGGCGCGCGCGGATCGCGCTGGTGGGCGCCAGCCTGCTGCTGGTCGGCGCGTGCGGGTTCGAGCCCCTCTATGGGGAGCGGCCGGGCGGGGCGACCGCCAGCCGGCTCGAGCAGGTGCAGGTGGCGCCGATCGCTGACCGCTCGGGGCAGATCTTGCGCAACTACCTCCTCGACGATCTCAACCCCCGCGGGCCCCGGCGCCCGGCGCTTTATACGCTGGAGATCCGACTCCAGGAACCGCGCCAGCAGATCGCCATCCGGCGCGACGACACGGCGACCCGCATCGGTTATGCCGCCGTCGCCTCTTTCTTCCTGCTGGACACCTCCGGTCGCTCGGTGTTCGGCGGCTCCGCGATCTCGAGCACGAGCTACGAGGTGTCGGATTCGGAATTCGCGACCCGCGCCAGCCAGGTGAGCGCCCGCGATCGCGCCATGCAGGAGATCAGCGCCGATATCAGAAGCCAGCTCGCCTTGTTCTTCCTACGCGCCGCCGCGCCGCCCGAGCGGGCGCCTTAGAACAAGGCGGTCTTCACCTCGCCGAGATTGCGGAACACCATCCTGAGCACGAGCGCCGTATCGGGCGGGTTGTCGCGGCTGCCGATATAGCGCCGCGTGAAATCGAGGCCGGCAATGAGGCATTCGTCCTCGTAGATCAAGCTCGCCCCGGCGAGCAGCGTGCCGCTGTCCTGGGCGATGCTGGACAGCGAGCGGGTCACGGCCCGCCAATGCGGGGTGAGCTGGGCGGTGAGCTGGGTCGACACCTGTTCGATGTCGGCACCGAGGTTCGGCTGCGAGCTGCGCTCGATGAAGATGTACGACACCGACAGGTTGAGGGCGCTCGGTCCGATCGCGGCGCTGGCGAGGCTGCGCGTCGCCGTGACCTCGTCCGGATCCAGCTGGAACCTGTAACCCGTCGAAAACCAGGGATGCGGCGAAACGCCGACCCGGCCGACCACGTTCGACGACTTCTTGTCGAGACCCGAGTCGCGCGCGAACGCCGATTCGGTGCGCAGGCGGTAGCTTTGGCCGACGAACACCGTGGCCTTGCCGCCGCCCGCGCGCGCTACCTCGGTGTTGAGCCCGTAACTCGCGCGTTGGCCGCCCTCGAGGCGATCGAGCCCGTTGAAGCGGTTGGCGCGGAACAGGTTCGTCTCGTCGAAATCGACGCCGCGACTGTCCTCGTTGGGGAAGCGGCGCTGGTCGCCGAGATTGGGCGCGGCGACCAGGGAGGCCACCGGCTCGACGAGCGTGCGCAACTCCTCGCCCCGCTGCACCCAGGGGTAGCGCCAACCCAGGCTGACCTGTGGGAACACCCGGCCCGAGGTGCCGTCCGCGGTCGGCCGGCTGGGATCGGCGGCCGTCCCGATCGAACTCACGTGATAGCCCTCGCCCAAGGTGGAGACCGACAGCGCGTAGACTTCGCCGGTCGGCGCCATATAGGGCAGGACCCAGCCCGCTTTGAGCGCGGTGCGCTGCATGCGCGTGCCGTCGCTGCGATAAACCGACAGCGCGTTGGCGTCGAGCGCGGTGCGGCCGCCGTAGGCCCCGGGTTCGCCGATATAGTTGTAGTCCAAGAGCGGCAACACGACCGGGGCGAGGCCGGGCTTGTCGCCTGCGCGCAGGCCCTGGAAGGCGAAGGCGTTGGCCGCGGCATAATTGCGGCCGCGGAAGCCCTCGAGGAAAGCGTTCGAGGTGAGCGTGTTCGAATCGAGGAAGTGGTAGCGCTGCAACAGCTTGTAGCGCTGCAAATAGGTGTCGTCGGAGGCCCGCTCGACATTGAAGCCCCAGCGCCAATCGTCGTCGATCTCGAACTTCCCGTCGCCCTTGAGGTGGCCGCGCGGGTCGTGTCCCGAGACCCGGTTGTTGAGATCGTCGCGCCGGTCGGGATTGGTGAGCGAGGCCGAGACCTGCAGCGTGCCCGTGGTCGTGCGCTGGCGGTATTCGCCGGCCAGCACCGGCGCGACCTTGGTGAAGAAGATCGGCTCGAAGGTGAGGTCCTTGTCGGGGCCGAGGATCTGGTAGTAGGGCACGGTCAAGAACTGGCCGAGGAAGCTGGCCGACCCGATATCGGGGGCGAGCAACCCGCTGCTGCGCGGCACCGTGCCGTCGGGGTGCGAAAGATAGGGCGTGTAGGCGACGGGGATGCCCAGGATCTCCATGACGGCGTCGTTGTAGGTGATTTGCTTGGCTTCCTGGTCGTGGATCACGCGCGCGGCTTTGATCTGCCACACCGGCGCGCGGGTCGGGTCGCGGGGGCACAGCTCGCATGGGCTGTAGACCACCTTGCGCGCGACGGTCAGGTTGCCGTCGATGCGCCGGCCGCTGACCGCGGCCAGACGCGACTGGTCGGCGAGCAGCATGCGGAGGTTCTGGACCACGCCCTCGCGCATGCCTCCCGTCAGTTCCACGTAGTCGGCGAAGATCACTTCGCCGGTGGGCTCGAGCAGGCTGACGTTGCCGGTCGCGACCACCGTGTTGGCGCGCTGGTTGTAGGACACGCTGTCGGCCCTGAGCACGCGCTCGCCCTGCGCGATCTCGACGTTGCCGTTGGCCGTGGCGACGCCGAGATCCTCGTCCCAGATCACCTCATCGGCGGCGAGCAGGGCCGGCAAGGCGCGCTCCGGCGGGCGTCCGTCCTGGGCGTGCGCCGGCCCGGCGCCGGCGCCGAGCGCCAGCAGCACCCACAGGCCCACGAATGCCCAGCGCGCACGCCCGACCCCGCGGCCGGGCGGCTTCGCAGGCCGGCCAGTCCCCGACATGAACGCCTCTTTATGCTTCTCGGTCGAGGGCGATTATAGCCGCCGCGGGACTTGTGGATAAGGTAGATTTGTGCCCTATCCTCAAGGCGCAGGGGGGTGGCCGGACCCCTACTTGCCCACCCGTGGGCCGACCTGTTAGGAACAACGGATGCCGAATCCGGTGCGGGTGGCGCCTTCCCTGCTTTCGGCCGACTTCGCGCGGCTCGGCGAGGAAGTGCGGGCGATGGCGAGCGCGGGCGCCGATTACCTCCATATCGACGTCATGGACGGGCATTTCGTTCCCAACATCACCATCGGCCCGGCGGTGGTGAAGGCGCTCAGGGCGCATGCCAGCCTGCCCTTCGACGTCCATCTGATGATTTCGCCGGTCGACCCCTATATCGGCGAGTTCGCTGCCGCTGGCGCCGACATCATCACCGTGCACCCCGAGGCGGGCCCGCACCTCCATCGCACCCTCCAACTCATCAAGTCGTTCGGCAAGATGGCCGGCGTATCGTTGAACCCGGCAACGCCAGTCGAGGCGATCGACCCGGTGCTCGATGACATCGACCTGGTGCTGGTGATGTCGGTCAATCCCGGCTTCGGCGGCCAGACCTTCATCGCCAGCCAAGTCGACAAGATCCGCCGGGTTCGCGCCCGCATCGAGGCGCGCAGGCGGGCCGTCGACCTCGAGGTCGACGGCGGCATCAATTTCGAGACCGCGCGCCTCGCCGTCGCGGCCGGGGCGGATGTGCTGGTCGCCGGCACGGCCAGTTTCGCCGGCGGGATCACCGCCTATGCCGACAACATCCGCCGGCTCAAAGGGGCATGAACGCGGACCCGAGAGCGAGCGAGCGGCAGGTCGGGAGCGGGGCGCGGCAGGGCAGACTCGCCCGGCTGGGTTATGCCAATCCGCTGTATCGCCTGGCGCTGATCGGCGGGGCGCCGAAGCGGCTCCTGCGGCTGCCGCCCGACCCGTGGCCGGGGGATGGCGCGCGGGGTCAGGCGATTCTCGCCGGCAAGCTCGTCTGCGCGGGCAAGACGGTGTCGGCCGACCGGCCGGACTGGTTCTCGCCCGCGCTCGGCGTCGCGACCCTCACCGACCTCCACCGCTTCGACTGGCTCGACGATCTCGCCGCGGCGGGCGGCGAGCCGGCGAGGCGCCGCGCCCGCGATCTCATCGCGCTCTGGCTCGACGCCGAGCACGGCTGGCATGAGATCGCCTGGGCGCCCGAGGTCTTGGGCGCGCGGGTGGCGGCGTGGCTGGCGCACGCCAAGTTCATCTCGCGCGGCGAGGGCGACGAGCTCGGACCCCGCATTCTCGCTTCGCTCGCCCGCCAGGTGCGGCATCTCAGCCGGGTCGCCGGCCGCTGGGCCGCGGGCGGCGACCGCCTGATCGCCCTCAAGGGCCTCATATACGCGACCTTGTGCGGCATCGGCGGCGAGCGGCGGGCGCGTTCGGCGCTCAAGGCGCTGGCGGGCGAGCTCGCCTACCAGGTGCTGCCCGACGGCGGCCACATCGAGCGCTCGCCGCAGGTCCATCTGCGCGCGCTCGCCGCCCTGGTCGACATCCGCGACATGTTGCGGGCCGCCGGCCATGAGGCGCCCGCCGAACTCCACTCGGCGATCGAGCGCATGGCCCCGATGCTGCGGTTCTTCCGCCACGGCGACGGCGGCCTCGCATTGTTCAACGACTCGAACGAAGAATCCCCGGCTTTCATCGACGCCGTGCTGGTCCGCGCCCATGCCAAGGGTCGCGCGCCGGAACGGGCGAGCGATTCGGGGTACCAGCGCCTCGCCGCCGAGCGCGTGCTGCTGCTCGTCGATGCCGGCGCGCCGCCGCCCCCGGGCCTCGACCGCCACGCCCATGCCGGGACGCTCAGCTTCGAGATGAGCTACGGCAAGGAGCGCCTGATCGTCAATTGCGGCGCCTACCCGTCCGCCGATCCCGTCTGGCGGCGCGCCCAACGCTTCAGCGCCGCGCATTCGACGCTGGTGGTCGACGAAACCAATTCCTCCGAGGTGCGGCCGGCCGAGGGACTGGGGAGGAGGCCGGCCACCGTCACCTGCGTGCGCGAGGAGGCGGACGGCAACACCTGGCTGACGATCAGCCATGACGGCTATCTCGCCCAGCGCCGGCTCGTCCATCGCCGGCGCCTCTATCTCGCGCAGGACGGCGCCGATCTGCGCGGCGAGGATGCGCTCCTCGCCACGCCCCTCGCCGCGGCCGAGGCGGCGGGCGGCGGTCCCCAGGCGGCGCCGGGACACCACGGCGCCTATGCGCTACGCTTCCACCTCCATCCCGAGGTCCAGGCCTCGCTGATCCAGAACGGCGCCGCGGCGCTCGTGCGCCTGCCCTCGGGCGCCGCCTGGCGGCTGGTCGGCGGCGGCGGGCGCTTGGAGCTTGCCGAAAGCGTCTATTTGGGCGCGCGCGGGCTGGCTCGGCGCACCCAGCAGATCGTGATCTCGGGTCCCATCGCCGGCGCGGGCGCGGTCATCAAATGGGCCCTCAAGCGGGTGGCGAAGGGCTAGCCAGGGCTCGCCGCGGGCGCCGGCGGGCCCTTGAGTTCGACCACGTTGCCGTCGGGATCGCGGATGTACATCGACGGGCCCTCGCCGTCGGCCCCGTAGCGCGTCGCGACCTCGCCCGGGGCGACGCCGTGGCGCTCCAGGTGCCGGCGGAGCGCGGCTTCCTCGAAGCTCTCCAGGCGCAGGGCGAGATGGTCCATGTTGGCGCCCGAAGCAATCGCCGGATTTCCCTCGCGCGCGACGGCCATATCGATGAGATCGATCATCGAGGCGCCGGCGCGCAACTGCACCAGCCCGAGGCGCTCGAGGCGTCGCTCTTCGCGGCATCCCAAGACCTCGCAGTAGAACCGCAGCGCGCGGCCCAGATCGGCGACGCGCAGCACGACATGATCGATATTGCGGATTTCGATCGCAGCCATCGGGCAATCCCTCGCCACGCCCCCCCCGCCACGCCACGACCGACATTGTACCTCAACTTGCCGCGTCAATCGCCGACCGCGCGCGGATCGGCATAGCCGGGGTAGGGCCAGGACCCGACCCGGCGCCAAGCGGGCCCTGCGCGGGCCAGCAGATACGAAGCGCCGGGCGCCATCGCCACGCCGAAGGCGCGCTCGATGGGCGGCGCCGGCACATGGACCCAGACATGGGTGGGGGATCCGCCGACCGCCGCGCGGATGGCCGCGGGATCGCCGAAATCGATGCCCGCGATGCGCCGCACGCCGGCCGTCCGCCCGACTTCATAGCGCATCACGATCGCCGATTTGCCGTTATCCGCCGTATCGACGACGGCAAGCCGGGCGCCGGGTTCGAGCCGGCCGGCCAGTTCGCCGCCGACCGTGCGCACATAGCGCGTCACCGGGTTGAGGTCGAAGCGAATCTTGTGAGCGAGCGCCACGGGCAGGGCAAGCGCGAGCGCCACCGCCAGCGCGCCGGCCAGCCGGGGGGCGCGCACGCGCCGGCAAAGCGCTCCGGCGCCGAGCGCGGCAAAGGCGAGGGCCACCCCACCGAGCTGCGTGTTGTAGCGCCAATACGAGGCGACCCTCAGCGCTTCGCCGCGATCGAAGGCGCCGAGATAGGTGGCGAACAGAAACGCGTTGAAGCCCACGAACAAGGTGGCGACCAGGATCGCCAGGCGGTCGAGCGGGGAGCGCTCGGCGTTGGCGAGCGCCCGCACGGCGAAGCCCACGGCCACCAGCATGAGAGCGAAATAGCCGCCCTTGCGAGCCGCCACGCCGGCCATGCGCGCCAGGATCGCCCCGGCATCATCCCAATACCATTGCGAGAGCGGCCGAAAGGCGAACTCGGCGCCGGCGAGATGGGCGTGGACGTGGAGGCGCCAGAGGACATAGACCGCCAGGCCGGGCACGAGTAGCCCGGGCGAAAGGCGGAACAGCGCGCCGAGCGGCCGGGACGGCGCCGTCCAGGCAGCGGCGAACAGACCGGCGAGGAGCAGCACGGCGAGGACGACATTGGTCTGCTTGAGGTTGACGAGCACGGCGAGCGCCAGGCCGGCGGCGAGCGCGTGGCCTTGCTCGCGCTCGACCGCCGCTAGCCCTTCGAGCATCCGCCACAGCGCGACGGCGGCGATGGCGAGGACCACCGCCGTCGTCCAGTCGGCATAAGCGGTGAACGCGAGCTTGGGCACGAAGGCCGGATTGAGGAGCGTTGCCCCGAGGAAGCCGATCGCCAACAGGCCCCAGGATGGCGCGCCGTCCCGCCCGGCGCCCAGGCGCAGCTGACGCGCCACCATCAGGGCGAGCGCGAGAACCAGCAGCGTGTTCCACAGGATGACGGCGTTCTCGACGAAGGCGCCCGCAATTCGGCTGGCGAAATACCCGACCATCGGCAGGCCGTAAGGATAGGCCGCGAAATCGGTCGGCGAGGAGGGCAGACCCAGCCGCGGCACGCTGTCATGGTCGAAGAGGTAGCGCTGGTTGATCAGCCAGTGCGCGAACTCGTCCCATTGCGAGGCCGACATCGCCGCGGCGACGAAAAGAACCGGCAGGCCGAGCACGAGCATCCGGCCGGCCGCCGGGTCGAGGTCGCGCCGGCGGAAGGCCCACAGCGCGCCCACGGCGCCGCCGGCCAGCGCCGCCGCCGGGAGATAGGCGAAGGTGAGCGCGACGAGCCCGAACGCCGCCAGCGCCAGGCAGGCAAGCCCCCAGCCGGCGAGCAGCCGCAATTCGAACGGCTCGGCGCGGCCAACCAGCGACCCCAGGCCGACGAACGCCACCGCCACCAGCAGCACCGAGGCGAGGCCCAAGAGATCGGCGAGGCCGGGAAGCCAGGCGTGGACGGACATCAGGCTTATCGCTCGGCGACGACCAGCAGGTTCTTGCCGAACAGGCGTCCCACCAGGCGGTCCAAGACCCGGCTCGAGGGAAAGACCAGCCGGTCATAAAGCCGCAAACCCCTGGGGCTCAGGCGCCCGGTGCCGGGATCGATGGCCTTGAACAGCAGGGCGGCGAAGAATCCCAGGCTGTCGGCGTACCGCCACCTTCGCACCTCGAGGCCCGCCGCCTCGACGAGCGACAGCAGCGTGCGCGCGCTGTAGCGCCGCCGATGGCCCTGGTTGCGATCGAACGAGGAGTAGAGCACCTGGAAGGCCGGCACGTAGAGCACCAGCCGGCCGCCCGGCGACAGCACCCGGCGAATTTCCTTGAGCGCGCCCAAATCGTCCTCGATGTGCTCGAGAACGTTGAGGCTATAGACGGCCGCCACGCTGCCCGCGGCCAGTGCGCCGAGATCGGGATGGACCTCGAACCCGTCCTCGCCGAGGCGGCGCGCCATGTCGAGATCGGGCTCGACGCACATCACGCGTACCCCGCGCTCGCGCAAGGATCGGGCGAAGGTGCCGATCCCGGCGCCGAAATCGACCGCCTGGTCGCGAAGGAAGCCGCGCACCAGGTCGAGGAGCCAGGCGTTGTAGTTCCGGGCCTCCGCCATGGTCTTGAGAATGTCGGCCATCGTGTCGTCTGGCATCGACGCCCTCACCCGACGCGAGCCCCGCCCTTGTGTCGGCGAAGACATCCGGCGAAGATGAGCCGATCGCGGGTCGCGCGGGACCGAGAGGCCATGAAGTTCGCCGAGGGAATTGCAGAGAGCGGGCGACGAGCGGTGCTGGAAGGGTTGGCGTGGCTGTGGGTCGTCGCGGTCATGATCGCCTATTTATATCAGTTCAAGCCGATCTTCGAGATACTCGTCGCTAGATGATCGCCGTTTCCGCGGTCGTTCTCCAGGTCCTCTCCTGTCTCGGATTGGGCGCCGCAGCGCTCCGCATCGCGGGCGTGCTCGGGCAACTGGCGCCCAGCGAGCGGCTCGCCTGGTCCTTCGCCCTTGGCCTCGGGTGCCTCGGATGGCTGGTCTTCTTCGCTGGCATCCTCGGCGCGTTCCAGGCGCCGGCCCTGGTCGCGATCCTGGCGGCGTCCGCGCTCGGCATCTTCATCCTGCGCCTTCCGGGTTGGCCGGCTGCGGCCGCGCCAGGTCCACTCGGCTTGGCGGTTTTCGGCGTCCTCGGCGTGAGCGCCGCCATGGATCTCCTGGAAGCGCTGGCGCCCGCCGCCGACGCCGATACGATGGCCTATCACTACGACCTGCCGCGCCGCTTCCTGGAAGCGGGCCGCATCATTTTCGTCCCGCGCGCCTTCGACGGCGCCGCGCCGCTGCTCGTCCAGATGACCCATGTCCCGGTCCTCGCGCTCGGCGGCGGGCGGGCCGCCAACCTGTGGACCATGGCGAGCGGATTTGCCGCCGCGTTCCTTCTTTACGCGGTCAGCCGGCGCTATTTGTCGCCCCTGTGGTCGGCGGTCCTCGCCTTGATCTTCCTCACCAGCCCGGCGGTGGTCTACGGCGCCGGCACGGGCCAAGTGGAGGTGCGCCTCGCGTTGTTCGCCGTGGTCGCCGCCTTCGCCGCCGGCGAGGCCCTGGCGCGCGGGGCGTCCGGCTTCGCGGTCGTGGCCGGCCTTGCCGCCGGGTTCTATATGGGCGGGAAATTCTTCGGCCTGCTGTTCGCCGCCGCGGTCGGGCTGGTGTTGCTGTGGGGGCGCGGATGGCTGGCGCGCGGCGCGGTCTTCGCGGCCGCCGCGTTGGCGGCCGGCAGCCAATGGTACCTGTGGAACTGGCTCCACACCGGCGACCCGCTCTTCCCGGTGCTGTACGGCATCCTCCCCTACGGCGACGCTGCCCTCTGGGATGCGGCGCACCACCGCCTATCCCGCGAGCTCGATATGGGCGGCGACCGGGTCGTGCCGACCGATCTATTTTGGTTTCTCGCCTATCCGTTCGCCGCCACGCTGTGGAGCCCCGACGGCTTCGAGTCCCTTCGGACCGGCCTCGGCCCCTACCTGCTGTTGCTTGCCCCGCTTGCCCTCGGGGGCTCATGGCTGTTGCGGCGGGAGTTGCGCAAGGGGCCGTTGGCGGCTTCGTGCCTGATCGTCGTGCTGTTCTATGCGATCTGGTTTTTCTCGGGGACGGCGCAGCGCGTTCGCCATTTGCTTCCGGTCTATCCCTTGGCGCTCCTTCTCGCCAGCGTCGCGGCCGCGCGTTTGTGCGAGCGCATCGACCTCAAGCGCCCGCTTATCGCCGCCGTCGTGCTCACGGTCCTGATTCAGATCGGCGGCCAAGGGCTGTTCACGGTCAAATTTGCCCGTTACGTCTTTGGGCTCGAGGACCGCGAAGCGTTCCTCGAGGCGAATGTCTCGCGCTATGCGGCGGCGAAATGGGTCAACGCCAACCTCGAGCCCGGCGCGGTGGTCATGAGCCAGTTTCGCGACCTGAACTACTTGATCAAGCCGACGGTATTCTTTGCCCATCCGACCAATCAGTCGCTGGTCGACGTCCTGCCCGGCGCCGACGATCCCCAGCGCTTCCTGCGCCAGGTGCGGGAGCGGGGGATCACCCACGCGATCGGCGAACGCGGCGCGGGCGCCGATGAGGCGAGGGCCGGCTATCAAGGTTTGTTGAACGCGACCCAACGGCACGGCTGCTTCAAGGAACTGGTGGCGATCCCCGCGCGCGCGCGCGTGTCGCGGACTCTGCCCGCCCTGGGAGAAACCGAAAGCGTGCTCGCCATCCTTTCGCGCACCGACGACACTTGCCCCTGGTGACCGCGTCCGCCGCACACCGGTGGCGAATTCGCGCGAAACGTAGGGGCGGGTCTTGAGACCCGCCCGGGCAGGTTTGAAACCCGCCCCTACTTCCGGCGCAGGCCGAGGATGCTCACGAACAGGCTGGCGAGGATGGTCTGGAAGCCGAGCACCGTCAGCGTCACGCCGGGGATCACGAAGCGCATGGTGTGCGGATAGCTCAAGGGGCCGAAATTCACCTGCACCCATTGATAGGCGGCGGAGCCCAAGAGCCATAGCCCAACGAGCGTCGCCAGCGCCCCCAGGACGAGCCCGCGCTCGAGGGTGAAGAACTTGTACCAGCGCATCAGCGCTTGGTCCTCGGGCAGCAAACCTTCCCCGACCGCGAACAGCTTGGTGAACACCGAGACCAGGAGCGTCTGGTAGCCGAGGAAGATGAACATGCTGGAGACGAGCAGCGTGTGCGCGTCGATGACCGCGCCATACACCTGGTGGGCCGGCAGGGCCAGGCCGTAGCCGGCCAGCCCCATGAGGACGAGCAGGGCTCCCGGCACCACGAACAGCCAGCGCGGGCTGTAAAGCATGAAGAACCTGAGCGTCCGCCAGCCGTCCCGGAAGGTCCGTAAATGGGGGCCGTGTATTTGGCGGCCATCGGGGTGGAGCGTGACCGGCACCTCGGCGATCCTGGCGCCATGGAGGCTGCTCTTGATGATCATCTCGGTGGCGAATTCCATGCCGGTGCAGCGCTGGCCCAGGCGTATGAACAGCTCCTTCGAAAAGCCGCGCAGCCCGCAATAGACATCGTTGACCGGGGCGCGGAACATGGTGCGGGCCATCAACGAGAACATCGGGTTGCCCCACACCCGATGCAACCACGGCATCGCCCCCGGCAGGATCCGCCCGCCGCCGGACGGCAGGCGGCAGCCCTGCACCAGCTCGTAGCCTTGGCGCAGCTTGTCGACGAATTTCGGGATTTCGGAAAAGTCGTAGCTGTCGTCGGCATCGCCCATGATGATGAACCGGCCCCTGGCGGCGGCGATCCCGCTCATCAGCGCGTTCCCGTATCCCCGTTCCGCGACCTCGACGACCCGCGCGCCCGCGCTTGCGGCGGCTTCGCGCGAGCCGTCGGTGCTGCCGTTGTCGGCGACGATGACCTCGCCCCGGATGTCGTGGTCGGCGAGCGCGTTGCGGGCCTTGGCGACGCAGGTCGCGACCGTGTCGATCTCGTTGAGACACGGCATGACGACGGATAGTTCGAGCGGGTCGGCGTCGTTCGGTCGGGTCAGCACGGCCGTCTCTTGCCCAGTCGGCTGGGGATTTGCAAGGCGAACCGGCGCCTTACGGCAAGCCAGCGAGCCAGCGCAAGGCCGCCTCGGCCGCCAGGCGATGGCCGAGCGGCGACCAGTGGCCGTCGTGGCGGAAATGCGTCGGCGCGAACCCCGCCGCCTTGAAGCCGTCGACGGGGTCAATGGCTGTCACCCCGCGCCGAGCGAGCGCCGCCGCCATGGCCTCGCGCAGACGGCGATGGTAGAGGCTGCCGTCCTTGAGCTCGAAGCGGGTCGGCGCGATCAGCACCGCGAACGGTGTACCCGGCAGCAGCGGCACGGCGAAGCGCGCGACCTCGTCGGCCGTGCTGTCGACCACCTGGGCCAGCGCCTCGGCCGGCAGCTCGGCCTCGGCACTCACGTGCGCGCGCTTGACCACACCTAGGCCGATCAGCGCCTCCACAACGAAAGGAGCGCGCTTGATGGCGACGGCGACAAAGTTGTAGAGCGCCGAACGCTCGGTCAGGTACAGCTTGACCTCGTGCAGATTCCCGGGAACGGCCGCGTCGGCAGGCAGCGGCGCGGTGGCGGCGGCCGCCGCCTCGGCCCGGCAGTCGTAGATCCTGAGGTCGTTCTCGAGCACCAGTTCCATGATGACCGCGCGCGGCCTCACGCCCTCCGGCATGCGGGCGTAAAGGCTATTGAACCCGCACACGTCGGCGCCGGGGCTGGCGACGTTGTAGGTCGGCCGGCCGCTGAGGCGCGCGATCGCGGCCGGGAAATGCTCGTCCGCCTCGACGCCCCAGCCGAAGGCCATCGAAGCGCCGATCACCCAGACCCGGCCGTCGGCCGCCTCGGGCGGGGCGGCCTCGCGCCAACCCGCTTCGTTGATCCGGATGTGGGCGCGGAAATCGCCGTTGTTCTGGGCGAACCAACCGTCGAAACCAGGTACCCCGATCATGACCGGAACCTGGCCAGGCACCGCGACCGTGCGGATGAACCGCGCGCTGCTGAACTCGCGCCAGTGCGGCATGGCGACGCGCACCGCCGCCTCCGCCAGGCCGACGGCGAGAACCGTGCCGAGGACGAGCGCTGCGAGCGCCGCCCAGGGGTTGAGCCTAGGGGGCATGCGTGGCGCGGCGGCGGCCGATCATGTCGAACAACGCGCCTTCGCGCGCGATCGTCGCCAGCCAGCCGAGCTGGGTGACGATGCGCTGAAAGGGCGTGCCCGGGTCGGTCGGCGCGAAGAGATGCTCGGCGCCCTCGCCCGCGCTGCCGAGGATCGGCGGCGAGCAGTTGAGGTACTCGATCCCGTTCTCCTTGAACCAGCCGAGCACCTCGTCGATCGAGTGCCAGGTCTCGCGCGGGTTGTAGTATTGGTCCTTGATCCAGATCTCGGCCTTGCGCGGGTCGCGGATCCGCGACCGCACCACGTAGTCGATGCGCGGGCCGAAGACACCGATGAGCCTCGCGCGCACCCAGGTCGGGATGCGAGCATAGCGGTTGTATAGCCCGACCATGACGAGGCCCCCGGGTTTCACCTTGCGGGCGATCGCCGCGAAGGCGCGGCGGGCGTCGCGGGTGCTATGGAGGACCCCGTGCGAGATGACGACATCGAACGAGGCGTCCTTCACCGCGA
This sequence comes from Pseudomonadota bacterium, assembly GCA_052387815.1. Classification (GTDB taxonomy): domain Bacteria; phylum Pseudomonadota; class Alphaproteobacteria; order CACIAM-22H2; family CACIAM-22H2; genus JBQTIU01. Next base: position 43,003 of record JBQTIU010000032.1, read on the forward strand.
GATCGAAGATGTTCATCTGCGCGAAGGCGGCGCGGGCGAGCTCGTTGCGGTGCTTGTGGTCGATGGCGAGCTTGAGGCTCGCGCGCGACATGTCGACCCCCAGCACCCAGTTGTGGTTGAGCTGCAGGAAATGCGACAACTGCCCCGTGCCGCAGCCGCATTCCAGCACCGTCTTGTTATGCCCGATCGCGGCGAGGAGGTCGGCCGAGAAGCGGTTGGCGAACCCCTTGCCGACGAGGTCGCCGAATTCCTCGACGCCGTCGTAATTGGGAAACGGGTTTTCCTCGTAGAACGCCCGCACGCGGTCCGTCACCTCGGCACCCCGACCGGTGTCGGGTACGAACAGCGACGGCACGCCGTCCACGAACGGGAAGGTCTCGCCGGTCGCGGGACAGACGAGGCCGTCGCCCGCGAGCTCGAGATCCGCCGCGTTGGCGTGTCCTGGCGCCTTGAGCGTGGCGAGGAGCCGCGGCGGGAACGGCGCCACGCTCATCCCTGGTCTTCCTTGCGCGCTACGAAGTTGCCGAGCACGAGCAGGTCGAGCTCGGTGGCCATGAAGCAACGCCAGGCGTCCTCGGGCGTGCACACGATCGGCTCGTCGCGGACGTTGAAGCTGGTGTTGACCAGCACGCCGCAGCCGGTCCGCTCCCGAAAGGCCTCGATCAGGCGATGGAAGCGCGGGTTGGTCTGGCGATGCACCGTCTGGAGGCGCGCCGAGCCGTCGACGTGCGTGACCGCCGGGATGTCGCTGCGCGCCACGCCCAAACGCGCCAGGCCCTTGAGCGCCTCCTGCGCGGGCGTCAGCGCCAGGCGGCGCGAGGCGCCGACCGGGGCGACCAGCAGCATGTAGGGGCTGTCGAAGTCGAGGTCGAAATAGCGGGCGGCGTCCTCGCTGAGGACGGCGGGCGCGAACGGCCGGAAGCCCTCGCGGTATTTGACCTTGAGGTTGATGAGGCGCTGCATGCCGGGGGAGCGGGGATCGCCGAGGATCGAGCGGTTGCCGAGCGCGCGCGGCCCGAACTCCATCCGTCCCTGGAACCAGCCGACCACCTTGCCCGCAGCCAGCGCCGCGGCCACCGCGGGGAATAGCTCGGCGTCCGAAAGCTCGCGAGTGACGGCACCAAAGCGGTCGAGTTCGGCGCGCATTTGGGCCGAGTCGTAGGCCGGCCCGAGATAGGCGCCCTGCATCAGATCGCCGCCGTTCTTGGACGGAGATGGGACGCCCGCCGCCTGGTCGATGGCCAGCGCGATGCCGAGCGCCCCGCCGGCATCGCCCGCCGCCGGCTGGATCCAAATCGCCTCGAACGGGCCTTCGCGCATCACGCGGCCGTTGGCGACGCAGTTGAGGGCGACACCACCGGCGAGGCATAAGTTGCGCTCGCCGGTCTCGGCGTGAAGCGTGCGCGCGAGGCGCAGCACGACCTCCTCGGTCACGTCCTGCACCGAGCGCGCCAGGTCCATGTACCGCTGGGTGAGCGGGGCCCCCGGCTGGCGCGGGGGTCCCCCGAACAGCCCATCGAAGCGCGCACTGGTCATGGTAAGGCCAGTGCAGTAATTGAAATACGCCATGTTCAGGCGGAACGACCCATCGGGCCTCACGTCGAGCAAGTTGCCGTAGATCCGATCGACGAAGCTCGGCTCGCCGTACGGGGCCAGGCCCATCACCTTGTACTCGCCGTCATTCACCTTGAAGCCGAGATGGTAGGTGAAGGCGGAGTAGAGCATGCCGAGCGAATGCGGGAAGCGGATCTCGCGGGTGAGCTCGATCGCTCGGCCGCGCGCTCGACCGAGCGAGGCCGTCGCCCACTCGCCCACGCCGTCCATCACCAGGATAGCGGCGGACTCGAACGGCGAGGGGTAGAACGCGCTCGCCGCGTGGGAATGGTGGTGATAGCCGAACAGAAGCTTGGCGGGATCGACGGCGCCGCGGCCGAGCGCGCGAAGACCCTTGAGCAGCAGCTCTTTCTGCCGGATTTTCTCCTTGATCCACACCGGCATGGAGCGGGCGAAGGAGGTAAGGCCCAAGGGCGCGAAGGCGAGATAGGTTTCGAGCAGCCGGTCGAAGGTCAAGAGCGGCTTGTCATAGAAGCCGATGCGATCGACCCTCTCGAGGCCGATGCCGGCCTCGTCCAGGCAATAGGCGATGGCCGCGGCCGGAAAGCGCGCGTCGTTCTTGCGGCGGGAGAATCGCTCCTCCTGCGCCGCCGCGACGATCTCGCCGTCGCGCACGAGGGCCGCCGCGCTGTCGTGGTAGAACGCCGAAATGCCGAGCACGATCAAAGGCCACCTCAGAAGATCGCGTAGATGAAGGGCGCGACGGCGGTGCTCTGCACGGCGACGACGAGCCCGCCCAGCGCCAGCAGCATGAAAAGGATGGGGGCCATCCAGAACTTGCGGTAGACCCGCATGAATTTGAAAAGCTGGCCGATGAGCGACAGCATGGGGAACCTCAGAATAGGTCGGAAAGGGTCTCGGGATCGAGCTGGCGGCGAACCGGGCGGAAATAGCTGGCCGCGGTCCGGTCGGGCTTGAGCCCCAGGGGATCGCGGCCGAACAGGCGCAACAGTACTCCCATGGGCGTCAAGATCAGATAAAAGAATAGCCCGAGGATCAGGTAGTTGTTGACGACGGCGAGCCGGCGCGCCAGCGCCCCCCACAGCCGGTTGAGCGGCAACAACAGGCCGGGTGCCGCCAGCGCGAACGCGAGGAAGAGCGCGGCCAGCGCCGCGGCCCACCGGATCGGTCCGTCGAAGAACACCCACCCGGACAGGGCGATGAGCGCGAAAACGACGGCGAAGGCGAGGCCGAAGGCGCGGTCGCTCAACCTTGCGGGGTGTGGCGCTGCCGGGTGGCTTCCGGGAACCGTCATGGCGGCTCGCTGCTCATAGCTGCCAACGCTTGAGGCAGTCGGGCAGGACGAGGGATCGCCACATGCCCTTGACGTCGGCGACGATGCCGCCCGGCGCCACAAGGGCGGCGAGTCGGGCGGGCGTGAAGGCGGCATAGTCGCGGTGCGCGACCGCGCCGACCACGCAGTCGTAGCCGTTGGCGCCATCGATCGCCGCCAGCAGCCTCACGTCGTATTCGGCCCTCGCTTCCTCGGCATCGGCATAGGGGTCGTGGACATCGACCCGGTGCTGCCAGGTCGTGAGGCCGCGGACGATGTCGATGACTTTGGAGTTGCGGAGGTCCGGCACGTTCTCCTTGAAGGTGAGGCCGAGGACCAGCACGCGCGCCCCGCCCGGCCGGCCGTTCTCCGCCAGCAGGCGGGCGATGCGATCGGCGACATACTCGCCCATGGCGTCGTTGATCCGCCGCCCGGCGAGGATCACCTCGGGATGGTTGCCAAGCCGCTGGGCGCAGTCGGCAAGATAGAACGGGTCGACGCCGATGCAATGGCCGCCGACCAGGCCCGGCTGGAAGGCCAGGAAATTCCACTTGGTGCGCGCGGCGTCGAGCACGTCGTACACCGACAGGCCGAGCTTGTTGAAGATCAGCGTCACTTCGTTGATGAACGCGATGTTGATGTCGCGCTGCGCGTTCTCGATCACCTTCGCGGCCTCGGCGGTCTTGATGTCGCGGGCGACGAAGGCGCCGCCGCCGGTCACAGCCCCGTAAACGGCGGCGAGCTTGGCCGCGACCTCCGGAGTCTGCCCGGCGACCACCTTGGTGATCCGCTCGACCGTGTGCTCGAGGTCGCCGGGGTTGATGCGCTCCGGGCTGTAGCCGAGGAAGAAATCGCGGCCGCACACCAGGCCCGAGACCGCCGCCAGCTCGGGCCCGCAAATGTCCTCGGTGACGCCCGGATAGACGGTCGATTCGAGGACGACGATGGCGCCCTTGCCCATCGCCTTGCCGACCGTCCGGCAGGCGGCGCGGACCGCCGACAGGTCCGGACGGTTGGCGGCATCGACCGGTGTAGGGACGGTGATGATGTAAAGGTCGCGGCCGGCGATCGCCGCCGGGTCGTCGGTGAGGTGGAGCCGCGCCGCCTTGAGCCGCTGGGCGTCCACCGCGCGGGTGCGGTCGCGTCCGGTCCGCAGGTCGTCGATCCGAGCCCGGTCGATGTCGTACCCTGTTACCTCGTAGTGGCGGGCGAGCGCCACGGCGAGCGGCAGGCCGACATAACCGAGCCCAATGACGCAGATACGCGGGGTCGCGGACATGAGGCGGCTACCGGTTGGCTCGAAGTCTCAAGGCCAGCCCCGTCTAACGGCCGGCGCGGGGCTTGTCAACCGGAGGCCGCCGAAAGAGCGCCAAAACCGGCCGGCCGAAGGTGCCGCCAACCACAACTAACATATTGATTTCATTTATTAACTAATTTTGGTGTAACGCGCGCTCGGCGCCGCCATGCCAACCCGCGAGGGCCAGGGCACCATTTGTTCATAACCTGAACAAGTGACTTGACGTTCATCGAGTGAACAACTTATGGTCGGGTTGGATTTGGCAGGGGGACCGATGCCCAACCAGTCGAGAGCAGCGCGCGGGGGAGGCGAAGGCGGGGAGGATTCGGAGATCGTCCTCGGCGTTCTGACCGCCGTCGAGCACAACAGCAACGTCACGCAGCGCTCGGTCGCCCGCCAGCTCGGCATCGCGCTCGGTCTCGCCAATGCCTATCTGAAGCGCTGCGCGCGCAAGGGCTTGATCAAGGTCAGCCACGTTCCAGCGCGGCGCTACGCCTATTACCTGACCCCGCATGGCTTCACCGAGAAGACGCGGCTGACGGCGCGCTACCTCGCCTCCTCGTTCGCCTTCTTCCGGGCCGCGCGGCAGCAATGCGCGGCACTGCTCGCCGCGGCGGCGGCGCGCGGCTGGTCGCGCCTGGCGCTCGCCGGCGCAGGCGATCTCGCCGAGATCGCCACCTTGTGTGCGCGCGACACTGCCATCGAGCTGGTCGGCATCGTCGATCCCGGGGCGGAGGTCCAGACCTTGGCCGGCCTCGCCGTGGTCGCGTCGCTCGACCGGCTCGCCGCCGTCGACGCCGTCATCGTCACCGACCTCAGATCGCCGCAGGCGACCTTCGAGGCGATATCCGCGGTGATCGGGCCCGCGCGCGTGCTGGCGCCGCCCATCTTGGGCGTGACGCCCAACCCACCCGTCGAAGCCGCGAGGGCCGCGCAATGACGTTGCGCTGGTACGTCGTCCATACCCAGCCCCAGGCCGAGGCGAGGGCGCTGTTCAACCTCCTGCGCCAAGGCTTCTCGGCCTATCTGCCGCGCTATGCCAAGCGCTGGCGCCACGCGGGCCGCACCGAGATGCGGGCCGCGCCGCTGTTCCCGCGCTACCTGTTCGTGGCCCTCGACCTCGCCGTCGAGCGCTGGCGGCCGATCCTGTCGACCATCGGCGTGTCGCACCTGGTCCGCCACGGCGACCGGCCGGCCCCGGTGCCCGCGGGCGTGGTCGAGGCCATCCACGTCCACGAGGACGAGGCCGGGCTGGTCCGGCTCGCGGCCGTCGCGCCGTTCCGCAAGGGCGACAGGGTGCGGATCCTGGACGGCACGTTCGCCGAACAGGTCGGATTGTTCGAGACCGCCTGCGACCGCCGCCGGGTCGTGCTCCTGCTCGAGCTCCTGGGCCGGCAGGTGCGCGTCCTTATTCCCGAGGGGTCCATCGCCGCCGCAGCCTGACGGGCGGTGCCTCGGTCGTGTTTCGTCTGCGGTCCGGGCGACCCGTTTTCACCCGGACTGCGGTAGCTTGCCTGGAAATCGGAACACCCCGCATGTCCTCGCCTGACCTTGTAGGGGCGGGTCTACGGCCCGCCTGGGCGGGTTATAAACCTGCCCCTACGCGGAAATCGGAACCCCATGCCCTCGCCTGACCCCGCGCGCCCGCGCATCCTCGCGCGCCGGGACCTCGTGCTTTCGCCCTATGTGACGCTGATGGCGCGCGAGGTCGCGGGCAACGACCGCCTGGCGCCGGCCGTCTTCCATTCGCTGCGCCAGGCCGATTATGTCAGCGTGCTGGCCGAAACGCCGGCCGGCGACGTGATCCTCGTCGAGCAGTTCCGCCCGGCCCTCGAGACCACGACGCTCGAGCTCCCCGGCGGCTTGCTCGGTCCCGGCGAGGACCCGGCCGCCTGCGCCGCCCGCGAGCTGGCCGAGGAAACCGGCTTCGTGGCGAGCGAGGGACTCGTTTCGCTGGGCGTGCTGGCGGCGGACACCGGGCGGCTCGAGAACCGGCTGCGGTGCTTCCACGCCCGCGGCCTCGCGCCGCTTCCTGGCTGGCAGCCGGAGCCCGGGATTGCCAGGGTCCTGATGCCGAAGGCCCAATTCAAGGACGCCATCCTGTCCGGCCGGTTCGAGCACGCGCTCCACGTTGCCATCGTCGGCCTGGCCATGCTGCACGGCCGGTTCTGACATGCTCGTCCCTGAGAATTTCGCCGACCGTCGGGTGTGCGTGATGGGGCTCGGCTATGTCGGCCTCACCCTCGCCGCGGTCCTCGCCGATGTCGGCTTCGAGGTCCTCGGTGTCGAAATTCGCGACGATGTGCTGGACCAGCTGGGACGCGGCGAGCCGCATGTCCACGAGCCCGGCCTGGGGCCCCTTGTGGCGCGCCTCGTCGGCCGGGGTCGGCTGCGGCTCGCCCAGCATATCCCGGCCGGCTGCCCGGCCACGGTGTTCATCGTTACGGTCGGCACGCCGCTCGGCGAGAACGGACGGGCCCGGCTCGACATGGTCGAGGCCGTCACCCGCGAGATCGCGCTCGATCTCAAGCCGGGCGACCTCGTTGTGATGCGCTCGACGGTCAAGCTCGCCACCACGCGCACGCTGGTGATCCCGATCTTGGACGCCACGCGCCGCCCCTACGATCTCGCCTTCTGCCCCGAGCGCACGCTCGAAGGCCAGGCGCTCGATGAGCTCCGCCGCCTGCCGCAGATCGTCGGCGCCGCGAGCCTGGCCGCCGGCGTGCGCGCCGCCCAGTTCTTCCAGTTCCTGACCCCGACCGTGGTCCATGTCGGCAGCCTGGAAGCGGCGGAAATGATCAAGCTGGTCGACAACGCCCAGCGCGACGTCTCCTTCGCCTTCGCCAATGAAGTGGCGAAGGCCTGCGATGCGCTCGGGATCAGCGCCGCCGAGGTGATCCGGGCCGGCAAGCTCGGCTATCTGCGCACCAACCTGCCGCTGCCGGGGCCGGTCGGCGGCCCGTGCCTCGCCAAGGACCCGCACATCCTGGCCGAGGGCCTGCGCGAACTCGGGATCGAGCCCGAGATCGCGATGGCCGCCCGCCGGCTCAATGAGCGCCAGCCCGCCCACTCGGTCGCGGCGATCCAGCGGGCGACCGAGGCGATCGGCGGCTTCCCGGCGGCGCCGGTCGTGGCCCTGTTGGGGATCGCCTTCAAAGGCTGGCCGGCCACCGACGATGTGCGCGGCACCATGGCGCGGCCGATCCTCGACGCGCTGGTGGCCGCCTTCCCGCGGGCTCGCTTGGTCGGCTGGGATGCGGTGGTGGCGCCGGCCGAGATCGCGGAATTCGGGCTCGACCCGAGGCCGAGCCTCGAATCGGCGATCGCCGGCGCCAACCTCGCCGTGATCGCCAACAATCACCCCGCCTTCGCGGCAATGGCGATCGAAACCTTGGCCGACAGCATGGCGCGGCCCGGCCTGTTCTACGATTTCTGGAACAACTTCGAGGCCCGCGCGCTCGACCTGCCGCCCGGCATCGGCTACATGGCGCTGGGCAGCCACGGCCTGGCGGTCTTGCCGGTGGCGGTGTCGTGAGCCGGCGCTATCTTGTGACCGGCGGGACCGGGTTCATCGGCGCCGCCTTGGTGCGCGCGCTGATCCGCGACGGCCATCGCGTGCGCGTGCTTGACGACAATTCGCGCGGGCGCTCCGCGCGGCTCGCCGACCTCGCCGGAGAGTTCGAGTTCTGGGCCGCCGACGTGCGCGATACCGCTGCGGTCGCTGCAGCGGCGAAAGGCGTCGAGTGCATCGTTCACCTCGCGGCGGTCAACGGCACCGAGTTCTTCTACGAGCGACCGGAACTGGTGCTCGATGTCGGTGTACGCGGCATGCTCGCCGTTCTCGACGCGGCGCGGGCCAACGGCATCGGCGACCTCGTGGTCGCCTCGAGCTCCGAGGTCTACCAGACGCCGCCCCGCGTGCCGACCGACGAGAGCGTGCCCTTATCCGTACCCGACGTGCTCAATCCCCGCTACTCCTACGCCGGCGCCAAGATCGTCAGCGAGCTCTTGGCCATCAACTACGGACGCAGCGGCTTCGAGCGGGTCGTCGTCTTCCGGCCCCACAACGTCTACGGCCCCGACATGGGCTGGGAGCACGTCATCCCGCAATTCGCGCTGCGCGCCGTGGACGCGCTGGCCCGTTGCCCCGCCGGCCGGCTCCCGTTCGCGATCCAGGGCGACGGAAGCCAGACCCGCGCCTTCATCCACATCGACGATTTCGTCGCCGGCCTCAAGACCGTGATCGCTGAGGGCGCGCACCTCGAGATCTACCATATCGGCACCGACGAGGAGATCGCCATCGCCGATCTCGCCCGCCTGGTGGTGGCGCATTTCGGCCGCCAGCCCGAGCTCAAGCATTCGCCGGCGCCTGCGGGCGGCACGCCGCGGCGCTGCCCCGACATCGCCAAGCTCGGCGCGCTCGGCTTTGGCCCGAAGATCGCGCTCCGCGACGGCCTGCCCGGCGTGGTCGACTGGTATGCCGCCAATGCCCATCGCCGGCCCAAGGCCGCCTGATCGGCCCTATGAACGCGACCGCCACCGCGCGCCCGATCGTCGCCTGCCAGGTCTGCGATAGCCAGGACCTCGCCTCGGTGCTGTTCGTCGGCTACCTCCCGCCGGTCAACACCATGCCGCCCGTGGGCCGCCCGGCCGAGGAACAGACCGCCTATCCCTTGGAACTGCTGCGCTGCCGGGATTGCGGGCTGGTGCAGATCGGGCTCGAGGTCGATGCAAGCGTGCTGTTCCCGCCGAGCTATCCGTATCTGTCCGCCAGCACCCGCATCCTGCGCGAGAACTTCGCCCAGCTCCAGGCCGAGGCGGCGCCGCTCGTCGGGCTCAAGCCGGGCGATCTCGTCGTCGACATCGGTTCCAACGACGGCACGCTGCTCGGCAACTTCAGGTCCGCCGGCACTCGCGTCCTCGGCATCGAGCCCTCGCAAGCGGGGGACGTGGCGCGCGCGCAGGGCATCGACACGCTCACCGCCTATTTCGACCGCTCGACGGCCGCCGCCGTCAAGGCCAAGCACGGGCCGGCCCGACTGGTCACGGCGGCCAACGTGTTCGCGCACATCGCGCGCATCCACGACGTCGTCGACGCGATCATCGATCTCATGGCGCCGGACGGGGTGTTCGTCTCCGAATCCCACTACCTTCTCGACCTCGTCGAGACGCTGCAATACGACACCATCTATCACGAGCATTTGCGCTACTACGCGCTGGGCAGCCTGAAGACGCTCCTCGAAGGCCACGGCCTCGAAGTCTTCCATGTCCGGCGCATCCCCACGCACGGCGGCTCGATCCGCGTCTATGCCGCCGGGCGCGGCCGGCGCCCGGTCGCGGAGTCGGTTGCCGAGCGGCTCGCCGACGAGGGCCAGCGCGGGATCGCCGACGGGACGGCGCTCGCCGGCTTTCGCGCGCGCGCGCTTTGCTCGAAGCTCGACTTGCACGCGCTCCTCGCGCCCTTGAAGGCCGAAGGGGCGCGCATCTACGGCATCGGCGCGCCGTCGCGGGCGAGCACGCTCATCAACTACACCGGGCTCGACGACGGCGTGCTCGACTGCGTGCTCGAAATCCCGACCTCGCACAAGCTCGACAAGTACATGCCGGGCACGCGCATCCCGGTCCTCGACGAGGCCAAGCTGTTCGCCGACCAGCCGGACTACGCGCTCGTCCTGTCGTGGCACATCGCCGCCGAGCTGATCGCCAACCTGCGGGCCAAGGGCTATCGGGGGCGCTTCATCGTGCCCTTGCCGGAGCCGCGGGTCGTTTGACGACCGGCCCCTTGAAGATGCTGTTCCTGTCCTCGGTGGCGCCGGAGTTCGGGCACTTTCGCGCCGCCCAAACGGTGCTCGCCGCCCTCTTGGAGGAAACGGCGAGGTTGGGACACCGCGTAGCGTACGCGACCGTATGCACCGGCAACCAAACCGGCCCGGAAACGCTGGACCGGCTCGGCGCCGTGGACGTGCAATTCCTTGGCGATTTCACTCCGCAGAGCCAGGCCGACCCTGCCGCTGGACAGCCGCGCTGGCGACGGTGGGCGGGGTATGTCGCCGAGTTGCTCGCCCCCGCCGACCACCCGGATTACCCGCGCTTCACCGATCCGGCGCGCGCTGCCGATGCGCTCCGCGCGAGCGGCGCCGGCGTCGCGGTCCTGTTCTGGGACACGGTTTTCGAATACCTGCTTCCCGCGCTCGACGGCTTGCCCGCGATCGGCTATCTGGGGCGGCCGCGGACCGAGGCGCCGCTGGTCCTGGTCGATGGGGTCCAAGGCGCCCTCAAGCGCGGCTTGATGCGCCGGCGGCTCATCGGGCGACGCCGCCGCCACCTGCGCCGGTTGCGCGCGCTGAGCGCAGCCGGCAACATCTGCGCGCTCGACGCGGCCTGGTATCGGGCCAACGGCATCGACTGCGCCTATCTGCCCAATGCCTGGCCCGATGCCTTCGGACCCGGCTGGCGCGAGCGGCGGCGCACGGCCGAGGCGGCGCGGCCAGGGGTCGAGATCCTCGGCAATATCGGCGGGCTCGACGCCACGGGCAATCGTTTCGGGATGGCTTACCTGGGCCGCGAGGTGCTGCCGCACCTCGCGTCCGCGCTCGACGGCATCGACTGGCGGATCAACATCTGCGGCCGCCACGAGCTGCCGGCAGAGGTCGCGGGGCTGCTCGATCATCCGCGCATCGCCGTGCGCGGTTTCATCGCCGACATCGACGACGAGGTCGCCGGCAACCGCGTGTTCCTGCTCTTGAACAACGCCGGCCCGTATACCGGCGGCTATACCCGGGTCGCCTACGCCATGGCGTCGGGCGCCTGCCTTATCGCCCATCGCCGGCTCGCCCAATCGATGCCCGAACTCGTCCATGGCGAAAACTGCCTGCTCGGCGAGGCCGGCGCCGAGATCGCCGGCCTGCTGTCGCGGGCGGTCCGCGAGGATGGATTGCGCCAAGCGATCGGCCAGGCGGCGCGGGCCACCTATGAGCGCGCCTACGCGCCCGCGCGCGTCGCCCAACGGATCGCCGATCTCGCGGCGCGGGCGGCCGCATGACGATGCGCCCGCTCCCGGCCGTCGTCGCCAGCGCCGACAAGGATTTCCTCGACCTGGTGCTCGCCGACCAGCGTTGGCATGTGGTGGGCGTTTTCGATCCCAAGCCGGGGATCGGGCCGGCCTGCGGCGTGCCGATCCTCGGGGCCGACGAGGCGTGGTCGGAATGGAAACGGAAAATGCCGGAGCTGCGGGTCTTTCTTGTCGTCGACGTACCGGCGCGGCGGCGGCGGCTCATCGATAATTACGGCCTCGACAATCTCGAGACCCTGGTCGCCCCCGACGCCTACCTCTCCGCCTCCGCCCGCATCGGCAAGGGCTCGATCATCCAGCGCCGCGCGACGATCCTCTCCGACGTTGCCGTGGGCAAGGCGTGCAAGATCAATGTCGGCGCGAGCATCCATCACGATTGCGCGCTCGGCGATTGCTGCACGCTCGGGCCTGGATGCCGCCTGCTCGGCGCCGTCGCGCTCGACGACGAGGTCTATGTCGGCGCCGGCGCGGTCATCCTCCAGCGCGTGCGCATCGGCCGCGGCGCGGTGGTCGGCGCCGGGGCGGTGGTGGTCCGCGACGTGGCCCCGGGCGCGACGGTGGCCGGCTCGCCGGCCCGCGCGTTGGACAGCGCGGCGCGAAGCGCCAGGCCATGAACGCGCCCGAGCGGATTCCCTGGTTCGCGCCGCAGATGACCGGCGGCGAGCTCGGCCGGCTCAAGGGCGTGATCGAGGCGAATTTCCTCAACGACGGTCCATTGACCGCCGAGTTCGAGGCGCGGATCGCCCGGCTCACCGGGGTCGAATATTGCGTTGCGACGACCAGCGGGACGACGGCGATCGCGCTGGCGTTGATGGCGCTCGGGCTGGGCCCGGGCGACGAGGTCATCGTCCCGGACCTGACCTTCATCGCCACCGCCAACGCCGTGCGCCTGGCCGGCGCCGAGGTTCGCCTGGTCGATGTCGAGCCGCGCCGGCTGGCGCTCGACCCCGACCGCGCGGCGGCGGCGCTCGGCCCCAGGACGCGGGCCATCGTCACCGTCGATGTCAACGGCCGCGGCGCCGATTACCGCTTCTTCGAGCCGTTCTGCCGCGAGCGCGGCCTGAAGCTGGTCTGCGACGCGGCCGAGGCGCTGGGCTCGTCGTTCGCGGGGCGCAGGCTCGGCGCGTTCGGCGATGCCGGCTGCTTTTCCTTCTCGGCCAACAAGACCGTGACCACCGGCCAGGGCGGCATGGTCGCGACCAACGATCGTCGCGTCCACGACCGGTTGTGCGAACTGAAGGACCAGGGACGCCGCCATCGCGGCACCGGCGGCGATGATATCCATCCGGTGATCGGGTTCAATTTCAAGTTCACCGACCTGCAGGCGGCCGTCGGCCTCGCCCAGCTCGACCGCCTGGACGAGCGCCTCGCCAAGGCCAGCCTGCGCGACCGCTGGTATCGCCAGGCCCTCGACGGGTGCCCGGGGCTCGAGTTCCCCGACCTGGCCTCCGAGCCCGGCGAGGTGCGGCAGTGGACGGATGTGCTGGTCGCGGATCGCGAGACGGTACGCCGCGCCCTCAAAGCGGCCGGGATCGGCTTCCGCGCCTTGTGGTTCCCGCTCCACACCCAGGCGCCCTATGCGGGCGCGGCCGGTCCCTTCCCGGTCGCCGCGGATATTGCCGCGCGCGGCCTGTGGCTGCCCTCGCACTTCGCGCTCACCGAAGCCCAAGTAGAAGCGACGGCGGCGACCATACGGGCCACCATACGGGCTGACGCGCTTCATGCTTCATGACTTGGTCGCCTCGCTGCGTCGGCTGCTCGGGCTCGGGTTCCATGGGACGACGCTCGTCTGGCTGTGCGGGCTTCCGCTCGGCCTTGCGGTCATGGAGGGGATCGGGATGACCGGCCTCTTTCCGGTGCTCGTCTTCATCGAGAGCGGCGCCTCGGGACTGCGCGAGCGCGGCGATCCCTTGACCCGCTTCGTGGTCGGCGAATTCGATCGCCTGGGCTTGGAGGTGACCTTCGCTTCCTTGCTGGTCATCGCGCTCGTGCCGATCCTGCTGCGCCAGGCCCTCCTCTATGCTCGCGCCGTACAGATCGCCAGATACTCGGAGGGATTCCAGGCCGGCCTGCGGCACCGCATCGCCGCCGCCTTTCTTGCCGCCGACCTTGCGTTCTTCCATCGCCACAATTACGGCGAGCTTTCGGCGGCCGCCTTTGCCGAGGTCGCCCGCTGCGGCAGTCTCGTGGGCGCGGTCAGCGACTATGTCACGGCGGCGGCGCTGACCCTCATATATCTGGCGATTGTCTTCTACGTCTCGCTCGAGCTGGCGGCCCTCACCGTCCCGGTCGTCGTCGCGGCGGCGATGGCCTATTGGCGTCAGGTTCGGGTTGCCGCACGCGTGGGCGACGCCGTTTCCACGGCCTATTTCCGTATGAACGTCCTGCTCAACGAAACGTTCCACGCGATCCGCCTCGTTAAGATGCGTGGCCGCGAGGTCGCCGCGACCGAGGCCCTCGACCGGGAATTCCGCGGACTCGCCGCCGCGAATGCGCGCTTGGTTGCGATCTCCTCCGGCGTATCGCTGACGGTGCAGCCGATCATGCTGGCCGGGCTGTTCGCCATCCTCTACTGGGCGGTCGAGTACCGCGGTCTTGGCCTGTCGGACATCGGCCTGTTCATCCTCATGCTCACGCGCATCGCGCCCCAGATCAACACGCTCAACACCAGCCGGGTGACCGTCGCCAATACCGCGCCCTCCTTCGCCCGGCTCGAGCGCTTGATGGCCGAGGCGAAATCTGCAACCGCGATCCGCGGCGGCGCCCGGCCCTTCCCGGGGCTCAACTGCGAGGCTCGTTTCGAGGACGTGACCTTCACCTACGATCGTGCGCACCGGGCCATGCCGGCTCTCACCGGCATCACCTTCGCCGTCCGGCGCGGCGAAACGGTGGCCCTCGTCGGGCGCTCGGGCGCCGGCAAGTCGACGACGGTCGACCTCTTGCCCCGCTTCTTCGAGCCCGATGCCGGGCGCATCTCGATCGACGGTGTGCCGATCGAGGACTTCGTGCTCTCCGACCTGCGCCGCGCCATCGCCTTCGTCACGCAGGACACGGTGCTGTTCGACGATACGATCCGGGCCAACATCGGCTACGGCCTGGGCCGCCCCCTCGACGACGCCTTGCTGTGGCGGGCCTTGGAGCAGGCCCACGCCGCCGATTTCGTGCGCGCCCTTGAGCGCGGCGTCGACACCGCGGTCGGCGAGCGCGGCGTGCGCCTGTCCGGCGGGCAGCGCCAGCGCCTGGCGCTCGCGCGCGCGCTCGCCCAGGAGCCCAGTATCCTGATCCTCGACGAGCCGACCAGCGCTCTCGACTCCGAATCCGAGGCGGCGATCCAGGTGGCGCTCGAGGCCCTGCGCGGCAGCCTCACCGTCATCGTCATCGCCCACCGCCTGGCGACGATCCGCTCCGCCGACCGCATCGTGGTCGTCCAGGACGGCCGCACGATCGCCGAGGGCACGCACGAAACACTGCTCAAGGGCTGCGAGCCCTACGGCCGCATGTTCGAAATGCAAACGTCGATATAGAGGCGCGCGAAACAATGAAGACGGCATTGGTCATTGGCGGCGGGTTCTCGGGCTGCGCCGCCGCCCACCAGCTGGCGCTCCAGGGCGGCTGGACGGTCACGGTCGTCGAGGCGGCGCCGTTCCTCGGCGCCGGCGTCAGGACCATGTACTACGGCGGCCACCCGCACACTTACGGCCCGCGGCACTTCCTCACGCCCAAGCCGCACCTCTTCGAGTTCCTCAACCGGTACGTACCGTTGCGCCGCTGCGCCGACCACGAGTTCGTGACCTATATCGAGCAGGACCAGACGTTTTACCACTACCCGATCCACCAGGACGATGTCGGCCGCATGCCCGAGGCCGACCGGATCCGCCGCGAGCTGTCGGACGTCAACATGGCGGCGATCCGCTCACTCCCGCCCGAGCGCCTTAAGACGATGACCAAGGACGAGCTCAGGACCCTCAACGGCGCCGCGCAAGCCAAGAACTTCGAGGAGTTCTGGATCTATTCGATCGGCCGCACCCTTTACGGCAAGTTCATCGACGGCTATTCGCGCAAGATGTGGATGATCGACGACAACAAGCTGATGGACGACTTTGCCTGGTCGCCCAAGGGTGTCACGATCAAGGAGGGGCCGCGCGCCGCCTGGGACATCGCAATCTCCGCCTATCCCATCGCCTTCAACGGCTACGACGATTATTTCCGCATCGCTTCGGCCGAGGCCGAGGTGCATCTCGGGACCAAGATCGAGACCTACGACATCCCGGCCAAGACCGTGGTCTTGAAGGGCGAGAAGCGGACCTTCGATGTCATCGTCAACACCATCTCGCCGGACCTGCTCTTCGAGTCCTGCCACGGCGAGCTTCCCTATGTCGGGCGCGACTTCCACCGCATCGTCCTCCCCGTCGAATTCGCCACGCCGCCGCACGTCTACTTCTGCTACTACGCCGGCCCGGAGCAGTTCACCCGCATCGTCGAGTACAAGAAGTTCACTCTGCACAAGGCGCCGACGACCTTGCTCGGCCTCGAGGTCCCGTCCAAGCGCAACAAGCTCTATCCGCTGCCGTTCGAGTCCGAGAAGGCCAAGGCGAAGAAGTACTTCGACCTGATGCCGGACGGCGTGTTCTCGATCGGGCGGGCCGGCAGCTACCTCTACGAGGTGGACATCGACAATACCATCGACCAGGCCATGCAGGTGGCCCAGGCGCTCAAGAGCTGAACCAGACCCACATTGGGAGATGACCGCCATGAACGAGGCGAGGCGCGAGGTGCCGCCGGTCCGCATCGAGGGCCGGGAAGGCGAGCCCTGGGTGCGCCTGCCCACCGGGCCGGAGCTTACGGGCTGGGGGCGCGAGCAGGAGATCGCCGACAACCAGATCAGTCGCCAGACCGAGAAATACCTGTTCTTCCGGCGCGTCTTCGACTTCCTGTCCGACAACCGGATTGCCGGCGACTACCACGAGTACGGCTGCCACCGTTGCCGGACCTTCCGCATGGCCTTGACCGAGGCGCGCCGCCACGACCTCCGGGCGATGAAGTTCTTCGCCTTCGACAGCTTCGAAGGGCTGCCGCAGCCGACCTCGAACCCCGGGGTCGAGCTCTGGCAGCGCGGGGCGCTCGCCACGTCCGTCGACGAGTTCATGGACATGGTGCGTACCCACGGCATCTGGCCGGAGCGCGTCCGTCCCGTCAAGGGCTTCTACGCCCACAGCCTGACGCCGTCCCTCCAGCGCCGCTTCCTCGACCAGGAGAGCAAGATCGCGCTCGCCGCCATCGACTGCGATCTCTACGAGTCGGCCGGGCCGGTGTTCAAGTTCATCGAGCCGCTCCTGCAGGAGGGCTCGGTCATCTACATCGACGACCTGTTCGCCGGCTACAAGGGCTCGCCGGCCAAGGGCGTGGCCCGGGCGTTCCGCGAGTTCCGGCGCCAGAGCCGCTTCCGCTTCGCGCCCCATCTGTCCGTCGGCTGGTGGGGCCAGTCGTTCATCGCCTATATCGAAGACGATCCCGACGCCTGACGGCCCCATGAACCACGCCAGGACCTATCTCGAGCACGCGGCGCGCATCTGCCGCGAGCTCGACGTCGAGGCGATCGAGCGCCTCGCCGGCGAGCTCCTTGCCTTGCGCGAGCGCGGCGGCCGGCTGTTCGTCATCGGGGTGGGCGGCGGCGCCGCCAACTGCGGCCACGCGGTCAACGACTTCCGCAAGCTGTGCGGCATCGAGGCCTATGCGCCGACCGACAACGTCGCCGAGCTCACCGCGCGCACCAACGACGAGGGCTGGGAGACGGTGTTCGCCGCCTGGCTCAGGACCAGCCGGGCCGGGCCCAAGGACGGGCTGTTCGTGTTCTCGGTCGGCGGCGGCGACACGCGCAACAACGTTTCGATCAACATCGTCCGCGCCCTCGACGAGGCCAAGGCCCGCGGCCTCAAGGTCTTCGGCGTGGTCGGGCGTGACGGCGGTCATACCCGGGCGGTCGGCGACGAGGTTATCGTCGTGCCCACGGTCGACCCCAAGGCGGTGACGCCGCACACCGAGGCGTTCCAGGCCGTCGTCTGGCACTGCCTCGTCTCCCACCCCAAGCTGATGATCCAGGAAAGCAAATGGGAAGGCCTCACAGCCACGTGACCCTCGGGGCGGCGGCCTTTCTCGACCGCGACGGCGTCGTCAACCGCGCCCACGTGCGGAACGGTAGGCCCTACTCGCCGGTCTCGCCGGCCGAGCTCGAGATCCTGCCGGACGTGCCCGAGACGATCCGGGCGCTCAGCGCGGCGGGCTTGCGCGTCATCGTCGCCACCAACCAGCCCGACGTCGCCACTGGCAAGCAGCGCCGGCAAGTCGTCGAGGCCATGCACCGCCGCCTCCTGCGCGAGCTTGCGATCGACGACATCCGCGTCTGCTACCACGTCGATGCCGATTGCTGCGACTGCCGCAAGCCCAAGCCGGGCATGCTGTTCGCGGCGGCGCGCGAGTGGCGGGTCGACCTCGGCCGCAGCTTCATGGTCGGCGACCGGTGGCGCGACATCGCGGCCGGGCGCGCGGCCGGCTGCACGACCTTCCTCGTCGACCGCGGTTACGACGAGGAGCGGCCCGCCGAGGCCCCCGACTACACGGTCGCCTCGCTGGCCGAGGCCGGCCGCATCATCTTGGCACTCCTCGCCCGGCGAGGGGAGGAAGGGAAGGCCCCATGCCCGATCTCATGAGCCTCAAGGTCAAGATCTTCGCCGACGGCGCCGATCTCGACGGCATCCGCAAGCTCTACGCCAACCCCCTGATCAAGGGTTTCACCACCAACCCGACGCTGATGCGCAAGTCGGGGGTGCAGGACTACGCCGCCTTCGCCCACCAAGTCCTGCGGGCGGTCCCCGACCGGCCGGTGTCGTTCGAGGTGTTCGCCGACCAGTTCGACGACATGGAGCGCCAAGCGCTCGAGATCGCCACCTGGGGCGCCAACGTCAACGTTAAGATCCCGGTCACCGACACCAAGGGCGTCTTCGCCGGGCCGCTGATCCGTCGCCTGTCCGAGGCCGGCATCGCCGTCAACGTCACCGCCCTCATGACCGAGCGCCAGGTCGAGGCCGTCGCCGCTTGCCTCGCGCCGGCGACGCCCGCCATCGTCTCGGTGTTCGCCGGGCGCGTCGCCGACACCGGCCGCGACCCGGTGCCGCTGATGGCCGAGGCGGTGCGCATCCTCGCCTCGCGGCCCAAGGCCGAGCTCATCTGGGCGAGCCCGCGCGAGCTCCTGAACATCTTCCAGGCCGACGCCATCGGCTGCCACATCATCACCGCGACGCACGACGTGCTCGGCAAGCTCGGCCTCGTCGGCAAGGACCTCGACGCCTATTCGCTCGAGACCGTCCAGATGTTCCACCGCGACGCCGTCGCCGCGGGGTATGCGATCGCGAGCGCGCCGGCCACGCCGGTCAAGATTCGGCGCCGGAGAGGATGATGATCTGCAAGGTCCTGGTCACCGGCGGCGCCGGCTATGTCGGCAACATGCTCGCGCCGCAGCTTCTCGCCGCGGGCTACGCGGTCACCGTCTACGACATCATGTTCTTCGGGTCGGAGACGCTGCCCAAGCACCCGCGGCTCGCCGTGATCCGCGGCGACGTGCGCGACACCGCCCGCCTCGCCGCCGCGCTTCAAGGCCACGACGCGGCCCTGCACCTTGCCTGCATTTCCAACGACCCGAGCTTCGACCTCGATCCGGCGCTCGGGCGGTCGATCAACTTCGACTGCTTCGAGCCGCTGGTGATGGCCGCCAAGGCGGCGGGCGTCCGGCGCTTCGTCTATTGCTCGACGAGCTCGGTCTACGGGGTGAGCGACAAGCCCGACGTGGCCGAGGACCACCCGCTGGTCCCGTTGACCGACTACAACATGTACAAGGGGATGTGCGAGCCGCTGCTGTTCAAGCACCAGGCGCCGGGCTTCACCTGCGTGACCATCCGGCCGGCGACGGTGTGCGGCTACAGCCCGCGCACGCGCCTTGACCTCTCGGTCAACATCCTGACCAACCTCGCCGTCAACAAAGGCAAGATCACCGTGTTCGGCGGCGAGCAGATGCGCCCCAACCTGCACATCGACGACATGTGCGACGCCTACGAGACCCTCTTGAAGGCGCCGGACGACAAGATCGCCGGGCAGATCTTCAACTGCGGCTACCAGAACCTCAAGATCAAGGACATCGCGCTGATCGTCCGCAAGGTGGTCCATGAGGAGTTCCCGGAAAAGGACGAGATCGCCATCGAAACCACGCCCAGCAACGACCAGCGCTCCTACCACATCGACTCCGACAAGATCGCCCGCTCACTCGGGTTCCGCCCGCGCCGGACGGTCGAGGACGCGGTGCGCGACCTTGCGCGCGCGTTCAAGGCCGGCAAGCTGCCCGACAGCCTCGGCAACGACTGGTACTACAACCTCCGCACGATGAAGCAGCTCAGGGCCGCATGAATTCGCGTCCCATCGCCGTGGTCACTGGCGGCGCCGGCTTCCTCGGCAGCCACATGGCCGACCTGCTGCTCGCGCGCGGCTTCGCGGTGCGCGTCGTCGACGACCTCGCCAGCGGCCGCGAGGCGAACCTCGCTCATCACGCGCGCGAGCCGGCGCTCGCCTTCGACCGGCGCGATATCCGTGCACTCGAGCCCGGCGACAAGCTGTTCGCGGGCGCGCGTTACGTCTTTCATTTCGCCGGCATCGGCGACATCGTTCCCTCGATCGAGCGGCCGCTCGACTACCTGTCGGTCAACGTCCAGGGGACCGTGCACGTCCTCGAATGCGCTCGCGCAGCCAGGGCTTCGCGGCTGGTCTATGCCGCCTCGTCGTCGTGCTACGGCCTCGCCGGCACGCCGACCCGCGAGGACCATCCCATCGCGCCGCAGTATCCTTATGCCTTGAGCAAGGTCCAGGGCGAGCAGGCTTGCTTCCACTGGCACCAGGTCTATGGCCTCCCCGTGAACTCGGTCCGTATCTTCAACGCCTATGGCACGCGCTCGCGCACGACCGGCGTCTACGGCGCGGTGTTCGGCGTGTTCCTCAAGCAGAAGCTGGCGGGGCGTCCGTTCACGGTGGTCGGCGACGGCACGCAGAGGCGCGATTTCGTCTATGCGAGCGACGTGGCCGACGCCTTCCTGCGCGCGGCGGAGACCGAGCTTATGGGCGAGGTGTGGAACCTCGGCGCCGGCAACCCGCAATCGGTCAACCGCCTGGTCGAGCTGTTGGGCGGGTCCACGGTCCGCATCCCCAAGCGCCCGGGCGAGCCCGACTGCACCTGGGCCGATATCGGCAAGATTTCCCGCCAGCTCGGCTGGCGGCCGGTTGTCTCCTTCGAGGAGGGCGTCCGGCGGGTCCTCGCGCGCATCGAGGACTGGCGCGATGCGCCCTTGTGGGACGAGCGCTCGATCGCGGCGGCGACCAAGACCTGGTTCGCGCACCTGTCGGCGAGGGCATGACCGCCATGCGGCCCCTGATCCACGGCGATTTCCGGCGCAAGATCAAGACCGTGCCGGAGCTCAAGGCGATCGTCGGCGCGCGGCCGCGCCAGCAGAAGGTCATCATGTGCCACGGCACGTTCGACATCGTGCATCCCGGGCATATCCGCCACCTGATCTACGCGCGCTCCAAGGCCGACATCCTGGTGGCGAGCTTGACCTGCGACGCGCACATCCACAAGGCGCACTTCCGCCCCTTCGTGCCGGAGGACCTGCGCGCCATGAACCTGGCCGCGCTCGAGGTGGTGGACTACGTCATCGTCGACCGCGATGCCACGCCGCTGCGCACGCTCTCCGAGCTGCAGCCCGATTTCTTCGCCAAGGGCTACGAGTACACGAACGGCGGCATCCACCCTCGCACACGGGAGGAAATCGAGGTCCTCGAGGCCTACGGCGGCGAGATCATCATCACGCCGGGCGACATCGTCTATTCCTCGTCCGCGATCATCGAATCGACGCCGCCCGACATCGCGGTCGAGAAGCTCCTGATGCTCATGGAGGCCGAGGGCCTGCGCTTTTCCGACTTCCATGCCGCCCTCGACAAGCTCAAGGGGCTCCGCGTCCACGTCGTGGGGGACACCATCGTCGACAGCTATACCCATTGTGCGTCCATCGGCGCCAGCACCAAGACTCCGACCCTGAGCGTCCGCCACGAGAGCAAGGTCGATTTCGCGGGCGGCGCCGCCGTCGTCGCGAAACACTTGGCGGCCGCGGGCGCGCGGGTGTCGTTCTCGACCGTGCTCGGCGAGGACCGCTGGCGCGACTTCGTGCTCGACGACCTCACGAAGGCCGGGATCGAGTGCCACGCCGTGATCGACCGCCATCGTCCGACCATCAACAAGAACGTGTTCATCGCCAACGGCCACCGTCTCCTCAAGGTCGACACGCTCGACAACTCGCCGATCACCGACAAGATCCGCGGTGAGCTCGCGGGCTCGATTTCCGCGAGCCGGGGCGACATCGTGGTGTTCAGCGATTTCCGCCACGGCATTTTCAACCGCGCCACCATACCGGCGCTCATCGCTGCCATTCCGCCCGCGCGCTTTCGCGTCGCCGACAGCCAGGTGGCGAGCCGGTGGGGCAACATCCTGGAGTTCCCGGGCTTCGACCTCATCACGCCCAACGAGCGCGAGGCGCGCTTTGCGCTCGGCGATCAGGAAGTGGGTGTCCGGCCGATGGCCCTCGAGCTTTACAAGCGGGCGCGCTGCCGCATCCTGATCCTCAAGCTCGGCGCGCGCGGCACCATCACCTATCGCACGGTGGACGGCGGCATCGACAACGTGCGCTCGTTCTTCGTCGTCGAAAGCTTCGCCGACAAGGTCGTCGACTCGGTGGGTGCCGGCGACGCGCTGCTCGCCTATGCGAGCCTCGCCCTCAAGGCGACGGGCAAGGAGGTGATCGCGACGGTGCTCGGCTCCTTCGCCGCGGCCATCGCATGCGAGCACGACGGCAACGTCCGGGTCGGCGCCGAGGAAATCCGTCGCAAGCTCGAGCGAGTCGAGAAAGTCGCGAACTATTCCTAGATGCGCGTCGTCGTCGTCGGCCTCGGCATCCAGGGACGCAAGCGGCAGCGGATCGCGGGCGTGGACGCCGTGGCAGCCGTCGATCCGGCGGTCGCCGAAGCCGGATTCAGGCGCATCGAGGACGTACCGCTCGGGGTTTATGACGGCGCGCTCGTGTGCGTGCCGGACGACGCCAAGCCGGCCCTGGTGTCCTCTCTACTGGAGCGCGGCAAGCATGTGCTGGTCGAGAAGCCGCTCATCGCCCCGCCCGAGACGCTCGCTGGCTTCAAGGCGCTCGCCGAGCGCCACGGCACGGTCTGCTATACCGCCTACAATCATCGGTTCGAGCCGCACATCGTGCGCGCCAAGGAGGCGCTCGGGGCGGGCAAGATCGGGACCGTGTACCTCGCCCGCTTCTTCTATGGAAACGGCACGGCGGCCGACGTGCGGAACTCGCCGTGGCGCGACCGCGGCGCGGGCGTGCTCACCGATCTCGGCTCGCACCTCATCGACATGGTGCTGTTCCTGTTCGGCCGCCCCACGGCGCCGTTCGAACCGTGGGCGGCCAACCGCTTCGAGAACCGCGCCTTCGACCACGTCGCCTTCGCAAGCCGCGGGCAGCCGATGATCGAGCTGGAGGCGAGCCTCATAAGCTGGCGCAACCATTTCACCGCCGACATCTACGGCGAGCGCGGCAGCGTGCATATTTCCTCGCTGTGCAAGTGGGGCCCGACCAGCTTCACGCTGCGCGGCCGGGTGCTGCCGAGCGGGCGGCCCGACGAGGAGACCGTGACGCTGGTCGAGGCCGATCCGACCTGGGCGGCCGAGTACGCGCACTGGAAGACCCTGTGCACGGCGGGCGGCCCGAGTAACACCGACAACGACCTGTGGATCGCGGCGGCGCTCGACCAGCTCGTCGCCGCCCCCGGGTGCTCTCCGGTCGCGGACGAGTCGGCGGCGAAGGAAATAAAACGGTGATTCTGTCCATACAAGAGTATGACACGGCCGAAGCCGCAGCAGCCGACCGGCTTGGCGCTCGCGCCGTCCAGGCCTTCGGCCCGGTGACGTTCGACGCCGTGGGCTATCCGGTGCGGGTCCGCTCGGAGCAGGCGCTTGCTCGCTATGTCGACGCCATGCACGAGACCAAGGATGCCGTCTATTTCAAGTCTCCCGACTGGCGCTTTTCGCGGGCCGAGGCGGACCTGATCCGGGACGTCTGCGAGCGGGTCGTACGGATGACGGCGGAGCGCTTCGGGCGCGCGATCCGCCCGTGGATGGCGCCCCTCGCCGCCGTCCACGCGTTCCGCATCGTGGCGGCCTTCGCGAGCCTAAGCGGCAGGAAGCAGATCAGCGTCGTCGAGATCGGGCCGGGCAGCGGTTATCTCGGCAGTTTGCTGATCGCCGCCGGCCATCGGTATGCCGCCATGGACAACGCGCAGGCGTTCTATCTCTGGCAGAATCGGCTGTATTCGACGCTGGCGGGCGCCGATTTCGCGGAATTGGCGTCGGAGCGGATGATGCCGGCAATGGTTTCGCATTGCGCGGTCCATATCCCGTGGTGGCACTTCGCGTCGTTCCGCGACGACCCGCCGCTCGCGGCGGATGTCGTGGTCTGCGACAATGCGCTCGGCGAAATGACTTCGTTCGCCCTCCGTTTCACATTGTGCATCGCCGCCCGCATGCTGCGCGGCGACGGGGCGAAGCTGTTCCTATTCACCTCCCCGGGCCAGACGCGGTTCATCAGCCTGGAAAGCCTGGCAAAGGAGGTCGAGGCCGCCGGATACGCGCTCGTGTTCTTCAACGGATTCTTCGGATTCGCCCCCAAGGACAGCGCGCTGTACGAGTTCGGCGTATCGACCGATCTTTATTTCGATCGGCGCCCGTCGGCCAAAATCAAGCGTCGCTTGACGCGGTTCGGGTCGCGACTGGCGGGGACGCCGTTCGCGCCCTTGGGGCGCGGGGTTCCGGTCTTCGGCGGCGGCAAGGAGTCCGAGCTGCTGTCGGCCGGCGAGGTCATCGCGCTGCGAGGGGAGGAGAGCCCGCTGGATTATGAGTTCCTGTCCTACGCGGGATATGAAGTTCCGTACTTCTCGACATGGCGCCGTTGATCGCGGTACCTCTTGGCCGCGGCGCGGCGCAGCGCGAGGCGGCTGCCGGCGGTCTCGGCCACGCACCCACGGTTTCGCCACGGAGACGCAGCGGCGCCCGCAAACCCGGAAGGCGGACAGACCGATCACCGACCTCGGCCGGCTCGATCAACGATGCCAAAAATGCCGAAATACGATCCCACCGCGCTCGGCTCTGACGTTCCCCGAAGCGTCAGGCAATACATTTTCCGGGCACTGAGCAAGGCCATCATTCGGATGTTCGGCCTGAATCGAGCGACGACGCTCGCGACCGAGTTCGTGCAAATGCTGCAGCCCGTCATCGAGGTACGAACCGATCACGGGCCCCTCCTGTGCCGCGGTGGCCATGGCCGACTGTTGTGGCGAGCGCGGTCCTTTCATGACGAGGAGCCGGAAACCATAAAATGGCTCGACACGCTGGACAAGAACGACGTGCTATGGGACATCGGCGCGAATGTCGGAATGTATTCGCTCTATGCGGCGAAGTTCCGTGGATGCCGCGTGTTTGCTTTCGAGCCGGAAGCGCAGAACTTCGCCCTGCTGGTCGAGAACATTGCGCTCAACGGCGTCGGCGAGCGCTGCATCCCGGCGGCAATCGCGCTGTGCGGCAGCAACGGTTACGGTTACCTTAGCGTGCGCTACATAACGAAGGGCGGCGCTTACAATCACTTCGGATTGGCACAACAGCGCAATAACGAAACCGGTACCGACGTTTACATTCCGCGCAGCGTGGAAAACCCGGATCGCGCGCGGCCGGTGGTCCGACAACTCGTCCTCGGCCGGACGCTCGACGACTTGGCCACAGGCGATGAGGTCAGTCCGCCGACGCACCTGAAGATCGACGTCGATGGGCTGGAGCCCGAGATCATCGACGGCGCCAAGGCGGTCCTGAGCGACCCGTGGCTCGAGAGCATTCTGATTGAAATCAATCGTAATTCGCCGCGCGATATGGCCATACCCGATATTCTGACGGCGCACGGATTCAAGTTCGTCTCTGAGCGTTCCAACTGGCTTTATCGCCGTGATCGTTCGCGCGAGAACGAAGTCCCGACGACGAACATGATTTTCTCGCGCCGATGACGGCGATCAGCACTTGTCGACCCGGGTCCGGCAATATCGTCGCCGGTGCAGCCTTATGACGCCAACGGTCGGCTACGTGGGGATGACCCATTTAGG
>JBQTIU010000033.1:0-7788 GCA_052387815.1 Pseudomonadota bacterium
CCGGCACCAACACGCTCACCGCGCTGGTGGCCGGCGATCCTTACTTCGTGTTCGCCGCCTCGGCGGTCTCGTCCTTCAACTTCAAGCCGTAAACGGCGGCATGGGGCGGGTTTCAAACCCGCCCCTAAGAGGCCACGCGACGATCAGAGGGGGGCTCCGGCCCCCCTCTTTTTTTGGCCGGCGGGCGGGTCACAGACCCGCCCCCAACCCGCGATAAACGCAATATCGGTTGCGTAGGCGAGGGGGCAATGCCCCGCGGGTTTGAAACCGGCCCCTCGGGCGGGTCTCAAGACCCGCCCCTACAACGGCAATGGCGTCGGAATTTCGTAGGGGCGAGGCGCTGCGTCGCGGCCTCGCCCCTACTGCCTCGGGTATGCTATCAACCGCGGATGAACATGCGGGTTCCATCGACCGCCGCTTGGCTCGCATTTGCGTTGCTGGCCCGGGTGGAGGGAACGGCCGCGGACGTGTTGCGAGGCGACCAGGTGCGGATCGCCCCGGCCGACGGATTTGCCCGCGTGCTGGCCGTGGATGCGGCCGGCGCAACCGTCGGCCACGGCTCGGCGGTCGCGGTGGCGCCGGGGCGGTTGCTGACCGCCTGCCACGTCGTGGCGGGCGCCGCGCAGGTGGTGATCGTGCGCGAGGACGGTTACCGCCTGGCCTCGCCCGAGCGGGCCGCGCCGGCGCTCGACCTCTGCCTCTTGTCGGTGGGGCGGGACACGACGCTGACGCCGCTCACCAGGCGCGCGGGTGGCGTGGGAGCGGATCCGCTGGTCGCCGGCGCGCCCGTGACCTTGGTCGGATTTGGGCCCGATGGCGGCGTCATCGTGTCGCGCGGCCGCTTCGCCGGCGGCGGGGTCGTCGCCGGCTCGGCCTTGCTGTTGGCCGACGCCGCGCTGCCGGCCGGCATGAGCGGCGGCGGGCTGTTCGACGGGGACGGGCGGCTGATCGGCTTGGCGATCGGCCGCGACCCGGTTTCGGGCCAGGCGCTGGCGGTCGATTTGCGCCGCCTCGAGGCCGTCGCCTTGGCACGCGCCCGCGCCTGGCCGCCCGCCAGCGCGCGCGCGCCGGCCTTCCTCGACGTCGGCCGGGTGTGGCCCGACCTCGCACTCCTGCACCTCTCCCTCGCCGCCCGCGGGACGGCCGATCGCTCGCTCGCCAACGGCGAGTGGATCTTCGCGCGCGCGGGTGCGACTTGCGAAGTCCACGCCCGGCGCAGCGGTCCCGGGGCTCCGGCCTTGAAGCTGCGCCTTGCCGCCGGCCCCGACGGACCGAGCGTCACCCTCGACGTGGTCGCCGACGGCATACCGGCTTGGCGCGCCATGGCGAGCCTCGAGGTCGCCCTGCTGCCCGGCGGCGCCTCCTTCGCGCTGCCCCCCGTCGCGCTCAGGCGCGCGGGCGAGGATACGACGGCGGATGTCTGGCAGGTGGAATGGCGGCTCGCCGACGCCGTGGCGTTGCTGCGCGCCCTGCCCGCCAGCCAGGGCTTGATCGCCAGCCACGCCGGCAGCGATCTCCTGGCCATCGAGACCGACGCCTTCGAGCTGTGGCGCAACCTGCGCGAAGTCTGTTTCTGACGTAGAGGCGGGTTCATAACCCGCCCGGGCGGGTCGTGAGAGCCGCGCCTACATGGATAGGGACTGGGATGAATTTCCTTTATGTGTGCACCTTGACCCACCCTCTCGGCACGATCGCCGCCGCGGCCGAAATGTTGCCCTTGGAAAAGCTGGACTCCTATCTCGGCCAGCCGGTCACCGGCGCCTGGCTCGAAACCGCCGATGGCCGGATCGCGATGACCTGGGGCGAGGTGCCGGCGCGGATCAAGGCCGCGCCCTCGATGTTCGAGACCTATGCCAAGAGCCTCGGCCCGCCGATGTGAATGTAGGGGCCGGTTTGCAACCGGCCTCTCGGGCGGGTCTCAAGACCGGCGAGGCGCGAGGCGCTGCCTCGCGGCCTCGCCCCTGCGAAGGGACGCCGCCGTTGCCGAAATCCCACACCGCGTCCGAACTGTGACGGCCGTCATCGACTTGGCCCCCGGTTTACTCCTATACTGAACATTCGTGAATTGCCTTTGGTCGCCGCTGCGGGGCATAGTATGGCCGGAGCTCAACCCGTACGGGCGGGTTTCAAACCGGCCCGCGCGGGCGGGTCGAAGGCCCGCCCCTACATTGGCCACGGACGGCTTGAGGGGCGCGCGCTCGTCGTCCCCGGGAGGGCCCTTGGGTTTGATCGCGCCTGACCCATCGGGCAAGGCCCCGCGGGGCGCGCACCGCAAGCTTGGCGCCGCCATCCTCGGGGTCGGGTGGTTGCTCGCCGTGGCTGGCGCTGCCCACGCTCAGGCGCCGGCGGCCCGTGACCCCGGCGGGGTCACGCAAGAGCAGGTCGACGAGGCCTTCGAGCGGATGCTGAACAACCCGGCCGACCTGGACTTGACCTTCGCCTTCGCCGAGCTCGCCGTCGCGGCCGGCAATTTCGAGGCGGCGATCTCGGCGCTCGAGCGCATGCTGCTGTTCAATCCGGACTTGCCGCGCATCAAGCTCGAGCTCGGCATCCTGTATTACCGGCTGGGCTCCTTCGAGGCGGCGCAGGGCTATCTCGAAGGCGCGGTGGCCGGCGCGGACGTCCCCGACGTGGTGCGCGAGCGGGTCGCCACGTATCTCGCCGATATTTCGCGCCGGGCCTCGCCGCATCATCTTTCGGGCTCGGTGTTCGTCGGCTGGCGCTACCAGCAGAACGCCAACGCCGGGCCGGGCACGACCGCGGTCCGGGCCCTGGGCCAAGACGCGACGCTCGGCCAAGAGTTCGTCCGCCAGAAGGACACCAATACCTTCGCCGCCGCCTCGGCGAGTTACGTCTACGACGTCCAGAACCAGGCCGGCGACAAGATCGAATCGACCGCGGTCGTCTATTATGCCGACCAGCGGCGGGTGGACCGGCTCGACCTCGGGCTGGTCGAGGTGACGGTCGGCCCGCGTTTCGGCCTTGAGTTTCTGGGGCCGGGGCCGGCGTCGGTGCGGCCCTATCTGCTGGCCAACCAGATCTGGCTCTCGGACTCGCCCTATTTCCATACCGCCGGCGCCGGCGTGGCGTTGACCAAACAGGTGACGCCCAGCCTCGGCTTCGATGCGACGCTCGAGCGGCGGGGGAAGGTGTTTCGCAACGACGCGCAGCGGCCGACCGCGCGCGACCAGAACAGCGAGGAGAACTCGCTGCAGGTGGGCGTGCGCTGGTCGCTCGACGAATCGCAACAGATCAGCCTCGGCGTCGGCCTCGACCATGACGAGACGCGGGCCAAGTTCAAGCGGCGATCGGAAATCGCCCCCACGGCTGGTTACACCTTGCAGTATGGCGCCCCGTTCAAGATCACGGAACAGGCGTGGATGGTCCAGGCGCAGGCGAGCCGGGTTCACGCCTATTACGGCGATCCCGATCCGGGCGTCGATCCCGACGTCACTCGCAAGGACAAGGAGTGGCGGCTATCGCTGCTCAACGCCGTGCCGCTCGACGAAGATCTGACGGTCATCGCCCAGGCGCAGCGCTTCAAGGTCGATTCCAATCTGCTGAACTTCGCTTACAAGAACTGGTCGCTGACGCTGGGGATTTCGCGGCGCTTCTAGCCCCCAATTGCGATCGCCGTAGGGGCGGGGCGTTGCCTCGCCGGTCTTGAGACCCGCCCCCACAAAGGAGGATGCTCGATCGGGCCGGTTTGAAACCGGCCCCTACATAGGGAAACGGCGATGGCATTTCGTAGGGGTGGGTTTATAACCCGCCCATGGGCCGGTTTGAAACCGGCCCCCACAAAGGAGAATGCTCGATCGGGCCGGTTTGAAACCGGCGAGGCGACGCCTCGCCCCTACATAGGGAAACGGCGATGGCATTTCGTAGGGGCGGGTTTATAACCCGCCCATGGGCCGGTTTGAAACCGGCCCCTACAAAGGAGAATGCTCGATGCGACATGCGACCCTCTCCGCCCTGATCGGCGCATCCCTTGTGCTGGCGCTGGCCGGCCCGTCGGCCGCCCAGCAGATCCAGGTCGGCGTGACCAGCGCGGTCAACCCGCAGGCGATGGGAACGCCGCCGGCCGCGGCGGCCCGGACGCTGGTGGTCGGCGACCGCCTGATCTTCAACGAGCGCATCACGACCACGGAGAGCGGCCAGACCCAACTGCTGTTCCTCGACCAGTCGGCGCTCACGGTCGGGCCCAATTCCGATCTCGTGCTCGACGAGTTCGTGTACGACGCCAAGGCCGGCACCGGGCGGATGGCGGCGACGGTGACGCGCGGGGTGTTCCGCTATGTCGGCGGCAAGCTGAGCAAGGCGGAGGGCGCCGTGCAGATCGCCACCCCGGTCGGCGTGGTCGGCATCCGCGGCGCCGTGGCCGCGATCAGCGTCGCGGCGGGGACCGGGCGGACCCAGGCGACCCTGCTGTTCGGCAAGGAGCTGACCTTGCGCCGGCCGGACGGCGCGGTCGACCGCCTCACGCGCGCCGGCTTCGTCCTCGACGCGGCCGGGACCGCCGCGGTGGCGCCGGGGGCGGGCGCGCCGGCCGCCGCGCCCGGCGCCGGCCCCGGGGACGACACCCCGCCGCCGGTCGTCATCCGCAAGGCATCGTCGGACGAGATCAAGGCCCACAACGCGCAGCTCGACGGCCAGGCCGGGCGGACCGGCGGGGGGCGCGAGACGCCCACCGACACCCGCGTCGCCGGCTCCGGCATCGACCAGGTCAATTCCGCGGCGGTGCCAAGCACGATCGCGCCGCCGTCGGACACGCCGCCGGCGAGCGAACCGGCGCGCTCGACCGCAACCAGCACCGAGGTCGCCAGGCCCCAGGAGGCGAGCCAGACCGCCAGTACCACCGCGACCGCGACGACCACGGGCGGCACCACGACGACCGGCACCACGACCACCGATACCACGACGACCACGACGACTACCACCACCACCACCACCACGACCACCACCACGACTACGCCGACGACGACCACCCCGACCACCCCGACCACGCCCCCCGTGACCTTCTCCACCCCCTTCACCTATACCGGGCGCTACAAGCACACCGACAGCGGCAGCGGCGCCTTCGGCACCGTCACCGACTCGGTCGCCGCCAACAACCGCGCGTTCAGCGACATGCGGATCCAGAACGGCCGGCTTACCGCGACCGTCGGCGGATCCGCCCTCGATGTTCCGGTCGGGACCTTCGATTCGCAGGGCCAGTTCGCGTTCGACAGCGCCGGCACCAGCTCGCCTCTGGGCCAGGTCCTGGGCAGCGGCTTCCTCAAGGAAAGCAGCCGCTTCGTCTACCTGCAGCTCAACCAGGCAAGCGGGGCCGCCAACCGGGCGTTCGCCTTCGGCGGCACCTCGGTCTCGGCCTCGGAGCTGCTCGACCCCTCGACCTACACCGTGCGCGCTTTCAATCTGCAGCGCGACTTCATGCTCGACTCAAGCATCCCCTTCGTGCGCCGCGAGGCCGGCGGGGCGCTCGCCGATCCCGAGGTGAGCGCGTTGCTGGTCGCCACGCCGACCAGTGCCTCGGAGCCGGGGCGCGTCATGCAGGTCTCGCTCGTGGTCGAGGGCCAGGGCGCGAGCCAGAGCTCGGCGGTCGCGGTGATGACCGGCAACGTGTTCACCAACGCCGGCGGCAAGATCACGATCTCGGGCGGCACCACAGGTTCGGCGAGGCTCTCGGCGACCGATCAGCCGATCTTCGTGGACACCAGCGTGTCCTCGGTGGCCGATGCCGCTGGCAACCAGTTGTTCGGCGCTACGAACGCGTGCTGCTTCGTGCTCGACCAGAATACTTACTTCACGCCCACCTCGTCGACGACCCTCGCCCTGGAGCGCGCCGACGAGCATCGGGTCAACCAGGCGAACGTCAGGTACGCCTTCAACCACGTGGCGCTGCCGGGATCTACGTTTACTCCGATCGCCCGGACCAACCTCGACATGAACGGCTATGTCGGCGGCCTCGGCAAGACCCGCCTTTCGAGCGGCACGCTCCAGGGCCCCTACGCGATCGAAAATGCGACCGGCGCGCCCACGGACGTAAGCGTGCAGACGCGGGCCGCCGGCGGGCGGGTCGCCGCCTCGCTGGCCTTCCGGGCGGTGAGCGGCTCGGGATCCGACTTGACCTCGGCGACGGTGTCTTACGGCGGCCTGATCGGCAACGGAGTGACCGGCGTCCTTATCGACGACAGCAATTTCGTGGCGATTACCGCGGCGAATCCGACCAATCCGGGCGCCGAACCATTCGTCAACGCCAGCGTCAACGGCGCCGCCGCGGACGCGGACGGCTATATCATGTCTCCCGCCGTCATCGTCCGCGCGGCGCGCTATTTCCCCGGGGTGACGTTCTGCACCTGCGAGTTCCTGAGGTGGGGCGCCTGGGGGACGGATACCCAGGTCTTGAGCGGGACGAGCGCCGGGCGGCGCGAGCGCATCCACCTCGCGACCTTCGTGGCCGGGGTGCTGCCGAACCTGGTCGACATCCCGACCGTCGGCTCGGCCACCTATACCGGCCACGCCATCGGCCAGGTGTTCAACAACGGCGCCACCTATGGCGCGGCGGGCAACTTCCAGGGCACCTACAATTTCGCCCAGCGCAGCGGCGCCATCGCCATCGCCAACTTCGACGGACGCAATTATGCGGGCGGGTTCGGCGCGCCCCCGACCAACCTGCGCGACTTCACCGGCACGCTCACCGCGACGGGGGCCGGGGCGACGATCTCGGGGAACGTCGCCGGCTCGTTCTTCCGGGGCGGCGCCGATCCGGTGCAGGCGATGGGCGGCAATTTCAACCTCTCGGGCACCAACTACAGGGCGGGGGGGATCTTCGCCGCGCAGAAGTAGGGGCGGGTCTTACGACCCGCCCGCGGGCGGGTTTGAAACCGGCGAGGCGCGAGGCGCTGCCTCGCGGCCTCGCTCCTACAGCGGCAGGGCTTTTGCGGCGGCCCCCGATGTGGTAATCTAGCGCCGCCATCGACATGCAACCGACCTCACGACCGAACGTAGAATAGAAAGGAAAGCGAAAATGCCGTCATCGTTCACCATCCGGGCACTCAAGATCTTGTCGATCGCCGGCCTGGTCATCAACATCGGCGTGGTGCTGATGTTGCTGTTGATCGTCTTGTTCTGGCGCGACGCGGCGGAACACACTTGGGTCTCCTTGTGGTTCGTGTTCGCGGTCGGCATCCCGATGTTCGGGGCGCTGTTCGGAATCCTCAATGTCCGCGAGCACCTGAAGAACATCGAAGCATCGCTCGCCAAGCGGGCGTGACCGCCATGCGGCGCCCTCGCGCCGGTCGGCCGGAACGCGCGACGAGGAAGGGCGTCGCGGGGGCGCCCCTTTCCGCTTTGTTCTGCCGCCCCCGGAAACGGGACGGCGATCCGGCCGGCCGGCGCGCCGGGCTGTGGGCCGACCGGCGGGGCGTGCTCGCGGTGGTGTTCGGGCTCGCCATCGTGCCGATCCTGCTCGGGGTGGGTGCCGCGGTCGACATTTCGCGCGCGCTCGTGGTCCAGCACCGCCTGGCGGGAGCGATCGACGCGGCGGGGCTTGGCGTCGCCACCGCGCTCGCCCAGGGCACGAGCGAGGGGCTTATGACCATCATGCAGAAGTACTTTGACGCCAACTATCCGGCGGCCCAGCTCGGCGTGCCGGGAGCCCTGGAGTTGACCGTCAGCGACAATGGCATCGCCATCGCCGCGACGGCCACCGTCGAAACGACGTTCATGCGGTAAGCTGTTTGCCGGCAAAGACACGAACGTCAAGCTGAAGATCGGCGTCGTCCCCTT
>JBQTIU010000034.1:0-8841 GCA_052387815.1 Pseudomonadota bacterium
GCGGCCCTGGTGCGCCACCCCCCCGACGCGGGTCTGAACACCACCCTCCCCCCCGCGGGGGTGCCCCCCGACGCGCCGCGCCTCGCGGCCCTGGTCGCGGCCGGCCTCGACCACGTCCAATTGAGCTTTCAGGACAGCGAGCCCGCGGGCGGCGACCGCATCGGCGGCTTCAAGGGCGGGCATGCCAAGAAGCTCGCGGTCGCGCGGTCGGTGCGCGCGGTGGGGCTGCCGCTCACCCTCAACCTGGTGGTGCACCGGCAGAACCTGCACCATCTCGACAATCTCATTCGGATGGCGGTCGCCCTCAACGCCCACCGGATGGAGATCGCCCATGTCCAATACTACGGCTGGGCGCTCAAGAACCGCGCCGCGCTGATGCCGAGCCGCGCCCAGCTCGAGCAGGCGACCGCCGCGGTGGCGGCTGCGCGCGAGCGCTTGAAGGGCGTCATCGTCATCGACTATGTGGTGCCCGACTACTACGCCAAGCGCCCGAAGTCCTGCATGGGCGGCTGGGGGCGCCAGTTCTTGAATGTCTCCCCGGTCGGCAAGGTCCTGCCCTGCCACGCGGCGGAAACGTTCACTACCCTCGAGTTCGATTGCGTACGCCAGCGCCCCTTGCAAGACATTTGGGAGAACTCGGCGGCCTTCAACCGTTTCCGCGGCACCGCCTGGATGCCGGAGCCCTGCCGCTCCTGCGAGCGGCGCGAGATCGACTGGGGCGGCTGCCGCTGCCAGGCCTTCGCGATTCTGGGCGATGCGGGGGCGACCGACCCCGCCTGCGGGCTGTCGCCCTTCCACGAGGTCATGCTGGGCATCGCCGAGAGCGACGCCGCCAAGCCGGCGCCCGAATTCGTCTACCGGCGCGTCGGCGCCGCGTAAGGGCCAGCGCTCACGCCTCGCGGTGCCGGGCCGCGCGGCTCGCCATGCTCCAGGCGGCGCCGGAGCCGACCCCTGGGTGCGAGTGGGTGCGCCCGCCGATCCTCAACGCCAAGACCCGGCTGGCCGTGATCGCCAACGCCGCGAGCGGAGAACTCGGCGTCCTGGGGATCGAGCGCCAACGCCCGGCGACCCGGGAGTTCCGCTTGTCCTCGTGAGCGCGTCGCGGCCCTAGCGCAACCCAGGACGGGCGAGCTACTTCGCTCCGCCGCGCTCCTCGATCAGCAGGGTCCTCAAGTCGGCGAGGATGAGCCGCGGATCGAGGAAGGCGGCGCTGTAGACGTTGCGGATGCGCTGCCCGCGGTCGATGAGATAGACGCGCAGCAGATGGATGAAGTCGAAGCCGCCGGGGTCTTCGGCGCGCGGGACCTTGGTGAGCGACTGGCCGTAGCCGGACAGGATCGGCCGGACCGCGCTTTGCGAAGCGGTGGTGAGAAAGAGCCAGTCCGGCGGGCCCGGCGCAGCCATGGCGCGCGCGTACTCGGCCATGATCTGCGGCCGGTCGTGCTCGGGATCGAAGCTCAGGCTGATGACCTTGAGATTGGCCCTGAGGGCCTCATCGCGCCGGCTTGCCGCGACGACGTCGGACAGCACGGCGGTGGCCAAGGGGCACGCGTCCGCGCAGCGCGTGTAAATGAAGCTGAGGACGACGAACTTGTCCTCGAACAGCGAGCGCAGGCGATGGCGACCGCCGCGTGCGTCGATGACCTCGCCGTCCGCCGCCAGCCCGATTGGCGGCAGGCCGTAGGTGCCGGGTTCGGGAGGATCGAAATCGAAGGCCTCGCCGCGCGTCGGGCCCGCGTCCCGAACTGTGGGGCTCGGCGTCGCCGGGCGAGGTTCGGGGAGGTCGTGGGCGAGGGCCAACATCGTGCCCCAGCCGGCGAGGACCAGGATCGCCCCTGCCGATCGGGCGCGCCGCCTCGCCCTGGCCACACCTTTCTCGACCGATCCAGTCGCGCCCGACCCACCCATTGGCCGTCAGTTCACATAGAGCTGGCTCGAGCCGAAGCGCATGAGGTGCGGCCGGCCGAGTCTCGCGGCGGCGAAGTCGATGTTGAAGCGCTCCTTGAGCTCCTTGCCGTCCCAGGTAAAGGCGGCGATGAACTGCTGGTTGTCCGCCCCCTTCTTGTCCCAGCGCGCGAGCAGCGAGCTCGTGAAGTAAAGCCGTTTGCCGTCCCAGCTCTGCGAGACCATGTTGAGCTGGGCGCCGATCTTTTTCTCGTAGATCTGCCGCGGCCGGAACGGGTCGGCAATATCGAAGGCCCGCGCCGTGCCGTCCGAGAAGGTCGTGACCCACAACAGGCGGTCGTCCGAACTTATGCTGATGTCGACGGGAAGGGGCACCTTCGATGGGTCGCCGATGTCGGCGACCTCCTTGGCCTGCCACTCGCCCTTGTCGTCTTCGTAGACGAGCCAGATCTTCGCGGTGAGCGCGGTGGTCACGAACGCGTAGTTGTTGCGCGGCCCCAAGGCGAAGCGGATCTCCAAGGGCGCGCCGGGGACGTGGAAAACCCGGCGCGGCTGGCGCGTATGGAGGTTCCACAGCACCACGGTCTGCCCGAACCGCTTCATGGCCTCCGGGTCCTGAAGCATTTGGCCGAAGTCCATCATGTAGTTGGACCGACCCGTGAACGACGACGTGAGCATCACGTTCTTGCGCGGCAGGGCGCGCACGTCGTAGCCGTAGCCGTCGGCCACCTTGTCGATCTTGGCGCCCCGCGAAATGCTTTCGGTCGGCATCCAGTGGGTGGCGATATGCCGTCCGCCGTTCGAGTATTCGACCAGCCCCGTCACGCCGCCCTGGTCTCGGTCGTTCGAAAGGCCGGCGATGAGCATCCGGCCCGGGAGGGCGTAGAAGGTGTGCGGGCCGACGATGCCGCCCGAAGCCTTCACGAAGTCGGCGATGGTCTTGGCTAGGCGCGGCTTGCTGGGATTGCTCGCCACGTCGAAGATGAAGATCCGGCTCGTATCCAGGCCGCCCATCCATAGGAAGCGCCGGTCGTCGGTGAAGTCGCCGTGATGGGCCTCGTGCCGGCCGCCGACCGCGGCGCTGTTGACGACCTTGCCGAAGCTCGGCGAGCCCGCGCGCACATCGATCGTCACGAGCTTGTCAGAGCCGTCGCCCCACCCCTCGACGCCGAGGGTCCAGACGTAGACGTACTCCTCCTCGCCCGTGATCATCGGCATGTAGGGTGAAAGGCAGGTCTCATCGGCCAGCACCCGATCGGACGCAATGCCCGTCGCGGCTAATGCCGCGATCGCCGCCACCGCGAGGCGGCTGCCAACGGATTTGATTGTCCGAGATGAACGATTCATGACCGATCCCTCCTTGTGCCGGCAGGAGCCGGCATCGGTGATTGGTTGGATCGAGGATGCGTGCGCTGAGAGCGAGGATGCGCGGGGGGTCCCTCGAGTGTCAACCCGGAACGACGGCCACCTTCGGTTTTTCCGACCGTCGGTGTAGGTTGGGGCCGATTGTACTCTTCCCAAACATCACGACCGTAGGTCGCAGGCCGACGGGCTGCCGGAGGGGGACGATGGCTATCTCGATACCCGAAAACGAAGCCGGCCGTGTCGGCGCTTTGGCGAACTTTGAAATTCTCGACACGGCGCCCGAGCTCGCCTACGACGAGGTCGCACAACTGGCCGCCCAGATCTCCGGGTGTCCCGTCGCCATCATCGGCATGATCGATTCAAAGCGCGAGTGGCTGAAGGCCAAGTACGGCCTGCCGCCGCAATTCGTCGAGGTGCCGCGCGAGATTACTGTTTGCTCGACCACGATCTGCCAGATCGACCTGCTCGTCGTTCCCGATCTGACCAAGGACGAGCGCTTCCGCGACTACCCCATGGTCGCCGGCCAGCCCAACCTGCGTTTCTACTGCGGGGCGCCGTTGATCAACCCGCAGGGCTTCGCCCTCGGCAGCTTATGCATCATCGACTTCGAACCCCGCGAGATCGCGTTCGAACAGGCCGAAGCCATCCGCAGGCTCGCCCGCCAAGTCGTCGGCCAGCTCGAACTGCGCCGCAGCCTGATCGAGCTCAAGGGAGCCATGCAGCAGCTCGATGGAGCGCGGCGGCAAATCGAAGACGAGAAGGCGAAGTCGGACTGACTGCTCGTCGACATCCTGCCCGAGCAAGTAGCGCGCGAGTTGAAGGAACAGGGCCGGGTCGCGCCGCGGTTCCACGATTCCGTCACCATCATGTTCACCGACTTCCAGGGCTTCACCGGGCTCGCGGAAAATACCGAGCCGGGCCAACTGGTGCAAACGCTCGACCAATACTTCTCGACCTTCGACGAGATCGCGGCCCGCCGCGGGGTCGAGAAGCTCAAGACCATCGGCGATTCCTACATGTGCGCCGGCGGGTTGCCGCGATCCAACCAGACGCATCCCGTGGATTGCTGCCTCGCCGCGCTGGAGATGCAGCACTACCTCCAACGCATGAACCAGCAGCGCGAGCGGCTCCGCCTGCAGCCCTGGAAGATGCGCGTCGGCATCCATACCGGCCTGGTCATGGCCGGGATCGTGGGCAAGCGGAAATTCACCTACGACATCTGGGGCGACACGGTGAACGTCGCCTCGCGGATGGAGTCGACCGGCGCGGCCGGCCGCGTGAATGTGTCGGGGAATACCTATGAGCGGGTGAAAACGCTGTTCGATTCCGAGCCCCGGGGCAGCATTGAGGTCAAGAACCGGCACCATGTGGAGATGTACTTCCTCGACCGCATCAAACCCGAGTTCTCCGGCGACCCCAACGGCTGTTCCCCCAATGAACGCTTCGGCACCGAATGCGAGAAGCTTCTAACCGGATACCGGCGCTAACGCGACGAGGCGGCCCCCGGGGCCCTGGAATTTCCTTGTGCTTTCGGGCACTTGGCGGGCACGCAAAGCCTTGACAGGCGGGGCGAGGCGGCTATAGTGCCGGACCTCCGCCGCAGGCCCTCTTGTCTGCGGCGCATTGTCGTTTGGGCGCGGGTGTCATGTACGCGGTGATCCGGACCGGGGGCAAGCAGTACAAGGTCGCCAAGGACGACGTCATCGTCGTCGAGAAGCTCGCGGGGGATGCGGGCTCGACGATCGAGTTCGCCGATGTGCTGATGGTCGGCGACGGCGAGCGGCGCACCGTGGGCGCGCCGCTGGTCGCTGGCGCGCGGGTCACGGCCACCGTGCTCGAACAGGGCCGGGGCGAAAAGATCATCGTCTTCAAGAAGAAGCGTCGCAAGAACTACCGGCGCAAGAAGGGCCATCGCCAGCTCGAGACCGTGGTCCGCATCGCCGGCATCGATGCCGGCGGCGAGCGGCCGGCGTAGGGCGTAGGCGAACGGCGGGAAGATCGGGAGTCAGCGGTCATGGCACACAAGAAAGCGGGCGGCTCGTCGCGCAACGGGCGCGACAGCGCCGGACGGCGTCTCGGGGTCAAGCGTTACGGCGGCGAACTGGTGCCGGCCGGCAATATCCTGGTCCGCCAGCGCGGCACCACCTTCCATCCCGGGTCCAATGTCGGCATGGGCCGCGACCACACCCTCTTTGCGCTGGCGGCCGGCAAGGTGAAGTTCGTGCACGGCGCCGGCAACCGGACCTTCGTGACGATCGAACCCGTGGCCGGCCCGGCCGAGGCCGCCGAATAGGCCGTTCCCGAACGCGCGCCGTGCCGGGGGGAACGGCCACCGTTCCCCCGTTTCGTTCCGAGCCGCGATGAAGTTCCTCGACCAGGCCAAGATCTTCGTCAAATCGGGCGACGGCGGGGCGGGCTGCGTCGGCTTCCGGCGCGAGAAATTCATCGAGTTCGGCGGGCCCGACGGCGGCGATGGCGGCCGGGGCGGCGACGTGGTCGCGATCGTCGCGGCCAACCTCAACACCCTCATCGACTACCGCTACCGCCAGCATTTCAAGGCCGGCAGGGGCGGTCACGGGCAAGGCCAGAACCGCACCGGCGCGGCCGGCGCGACCGTCGTCCT
Source organism: Pseudomonadota bacterium (assembly GCA_052387815.1). Lineage (GTDB taxonomy): Bacteria > Pseudomonadota > Alphaproteobacteria > CACIAM-22H2 > CACIAM-22H2 > JBQTIU01. Next base: position 5,894 of record JBQTIU010000034.1, read on the forward strand.
CAAGGTCCCCGAGGGCACGCAGATTTTCGAGGACGACAACCGGACGCTGATTGCCGACCTTGTCCATCCGGGCCAATCCGTGGTGCTCGCCAAAGGCGGCGACGGGGGCTTCGGCAACGCCCACTACAAATCGTCGACCAATCGCGCCCCGACCCGGGCCGATCCGGGCTGGCCGGGCAAGGAGCGCTGGCTGTGGCTGCGTTTGAAGCTGATCGCCGATGTCGGCTTGGTCGGGCTGCCCAACGCCGGAAAGTCCACGTTCTTGGCCGCCACATCGCGCGCGCGGCCGAAGATCGCCGACTACCCCTTCACCACCTTGAAGCCGCAGCTCGGCGTGGTGGCGGTCGATGGCGCCGAATTCGTGCTCGCCGATCTGCCGGGGCTGATCGAAGGCGCCCATGAAGGCCGCGGCCTGGGCGATCGCTTCCTCGGCCACCTCGAGCGCTGCGGCGCCATCCTGCACCTGGTCGACGGCACGCTCGCGGATGTCGCGCAAGCCTACCGGGCCGTCCGCGCCGAGCTTTCGGCCTATGGCCACGGCCTCGAGGCCAAGCCCGCGATCGTCGGCCTCAACAAGATCGATGCCCTGTCCCCCGCCGCCATCGCCGCCAAGCGCGCGGCGCTCACCCGCGCGGCCCGCAAGCTGTCGCCGCGGGCGCGGGTGATGGCGGTCTCGGGCGCGACGGGCAAGGGCGTCAAGGAGGTGCTGCGCGCCCTCTTGGCCGCGGTCGCCGCCCGGCGCGCCGGCGCGGCGGCGATGGGCGGCCGCGAAGCCGCGGCCGCGCAGGAGGTCCGGTGAGCGGGACGTGGCTGGCGACTGCCCGGCGCCTGGTGGTCAAGATCGGCTCGGCGCTGCTGGTCGAGGAAACCAGCGGCGACATCCGCCGCGACTGGCTCGACGGCCTCGCCGACGACGTGGCGGCCTTGAAGGCGCGCGGCGTCGAGGTGCTGATCGTCTCCTCGGGCGCGATCGCGGTCGGTCGCCGCCATCTCGGCCTCAAGATCGGCGCGCTCAAGCTCGAGGAAAAACAGGCCGCCGCCGCCACCGGGCAAATCCGCCTCGCCCATGCCTATCAGGCGACGCTCGCCCGCCACCGCCTGTCGGTGGCGCAGATCCTGCTCACCCCCGAGGACACCGAGATCCGGCGCCGGCACCTGAATGCCCGTTCGACCATCTCCCAACTGCTCAAGCTCGGCGCGGTGCCGGTGATCAACGAGAACGACACCGTGGCGACCGAGGAAATCCGCTTCGGCGACAACGACCGTCTGGCGGCGCGCGTCGCCCAGATGATGAGCGCCGACACCCTCGTGCTGCTGTCCGATATCGACGGGTTCTACACCGCCGACCCGCGCCGCGACCCCAACGCGCGCCGGCTCGAGGCGGTCGGCGAGATCACGCCCGAGATCGAGGCGATGGCCGGCCAGGCGCCGCTGGGCTACAGCTCCGGCGGCATGGTGACCAAGCTCGCCGCCGCGCGCATCGCCATGCTTGCCGGCTGCCGCATGGCGATCGCGCTGGGCAAGATCGCCAATCCCCTGGCGGCGCTCGCCGCCGGCGCGCCCTCGACCTGGTTCCTGCCGCGCTCGGAGCCGAGGACCGCGCGCAAGAGTTGGATCGCCGGGACCTTGAAGCCGGTCGGCGCGCTCAGGATCGATGCCGGCGCCCTCGAGGCCCTGGAATCGGGAAAAAGCCTGTTGCCGGCCGGCGTCACCGATGTCGAAGGCGCCTTCGAGCGCGGCGACCCGGTGCGCGTCTTGGGGCCCACGGGCGTCGAAGTGGGGCGCGGGCTGTGCGCCTATTCGGCCGCCGACGCGCGGCGCATCCGCGGCCATAAAAGCCGTGAAATCGAGGCCATCCTGGGCTACCGTGGGCGCGACGAGATGATCCACCGCGACGACTTGGTGGTCAACGGTTGAGCACGTTGCGTCCCCTGCCGAGCGAGGATTTGGACGCCCGCATGCGCGCCATCGGGGAAGCGGCGCGCCGGGCGGCGCTCGCCCTCGCCACGGCGGCGCCCGAGGCCAAGAACCGGGCGCTGCGCGCCGCCGCCGCCGGCATCCGCGCCGAGCGCGCGACCATCCTCGCCGCCAACCGCAGCGATCTCGAGGCGGCACAAGCGACCGGCGCAACTGCCGCCTTCCTCGACCGCGTCCGGCTCGACGACGACCGCATCGAGGGCATCGCCCGCTCTCTAGAGGCGGTGGCGGATCAGCCCGACCCGGTCGGCGAGGTGATGGCGGAGTGGACGCGGCCCAACGGCCTGGTCATCGCGCGGGTGCGCGTGCCCTTGGGCGTGGTCGGCATCATCTACGAGGCGCGGCCCAACGTCGCCGCCGACGCCGGGGCGCTGACCTTGAAATCGGGCAACGCCGCCATCCTGCGCGGCGGCGCCGAGAGCTTCGAGTCCTCGCGCGCCCTCATCGCCTGCCTGCAGCGGGCCTTGCGGGAGGGGCAGTTGCCGGAGGCCGCGATCCAGCTCGTCCCCACCCGCGACCGCGCGGCGGTCGGGCACATGCTGGCGATGGGAGGGCTCATCGACGTGATCGTGCCGCGCGGCGGCAAGTCGCTGGTCGAGCGCGTCAGCGCGGAAAGCCGGGTGCCGCTGTTCAAGCACCTGGAAGGCAACTGCCACACCTACGTGGACAAACGCGCCGATCCCGAGATGGCGCGCAAGGTGGTGTTCAACGCCAAGATGCGCCGCACCGGCGTCTGCGGCGCGACCGAGCAGCTTTTGATCGACCGCGCCGCCGTCGACGCCATGCTGAAGCCGATCCTGGACGATCTGATCCAAGCCGGCTGCGAGGTGCGCGGCGATCCCGAAACCCGCGCCCGCGACCGCCGGGTGAAGGCTGCCACCGCCGCCGACTGGGACACCGAATACCTCGACGCCGTGATCGCCGTGAAGGTGGTCGACGGCGTCGACGCCGCCATCGACCACATCCAGCGC
>JBQTIU010000035.1:0-6202 GCA_052387815.1 Pseudomonadota bacterium
CTCGAGTACGTGGACTGGGCCGATCCGATCCTGGCCGAGCCGCTCCGGATCGAAGGGGGGCGAGCGATCATCGGGCAAGCCCCGGGGCATGGCATGGTCTGGAACGAAGACGCGGTGGCTCGATTCCGGGTCGCCTAGCGAATACGCGCAATAAATCCCACCGCGCCGGTCCGGCAGCCGCGGCGGCGCATGGACCGACAAAATTCGACGCCGGTTTGCGCTCGGGCGTCGGTGGGCTTCCCGTCGGTCCGTTTGCCATGTATGTTGCGGGCCAAGCGAACCGAAACGGGAGGAAAAATCATGTCCGGACGCCTTTCGATCGTGCGTGTCGCCGCTCTATCGATCCTGTGGTGCGGTGCGGCCGCCGCCCAAAGCTATCCGACCAAACCGATACGGTTCATAATCCCGTTTCCCGCCGGAGGGTCGGCCGATACGATTGCGCGCACGATCGGCCAAAAGATGGGACAGGACTGGTCGACGCAGGTGGTGGTCGAGAACCGCCCTGGCGCCGGCGGCAATATCGGCACCGAGGCGGCAGCAAGATCCGCGCCGGACGGCTACACCCTGCTGATGGCGCCGAGCTCGATTGCGATCGCGCCCAGCCTTTACAGCACGCTTGGCTACGACCCGATCCGGGATTTCGCGCCGGTAACTCTGGTCGGTCGGCTACCGATGATCCTCGTGGTTCATCCCTCGGTGCCGGCGACTTCGGTCAAAGATTTGATCGCCTTGGCCAAGGCCAAACCGGGACAGCTCAACTACGCGTCCGGCGGCAATGGCGCGACCAACCACTTGGCCGGCGAGTTGTTCAAATCGATTGCCGGCGTCGAGATGGTCCACGTTCCCTATCGCGGCAATCCGCTGGCCATGCTCGACGTGCTGAGCGGCCAGGTGCCGGTGATGTTCGACTTCATGCTGACCGCCATGCCGCATGTGCGCGCGGACAAGGTGCGCGCCCTGGCGGTGACGAGCCTGAAGCGCTCGCCGCTTTTTCCCGACCTGCCGACGGTCGATGAAGCGGGGGTTCCCAATTTCGAAGCCAGCACGTGGTTCGGGGTTTACGCACCGGCCAGAACGCCGCCCGAGATCGTGGCCAAGCTGCATGGCGAGATCGTCACGGTGCTCGGTTCGCCCGAGGTCAAGACGCGCCTGATCGGGCTCGGGCTCGAGCTGGTTGGCAGTACGCCCGACCAACTCGGCGCCGAGACCAAGTCCGACGTGGCAAAATGGGGCCCGATCATCCACAGAGCCGGGATCAGGATCGATTGAACGTCCCGCTCGACGCCGGGCCGGGGCTCGGTCGGCACGAAGGAGCGCGCATGTTGAGGATCCGAAATCCGCGCGACTTGGCGGCCGGTCTGCTGCTGCTGGTTTTCGCCGCGGGCGTATTGTGGTTCGGGCGGAACCTGTCGGTTGGGCTCGCCTCGCGCATGGGGCCCGGCTACATCCCGAACCTGCTCGCCTGGGCCATCGCCGCGTTCGGCCTCCTGATCGCCTTGCGCGGCATGGCCGTCGATGGACGTCGGCTGGAAGCGTGGCCCCTCAAGCCGATCGTGCTCATTCTTGGCGCAACTCTGATCTTCGGTCAGGCCATCGAGCGTTTCGGCCTGGTGATCGCCGCTGCGCTGCTCATTGCGGTCGCCAGTGTCGCGGCGCCCGATTATCGCTGGCGCGAATCCCTTGTCTTCGCGGCGGCGCTGACGCTCCTTTCGGTTGTTCTTTTCCCGCTGGCCTTGGGGCTGAGTTTGCGTATCTGGCCGTGACGGATCTGGTTGCCCACCTTGCGCTCGGCTTCAGCGTCGCCTTGTCGCCGGAAAATCTCCTTTACTGCCTGATCGGGGTTCTGCTCGGTACTTTGATCGGCGTGTTGCCCGGTATCGGGCCGGTCGCCACGATCGCGATGCTGCTGCCGATCACCTTCACGCTGCCGCCGGTCAGCGCGCTGATCATGCTCGCCGGCATCTATTACGGTGCGCAATACGGCGGCTCGACGTCTGCCATCCTGGTCAACCTGCCGGGCGAGTCGGCCTCGGTGGTTACGACTCTCGACGGCTATCAAATGGCGCTCCAGGGCCGCGCCGGCGAGGCGCTGGCCATCGCGGCGATCGGATCGTTCTTCGCCGGCTGTGTCGCCACTTTGCTGGTTGCCGCCGCCGGGCCGCCCTTGAGCGCCATGGCGCTGCATTTCGGGCCGGCCGAGTATTTCTCGCTGATGGCTCTCGGGCTGGTGGCCGCGGTCGTGCTCGCCTCGGGCTCGGTCCTGAAGGCGATGGCCATGGTTTTGGTCGGCCTGCTGCTCGGCCTCGTCGGCACCGACATCAACAGCGGCGCCGGGCGTTTCACCTTCGGTCTGCCGGAGCTTTCGGACGGCATCGGTTTCGTGGCGCTGGCGATGGGCCTGTTCGGCGTCGCAGACATCCTGCGCAACCTGGAGCGGATGCCGGAGACACGCGCCATCCTGGCGAATGAGATTACCGGGTTGTGGCTTGGCCTGGCGACGGTCCGCGGCGCGTTGCCGGCCGTGCTGCGTGGGACTGCGCTCGGCTCCGTTCTCGGCGTGCTGCCGGGCGGGGGTGCGATCTTGAGTTCATTCGCGGCTTACACGCTGGAAAAGAAGATCGCCCGCGATCCTTCGCGGTTTGGCCGCGGCGCCATCGAAGGCGTCGCGGCACCCGAATCGGCCAACAACGCCGGCGCGCAGACCTCTTTCGTCCCCCTGCTGACGCTCGGCATTCCAGCCAATGCGGTGATGGCGCTGATGGTCGGCGCCATGACGATTCACGGCATCACGCCCGGCCCCAATGTCATGACCGAGCGCCCGGACCTGTTCTGGGGAATGATCGCCAGCATGTGGGTCGGAAACATCCTGCTGCTGGTGATCAACCTGCCGTTGATCGGCATCTGGGTGTCGATCCTCCAGGTGCCGTATCGGATGATGTTCCCGGCGATCCTGCTGTTCTGCGCGATCGGCGTGTACTCGCTCAACAACTCGGCCTTCGAGGTCGGGCTGGTGGCGCTGTTCGGCCTGTTCGGCTACCTGCTGTTGAAGTTGGACTTCGAGCCGGCTCCGTTGCTGCTTGGCTTCATACTCGGCCCGCTGATGGAGGAGAACCTGCGGCGCGCCATGCTGCTGTCGCGTGGCAACCCGATGACCTTCCTCGAGCGGCCGCTTTCAGGCGCGCTGCTGTTGGTGTCCCTGGTGCTGCTGCTGATCGTGCTGCTGCCGGCGATCCGCCGCAAGCGCAAGGACGTTTTCGTCGAGGATCCGTGTGAAGTTCGGGGCTCCGGTCAAGAAGGAAAACGTCAAGACACAGCGCCATGACGGACACGACCATGGTTCGGCTGTCTGCTTGCGAAAGTCCAAATTCCGCTCCAATCGGAGCCCGCCCGCGCCAAACCGCGATCCAAGCATACCCCCGACGGCCACCCCGTGCACAGCTTCCGCACCCTCCTCGCCGATCTCGCGACGCTCACCCGCAACACGGGTTCGCTTCGCCGACCACTTGCCGATGACCATCCTCGCCCCGTCAACCCCGCTTCAGCACCGCGCCTTCGAACTGCTCGCCGTCCCGCTCGCCCCGTAGGCAGAGCGACCCCTCTCCCATCGGCCCTTACCGAGTCCGATCCATGACTTGCGTCTCGCTCCCATCGGAAGTTCGGCTTAGAGGCGCGAGCCGGGCGGCGCGACCGCCCCCCGGATCCCGTTGCCGTCGAGGGCGCGCCGAACCACGCCGGAGGTCTTTGCCTCTTCGATGAACGTCGTGACATAGGCGAGCGCGGCGGACTTGCCCTTGGGCACCGCGACCGCCACGCCCGCGGCGTGGAAATGGCCGTCGAGAATGCGCGAACCCGGCAGCCGCGGCGCAAGGCTCTCGAGGGACTCGCGCCCAAGCGCCACGGCGTCCGCCTTGCCGGCGGTCAGGAGATCGAGAATCTCGTCGACCGATTTGGCTGCCGACAGCGTGGCCTGCTTCAGCGCCCGCTCGGCGCTGCGGATCGTCGTCGTATTCGCCACCCCGACCACGCGAACGCCCGACCGATCGACATCGGCAAGGGTCTGAATTTGCGAGCCTGCCGGCACAAGGTACGTGCTCACGAACAGGTAGTAGTTCGGACCGAAATCGACCTTCCTCGCCCGCTCGGCATCGACCGGCATGAACGAGACGTCCCACAGTCCCGCGGCACCGGCTTCCGTCACCTCGCCGGAACTGTTGTAGATCAGGAACTCGACGGGCACGCCGAGCCGTTGCGCGAGCGCGGCGCCGAGTTCCACGGTCACGCCGCGCGGCCGCCGGGTCGCCGGATCGTCGGTGGCCCAGAACGCGGACGACACCGGCGCCACGCCGATGCCGACCCGGAGTTTCCCCGTCGGCGCCAGCTCCTGCAATGCCGCGGCGCCCCCGTCGTCCGCGCTCGCGCCGGTCAGAAACATCGCAAAAAACGCTCCGACAAGTGCAATGGATTTCATGGTCCCCTCCCTCCGAGTCTTCCGCCGACCGCGCGCGACGGTCACCGGGTCGATTCCTTGCGTTCCGCGCGGACGGCCGCGGCGGGCGCATGGGAAACGCGCCACCGCCGGCCCTTTCCGCAGGATCCGGGTTCGGCCGACCCGTCCCGACCGAGGACACCCGCTCACGGCATACTAACGCGGGACGATATCCAACGGCAACTTGCCCGGCAGAAGTGGGGCGACGGTTCGCCAGGCGAAAGGGGATTTTCCGGCACGCCGCGACCTGCTGCGTCGTTGAACTGGCGGAGGGCGGGGAACCCCGGGCGAACTTTCTTTGCCTGGAACGCCGGTAATGGGGCGAAGAGTTCGGCCTTCTTCGTTGGACCGCCAGTCTGGAGCCTTCGCTTGTCCTTGGCGCGATCCGGTCATCCGAGCTTCAGGCCGCAGTGCCTCGCAAAGTGCTTGAAGTCCCCGTCCCGCGTGAGGAGAGGCAACTCGTGATCGAGGCACGACTGACAGATGAGGGCGTCGGCGAGCGGTGCTTTGAGGCCGCGCGCGAGGATCCGGCGTCGCAGTTGCCCGGCGCGCTGCCAGTAGCCGTCGCCGATGTCGAGGATCGGCAGTGCCAAGATGAGCCGCGCGAGGAGCGCGGGCGCGTTCGGCGCGCTGAGCGTTTCGGTAACGACGACGGGCGGCAAACGCGCCTGATTATGGGCGAGCGCCAAGTCCATCGCCTCGACGTCGCGGCCCCCTTCGCCCGCCAGATAAGCGATCAAGGTGCTCGTATCGACCGCGATCACCGGCGATCCCGGCGCAGTTCCGCGAGGTCGAGATCGAGGCGAACTTTGCCGCGCAGACGGCGCAGTTCCTGGGCGGCCTTGGCCGAGGCAAGCAGGTCGAGACCGAGGCGAACGGTCTCCGTTATTCCCTTCCCGGTCGCGACCCGCGCGCGGCGCAATAGCGCGGCGGGCACGTGTGCCGTAATCTTTTTCACCTTGTTCATACGTAATATATTGCCGTAACTTCTCGCCGTCGTCAATCCCGTATGGGACGCCGGCTCGCGCAGGTGTCGGCGGTCGGGGCGGCCGTCATCCGATCATCGCGCCGGCCGGGCCGACCGGCCACGAAACCAAGCCGACGTTCGACGAGGTATGGATCCGCGCGCTCGTGCGCGCCCATCGCTGGCGGCGGCAGATCGAGACCGGCCAGTACCGCTCGGCCTCCGAGCTCGCCGCCCAGGAGAAGATCACCAACTCCTGCGTCGCGCGGATGCTGTCGCTTACCCTGCTCGCGCCCGACATCACACAGGCGATCCTCAAGGGGCGGCAGCCCAAGGGGCTCAGGTTGGCTACGCTGCTTCGAGGTATCCCTCCCGCATGGGAAGAACCGCAACGATACTTCGGCCTATCACGCCGCTTCGGTTACTTCGTCGTTAGACCCGGAGCCTATTGAACTCGGCAAAATCGCTCATTCTAAAGGTGGTCTCCGGAATTGGAGCCATCCTTTTGGGCTGCCCCTCGCACAAATCCATGAGATATGCGGTCCGGATCACTGGTCCCACTTGTTTGGACAGGTTGGCAGCAAAGTTAAGGTGTATTCCGGTTGCTGATCACGCTGCCATAACGCCGTTCATTGTGAACTCTTTCTGTTGCGGCTGGGCCTGTGGAGATGTGGGCAAGGCGCGAGCCTTGTCCATCATATCCACGGGCCGTCCGGTGAGATAGGCCTCCGCCGGCGTTTGGCCGTCAAGGG
>JBQTIU010000036.1:0-20422 GCA_052387815.1 Pseudomonadota bacterium
CTCCGCTTCGCGCGCCGTCCGCTTGCCCTCGGCCGCCGAGTCGATGACTCGCCCCGAGCGCGGCGGCCAACAAAGCGGACATTTGATGTGCTACAAAACCCGGACATTTTAACTTGCTACGGACAGCCCCCGCTTGCCAGTCCGGCGTCGTCCCTGTAGGCATCCCTCAGCAAGGGGAAACCGGCCGACCAACCATGCTCAATACGCCCCGCGCGTTGCGTGGCATGATGACCGCCCCGCATCACCTCGCCGCCGAGGCCGGTCTTCGCGTGCTGCGCGAGGGCGGCAACGCCATCGAGGCGATGATCGCCGCGGCCGCCACGGCGGCGGCGGTCTATCCGCACATGAACAGCATTGGCGGCGACGGCTTCTGGCTGGTTGCCGAGCCCGGCCGAGCGCCGCTTGCCATCGACGCCTGCGGCGCGGCCGGGGCCGCGGTCGGCGCCGAGCTGTACCGCCGCCACGGCCTCGCCGAGATCCCGGCGCGTGGGCCCCTGGCCGCCAACACCGTCGCCGGCACGGTGGCCGGCTGGGGCGTGGCGCTGGAGGTCGCCCGGGCCTGGGGCGGCATGCTGCCACTCGCCCGGCTGCTCGAGGACGCGATCCACTACGCGCGTGACGGGGTGCCGGTGACGGCAAGCCAGGCCTCCTTCACTGGCCTGAAGCGCGACGAGTGCCGGGAGGTGCCGGGCTTCGCCGCGACCTTCCTGGAGAACGGCGCCGTGCCGGCAGTCGGCTCGACGTTCAAGCAGCCCGCGCTGGCGCGCACGCTGGCTCGCATCGCCGCCTCTGGAACCGAGGATTACTACCGCGGCGAGCTGGCCCGCGCGATCGCCGCCGGCCTGGCGCGCGCCGGCAGCCCGCTGGCGGCCGGCGACCTCGCCGGCACGCACGCGCGCCAAGTCGAGCCGCTGTCCTTGAAGGTCAAGTGCGGCGTGCTTTACAACCTGCCCCCGCCCACGCAAGGGCTTGCCTCGCTCCTCATCCTCGGCCTGTTCGACGGCCTTGACGTCGCGGCAGCCGACAGCTTCCCCTTCGTCCACGGCATCGTCGAGGCGACCAAGCTCGCGTTCCGGGTCCGCGACCGCCACCTCGGCGACCCTGCCTACATGGCGAGCCCGGCGGCCGAACTCTTGGCGCCGGCGCGCATATTGGCGCTCGCCCGGCAGTTCGATGCCGCGCGCGCCGCCCCCTGGCCGGCGCCCGCCGATGCCGGCGACACCGTCTGGATGGGATGCATCGACGGCGTGGGCCGCGCGGCGAGCTTCATCCAAAGCCTTTACTGGGAGTTCGGCTCGGCTGTGGTGCTCGCCGACACCGGCATCCTGTGGCAGAACCGCGGCGCGAGCTTCCGCCTCGACCCCGGCGCGCCGAACGAGCTCAAACCCGCTCGCCAGCCGTTCCACACCCTCAATCCGGCGCTGGCGCGCCTTAGCGATGGCCGGACGATGGTTTACGGCGCCATGGGTGGCGACGGCCAGCCGCAGACCCAGGCGCAGATCTTCTCGCGCGTGGCCATGTTCGGGGCCGAGCCGCAGGCGGCGGTGAGCGCGCCGCGCTGGCTGTTGGGGCGTACCTGGGGCACGGCGACGACCAGGCTCAGAATCGAATCCCGCCTCGACCCGGGGGTCGTGCGCCGGCTCGCCGAGGCCGGCCACGATCTCGAGGTGGTGGCGCCGTTTTCCGACCTCATGGGCCATGCCGGGATGGTCGTGCGCGGGCCCGCGGGGCTGCTCGAAGGGGCCGCCGATCCGCGCGGCGACGGCGCGGCGGTGGGGTTCTAGCGCACGTAGAGGTGGACTTCGTTGCTCTGGACGCCGGCGCTGGTGGTGGCGGACAGGGTCACACGCTCGGGCGGCAGGCCCATATCGGTGAGCGAGCGCAGCACGCTCTCCGCCTGGCGCTTGGCGGTGGCCGAGGCGAGCGCCACTTGCGACTGGTTGCCGTGGCCGGGGCTGACCGCGACGAGGTCGAAGGCGGCCTCGGGTCGCACTTCGAGCGCGCGGCTGACCGCCGTATATAGGGCCTGCTCGTAGGCCGGGTTCTGGCGGTCGAAGCGGATCACGACCAGCGGCCGCCGGCCGGCGGCGGTGGCTGCGGGGCTGGCCGCCGTCGGCGCGGCGCCTGGCGCGGCGCCGAGGCGCGGCGGCGACCCGTCGCTGGGCGGCACCGCGGCAAAGGCGCGATTGGCGAGCCCGCTGCCGAACAGTTCGCCGTTCTTGATCGCCACCGAGAGGGCCGTCATGTTGGCCCGCTCGCGGCCGACATAGGCGGATTGCCGGTTGACGTCCTCGCTCAATTCGTTGAGCAGCCGGTCGATCGATACCACGGTGCGGTTGACGTCGTCCTCGAGCGCGGCGAGCGCGCGATGGTCCTCGTCGACCGCGCCCGACAGGCTGTAAGCGGCGCGGGTCGATTCGAGAAGGAAAGCCGCCATCGCCGCGTCGGCCGCGACCTGGTTCGAGAGCTGCGACATGCGCCCCAATTCGGCGCCGATGCGGTCGAGCTCCTGGGTCGCCTGGTTCCATTGCCCCTGGAGGATCGGGTTGCCGGGCGTGGTGCCGACCTGGAGGCGCGCATTGATGGCGGCGATGGTGGCGTGATAGCGCTGGGCGGTTCCCACCGCCTCGTTGCGCATTTGCCCCAAACCCGCGCTGCGGGCGGCAACCGAGCCCTGGAGACGCTGGACCTCGTCGCGCATCTGGATTGCCCGCTGGCCGACCGCAGTCGCTGAGGCGGGCGCGCTCGGCGCCTGGGCGATGGCTGGCCCGCGCACGGCGGTCCCCGCGGCGGCGGCCGGCGAGGTCGTGGGTTGGGGATCCTGCTCGGCCGGGGAGGGCGGGATGGCGATCTGCTGGCGTGGCGGTTGGCCGGCGGCCTGGCTGGCGCGCGGGTCGCCGCCGGACAGCGACGGCCACAGCGAGTCCGAAACAAACGTACAGCTCGACAGCAGGACCACCAGCCCCGCCAACCCCGCCAACCCCGCCAGGCGCCGCGCCGGCGGGCGGGTCGATCGGAAAACCGCCAAAACGTCAGCGTACAATACCCAACCCCCGTCACGACTCTCGGTGCCGAAACCGGATGCTCCGGCCGGTCCGAACGGTCGAGCCCGCAATGGTAGCCAATGGCGGGGCTGGGGACAAGCCGAAAACAGCGGCGATTTCAAGGCCAAACCCCGGAACTCCCTGGGCTCGCCTGTGGCCGCCCGCCCGGTCCTTGCCAGCCCCGGGCGATTTAAGTAACGTCCGCCGTACTTTCGGCCGCGGGGCATCGCACAGGTGGCCCCGGGGCCGGGCGCCCGTAGCTCAATTGGATAGAGCATCAGACTACGGATCTGAGGGTTAGGGGTTCGAGTCCCTTCGGGCGCGCCAATCTTTCGATGGCCTGGGCGAAATCCAGAGACGGCCCGGTTGAGCCGGGGAAGTGGACCCGGTCTGTGGGACCCCGGGATATCCCCGGCACAGGAGAGGAAGTTGGAGGGAGCCGGAGCTCCGGGGTCCCGGCCAGAACTCCCAATATCCCTCGGGGATATTGCCGGCCGCCTTTCTCAGTCGGCGTCCTGGATGTTACTCGGCGGCGTAAATGGCCGGCCGATAACGTGCCTTGGGGACCGGTAGGCCATCTTCCTTGGCGACCGCGAGCCAGCCTTGCATCGCCTTCTCGACCTCTGCCAAGGCTTCGGCCGGCGTGTCGCCGAACGCCGAGCAGGATTTCAGGTCCGGCACGTCCGCGACCCAGCAGCCGTCGGCGTCCGACCAGAAGATATTGATGTGGTAGCGCTTCATGAATTGGCCTCCATCCGCAAGCCGTATTCTTCCACCATTTCGAGGAATTGCGCCACTTGGTAGGGCTTGGCCTCGCCTTTTCGGGGTTGCGGGCTCAAGGGGCGCGGGACGGCCGGATGCCGGAATATCCAGTGGCTCCCGGTCGTCCGCCGGTGCACGAACCCGAAGGCTTCGATCCGCCGCACGAAATCCGCAAAGGCGATCTTCCGGCTGCCGGCGGCGATCTTCTCTCATGTCTTGAGCGGGCGCATGATCGGCCGTTATCGCTGGTGTCGCCGTAACTCGACAACCGGCGCGCCGGTTCGTCCCGCGAGCACTGCGGCAATCTTGCCTGCGGCGCGGTCGGCGACGGCGCGCACCGGATGGTCGGCAATATAGGCGTAGCGTTCGGTTGTCCGGCTCTGCTGGTGACCAAGCGCCTTGCCGACGAGAAAGAGACTGTCGCCGCCGGCCACGGCAATCGAGGCGAAGGAATGCCGCAGGTCGTGGATGCGCACGCCGGACCATCCCGCCTTTTTCCGGAGCCGTTGCCAGATGTTCTGAATGCCGACGAAATGCCCGTCGCCGCGGTCGGCCGGAAGGACGTAGGGGCTTCCATCTTGGCGCGGCAGATTGGCGAGCAGCTCGAGCACCACAGCGCCGAGCGGGATCACCTTGGCGCCGGGCTTGCTGTCCGGCAGGCGCAGGCAGCCGCGCTCGAAATCCACCCAATCCCATTGCAGGGTGAGGATTTCGGACAGACGCGCGCCGGTGAGGATCAAGAGCCGTAGAGCGGCTAGCGCGGACTCCTACTCCGCCACGGCGGGAAATCTGCGCTGCCGAAAGGAACCGCTCGCGCGCCTTTACCGGGTCGGGCTCGATCGGGCGGGTAGGATTGGCGCCATCGGCGCGCAGGCCCCATTTTTCGGCGAGAATGAACATGCTATGGAGCAGGGCCAGCGCGCGGTTCGCGGCGATGGGGGCATGCTGAAGGCTGCGATGCCAGCGGGCTACGTCGGCTTTGGTTACGTCGGCAATCCGCATCGGTCCGAACGTGGGGATGACCAAGCGGCGAAGGTTGCGGCGGTCCTCGTCGAGGGATCGCGGTTTCTTTCGCGGCTCGGCGTACTCGGCAAGATAGGGTTCCGCCAACTCGGCGACCGTCTGTGCCGTGCGATCTTCGTCCCGCTTTGTCGCCGGATCGCGACCTTGCGTGATTTCGCCGAGCATGCGCCGGGCCGCGCGGCGCGCCGTCTCGGGCGTCCGCGGCGCGCCATGCTTGCCTATGGTGATCCGGCGCCGCCGGCCGCCGTGGCGATATTTGATGAAATAGCTCTTGATGCCGGACGGCATGACCCGGAGCCCGAAGCCCGGCACCTCGCCGTCCCAGAGGATCGCGGGCGATCCATCGGCACGCGGCGGCGGCGAATGCACGGTGCGCATCGTGAGGCGGCCCGGCATGATTCGATTTCCTTACCCTGTTGGAAGCAAAAGTCTGGAAACAATCTGAGGGTTTCGTGCCACCACGGTGCAACCACACGAACCGATTCTGCCGGAGCGGCACGGAAAGGCAAATCGCATCCAATGCCTTGGTTCAGGCTATAAAATCATAGGAACGGAAAGAAACGGAAATCCCAAGAAACGCGCTGTTCCAGACTACGGATCTGAGGGTTAGGGGTTCGAGTCCTCTCGGGCGCGCCAATCCCCCGTCAACCGGTCGAGCCCAGACCGGTCGCCGCGGCTGGCGATCCGTCCGGGAGCGCTTGGTTGTCACGTTCTGCAAATCGGCCGTTGCAAGCTCGGTGGCGCGCGCAGGCGGAGCGGGGCGCTGGCTCGAATCGGGCGCACGCCCCTTGCGGCCGCGTTGTCCGTCTACTTCAGCGCCTCGGCGCCCGCCTTGGCAACGACGCCGTCCTGCGGCGAGGTGACGCCGGAAACGCCGATCGCGCCGACGATCTGCCCCCCATGCGTGAGCGTCAAGCCACCTTCGATCATCACGACGTCGCGGTTCAGCGTCATCACGGCTATACGGCCGCCCGCGACCGCGTCCTCGAGCGCCTTGCTGGGCCGCTTGAAGAACATCGCCGCGCGCGCCTTGCCCACCGCGATGTCGGAGCTTGCGAGCTGCGTGCCGTCGCGCCGCTCGAGGTACATGAGGTTGCCGCCGTCATCGACGATGGCGACGACCACCGTCCAGTTGTTCTTCTCGGCCTCCGCCATCGCCGCGGCGGCGATCTTCTTCGCCTCGGCGATGCTGAGCGCCTTCTTGTCAAGCATCTGCGCGCTGGCCGCGCCGGCCGCGATCAACGCCGCCGCGACTAGCATCGCAACGAGTCTCCCCCTCATGTGTCTTCTCCCTTTGGTTTGTCGACGCCGCCCCTGCGACAGGTCTTGGACCTCTATATTGACGCACCTATGCGCTGGGCTGCAAGTACGATGTTCGCGCAGGCCTCGGCGTCCGAGGCCGCATCATGATGCTTCAGGGGAATACCCAGCTTTCCGCAAACGTCCGGCAGTGTGGTCGGGTAGATGTTCCAAACCTGGCGTGCGAGCCGGACGGTGCAGACGAATCGCTTGCGCGGCGATGCCACACCGGCCGCGCCGCAACATGCACGCAGCACGCCGGTGTCGAACGGGGCATTGTGCGCAGCAAGAAATTCCGCGTTCTTGAGGACCTTCGAGAGGTCCGGCCACAGCTCGGCAAAAGTCGGTTGGTCCCGCACGTGTCGCCAAGCGATCCCATGGATGTAGGTGAAGATGAATTCCCGGCGCGGCGGGCGAATCAGGCGGTGGACGCGGTCGATGATCCGACCGCGCTCCGCCAACACGATGCCGAGGGCGCAAGCGCTATCGGGACAATGATCCGCGGTTTCAAAATCGATCGCCGCAAACCGAGTCACCCCTTGCTCCCCGCCGCTTTGACGCCGCATGGCGAGCGCCCGATACGGCTAAATTGCCGCACCGGGAGGACGCCGTAAAGGTAGAGAAGGCGGCGTCGAGGCGGCACGGCCCGGTCGGGATGTTCTTGCGCCGGTCAGCGAATCCTCTGCAGTCGATACCCGCGTGCCGGGCCTTGAGCGCGTCGGGAACAGGGGCCGCGAGGCTTCGGATATGCGCTCGAGGTTGCGCTCTACAGCGTCGCAAATCCTCCGGTCCGCGACATAGGTCTCGAACGTCATCTCCGCGCTATAACGGCGGATCGCCTCGATCCCTTCGAGGATTTGACGCAACCGGCTCGCGATGCGGCCCGACGCCGTCATAGGACCTCGACCACCTCGGCGTCGACCGCCGCGCGCAACCCGGGGCGCAAGTCCTCGCACACCACCACGTCGCTGTCGCGGCCGAAAATGTCGCAGAGGAACACCCGGAGGCTCGCCAGGTCGATGAGCGAGAATTTGTGGCCCGGCTCGACGTCGACAACGATGTCGCTGTCGGGTCGCGCCTCGCCGCGCGCGATCGAGCCAAAAAGCGCCAGGCGCGTGACGCCGTGCGCCCGAATCTCCCCTTCAGGCTGGCGCAGAATGCGGATGGCCTCGTCGCGGCCCATGCGTCAGTCTTGCCCCCCTCGTCGCTGTCCGCGCCAGATGCCTAACGCCGCGCGCCTCCCTCGGACGACCCGCCGGCGGCCGTCGAGGCGCGCCACGAGGGGTTGCCGTCGACAAGGCAGCCCTGGCGCGATTACCGCCGCCCGCCCGACCACGCCTTGGCCGCCCGCTCGACCTCATCGCGCGCCCGTTCCGCCCGCTGGCGCGCCTCGCTCGCCCAGCGTTCCGCGGCCTCGCTTTCGCGCCGCGCGTGATCGTAGTCGGCGCGCTCGCGCCTGGCCGCATCCTCGCGCATGATCTCGCGCGCCGGATCCACTCGGTCGCCCTGCGGTCCCGCCTGGCCCATCGACGATCGCTCGAGGATCGCCTCTTCCTCGCGCGCTCGCTCCTGGCGCAGAAGGTGATCGCGCGCCGCGCGAACCGCCCGTTCCGCTTGGTCGCTATCGCGCCGCGCGCGCTCGAACGACTGTTGATGCCGGCGTTCTATCATCTCGTGACGCTCGCGCTCGGGGCCGTCCGCCGAGCAAGGGGTGGGCAAGCCGAGGACGGCGGCGCACAGGACGGCAGCGAGCACGCCATGGCACCGACGGCCTGCGATCATCATACGGCTTGTGAACATCGCCGGCGGAACGCGAGCTCTAGTGGGTCGACGCCGGTGGAGGCATCCGCGCACCTATCGATCGCCGCGCAGGCTACCCGATTGGCCCTGAGAGAGCCACAGGTGGCAGAGCGCCCACCCGCCGCCACATGGGTGCCGGCCACGGAGCCTACGGACCCGCGCGCTCGACTTCATCGCCGCGCTGGGCCGTGTCCCAGTACTTGAGCTCGTCCATGTCCCAGTCGCTGGGCGGATCGAAGCGAACGACGACGGCATTCCCCTGCCGGGCCTGGCGCAAGAAACCCCAGCCCTTGAGGAGCGGGCCGTGAATGAACAACGACCACGAGGTCGGGCCGTGCAGCACGACGCGGTGGAAATCGGCGCCGGTCAACCGATAGGGAATGCCGGCCCGCCGTCTGCGAATCCGCAGTCGCGGGCCATGGGCGTCGAATCCCGCCAGTCGCGCCTCGTCGTATCCCCCCGCCAGCGGCAACGCCATTCCCCAGTTCCACGGATGATCATGCACGCTGGTGTCCGGGTCCGAACGCAGATAATGATGAAGGTAGACGGCCCCACCGCCCCAGCGGCCGATGCGCGGCAAGCGGCCGATCAGATAGCGCTCGAACAGCGCACCCCCGCCGTCCTGCCGGCCGTCGACTTCGGCCGTGACGATCAGGACCGGCAGGCGCTTGCTAAGGGTATGCAATAAGCGGCGCAATATCATCGCCCTTGGGCTCCACCGAACCGCACCTTCGCCCTGGAATTTCCCATGGCTCGTCGAGGGAGATCGTCCCGCCCGACCCCCGGATCGTAAGCGGCGATCTTGGATCGCCGGACAGGCCGCATATATTACACCCATGCGCGCCATGGTGCTCGCCGCCGCCGGGCGACCGCTCGAACTCAAGGACTTGGCGCGGCCCCGGCCGGGCCCCGGACAGGTGGTGGTCGAGGTCCATGCCTGCGGGGTCTGCCGCACCGACTTGCATGTGGTGGACGGCGAGCTTGCCGAGCCCAAGCTGCCGCTCGTCCCGGGCCATGAAATCGTCGGCCGGGTGGTGGCGCGGGGCGCCGGCGCGGATCGCTTCCGGGACGGCGAGCGGGTCGGGGTGCCGTGGCTCGGGTGGACCTGCGGCGCCTGTCCGGCGTGCCGGGCCGGCCGCGAGAACCTGTGCGAGCGCGCCCGCTTCACCGGCTATCAGATCGACGGCGGCTACGCCGAGCTCGCGCTCGCCGACCAGCGCTATTGTTTCGCCCTCGCCGACGGCTATTCCGACCTCGAGGCGGCGCCGCTGTTGTGCGCCGGCCTCATCGGCTACCGCGCGCTCATGGCGGCCGGCGAGGCCGAGCGGCTCGGCATCTACGGCTTCGGGGCCGCCGCCCACATCGTCGCCCAGGTGGCGCGCCACCAGGGCCGTCGCGTGTTCGCCTTCACGCGGGCCGGCGACAGCCAGGCCCAGGACTTCGCCCGCTCGCTCGGGGCGGCGTGGGCCGGCGCATCGGACGCCACCCCGCCCGAACCGCTCGATGCCGCGATCATCTTCGCCCCAGTCGGCGCGCTCATCCCGGCGGCGCTCAAGGCCACGGCCACGGGCGGATGCGTGGTCGCGGCGGGCATTCACATGAGCGATATCCCGTCCTTCCCTTATCGCCTGTTGTGGGGGGAGCGAACGGTCCGCTCGGTCGCCAACTTGACCCGCCGCGACGCCGAGGAGTTCCTGGCGCTCGCCCCCAAGGTGCCGGTCAGGACCGCCACCGAGCCGTTCCCGCTCGCCGAGGCCAACGCGGCGCTGGCGCGCTTGCGCGACGGCAAGGTCCGCGGCGCGGCGGTGTTGGTGACGCGATGAGCCCGGATCCCGGATCGGCGATCGCGCCATCCTGGGCGCTGTTCCCGCATGACGCGGATATCGGGGTCAGGGGGATCGGGGCGACCAGGGAAGCGGCTTTCGAGCAGGCCGCGCTGGCGCTAAGCGCCGCGGTCACCGGGGTCGACGCCGTCGTGCCGCAAACGCTGGTCGAGCTCGACTGCGAAGCCCCGAGCGATGCCCTGTTGTTCGTCGACTGGCTCAACGCGCTCATCTTCGAGATGGCGGAGCGCAAGATGGTGTTCGGGCGGTTTGCCGTCGAGATCGTGGGGTCCCGTTTGCACGGCCGGGCGTGGGGCGAGGCGATCGATCGCGCCCGCCATGCCCCGGCCGTCGAGCCGAAGGGGGCCACGTATACGGCACTCGCGCTCGCCCGGCGCGCCGACGGCGCGTGGGTCGCGCAATGCGTCGTCGACGTGTAAGGATGTAAGCGTCGCCAAGGGACGGTCGGAACCGATGGAACGATCGCGCCTGGCCCGGGTGTCCGATTGCGAGTGGCGGATCGAGCCGACGGGTGCCATGCGCGCGCCGGCGGTGGTGTTCGCGGATGGTGACCTGATCCGCGACATGGACGACAAGGTCTTCCAGCAGATCACCAACGTCGCCCGGTTGCCGGGCATCGTCGGCGCGGCCTACGCCATGCCCGACGCCCACTGGGGTTACGGCTTCCCGATCGGCGGCGTCGCCGCCTTCGACGCCAGCGCCGGCGGCGTGGTTTCGGCGGGCGGCGTGGGGTTCGACATCTCGTGCGGCGTGCGCACGCTCCTGACCGGCCTGTCCCGCGCCGAGGTGGAGCCCGTCAAGACCGCGCTCGCCGACGCCCTGTTCGCGACCGTGCCCGCCGGGCTCGGGAGCAAGGGCAGGATCGACCTCGACGCGCGCGATATGGACGCCATGCTGGCCGGCGGCGCCGCGTGGGCGGTCGAGGAGGGCCATGGCGGCGCTGCCGACCTCGAGCGCATCGAGGAGGGCGGCCGCATGCCGGGCGCCGATCCTGGTGCCGTCTCCGAGCGCGCCAAGCAGCGCCAACGCCGGGAGATGGGCACGCTGGGGTCGGGCAACCATTACCTCGAGGTCCAGGAGGTGACGGAGATCCACGATGCCGGCGCCGCTGCGGCCTTCGGCCTGGTGGCCGGCGAGGTGGTGATCGCCATCCATTGCGGATCGCGCGGCCTCGGCCATCAGATCGGCACCGAGTACCTGCGCGAGATGGCGATCGGGGCGCCGACTCATGGCCTCGTCCTGCCGGACCTCGAGCTCGCTTGCGCGCCGATCGACTCCGAGCTCGGGCGGCGCTATCTCGGGGCCATGCGCGCGGCGGTCAACTGCGCGCTCGCCAACCGCCAGATCATCACCCACCTGGCGCGCCGGGCGTTCAGCGAAATATTGCCGCACGCCCGCCTCGGCCTGGTGTTCGACGTCTCGCACAACATCTGCAAGGAGGAAACGCACCTCGTGGGCGGCCGCCAACGGCGCCTGTTCGTCCACCGCAAGGGCGCGACCCGCGCCTTCGGGCCCCGACAC
The DNA here is from genome assembly GCA_052387815.1 of Pseudomonadota bacterium. GTDB lineage: Bacteria > Pseudomonadota > Alphaproteobacteria > CACIAM-22H2 > CACIAM-22H2 > JBQTIU01. The sequence goes on from JBQTIU010000036.1 coordinate 11,294, forward strand.
CCCGACCTGCCGCCGGCCTTCAGGGACATGGGCCAGCCGGTGTTCGTCGGCGGCAGCATGGGCACGGCCTCGTATATCATGGCGGGCGCGGGCGAGCGCGCCTTCGCCTCGGCCTGCCACGGCGCCGGGCGGGCCCTGTCCCGCCATCAGGCGCTCAAGCGCTGGGGCGGCCGCCAGGTGATCGACGAGCTGGCGGCGCGCGGGATCGTGATCCGGAGCCCGTCGGCGCGCGGGGTCGCCGAAGAGGCGCCCGGCGCCTACAAGGACGTGCGCGCGGTCGTCGAGGCGACCCATGAAGCGGGTTTGGCGCGCCAGGTCGCCAGGCTCGAACCCCTGATCTGCATCAAGGGCTGACCGCCGCCTGCGACAAGGGGCGGCTTGGCGGCCGGCGCGGTTTGATCTGGATCAATGCCGGACCGTCGTCATTCGCCCTACCTTGAGGCAGGCGATGGGTAGGGTCGGCCGGGTGCGTCGCGACGAAAAGGGAGGACCTCGCATGCCTGCGCTTGATGAGAGCACCTCCCGCGGCGGCCCCGCGCCGCGCCCGGCGCGGGATCCGATCGACCTCTTGTTGCGCGACCACCGCGCCTTCAGAGCCATGTGCGACCGGATCGACCGCATTGTCGACGACCCCTCGTCGCGCGCGAGCCGCGATGCCGCGGTTTGGATTCTCATTCACGGATTGGGCGAATTGCGGTTCCATGCCGGAATCGAGGACGACGCCCTCATCCCGCTCTTGCGCGCGCGCTGCGAACCGGCGGATGGCATCGACCGTATCTGCGCGCAGCTCGGCCGGCATCACCAGGCCGAGCGGGGATGGCTCGAACGCCTTGCCAACGACCTCGAGCGCGTGGCGCGCGGCGAGGCGCCGGCGCGGCCGCTGCAATTCATTCACAGTGCGAGCGATTACACCGAGACGGAGCGGCGCCATCTCGACTGGGAGGAGATGAATTTATTCCCTCTCGCGCGTCGGCGCCTCACCTCGGCCGATCGCCAGGCTGTGGTCCGCGCCATCGACACGGCTCGGGGCATCGAGCGTATCGCCGCGAGCCCGATCGGCGGCGGCGGGGTCGGAGCCTGAAGGCGACCCGCTTCCTGTGGGCGGGCGGATAACGCTCGCCCTTAACCGCGCCGCGGACGAAGGTGGCCTCGAGCTTGGCAATCTCGGCCGGCGCGAGCACGAGTTCCGCCGCCTTGACGTTGTCTTCGAGATAGGCCCACTGCTCGGTCCCCGGAATGGCGACGACGCCAACGGCTTGCCTTGCCGGCGGCGCTGCGATTACTGTCCCGCCGTCGGCGCCCGTAGCTCAATCGGATAGAGCATCAGACTTCGGATCTGAGGGTTAGGGGTTCGAGTCCCTTCGGGCGCGCCATGGTTTCAATGGCGGAGCAGGAACTCGGCTCGGCCGCTGCGCGACGGGAAGCGCAGCGGGCCGTGCGCGGGGGGCGCTGTGCGGCCCGATCGGTGGCCCTTGGCCGGCCGCGCTTCATCCGGACGCATCTGGCTTACGCGACCGCGATTTGGGCCCTGTTCATTGCCTGGCACCGGTCGCTCGCGAAAAAAAAGTGGCGGCCGCAGGCGAGGAAGTCGCCCGTGGCGACGGCAACGGGCTTGCCTCGCCCGACCATTGACGCCGGAGAAGGAGCCCGATCTCGGATCATGTGCCCGTGCGGCTCAGAAAGCCTTCGGCAGCCCCGCCTGCTTCAGAATCGCGTTTGCAAAGGGTCGGTTGTCGAGGTTCGCGGGGACTTCGCGGGGACGGTGAATGTGTGCTTGGTGATTGGGCTGTACTAGATTTCATGGCTCCCCTTCCCTGGGCGCAAGAGCCGGCAAGCCGGCGGCGCGCAAGCCAGCTCGGAAAGGCGACGATAAAGCGTCGCCATCAGGCGAGGAAGCGCGCCGACCCGTGACGTTCGGCCATAACACGGATTGGAATCTCGATGGTCTGGCCGGACGCGGCGGCTCCCTTCGCCGCCAACAGGTCGGGCGCGAGGGCGAATACCAGGTCGACAAGTTCCTCGAAAGTCGCCGCTTGGCAGCACAGGCCGGGAATATCCTCGCCGTCGGTCCACCAGGTGCGCGACTCGGCGTCCCAACGGGCGCGACCGGTATAGCCTCCGGTTCCCATCCTGCCGACCTCCGATGCGGCCGCAATCCTATCGCAGCCGCCGGCCCGGGGCCAGCGGCATACCCTGCCCCCGGGCCGCCGTGCGGTTGGCGACGACGAGGCAGGGTCGCGGCGGATGTGGGCGTCGCGAGGCTTGTCGGCGGCGGGGTCGGAGCCTAAAGGCCGACCCGCTTCATCTGGGCGGGCGGGTAACGCTCGCCGGCCGCCGCGCCGGGGACGAAGGTCGCTTCGAGCTTGGCGATCTCCGCCTGCGTGAGCACGAGTTCCGCCGCCTTGACGTTGTCCTCGAGATAGGCCCGCTTCTTGGTCCCCGGGATGGCGACGATGTCCTCGCCCCGGCCGAGGACCCAGGCGAGCGCGATGTGGGCCGGCTTGACGCCGCGCGCCGCCGCGATCTCCTCGAGCGGCGGCAAGAGCTCGAGGTTGCGGGCGAGGTTGTGCTTCTCGAAGCGCGGGTGCTCGCGGCGCCGGTCCGCGGCCGACAGCGCCTCGGCCGCCCGCACCGTGCCGGTGAGCAGGCCGCGGCCCAACGGGGCGTAGGCGACGAAGCCGATCCCCAATTCCCGGCAGGTCGCCAGGATCTCGGTCTCGATGTCGCGCGCGGTCAACGAATATTCGCTTTGCAGCGCGGCGATCGGGTGCACCTGGTGGGCGCGCCGGAGGGTGGCCGGCCCCGCCTCGGACAGCCCGAGATAGCGGACCTTGCCCGCCGCGACCAGCTTCGCCATCGCCCCGACCGTGTCCTCGATCGCAACCTTGGGATCGACGCGGTGCAGGTAGTAGAGATCGATGGCGTCGGTCTTGAGCCGCTTGAGGTTGGCCTCGCAGGCGGAAGCCACATACTCGGGCCGGCCGTTGACGTCGAGCCGGCCGTCCGGATGGCGGATGTTCCCGAACTTGGTGGCGACGAGCACCTGGGCGCGGCGGCCCGAGAGCGCCTCGCCCACCAATTCCTCGTTCTTGCCGTGGCCGTAGGCATCGGCGGTGTCGAAGAAGTTGACGCCGAGCTCGATGGCGCGATGGATGGTGGCGATCGATTCCTTGTCGTCCGGCTCGCCGTAGGTTTGCGACATGCCCATGCAGCCGAGCGAGCTCGCGGACACGCGAAGCGCGCTGTTGCCCAATCGTCGGTATTTCATCGCTGCCCCCCAAGTTGCACGGCGGATCGCCAAGGGGGCGCATAGTAGCCGATTCGGGTCGAGACGAGCCGCGGAAAGTCCCGCCGCCCGCCGATGGATGTCAGGCGAGGGCTCGGGTTCCTCTCAAGGGTTCCTCCGCCGGCCATCCTGCACGACCTCCGGCCGCGGCACCTCGGTTGTGGGGGCCGGCAGAATGATATAGTCGAACTCGCCATCGCGGACCTGAGCCGGAGCCGGCTGGTCTGCGGCCTCGTTAGCCGGGCTCTTTAGCCGGGATCGTCGTGGTCCCTTGGGAGACCATGTATCGCCGCCTGTTCTACGCCATCCCCATCGCCATCCTCGCGCTCGCGCTCGGCCTCAGGATCGCCGATCCGGCCGCGCTCGAGACCCTGCGCATGCAGGTGTTCGACGAATACCAGCACATCGCGCCGCGCCCTTATGAGGACGTGGGGGTGCGGATCGTCGATATCGACGACGAGAGCCTCGAGCGGCTCGGCCAGTGGCCGTGGCCGAGGACCCATATCGCCGAGCTGCTCGGGCGGCTGGGCGAGCTGGGGGCGGCGGTGGTCGCCTTCGACATCGTCTTCGCCGAGCCCGACCGCACCTCGCCCCGCCATGTACTGCCCCGGTGGGCCGACGCGACCAACCACGCCGTCCTCGCCAAGCTCGTCGAGCAACTGCCGGACCACGATACCAGCCTCGCCGCCGTGATGCGCGAGGTGCCGACCGTGGTCGGCATGGCGCTGGCCGCCAGCCCGGGACCGCGCCGGCCGCAGGTCAAGTGGGGGGTCGCCGTGGCGGGCGACGATCCCAGCGGCTTCCTCATGAGCTTCCTCGGCGCGGTCACCAACCTGCCGGAGCTCGAGGCCGCGGCCGCCGGCCAGGGTGGCTTCAACACTTCGGTCGAGCGCGACGGCGTCATCCGCCGCCCGCCGATCCTCATGCGCCTCGCCGGCGGCCGGGGACCGAGCGATGAAATCTATCCGGTCCTTTCCGCCGACGCGCTCCGGGTCGCCCAGGGCGCCAGGACCTACATCGTCAAGGCCTCGGGGGCGAGCGGCCAGACCGCCTTTGGCGAGCACACCGGCATCAACCACGTGCGCGTCGGCCGGGTGGTCGTGCCGACCGATCCGCGCGGCCGCATCTGGCTCCACGATACCGGTCCCGTGCCGGAGCGCATGATCCCGGCCTGGCAGCTCTTCGAGGACGGGTTCGAGCGGGCGCGGATCGACGGCGCGATCGTCTTCATCGGCACCAGCGCGACCGGCCTCAAGGACATCCGGGCGACGCCGCTCAATCCGGTCGCCGCCGGCGTCGAGGTCCACGCCCAGATCGCCGAGCAGATGCTGCTCGGCCGCTATCTCGAGCGCCCGGACTGGATGACCGGCGCCGAGCTCGCCTGGCTGGTCCACTTCGGCGCGCTCTTGCTCGTTCTGCTGGCGCGCTGGGGGGCGACGTGGTGCGCGGGCCTGGCGGTGCTCGGCCTCGGCATCGCCTTCGGGGGGTCGTGGGTCGCCTATACGCGTTTGGGTTGGCTCGTCGACCCCGTCTATCCCTCGGTGGTCGCGCTGTCGCTGTATTTGAGCCAGTCGCTGCTCGTCTACTTGCGGACCGAGGCCGAGCGCCGCCAGGTGCGCGGCGCCTTCCGCCGCTACATGTCGCCGGCCCTCGTCGACCAGCTGGCGCGCGATCCCTCGCGCCTGAGGCTGGGCGGCGAAATCCGCGACATGACGCTGTTATTCTCCGACATCCGCGGCTTCACCTCGATCTCCGAGAAGCTCGATGCCCATGGCGTCACCCGGTTCATCAACCGGTTCTTAACGCCGATGACCGAGATCATCTTGGCTCGCCGCGGGACGATCGACAAATACATGGGCGACTGCATCATGGCCTTCTGGAACGCGCCGCTCGACGATCCCGACCATGTCCGCAATGCCGCTTCCTCGGGGCTCGCCATGCTCGCCGAGCTCGAGCGGCTCAACGCGGCCTGGAAGGCCGAGGCCGAGGCGACCGGCGGGGTCCATATCCCGGTGGCGGTCGGCGTCGGGCTCAACACCGGGCCGGTGTGCGTCGGCAACCTGGGGTCCGAACAGCGCTTCGACTATTCGGTGATCGGCGACGACGTCAACCTCGCCTCGCGTCTCGAGGGCCAGTCGAAAAACTATGGCGTGGGGATCGTCATCGGCCAGAACACGGCCGAGCGCCTGCCCGACTTCGCCGCGATCGAGCTCGACCTGCTGGCGGTCAAGGGCAAGGAGCGCCCGGTCAAGATCTACACGCTGCTCGGCGACGAGGCGGCGGCGGCCGAACCGTGGTTCAAGACCCTCGCGCGCACCCACGGCGAATTCCTCGCCGCCTACCGGGCGCAGGACTGGGACCGCGCCGAGGCCTTGATGGCCGAGGCGGTTGGCGCCGCGGCCGGGCGCCTCGACAAGTTTTACCACCTCTATGAGGACCGCATCGCCCATTTCCGCGCCGATCCGCCGCCCGCCGACTGGGACGCGGTCACGCGCGCGACCGAGAAATAGGCGGCGGGCGGCGAGGACCACGGCGGCGGTTTGACCTCCTGCGGGCGAGCCTCTAAGTTCGTCCCGGATCGCGATGCGGAGGGAGACAACGATGCGGCGAATGACCAGACTGTGGCCGGCGGTGGCGGTGGCGATGGCGGCTTCGGGCGCGGCCCAGGCGCATACGTTCGGCGCCGCCGGCGCCGGGCTCGCCGAGGGACTCGGCCATCCGCTGTCGGGGCTCGATCACGTGCTCGCCATGGTCGCGGTCGGCCTGTGGGCGGCCCAGATCGGCGGGCGCAAGGCGCTGTGGCTGGTGCCGGCGGCGTTCGTCGCCATGATGGCTCTAGGCGGGCTGGTGGGCCTCCAGGTCCCGGATTTGCCGGCCGTGGAGTTCGGCATCCTGGGCTCGCTCGTGGTTCTGGGGTCGCTGGTGGCGCTGTCGGTGCGGGCGAAGGTGTGGGCCGGGGCCGCCATCGTCGGCTTCTTCGCGCTCTTCCACGGGCATGCCCACGGCGCCGAGATGATCGAGGCCGCCTCGAGCATCCTCTATGGCTTGGGGTTCATGCTGACGACCGCGTCTCTCCACGGCCTCGGCATCGCCGCGGGGCTCTGCTTGCGGTCGCGCGCCGGATGGCTGGTGCGCGCGGGCGGCGCCGGCATAGCCGCCGCCGGGATCGCGTTGGCCGTCATCGCTTAAGTCGTCGGCATGTCCGCTGCCGAACACCCCACCCCGGGGCTCACCACTCACGTCCTCGACACGGCGCAAGGCAAGCCCGGCGCCGGCATCAAGGTCGAGCTGTGGGCGCTCGACGGGGGAGCGCGGCTGATCGCCTCGGCGATCACCGATGCCGACGGCCGCACCGAGCGACCGCTCTTGACGGCCGCGGCGATGCGGCCCGGCCGCTATCGCCTCGATTTCCATGTCGGCGCCTATTTCGCCGCCGCCGGCTTCAAGCTGCCCGATCCGAAATTCCTCGACGTGGTGGCGGTCGCCTTCGGCATCGCCGATGCCGGCGGCCGCACCCACGTCCCCCTGCTCGTCTCGCCGTGGGGCTATACGACCTATCGCGGCAGTTGACGGCTCCGCCGGTGGGCTAGAAAAGCGTGGCGCGCAACTTTTGGCGCAGGAGGTCGATCGGCACCAGCCGGCCGCCCCGGCTCACGCACCAGAAGGTCCAGCCGTTGCAGGCCGGCAACCCTTGCACGGCGGCGCCGACTTGGTGGATCGAGCCGCGATGGTTGGCCGAAATGAGCGTTCCGTCGGCGCGCACGCGCGCGGTCCACCGCCCCGCGGGGTCGCTCAGCACTTCGCCCGGCTCGATGAGGCCGCGCTCGACCAGCCAGCCGAACGGCACGCGCGGCTGCTCGCGCGGCAGCGGGATCGATACCAGCTCGAGATCGGCGGGCGGGCGGACGCCTTGGATGCGCGCGCGCGCGATCTCGGCGTAGGCCGCCTCGCGCTCGATGCCGATGAAGTTGCGCCCCAAACGGCGCGCCACCGCCCCGCTGGTGCCGGTGCCGAAGAACGGGTCGAGGACGGTCTCGCCCGGCCGGGTCGCGGCCAGGATCGCGCGGTGCAAGAGGGCCTCGGGCTTTTGCGTGGGGTGGAGCTTGCGGCCGTCGCGCCTGAGGCGCTCGGGCCCGCCGCACACCGGGATCAGCCAGTCGCTGCGCATCTGCAAATCGTCGTTGAGGCCCTTCATCGCCGCATGGTTGAAGGTGTAGCGGCTTGCGGGCCCGCGCGCCGCCCACACCAGGGTCTCGTGGGCGTTGGTGAACCGCCGGCCGCGGAAGTTGGGCATCGGGTTGGTCTTGCGCCAGATCACGTCGTTGAGCAACCAGAAGCCCAAATCCTGGAGCGCCGCGCCGAGCCGGAAGATGTTGTGGTAGGTGCCGATCGTCCAGATCGTTCCGTCGGGCTTGAGCAGGCGTCTTGCCGCCTCCAGCCAGGCGCGGGTGAAGCGGTCGTAGGCGGCGAAGTCGCCGATCCGGTCCCATGCCTCCTCGACGCCGTCGACCCGCGAATGGTTGGGACGGCGCAGCTCGCCCTTGAGCTGCAGGTTGTACGGCGGGTCGGCGAACACCATGTCGATGCTGGCCGCCGGCAGCCCCGCCATGACGGCAACGCAGTCGCCGATCAGGATGCGGCCGCCAAGCGCGACGCCGGTCGGCGCCGGCATGGCCGGTGGGCGCGGGGATGGCGGGGGGGGCTGCATCGGGCGGCATCCTGAGTCACCGCCCGGGTCGTCGTCAATATGTTTGTCGAGTCAAGGCCTTAGCCGGACCGGCGCCGGCGGCCCCAGCCGCCCTTGGGCGACCGGCGCGAAGCTCAAGCGGTGGTGGGGCGTGGCCCCAAGACGCGCTAGCCCTGCGATGTGCTCGGGCGTCCCGTAGCCCATGTTGGTGGCCCAGCCGTAGCCGGGGTAGCGGCGGGCAAGCTTGGTCATGGCGCGGTCGCGGATCACCTTGGCGACGATCGAGGCGGCGGCGACCGACAGGCTCTTGGCGTCGCCGCCGACCAGGGTTTCGACCCGGCACCCCAACTCGGGGGGCGCGCGGTTGCCGTCGACGAGCGCAAGCTGGGGCGCGAGCCGGAGGCGGCGCAGCGCGCGGCGCATGGCAAGGAAGGTGGCGCGCAGAATGTCGAGCCGATCGACCTCGCCGGCGCTCGCCGCCCCGACGCCGATGGCGATCGCGCCGGCGCGCCGGCGCGCCCACAGCTCGGCGAAGGCGGCCTCGCGGGCGGCGCGAGTCATCTTCTTGGAATCGTCGATCCTCGCCGCGAGCTCGGCCGGCAGGGGCGGCGCGAGGATGACGGCGGCCGCCACCACGGGCCCGGCCAGCGGCCCGCGCCCGGCCTCGTCGATGCCGGCGACGAGCCCGCCCGCCGCACTCTCGAGCGCGAAATCGGGCATGCGACAGGATAGCACGCAGCCGGAGTCGAAGCCGGGTGAATCCGCCTCGCCTCACAACAGCCGCAGTTGCTCGCCCGCCGCGGGCGGGCGGCGGCCGGTGCCGCGCCTGCGGCTGCCCGAGTTGGGGTCGTTGAGGCGGCCGGCGCGGGGTTCCGGCGCGCCCTACCGAATGCGGGCTTCCTGGGGAGGGCCGTCGGCGATCATGTGGGCCTGCACCCCGGCTGCCTTGGCGACACGGGATAGGCGGTCGTCGTTGGTGACCAACGGGGCGTCCAACGCGCGAGCGAGGGCGATGTAAACGCTATCGTAGATCGACCCGCCATGGCGTCGAGGCCTCGGAAATCAGGCGCGATAGAGTAGAGATCCATGCCTACCAGCTGCTTCAATGAGGCCGAGGCGCCGAGGCCTAGGAAAATTTTCCTCCCACGGGTTCTGA
>JBQTIU010000037.1:0-12568 GCA_052387815.1 Pseudomonadota bacterium
GTTGCCGACGCCGAGCCGCTGCGCGAGCCACAGCAGGACGCGCGCGTTGCCTTGCTGGACCTCGCGCCCGAGCGCCTCGACGAGCCCCGGCAGGAGCGCGAGCAGCGCCGCGTCGGCCTCGGCGGCAATGCGCTCGCGCGCGGCGGCGGCCGCGCCCAGCACGCGCTTCGAACGCTGGAGGATGCGCCAGACGGGTTGGCGCGAGCAGCCGAGGCGGGAGGCGACCTCGGCCGACGGCAGGCCCTGCCCCAGCAGCCGCGCGGCCGCCGCCCCGTCGATGCGGGTCGCGCGCGCCGGTGCGAAAGGTTCCAGAGGCGACAACAGAGCCGCGTCCATGGGATTTCCCTCCTGTTCGGGGTTCGCCACGGGCACAAAAAAGCCCCCCGCGCGCGCCGCTGCGCGCCCGGCGGGCCTGAACCGCCCATGCTACTATTTTCGATGGGTAAACGTGGCGAGGCGTCTTGTCAAGAACAAAAATCGAACATGCGGTCGCGGCCCGCCCCACGAACGATCGCGCTAACGCTGTTTTCGCGCCTCGATCGCCGCCTGCGCGCGGCCAAGGTTTTCCTCGGCGACCCCCACGTAGTGCGTGGCGCCGGCGGCGCGAAAGACTTCGAGCGCCTCGCGGTAGGCCGCCCTCGCCTCCTCGAGCCGCGCCGTGCCGCTCTCCCGCTCGCCGAGGGCTTGGAAGGCGGTGCCCAGGTTGTTGTGGGTCATCGCCCAATCGAGCGGCACGCGCTCGCGGATGTATTCCTTGAACGCCTCGCGAAAGGCCGCGACCGGCGCGTTCATGTGCTGCGGGCGACCCTATGCAGCGGGGTCCTGAGGGGCACCTACAGCGGTCCGGTCGATCCCGTGTTCCAAGAGGTCCGCGCTGTATGGAAAGAGGCCACGAAGGGGGTTCAAGTTCCAAAGGCCAATAGGAGCATGATCGCTCTGGACGTAGATGTGCCCCTCTGGCATCTGTCCAAGTTCGGTTGTTCGAAGCGAGGAGGCGGGCATCTCGGCAAGTGCCCGGCGAACTGCCCCGTTCGACCGGATTGCGTGAGCGGTCGGATCACGATCCGCGGGTCCCGCTGCGAGATTGCGACATGAGAACTCTGGGCGTCGTGCCGTGCGGAAAGGAGAAGGTCTGGGACCGAAATCCGACTCGGGGTGCGGTCTCGGCCGCAGAGGCCTACACGGGGAGGTTGCACAAGCTGGCTCGCGCGTACGCGGAGCGCTTCACGGACGAGGGGGTGATCCTCTCGGCAAAGTATGGCTTCTTGGACCCTGGAGATCTTGTGTCGGGTCCGTACGACGTGACCTTCAACCGACGTGGCGATCCTCGCTGCACCGCGAGCGAACAACTCCATGAGCAAGTCCGACGAAAGGGTCTGGACCGGTTCGGGCGCGTGGTGGTGATCGGCGGTAGCGAATACGCAAAGCGAGTGCGTGACGCGTTTCAAGGCACTGGTGTGGAGGTCGTGACACCGCTGTATGGAAAAGGTGGGATCGGTTCAATGCAGGGGTGGTTGAAGCGGATGGTGACGTCCGACCCAGCGCACCGGACCGAATCCTGACGAGGGAGGAACCAGGGGCATCTAAAGGCAACTGACGACGAGCGTGAAGGAAGTGACCAGGGTATTGAAGATCCGAGCCTGACGGCGAGCGCCGGGCGTCGGGAGATCGAGCCCGGTGTCCCGCGGAAAACCGCGGGGGACCGGGCTTTTTCGTTGGTGGTGAGCATGCACGAGATCAAGGAGTTCTACGAGGCCTTGCCCAGCGGGCACCGCGACCTCTTCACGCAGCTCCTCGGGGAGATCGGAGGGGCGCCCGACGAGGACCTCAAGCACCGATATTGGGGGTGTAAAGGCGGCGCGCCCCCGGGCCGCGGTGGCATAATACTGCTTGCTGATAGTATCGCGCGACGTTGCGATGCGTCGCGATCAAGAATTTCCGGGATACCGAGACTCCTCGCCTCTTCCGTCGCGAGGTTTCCAGGCGGTTGCCGATGGCAATCCAGGAGACGGCTTACCGGAAGCTCTTGCAATTGCATTCGGCGTCACGCCTCGACTCGCTACGCATTCCTCCCGGCAATCGACTCGAGAAGCTGCGCGGTTGGTGGGGCGGACGATACAGCATCCGCATTAACGACCCGTGGCGGATATGTTTCCTCTGGCGTGACGGCAATGCTTATGACGTCGAAATCGTCGACTACCACTGAGGGAGACTAGCGGTGCGCCAGAAGCTCGCCCCCGTGCATCCTGGCCGCATTCTGCTCCTGGACTTCCTCGAGCCGATGGGGATTTCGCAATATCGGCTCGCCAAGAGCATCCGCGTTCCCCAGCCGCGGATCGGCGAGATCGTCCACGGCAAGCGCGCCGTTACGGCCGACACGGCGCTGCGGCTCGGGCGTTTCTTCGGCATGGAACCGCAGTTCTGGATGAGCCTGCAAGCCCATTACGAACGCGAGGTTGCGACCGATGCCCTCGGCTCCCGGCTCGATACGGAGGTCGTGCCCTACGCGGCCTGAGCCTCGGGCGCGACGCCCGTCCCTATAGCCGCCCCTGCCGGCGCAACCGCGCCTCGCGAACGAACACGTAGATGCCGCTGGCGGTGACGATCGCCGCCCCGACCATGGTCCAGGCATCGGGAAAATCGCCGAACACGACGTAACCCAAGACCGTGACCCAGACGAGTTGCAGATAGCTGTAGGGCGCGAGCGTCGAGGCCGTCGCGTGCGTGTAGGCGAGGATCAGCAAGTAATGAGCGAGCCCGGCCAGGACGCCGAGGCTCGCCAGTTGCAGCCACCCCAGGGCGTCGAGCGGCGTCCAAAAGAACGGCACGGCCAGCGACAGCAGCACGGCGCCGACGACCGAGGTGTAGTAGAACGTGGTGGCGGTCGTATCGACGCCGGCCAGCATCCGCGTCGCCAGGTGGTAGCCGGCATTGCACACCGCCATGGCCACCGCGATGGAGGCGGCCCAATGCACGATGCCGGCGCCGGGCCGCACGATCGCCAGGACGCCAAGGAAGCCGGCGACCACCGCCGCCCACCGCCTTGGGCCGACCCGTTCCTTGAGCACGACGGCGGCCAGCGCGGTGATGACCAAGGGCGCGACGAACCCGATCGCCGTCGTTTCGGCGAGCGGCAGGTAGCTCACCGCGGTGAAAAACAGCACGGTCGTCACGGTCAACAGCGTGGCGCGGACGAGCTGGAGCCACGGCCGCGCCGACGCGAACGGCCGCACGAAGCCGTGATGCGGCATCAGCATGAGCACGAAGGCGACGTTGAAGACGTAGCGGCCCCACGAGATCTGCACGACGTGATAGTCCTGGGTGAGATGCTTGCCGAGCGTGTCGAGGCCGCCGAACAAAAGGATCGTGGCGAGGAACAGCAGGGTTCCGCGGGCCGCCGAAGACGGACCCGCGGCGGGCGGGGGAGTGGGCGGCATGGGGTCTGATACCAAACTGGGGGCGGGTTTGAAACCGGCGAGGCGCGAGGCCGCGAGGCGCGAGGCGCTGCCTCGCGGCCTCGCCCCTACAATCGCAGGATCGGGGGCGCCCGTGCGTGTAAACCTGCGAGCGACCCCGGACGTCGACCGATGCCAGACCGCAGCGACGATGAACTGATGCGGTTGGCGGGCGCCGGCGACCGGGCCGCCTTCGCCGGCCTCGTCGAGCGGTACCTCAAGCGCGCGGCATCGCTGGCCGGCCGGATCGCGGGCAACCGCAGCGACGCGGAGGAGATCGTGCAGGAAGCCTTCCTTCGGACTTGGCTCAAGGCGCCCGACTGGCGGGCCGGCGCCGGCTTCCCGACCTGGTTTCACCGGGTGCTGGTGAATCTCTGCCTCGACCGCAAGCGGCGGCCGGCTCTAGCGCCGCTCGAAGCCGCCGGCGAGGTCGCCGACCCCGGGCCCAACGGCTTCGCGCACGCGGCGCGCGATGAGACCGCGCGGCGGGTCGCCGCGGCGATGGCTGCCCTGCCCGAGCGCCAGCGCCTGGCGCTGGTATTCTGCCATTACCAAGGCATGAGCAACGTGGACGCCGCCTCGATCCTGGATATCTCGGTCGGCGCGCTCGAATCGCTCTTGGTGCGCGCCCGGCGAACCTTGCGCGAAGCGCTGGCCGATCTCGTGGACACGACGCCATGAACCTCGATCGCTTCCAAGCGCTGCTCGACGCCTACGGCGCCGATCCCGCGCGCTGGCCGGGAGGCGAGCGCCAAGCGGCGCTCTCCCTGGTTCGCGAATCGGCCGCTTGCCGCCAGCGCCTCGCCGCGGCCCTGGCGCTCGATCGGCTGCTCGACGATCCGGCCCTCGCCCGCGCCGCCGAACGGGCTCGCCCCGCGCTCGAGGCGGGCGCGCTGGCGAGGGCGATCGCCGCCACGCCACACCGACGCGGCGGTTCGCTGGCCGCGGCCGCGCCCGGCTGGCGGATCGCCGTCGGCTGGCCGAATTTCGCCGGGCTGGCGGCGGCGGCGGCGGCCGGATTCATCGTCGGCTGGTTCGGATTGGCAGGCGGGCTCGGGATCGAGCGCGAGGCCGCCGATCTCATGCTCGGCCTGTCGAGCGAGGAGGAATCGCCATGGTGACCTTCGATGCACGCATGGGCAAATGGCTGGCGATCGCGCTGTTCGTCTCGCTTGGCGTGAACTTGTTCCTGGTCGGGCTGATGGCGGGGCGCTACCTCGGCCCCTCCGCGCCTCCCTTCGCCAGCGGCCCCTCGCCGGCCGGCGACCGTCCTTGGTTCATTCATCGCATGGCGGAGAACTTGCCACCCGAGCACCGCCAGGTCTTCGAGGACGCGATGGCCGAGCGCCGCCGCGACATGGGCGCCGCGAACGCCGCCATGCGCGAGGCGCGACGGCGCGTCCGCGACGCGCTGGTGGCCGAGCCGTTCGACCGCGCGGCGCTCGAGGCGGCCCTCGCCGACTTGCGGAACCGCGCGCTCGACTCGCAGAAGGCGGTCCATGACGCGATCGCCGGCGCCGCGCAGCGCCTGCCGCCCGAGGCGCGGCGACCATTGGTCGAGGGCCCGAGGGGGCGCCCATGACCGTCCAGCAGGCCTTCATCGCCGCGACCCGCTTCGGCCTCGGCGCCAAGCCGGGCGAAATCGTCGCGGCCCGCAGCGATCCGCGCGGCTGGCTCACCCAGCAGCTCGAACCCGTGCCGCCGCCGCCGGCGCTCGCCGACCTCGCGCCGGGCAGCCAGCGCATGAACGAATTCCAGGTCGCCGTCCAGCGCGGCCCCGCCGCCGTCGAGGAATCCCTCCGCGGCCACTTGCGCGAGGTCTACCAGGCCGAGGCGGCAGCCCGCACCAAGGCCCAGATCGACAGCGACACCCCCTTCCGCGAGCGGCTCACTGCCTTGTGGGGCAACCACTTCACGGTCTCGGTGCAACGCCCGCCGCTGTTGGGCCTCGCCGGCGCCTTCGAGCGCGAGGCCATCCGCCCGCACGTCACCGGCCGGTTCTTCGACCTGCTGCTGGCGGCCGTGCGCCATCCGGGGATGCTGGTCTATCTCGATCAGGCGCGATCGATCGGCCCGACTTCCAGGGTCGGGCTGACCCGCGGCCGCGGCCTCAACGAGAACCTGGCGCGCGAAATCCTCGAGCTCCATACCCTCGGCGTCACCGCCGGCTATACGCAGGCCGACGTGCGCGAGTTCGCCAAGATTCTGACCGGCTGGTCGATCGGCCGGCCGACCGACGGGGACGAAGCCGGCACCTATCGTTACGTCCCCCAGAGCCACGAGCCGGGCGGGAAGACGCTGCTCGGCGTGCGCTATGCCGAGACCGGCGAGGTCGAAGGCCGGGACGCGCTCAATGCCCTCGCCCGGCATCCGGCGACCGCCGTCCATATCGCTACCAAGTTCGCCCGGCACTTCATCGCCGACCAGCCGCCCGAAGATGCGGTCCGCCGCCTGGCCCGCGTCTTCCTCGACCGCGACGGCGATCTCAAGGCGTTGTCCGAGGCCGTCGTCGATGCGCCCGAGGCATGGGCCGAGGCCCTGCCCAAGATCAAGACGCCCAACGAGTTCGTGGTCTCGGCCCTGCGCGCGACCGCGGTCGAGACGGCGCCCGGGCGCCTCCTGGGCGCCCTGCGCCGGTTGGGCCAGGCGCCGTTCGCCGCGCCCTCGCCGGCCGGCTGGCCCGATACGGCCGCTGCTTGGATCGGCCCCGACGCGGTCTTGCGCCGCGCCGAATCGGCGGTGGCGCTCGCCGAGCGCGCCGGCCGCTGGTCCCCGGATGCGCTGCTCGCCGAGGCGATCGGGCCGGTCGTAAGCCGCGC
The DNA here is from genome assembly GCA_052387815.1 of Pseudomonadota bacterium. GTDB lineage: Bacteria > Pseudomonadota > Alphaproteobacteria > CACIAM-22H2 > CACIAM-22H2 > JBQTIU01. The sequence goes on from JBQTIU010000037.1 coordinate 6,275, forward strand.
CACCGCGCTGGCCGCGGCCCGCGCGCCCTCGCGCGCCGAGGGCATCGCCATGGTCCTCGCCAGCCCCGAATTCCAGAGGAGGTAGCGCCGTGATCTCCCGCCGCCATGCATTGCAGCTCTTGGGTGCCGGACTGGTCGCCGAATCCGGGGTCATGTCGGTGGCGGTGGCGCGGCTTGCCACCGAGCGGCGCCTGGTGGTGGTCATCCTGCGCGGCGCGCTGGATGGCCTGGCCGCCGTCCCCGCCTACGCCGATCCCGATTATGCGGCCCTGCGCGGCCCGCTCGCCATGGCCGAGCCGGGGCGGCCCGAAGGCGCGCTCGACCTCGACGGCCGCTTCGGCCTCCATCCGGCGCTCCGTTTCCTCCATGAGCTGTACGCGAGGAACGAACTCCTGGTGGTCCATGCGGTGGCGACGCCCGATCGATCGCGCTCGCACTTCGACGGCCAGGACCTGCTCGAAAACGGCACCGCCGCGCCGCGCGGCGCCAGGGATGGCTGGCTCAACCGGGCGCTCGGCCTCATGACCCAGCCGGCGACCGACCGGCGCATCGGCCTCGGGGTGGGCCGGACCGTCCCGCTCCTCCTGCGCGGGGCCACCCCGGTCGGCTCGTTCACGCCGCAAGTAGCGCCGGAGGTCGACGGCGATTTCCTCGCCCGCCTTGCGGCCCTCTATCGGCCCGACCCGGTGCTGGGCCCGGCGATCGCCGAAGGGCTGCGGGCCCAGGCGATGAGCGAGGAAGTGCTCGGCGCGGACAAGCGCATGGCGCCGGATGCCTTGCGCGGCCCGGGCGCGATCAAGGCCATCGCCGGCGCGCTCGGCAAGCTGCTCGCCGCGCCCGCCGGGGCGCGGGTCGCGGTGCTCGAACTCGGCGGCTGGGACACCCACGCCAACCAGGGCCTGCTCGACGGCCGGCTCGCCAACCAGCTGCGCGCGCTCGCCGACGGGCTCGCCGCCCTCAAGGACGGCCTGGGGCCGGCGTGGCGGGAGACCGCGGTGGCGGTGGCGACCGAGTTCGGCCGCACCGTGGCGGCGAACGGCACCGGCGGCACCGATCACGGTACGGCGGGCGTGGCGTTCCTGATCGGCGGCGCGGTCCTGGGCGGGCGCGTGCTCGGGCGCTGGCCGGGCCTCGGCGCGAACCGCCTGTTCGAGGGCCGCGACCTCGCGCCGACGACCGACCTGCGCTCGCTCTTCAAAGCCTTGCTCGCCGATCATCTCGGGCTGCCCGAGGCGGCGATCGAGCGCCTGGTCTTCCCCGGAAGCCACGAGGCGCCGCCGCTCCGCGACACGCTCAGGGTTTAGCCCGAACTTCCGACAAAGCCTGCCCCAGCGGTGGGGGGCGTGCTCGCGCGTTGGCGGGCGATTCGAGGACGGCCCCGGATTGACTCGCTTTCGGGCTTGCCCCGATACTCGGGCTCGGATGGGAGACCACAACTGGGAGTCACGACCATGACCAGGCATCGGCACTTGCCGAGCATCATCGGCGCTGCGGCGGCCCTCGCGCTCGCGGCCGGATCGGCGGCGGCGCAGCAAACCAGCATCAAGTTCACCCTCGACTTCACGTTGCAGGGGCCGCAGGGCGCCTTCTTCCTCGCCCACGAGCGCGGCTATTACGCGGCCGAAGGCGTCAACCTGACGGCGCTCGACGCCGGGCGCGGCTCCTCCGACACCGTCAACCGCGTGGCGAGCGGCGCCTACGACATGGGGTTCGGCGATTTGAACGCGCTCATCGAGTTCAACGCCAAGAATCCGGGCCGAGAGAGCCTGGCGGTGCTGATGATCTACGATCAGGCGCCGTTCTCGATCGTCACGCTCAAGAGCAAGAACATCGCGCGGCCGGCGGACCTGGTCGGCCGCAACGCCGCGGCTCCATCCTTCGACACGCCCTTCCGCCTGTTCGCGCTGTTTGCCAAGGCCAACAACTTCGACCCCGCGAGGGTCAACTGGTCGAACGTCGCCCCGCCCTTGCGCGAGCCGATGCTGGCGCGCGGCGAGACCGACGCCATCTCCGGCTTCAGCTTCACCGCCGTGCTGGCGCTCAAAGGGCTGGGCGTGCCGGAGGCCAATATCCAGACCTTCATGTACAAGGATTTCGGGGTCGACCTCTATTCGAACGCGGTGATCGCCGCGCCCGCGCTCGTCCAGTCGAACCCGGGCGCCGTCAAGGGCTTCGTCCAGGCGACGATCCGCGGCTGGCAGGACGCCATCGCCGATCCCGCGGCGGCGGTCGCGGCGCTCAAGAAGAAGGACCCGCTGATCAACGACGTGCTCGAGCTCGAACGCCTCAAGCTGGCGATCGCGACCAGCGTCTTGACCGGGGACGTCAAGAAGAGCGGCTTCGGCGGGGTGCGCCCAGAGCGGCTGCAACGCAACATCGATCTGGTGACCGAGGGGTTCAATCTCGAGCGCAAGGTGGCGGCTGGCCAGGTGTTCACCGACCGCTTCCTGCCGCCGGCGGCGGAGCGCAGGCTGACGCGCTAAGCCGCCGGCGAGCGCGTGGGCGCGTTGTGGCGGCCGAGCCCTTCGTCGCCCTCGACCGGGTCTCGCTCACATATGGGTCCGGGACGGGCGGGTCCGAGGCGGGCGCCACGCCGGCGCTCGCCGAGGCCAGCATCCGCATCGCGCGGGGCGAATTCATCGCCGTGGTCGGGCCGAGCGGCTGCGGCAAGTCCTCGCTGTTGAAGCTGGTCTCCGGCCTCCACCCCGCCACGACCGGGGAAGTGATCGTGGCGGGCCGCAGGGTAACCGGCCCCTTGAAGATTTGCGGCATGGCGTTCCAGAACGCCACGCTCCTGCCCTGGCGCACCACTCTCGACAACGTCCTCTTGCCGCTCGAGATCGTCGAGCCGCACGCCGGCCGGTTCCGCCGCCACCGCGCCGCCTATGTCGCGGCCGCGCGCGACCTCCTGGCGACGGTCGGCCTGTCCGGGTTCGAGGACAAGTACCCCTGGCAGCTCTCGGGCGGCATGCAGCAGCGCTCCTCGCTGTGCCGGGCCCTCATCCACGAACCCGAGCTGCTGCTGCTCGACGAGCCCTTCGCCTCGCTCGATGCCTTCACCCGCGAGGACCTGTGGGGCGTGCTGCAGACCCTCTACCTCAAGAAGAAACCGACCGTGATCCTGGTCACCCACGAGCTGCGCGAAGCGGTGTTCCTCGCCGACACCGTTTACGTCATCAGCGCCCGGCCGGGGCGCGTGGTCTCGCGCACCGCGGTCGATCTGCCGTCGCCGCGCCGCCTCGGCGACACCTTCACTCCGCGCTTCATCGAACTCGCGCACGGCCTGCGCGAGCAAATCTCCCAGGTGCGCCAGTGACCCGCCGCTGGCTCCTGCGCACCCTGCCATGGACGGTGACCATCGCCTTCTTCGTGCTGTGGGAGCTCGCCACCATCGTGCTCGGGATCGACACCTTCATCCTGCCGGCGCCGACCGAGGTCTGGGCCTCGTTCGCCAAGCTCTACGGGCCGATCATGGGCCACGCCGCGCAGACCCTCATGACCACGCTCCTGGGCTTCGCGCTGGCGGTCGTCTTCGGCCTCATGCTCGGGGTGGCGGTCGGCGCCTCGCGCGCCGTCTACGAGGCGGTTTATCCGATCATGGTCGGCTTCAACTCGATCCCCAAGGTGGCGCTGGTGCCGGTGCTGGTGATCTGGTTCGGCATCGGCACCATCCCCGCGGTGCTGACCGCGTTCCTGATCTCGTTCTTCCCCATCGTCGTCAACGTGGCGACCGGGCTCGCGACCATCGAGCCCGAGCTTCAGGACGTGCTGCGCTCGCTCGGCGCGCGCAAGAGCCAGATCCTGCGCAAGGTGGGCATCCCGCGCTCGATGCCCTATTTCTTCGCCTCGCTCAAGGTCGCGATCACGCTGGCCTTCGTCGGTTCGGTGGTGTCGGAGACCGTGGCCTCGAACTCCGGCATCGGTTATCTGATGATCGCGGCGAGCTCGCGCTTCGACGTGCCGCTGGTGTTCGCCGGCCTCATCGTGATCGCGATCATGGGCGTGGTGATGTACGAGGTTTTCGCGGCGCTCGAGCGCCGCGTGACCTTCTGGGCGACGCGGGCGCAGGACATTATCACCTGAGAGGCGCGCCAGTACCCCCCGCCCTCCCCGACGCGGACGCGGGGGGGGGGAGCGGGCGGGGGGGTCCGCGCTTACGCGGCGCGGATGTTGGCGAGGAAGCCGTCGACCTCCTGGCGCAGCTTCTCCGACTGCTTGGCGAGCTCGCCCGCCGCGCCCAGGACTTGGCCCGCCGCCTGCCCGGTCTCGCCCGCCGCTTGCGTCACGCCGGCGATGTTGGATGACACCTCGCCGGTGCCCTTGGCCGCCTGCTGCACGTTGCGCGCGATCTCCTGGGTCGCCGCCCCCTGCTCCTCGACCGCCGAGGCGATCGTGGTCGCGATCTCGTTGATCTCGGCGATCGTCGCTCCGATGCCCTTGATCGCCGCCACCGAGGTGTTGGTCGCCGCCTGGATGGCGGTGATCTGCGCCGCGATGTCCTCGGTCGCCTTGGCCGTCTGGTTGGCCAGGCTCTTGACCTCGGAAGCCACCACCGCGAAGCCCTTGCCCGCTTCCCCGGCCCGCGCCGCCTCGATCGTGGCGTTGAGGGCCAGCAGGTTGGTCTGCCCGGCGATGTCGTTGATCAGCTTCACCACCTGGCCGATCTTCTGCGCCGCCTCGGCAAGCCCCTGGACCGAGGCGTTGGTCCGCCCCGCCTCCTCGACCGCCTTGCCGGCGATCTTCGTCGAGGCCGCCACCTGGCGGCTGATCTCGGTGATCGAGGACGACAGCTCCTCGGCCGCCGCGGACACCGTCTGGACGTTGGTCGAGGCCTGCTCCGAGGCCGCCGCCACCGCCGTCGACTGGCGCTGCGTCTCCTCCGCCGTCGTCGACATCGCCTGGGCCGAGGATTGCAGCTCGGTCGAGGCCGAGGACAGGGTGTCGACCACGCCCTTGACCGAGGCCTCGAAGGCGGCCGCCATCTTTTCGAGCGCCGCCTTCTTCTCGACCTCGGCGCGTTTCTTCATCTCTTCCTGCTCGGCCTGCATGCGGTCGACCTGGATGGCGTTGTCCTTGAACACCTGGACCGTGGCCGCCATCTGGCCGATCTCGTCCTTGCGGCCAACCGCCGGGATGGCGACGGTCTTGTCGCCGCCGGCGAGCTTGGTCATGGCGCCCGTCATGGCGATCACCGGCGAGGCGATGGCGGCCCCGATCAGCCACGCGAGCGCGAGGCCGAGGACCATGCCGCCCAACGAGAACGCCACGATCAAGGTCTTGTCGCTGGCGAGCGTGGCATCGGTCTCTTGTCCGATCGCCTCTTGCTCGGCAATCGCGCTGTCCTTGATGAAGTTCGTGGCCGTCGCGATGAACTTGGCTTCCTGGTCCATCGTCCCGTCGATCAGCTTCTGGAGCTCCCGATCGATGGCATGGGCGCGCTGATAAGCGGCCTGGTACTTGCCCAAGGCGCCGGCGATGTCCTGAGTGTTCGTCCGGTGCGCGGCCGTCCGCGTCGCCGCCTCCAAGGCGCTCATCACCTGCTTCAAATCGGCGAAGTTCTTCTCGGCCTCCTGCGCCAAGGCTTCGTCGTCCCGGCCGAGCAGCTTGTTGACGGTCAGGCGGAGCCGCATGAGGTTCTGCAGGCCCGCGCCGGCGAGGATCGCCGTGTTGCTGTCGCCGGCCTTCGCGGCGGCGGCCGCCAACGTCTCGAAACTCCGCTCCATGGCGACGCCGGCGGGATCGAGCGCGTCCTTGATGAGGTGGTGCTCCTCGCGCTTGAGGTCGCTCACGCGCTTGAAGCCCTTCATGTAGGCGTCGTAATGCTGGGCGACCTCCTGGACCTTCTTGCGGCGCTCCGGGTCCTTGATGGCGGCAAGCGCTGCGTCGATTTTGGCCCGCACCGCTTTCCCGGCTGCGAGCGCGGCCGTCTCGTCCTCCGCGCGCCCGGTCGCCTCGAATTTCTCGATCCGGGCCTCGAGATCGACGACGTCGCGCGCCAGGTCGTTGGCGATGTTGACGACCTTGGCCCGCTGTTCGAGGGTGTCGATGTCGTGCGCGACTTCGACGATCGACGCATAGCCGACCCACGCCACGCTAGCGAGGATGGCAAGCACGCTCAGAAAGCCAAGCGAGATTTTGGTCTTGACCCTGAGGTTGTTGAAAAAGCCGAACATGCTGAACATGACGATCGATCTCCGGAGGTTAAAGGTTGGAAGGAAGGCGTGTGTAGGGGCCGGTTTCAAACCGGCCCGCGGGCGGGTTGTAAACCGGCGAGGCGCGAGGCGCTGCCGCGCG
>JBQTIU010000038.1:0-32215 GCA_052387815.1 Pseudomonadota bacterium
CGGTCGATCGGCGAGCATCGCGGCCGCATCGTGGGCTCCGCCGGCGACAGCGTGCTCGCCGAATTCGCGAGCCCGGTCGCGGCGGTTCAGTGCGCGGTCGAGATTCAGGCCGAGCTCGGAGGGCGCAACGATCAGCTCCCCGAGCCGCGGCGCATGGAATTCCGCATCGGCATCAATCTCGGCGACGTCATCGTCGACGCCAGCCAGATCTACGGCGATGGGGTCAACGTGGCGGCCCGCCTGGAGGGTTACGCGGAGCCGGGCGGGATCGCGATTTCGGGTAGCGTCTTCGACCAGGTGGGGGGCAAGCTCGACGTCGGTTTCGCGAGCCAGGGCCGCCACCGGGTCAAGAACATCCCGGACAAGGTCCGCATCTACTTCGTCGACCCGACCCAGACCGGAGCTTCGGGGACGATCGCTTTTCCCGGGCGGTTCGTGCGCACGCCGGCCGGTATCGCTTCGCTGGTCGGGGCGGCGGCCGTCCTGGTGGTGGCGGGCGTCCTGCTGTGGCGGGAGTTCGAGGCGCGGCAATCGCCGGGCGAGGCAGTCGCCCCGCGCGCCGCGGCCGGTTTCCGGATCTGGCGCGACTGCGCGGACTGCCCGGAGCTCGTCGAAATCCCGGCCGGGGCGTTCCAAATGGGAGCGTCGGAGCGCGAGGCCGGCCATCGACCGACCGAGGGGCCGGTGCACGCGGTTTCGGTCGCCAAACCCTTCGGGATCGGTCGCTATGAGATCACGTTCGCGCAATGGGACCTGTGCGTCGCGGACGGCGGGTGCAGCCACCAGCAGCCGAACGACCGCGGCTGGGGCCGCGGCACCCGTCCGGTGATCTACGTCAACTGGACCGATGCTCAGGAATACATCGCTTGGCTGAGCCGCAAGACCGGCCGCGCCTATCGCCTGCTCTCGGAAGCGGAATGGGAATATGCCGCGCGCGGCGGAACGGCCGCTCGCTTCCCATGGGGCGAGGAGGTCGGCGCCAACAACGCCAATTGCCTGGGCTGCGGGCCGGGGGCAAGCGCGCAGACCATGCCGGTCGGCTCATACCCGGCCAACCCGTTCGGCCTCTATGACATGCACGGCAATGTCTGGGAGTGGACGGCGGATTGTTGGAACGGTTCGTACGGCGGCGCGCCCGCCGACGGGTCGGCGTGGACGATCGGGGAATGCAACAAACGGGTCGTGCGCGGCGGCGCCTGGGGTCTGGTGGCGGAGGAGATGCGCTCGGCGCGGCGCGACGGCGATGTTGCCACGCTGCGCAGCGGACGGCGCGGCTTCCGCGTCGCCCGCGACCTTCCCTGAGCGGCGCGCATATCGGCCAGCCATGTCGGAGCCCCATGGCCCCGCCGCGCCGAACGTAACCATGGCCAATAGACCACTCGCTGGCTAAGGTTGCGGGCCGAGAGCCCGACGGATTGGCCGCCTCGCCTCCCCGCCCTCTCTTTGCGCGCGCGACGTGGACGTACATGCCCTTTCTCGGTGTCGATCCCTGGCGCTGGCAATATTTCGAGCATCAGGCCTGTCCCGAGGATATCGTGGTGCCGATCGACGACGCCACCGCCTGGGCGCTGTACGCGACGCGCCGCTGGATCCACAACAAGCTCAATATCTGCTTGAGCCAAGGCCTGCCCTGCGGGCCGCACGGCACGCAGCCGGCGGCCTATCCCGTGTTCTCGAAGCCGATCTTCAATTTGCGCGGCATGGGCACGGGCGGCCGGACCATCAGCTCGGCCAAGGCGTACGAGGCGGCGCTCACCCCCGGACACATGTGGATGCCGCTCTTGACCGGCCCGCATGTCAGCACCGACGTTGCCCTGTGCGAGGGCGAGCCCTGCTGGTGGCGGCATACCACGGCCAGTCCCGGCCCCCGCGGCACCTTCGACTACTGGACCGTCCACAGCCGCCGCGATTCGCGCCTCGAGTCCAAGATCGGCGCCTGGATCGGCTGGCATCTCGGCGGTTTCACCGGCGTCGTCAATTTCGAGACTATCGGCGGGCGGATCATCGAATGCCACCTGCGCATGGCCGAGCAGTGGCTCGATCTCAACGGCTCAGGCTGGCTCGCCGCCGTCGTCGATCTCTATGCCAATGGCGCCTGGCGGTTCCGCGACCGGCCGCGGACCGGCTACAGCGTCGTACTGTTCGGGCGCCACGGCATAAGGTGGCGGATCGAGCGCCGGGCGGTCGCCGGATTCCGCGCACGGCCGGGCATCTCGTCGATCCAGATCACGTTCAACGATCGCGAGCACCCCGCTCGCCATGCCATGCCGCCGGGCGGCTTCCGCCTCGCCATCGTCAATTGCTGGGAGCTTGCCGCAGGCCGCGCGGTGCGCGCGGAACTGCGACGGATGTTCCACGCCCAACCGTAAATGTTCCGTGGGGACGGCGGCGAAAAACCCCGGCGATGACCGCGATCCGCCACATTTTCGCCATGCCATGCGGCGACATGATTCCCCTGACGCCCGTCACCTTCGGCGCGCCGTCACGGGGGAATGATGAAAATCGACCGGCATCCGCGTCGCCGAAGGCCGGCCTTCGCGTTCCTCGCTGCCCTCCTCGAGACCGTTCGCCGCCTCGTCGGCCCGGCTGGCCGGCAAGTGATCGTCGTCCATCGCCGTCCGCCCAACGGCTTGCGCTAGTTCCTACCGCCACGCCCAGAACTCCATCCCTTCGGCAAGCAGGAGGCGCGCGAGGACCATCTTGTGGACCTCGGAGGCGCCGTCGACCAGCCGCGCCGCGCGGGCATAGCGGTACATCCATGCGAGCGGCGTGTCGCGCGAATAGCCCTTGGCGCCCATGAGCTGCATGGCGGTGTCCACCGCCTTGTGCAGCACGTCGGCGACGGCCACCTTCGCCATCGACACTTCCTTGCGCGCGAAGTCGCCGTGATCGAGCTTCCAGGCGGCGCGCATGGTGAGCAACCGCCCGATCTCGATGTCCATCGCCGCCGCGCCCAGGAGCCACTGCACGCCCTCGTGCTCGGCGAGCTTGGCGCCGAAGCTCTCGCGTGTCCGCACGTAGTCGAACGAGATCTCGAGCGCGCGCTTGGCCATCCCCAGCCAGCGCATGCAATGCGTGAGCCGCGCCGTGCCGAGCCGGATCTGGGTCGCCTTGAGCCCGTCGCCGATGTTCATCAAGACGTCGTCCTCGGGGATCTCGAGGCCGTCGAAGGCGAGCTCGCAAACCCCTCCGTGCTCCTCCGGTCCCATGATCCCGATCCGGCGCACGATCCGCCACCCCGGCTGATCGCCGTGATAGAGGAACGCCGACAGGCCCTTGCGCGCATCCGCGGAGGTGCGGGCGATGAGAATGAAATGCCGCGCCTCGCCCGCCCCGCTGATGAACCATTTCTGCCCGCGGACCACCCATTTGCCGTGGCGCTTCTCGGCCCGCGTGCGCATCGCGGCGGGGTCGGAGCCCGACCCCGGGGCGGGCTCGGTCATGGCGAAGGCCGACCGCACCTTGCCGTCGATGATCGGCTGCAACCAGCGGTCCTTCTGCGCCTCGCTCGCGACCCGGTTCAAGAGGAACATGTTGCCGTCGTCGGGGGCGGCGCTGTTGAAGGCCGCCGGCCCGAAGATCGAGCGGCCCATCTCCTCGTAGCACGCCGCCATGCCGACGGTGTCGAGCCCGAGTCCGCCGCGCGCCTCGGGCATTTGGGGCGTCCACAGGCCGGCGGCCTTGGCCTTGACGCGCAACGCCTCAAGGCGGTCCAAGCGGATGTTCTCGCCCTCGCCCCAGGCGGCGGGGTCGCGCTCGACCGGCAGGATTTCGGTCGCGACGAAGTCGCGGATCTTGAGGCGCAGCCGGTCGAGCTCGGGCGCAAGCGTGAAGTCCATCGCGACCTCCGTCTAGAATTTCGGTGTCCAGAACGGCGCCGGCCGCAACAGGGCGGTCTCCTGGAAGACGAAGTAGGGCTGGATGCCGGCGAGATAGCCGCTCCAGCCGGGGTCGGCCTGCAGCCTCGCGCGGCGGCGGGCGCGGTCCTCGACGCTCTCGTAGGCCCACAGCGAGATGACCTGGCTCTGCGTGCCGATATCGCTCTGGTAGTAACCGATGCAGCGTCCGAGGTAACCGACCTGCTTGGTGAGGCCCTCGGCCTCGTAGCGCTTGAAGTACTCGCCGAGCTTGCCGGGATGGAGGGTGTAGATCCGGTAATCGACGATGGCGATGGGGCCGGCAGCCTGCTGCGCCAGCGGCCAGAACGGGGCCGGGCGGACGATGCAGTTGTCCTGGCGCTGGAGGAACTCGGCCGACTTGGCCCGGTAGCCATTCCACGCCGGGTCGGACTCCATCGCGGCGCGGCGACGCGCCCGCTCGGCGATGTCCGGATAGGCCCATAGATGCACCACGCGGTTCTGCACGCCGACCTCGGCCACCCAGTAGCCGAGGCAATCGCCGAGGTGCTTGGTTTGGATCGCATAGCCCTCCCGCCCATAGAGGTCGAGATAGGCCGGGAGCTTGCCCGGATGGATGTTGTAGGTGCGCAGGTCGACGATCATGTTTCCACATCCACGGCTAGAGCGAGGCAAGCATGTGGCCGCCGTCGACCACGATGGCGCCCCCGGTCATGAAGCGGCCGGCGTCGGAGGCGAGCAGTAGCAGCGCGCCGTCGAGATCGTCGAGCCGGCCCAGACGGCGGAGCGGCGTGTGGGCGACGATCGCCTGACCGGCAGGCCCCGCCAGGAACTCGCGGTTGAGGTCGGTCTCGATGTAGCCCGGAGCCAGCGCGTTGACGCGGATGTCGTGGCGGCCCAGCTCGACGGCCATGGTCCGGGTGAGGCTCATGAGCGCCGCCTTGGCGGCGCCGTAAGCGGACAGCTGGCTCACCACGGTGAACGACAGGATCGAGGCGATGTTGACGATCGACCCGCCATGGCCGTGCGCGGCCATGCGTTTGGCCGTCGCGCGCGCGACGCGCCAGCAGCCATCGAGGTTGGTGTCGAGCACGCTGCGCCATTCGGCCTCGTCCTGGTCGAGGAAGCGCCCGACTCCGGCGATCCCGGCATTGTTGACCAGGATCGACAGCGCCCCCAGCTCGGTCTCGGCGATCTCCACCGCGCGGGCGACCGAGCCGGCGTCGTTGACGTCGAGCGTCAGCGGCAGCGCGCGGCCGTCGAAGGCGGTGATCTCTTGGGCCAGCGCCTCGAGCCGGTCGACCCGGCGCGCACCGACCGCCACCTTCGCCCCGGCGCGCGCCAGCACGAGCGCGAAGTGCCGGCCGAGGCCCGAGGAAGCGCCGGTCACCAGCGCCACCCGGCCGGACAGATCGAAGGCTTCGCTCATGACCCGCCGCCCATCCGTTTGGCCTGTTCGCGCAACGCGAATTTCTGGATCTTGCCGGTCGAGGTCTTGGGCAAGGGCCCGAACACCACCGCGCGCGGCGCTTTGAAATGCGCCAGGTTGTCGCGGCACCAGGCGATGATGTCGACGGCCGCGGGCGGCGCCGCGCCGGGCTTCAAGGTGACGAAGGCGCATGGGCTCTCGCCCCATTTCTCGTCGGGCTTGGCGACCACCGCCGCCTCCAAGACCGCCGGGTGCCGGTACAGGACCTCCTCGACCTCGAGCGAGGAGATGTTCTCGCCGCCCGAGATGATGATGTCTTTGGCGCGGTCCTTGATCTCGACATACCCGTCTCGGTGGCGGACGGCGAGATCGCCGGTGTGGAACCAGCCGCCGCGGAACGCCTCGGCCGTGGCCTTGGGGTTCTTGAGATAGCCCTTCATCACCGTATTGCCCCGCAGCAGCAGCTCGCCGATGGTCTTGCCGTCACTGGGCACGGGCGCGAGCGTCGAGGGGTCCGCGACCAGCGCCGCGCCGAGCGTCGGATAGGCGACACCCTGGCGGGCCATCAGGCGCGCGCGCGCATGGAGGTCGAGCCCGGTCCACGAGTCCTGCCACGCGCACAGCGTCGCCGGTCCGAAGCTTTCGGTGAGGCCGTAGAGATGCGTGACGCGGAACCCCATCTCCTCCATCGCCGCGATCACCGCCGTGGGCGGCGCGGCACCGCCGGTCGCCACCTCGACGCGATGATCGAATTTGCGCTTGACCTCGGAGGGCGCGTGGACCAGCAGGTTGAGGACGATCGGCGCCCCGCACAGATGCGTGACGCGGTGCTCGGCGATCGCCGCGAAGATCGGCGCCGGATCGACGCCGCGCAAGCACACATGGGTGCCGCCCACCGCCGTCACCGCCCAGGTGTAGGTCCAGCCGTTGCAGTGGAACATCGGCAGGGTCCACAGATAGACCGTCTCGAGCGTGAGAGCGAAGGCGAGCGCGTTGCCGAGCGCGTTCAAGAACGCGCCGCGGTGGTGGAAGACGACGCCCTTGGGGTTGCCGGTGGTGCCCGAGGTGTAGTTGAGCGAGATCGCCTGCCATTCGTCGACGGGAGGCTGCCAGGCAAAATCCGGGTCGCCCTCGTCGAGGAACGCCTCGTAATCCTTGTCGCCCAAGAGCTTGCCGCCCGCGGCTGCGCGATCGTCGATGTCGATCACCGCCAGCCTCTTCTTCATCAGCCCGAGCGCTGCCTCGATGGTGGCCGAGAACTCGCGATCGGCGATCAACAGCCTGGCCTCGCTGTGCGCGAGGATGAAGGCGATCGAGCGCGGATCGAGGCGGTAGTTGAGCGCGTTCAAGACCGCACCCGCCATTGGCACGCCGTAATGCGCCTCCAAGAGCGCGGGCGTGTTGGGCGCCATCACCGCGACCGTGTGGCCGCGGCCAATGCCGCGCCGGGCGAGCGCCGCGGCGAACCGCCGGCAGCGAGCATGGAACTTGGCGTAGGTATGGCGCCGATCCCCATGAATGACCGCGACCTTGTGCGGATGGATGGCGGCCGCGCGGACGAGGAAGGAAAGCGGCGAGAGCGGCGCGAAATTGGCCGGCCCGCGACCCAGGTCGCGGTCGCAGATTCCGACCCTTGGCCTTTTCGCTCTCGGCACCGGCGACCCCCTTTGCGCTCGATTAGGCCCGCTCGGGCGCGCGCGGTCAATACGCTTCGCGCGCCATTGCCGGGGGCGCAAGGGTCGGGCTAGACTCAAGTCCCATGATCATTGACGTCGTCTCGGACGCGATCTGTCCCTGGTGTTATATCGGCAAGCGGCGCCTCGAGCGGGCCTTGGCGCTCGCCCCGCGGCCGGACATCAAGATCGGCTGGCGGCCGTTCCAGCTCAATCCCGACATGCCGCCCGAGGGCATGGACCGGCAGGCGTATCTCAAGCGCAAGTTCGGCACCCGCGCCGGCGGCGGCATGTACGAGGCGGTCGAGGCGGCGGGCCGCGAGGAAGGCATCGCCTTCGCCTTCGCCCGCATCGCGCGCACGCCCAACACCATCCTCGCCCACCGGCTGATCCGCCACGCGGCGCGCGCCGACCGCCAGGAGGAGATCGTCGAGGCGATCTTCCGCGTCTATTTCCTCGACGGCCTGGATATCGGCCGGATCGAGGTGCTGGCAAGCCTCGCCGAAGCGCTCGGCATGGACGGGGGCGCGGTCAAAGCCTATCTCGAAACCGACCAGGACCTCGCCGCCATCAAGGCCGAGGACGCGTTCGCGCGCCAGATTGGCATCGAGGGCGTGCCCTGTTTCATCATCGATCGCAAATTCGCGATCTCGGGCGCGCAAAGCCCGGAGACGTTCGTCCGCGCGCTTGCCGAGATCGACCGCGAGACGGCGCCCGCGTGATTTTCGTCGGTCGGTTTTGACCGCTGCGTTTTTCCTCGTAGGGGCGAGGCCGCGAGGCAGCGCCTCGCGCCTCGCCGGTTTCAAACCCGCCCCCGGGCGAGTCTTAAGACCCGCCCCTACAATGACTACGTGTCAAACCGGCCCCGGATCCGCGACCCGCCCCCGGCGAACATCGAATGCGGCCTACGCCGCCAGCTTGGCGAGGGTGGCCAACAGCCGGTTGATGCCGGACAGGCGCGTCTCGGGTTCCTCCCAGGCGCGCATGAAGACGAGCTTGTGGTCCGGGCGCAGCTTGATGCCGTCGGGCTGGCGGGTGATGAAGGCGACGAGCTTGTCGGGGCGCGCGAACCGGTTGTCGCGGAAGCTCACCACCGCGCCCTTCGGGCCGGCCTCGATGCGGTCCACGCCCACGGCGCGGCACAGCCGCTTGATGGCGATGATGTCCAAGAGGTTCCGGACCTCGGGCGGCAGCTTGCCGAAGCGGTCGATGAGCTCGGCGGCGAAGGCCTCGATCTCCGAGCGGTCGACGAGCCCGGCGATGCGGCGGTAGAGACCGAGGCGGACATTGAGGTCCGCGATATAGCTCTCGGGGATCAAGACCGGAGTGCCGATGCTGATCTGCGGGGTCCACTCCTCGACCGGCGCCGGCTTGGCTTCGCGCGCCGCGCGCACCGCTTCCTCCAGCATGTGCTGGTAGAGCTCGACGCCGACCTCGCGGATGTGCCCGGACTGCTCCGCGCCCAAGAGGTTGCCGGCGCCGCGGATGTCGAGGTCGTGGGAGGCGAGCTGGAAGCCGGCGCCGAGGCTGTCGAGGGCCTGCATCACCTCGAGCCGTTTCTGCGCCGCGCCGCTCAACAGGCGGTCCGGCGGCACCGTCAGATAGGCGTAGGCGCGGAGTTTCGAGCGCCCGACCCGGCCGCGCAACTGGTAGAGCTGCGAGAGCCCGAACAGGTCGGCGCGGTGGACGATCAGCGTGTTGGCGGTCGGGATATCGAGACCGGATTCGATGATGCTGGTGGACAACAGCATGTCGGTGGCGCCGTCGAGAAAGGCGGACATCTCGGCCTCGATCCGGCGCGCCGAAAGCTTGCCGTGCGCCACGCCGATCCTGGATTCGGGCGCGATCGCCGCGAGGCTTGCGCGCACATTCGCGATGTCCTCGATCCGCGGGCAGACGACGAAGGTCTGGCCGCCGCGGAAGCGCTCGCGCACGATCGCCTCGCGCAAGACCACCGGATCGTAGGGCAGCACGAAGGTGCGCACCGAGAGCCGGTCGATGGGCGGGCTCGCGATGATGCTCATGTCGCGCACGCCGGCCAGCGCCATTTGCAGAGTGCGCGGAATCGGCGTCGCGGTGAGCGTGAGCACGTGCACGTTGGCCTTGAGTTCCTTGAGGCGCTCCTTCTGCGCGACGCCGAAATGCTGCTCTTCGTCGACCACCAGGAGGTCGAGCTGTCGGAAAATCATGGTCTTGGACAGCAGCGAAGTGGTGCCGATGACGATGTCGATCCGCCCTTGCGCAAGCTCGCGCTTGATCTCCGCCGCCTGACCGGCCGGGACCAGACGCGAGACCTGCTCGATGCGCACCGGCAGTCCCGCGAAGCGCTCGCGGAAGGTCTTGAAATGCTGGCGGCAGAGCAGCGTCGTCGGCACGACCACCGCGACCTGGGCGCCGGCCATGGCGGCGATGAAGGCGGCGCGCAAGGCGACCTCGGTCTTCCCGAACCCGACATCGCCGCAGATCAGCCGGTCCATCGGTCGGCCGGCGGCGAGGTCGGCGAGCACCTCGTCGATGGCGCGCGCCTGGTCCTCGGTCTCCGGATAGGGGAAGCGGGCGCAGAATTCGTCGTAGAGCCCCTCGGGCGGCGCCAGCCTCTCGCCGTCGCGAAGCTGGCGTTCGGCGGCGATCTTCATCAGCCTGCCGGCGATTTCGCCGATGCGCTCCTTGACTCTTGCCTTGCGCGCCTGCCACTGCACGCCGCCGAGCCGGTCGAGCTCGGCCCCCGCCTCCTCCGAGCCGTAGCGCGACAGCACGTCAATGTTCTCGACCGGCACGAACAGCTTGTCGCCGCCGGCGTAGATCAGGCGCAGGCAGTCGTGCGGGGCGCCGGCGACGTCGAGTCTGGCAAGGCCGTCGAAGCGGCCGATCCCGTGGTCGACGTGGACGACCACATCGCCGTCCGCCAGCGTCGAGGCCTCGACCAGGAAGTTGTCGGGCCGCCGCCGCCGCTTGGCCGCGCGCACCAGGCGCTCGCCCAGGATATCCTGTTCGCTCACCGCCGTGAGATCGCCGGTCGAAAATCCGCGCTCGAGCCCGAGCACGACCAGGCCGGTGGTCGCCGCAGGCAGCGCAAGCGCTGCCGCAAGGCCATCGACCGCGCGCGCATCGCCGACCCCGTGATCGCGGAGGAGGCCGGCCAGGCGCTCGCGCGAGCCCGCGGAATAGGCGGCGATCAGGACCCGCCGGCCGGCCGCGATCTCGGCTTCGAGGCGCACGCGGAGCGCATCGAACAGCCGCACGCCCGGTTGGGCGCGGACGGCGGCGAAATCGAGGCCGGGACGGCCGCCGAGATCGGCATCAACCGCCGCCTCGGCGGCCGGCGCAAAAGGCGAAAAGACCGCCCCGGCGCGCGCGGCCAGGATGACGCGCCAGCCGGCGCGGTCGAGATAGAGCCGGTCCGGTGGCAACGGATTGTAGGGCGGACCGTCGGCTTGCGTTCGCTTGCTGCGCGCGATCGCGCGGCGGGCTTCGTAGTATTCTTCGATGCGGTCGAACCGCGCCTCGGCTTCCTCCTCGGCCTGGAAGTCGAGCGACAGGACCGCGCCGGGCAGATAGTCGAACAGCGTCTCCAGGCGCTCATGGAACAAGGGCAGCCAATGCTCGGCGCCGGCATGGCGCCGTCCGGCGCTGACAGCGGCATAAAGCGGGTCGTCGTCGCCGACCGCGCCGAACAATTCGCGGTATCCCGAACGGAACCGCGCGATCGACGCGTCGTCGAACAGCAACTCGCTGACCGGCCTCAAGGCGAAGCGCGTCAGCCGGTCGGCGCTGCGCTGGGTCATCGGATCGAAGCTGCGGATGCCGTCGAGCGTGTCTCCGAACAGATCGAGACGCATCGGATCGGGCACCCCGGGCGGGAACAGATCGACGATGCCGCCGCGGATCGCGTATTCGCCGGGCTCGCGCACGGTCTCGGCGCGCCGGTAGCCGTTGTGCGACAGGAAGTCGAGCAAGGCCTGGCGCGACAACGTGTCGCCGCGAGCGGCGGCGAACACAGCGCCGGTGAACATGCGGTGGGCCGGCACGCGCTGCACGATGGCGTTGACGGTCGTGATCACGACCCGGCCGAGGGGCGCCTTGGCGGCGGCCAGGGTGGCAAGCGTATCGATGCGGCGACTCACCACCTCGCCGTTGGGCGCCACGCGGTCGTAGGGCAGACAGTCCCAGGCCGGAAAAGTGAGCGCCGGAACGGTCGGATGGAAGAAGGCGAGCGCCTCGGCCAGCGCCGCCATGCGGGCGTCGTCGCGGGCCACGTGCAAGACGTCGCGGCCGCGCGCGCCGATCCGGCCGAGCGCGATGGCGTCGGCGCCCGGCGGCGCGCCATGGACCTCGATGCGTCCCGGCGACGTCAGAATTGCGTCAATTGGATCCAAGGCTTATCCTGTGAATCTAAAGTTCTTCAGCAACTTCATGACGTCGTGGTCGTGGGCGGGCGGCGCGGCGCAGTGGCCGCTCGCCCAGTCGAGGAGGTCGGGATCGGGCGCCTCGAGCAAGCGCTCGTAACGGTCGAGCTGAGCGGCCGTGAATCGCGGCACATGGCGCGCGGCGAACGGGCCGAGCAGCAGGTCGGTCTCCTTCATGCCTCTATTGCGGCTGCGATGGATCAGGCGCTTGCGGCGCGCATCGAGCGTCTCGGTCATTGGGAAATCCGGCCCGGGTGGGTTAAGCATATAGAGGCTCGCCCCGTCCTGTCAGCCGGCTTGGCCATCGCTTCGTTCCATGCGCCCGGAAATCCTGTACCCGCTGTTTGCCGCCGCGACGACGCTGCCCGGCGTGGGCCCACGGATTGGCAAGCTCATCGAGCGCGCGGCCGGCGGCCCCGAGGGTGCCAAGGTGGTCGCCCTCCTCTGGCACCTGCCGACCGGTGTGGTCGACCGGCGTTTCGCACCCAAGATCGCCGCCGCGCCCGAGGGCCGGATCGCCACCTTGACGCTGCACGTGGAAGCCCACAAGCCGCCCCACAATCCCCGACAGCCCTACAAGGTCCTGTGCCGCGACGACACCGGTGTCATCGACCTCGTGTTCTTCCACGCCCATCGCGACTATCTTGAGAAAGCCCTGCCGGTGGGCGCCATCCGGGTGGTCAGCGGCAAGGTCGAGCGGTTTCGGGACAAGGTGCAGATCACCCACCCCGACCACATCGCCCCGCCCGAGGAGTTCCAGCGCCTCGCCGCGGTCGAGCCGATCTATCGCCTGACCGCCGGGCTCACGCCCAAGGTCTTGGGCAAAGCGATCCGCGCCGCGCTGGCGCGGGCGCCGGCGTTGCCGGAATGGCTCGACCCGGCGCTTGCCGCCCGCGAGCACTGGCCGGCCTGGCAGGCGGCGCTGCGATCCGCCCACGCGCCGCAGCAGGAGTCCGACTTGTCGCCGATGATGGCGTGCCGGCGGCGGCTCGCCTATGACGAGATGCTCGCCAACCAGCTGGCGCTCGCCGTGATGCGCCGGCACCAGCGTCGGCTGCCTGGGCGCACGATGGTCGGCAACGGGCGGTTGCGCGTCCGGGCGCTCGCCGCCTTCGAGTTCGAGCTGACCGGCGCGCAGCAAGCGGCGCTGGCCGAGATCGATGCCGACATGGCCTCGAATTCGCGCATGTTGCGGCTTCTCCAAGGCGATGTCGGCAGCGGCAAGACCGTGGTCGCGCTGTTGGCGATGCTGAGCGCGGTCGAGGCCGGCGCGCAGGCGGCGCTGATGGCGCCGACTGAAATCCTCGCCCGGCAGCATTACCAGACGATCGCGCCGTTGGCCGAGGCGGCCGGGGTCCCGGTGGCCCTGCTCACCGGCCGCGACAAGGTCAAGGCCCGCCAGGCGATCCTCGACGGGCTCAAGGACGGCAACGTGTCGCTGGTGGTCGGCACGCACGCGCTGTTCCAGGAGGAGGTCGCGTTCAAGGACCTGGCGCTCAGTGTCATCGACGAGCAGCACCGCTTCGGTGTCCACCAGCGCCTGGGCCTGGCGGCCAAGGGCAGCGGCGACGTCCTGGTGATGACCGCGACCCCGATCCCGCGCACCCTCATGCTGTGCGCCTACGGCGACATGGACACCTCGCGGCTCACGGAAAAGCCGCCCGGACGGCGGCCGGTCGATACGCGCGTCATGCCGCTGGCGCGGCTCGACGAAGTGGTGGAAGGCATCGCCCGCCAGATCGACAAGGGCGCCAAGGTCTTCTGGGTATGCCCGCTGGTCGAGGAGTCCGAGGCCGTGGACCTCGCGGCGGCGAGCGAGCGCCATGCCTGGCTGGCCGGGCGCATCGGCGCGCCCCGAGTCGGGCTCGTCCACGGGCGCATGAAGGGATCACAAAAGGATGCGGTCATGGCCGGCTTCGCGTCCGGCAAGGTCGGCATCCTTGTCGCCACGACCGTGATCGAGGTCGGAGTCGACGTGGCGGAGGCGACGATCATGGTGGTCGAGCATGCCGAGCGCTTCGGCCTCGCCCAGCTCCACCAGCTGCGCGGGCGGATCGGGCGCGGACCTCTTCCGTCGACCTGCCTGCTCCTCTATGCCGTGCCCTTGAGCCAGACCGCGCGCGCGCGCCTGTCGATCCTGCGCGAGACCGAGGACGGCTTCCGCATCGCCGAGGAGGATCTGCGCCTGCGGGGCGCGGGCGAATTGCTGGGCACGCGCCAGAGCGGCTTGCCTGAATTCAAGCTCGCCGATCTCGCTCTCCACGGCGATCTGTTGGCGATCGCGCGCGACGATTCGCGGCTGATCCTGGAGCGCGATGGCGGCCTCGGCGGCCCGCGCGGCAAGGCGCTGCGGGTCCTGCTCTACTTGTTCGAGCGCGACGCGGCGGTGAGGTTGCTGCGCTCGGGTTGAGCTGGGCGCGCGGGCGTGGCGAGGCCGCCCGAGACCACGAGCTTGACCGCCTCCTCGACGCTGAGGTCGAGCTCGACGAGCTCCCGGGCCGGGACCAGGACCAGGAAGCCCGAGGCGATGTTGGGGGTGCCGGGAATGAACACGTTGACGAGGCCGCCGGGCGCGATGGTCTGCGTCTTGCCCGGCGTCGAGCCGGTGACGAAGGCGATGCGCCACAGCCCGGCGCGCGGAAACTCGACCAGCACCGCCTGACGGAAGGTCGCGCGCTGGGCGAGCACGGTCTCGAAGATCTGCTTGACCGCCGCGTAGACCGACCGGACCACCGGCATGCGCGCGAGCAGGCCTTCGCTTAACCGGATGAACAGCCGCCCGATCATCCCGGCGGTGATCGCGCCGACGAGGATGAGAACCAGCGTCGCGACGGCCAAGCCCAGGCCGGGGATGCTGAACGGCAGATAGGTGTTGGGGTTGTAGGCGCGCGGCAGCAGCCCGCCCACCCACTCGTCGACGAAGCGGATGGCGTTCCAGGCGATGTAGAAAGTGATCGAAATCGGCGCGGTGATCAGGATGCCGGCGAAGAAATAGGCGCGCAGCCGCGCCATCAGGCCGATACGGAGGTCGATCGGGGCCGATTGCGTCGGCGGCGGACTCGTCTCGTTCACAGGAACGCCTCGAGCGCGGCGAGGGTCTCGGCCGGGGCTTCCTCGGGCAGGAAATGACCGCACTCGGCGATCGCCTCGCCGCTCACCTGGTCGGCCCAGTTGCGCCAGGCCGCGAGCACGTCCTCGCTTCGCCGCGCGACGCCGCGCTGCCCCCACAGGGCGAGCACCGGACAAGCGATCTTGCGGCGGCCGAAATCCTGCCGGTCGAGCTCGAAATCGATGGTTGCCCCGGCGCGATAGTCCTCGCAGCTCGCATGGATCGTCGCCGGATCGGAAAAGCAGCGCAGGTATTCGGCGACCGCCGCGGGCGCGAAGGCGTCGGCGCGCAGCGACCAACGCTTGAGCTTCTCGCGCAGGTAGTAGCCGGGATCGCAACCGATCATGGTCTCCGGTAAGCCGTCGGGCTGGATCAGGAACAGCCAGTGGTAGATGGCGGTCGCCAGCGCCTTGTCCATGTTCGTCCACATGGCGTGGGTGGGGACGATGTCGAGCACGGCGAGCCGCGTGACCGCCGCCGGGTGATCGAGCGCCAGGCGATAGGCGACGCGCCCGCCGCGGTCATGACCGACGACGGCGAAGCCGGTCCAGCCCAAGGCGGCCATCGCCTCGACCATGTCCTGGGCCATAGCGCGCTTCGAGTATTCCAGGTGCTCCGGGCCCGAGGGCGGCTTCGTCGAATCCCCGTAGCCGCGCAAGTCCGCGGCGATGACCGTAAAGCGCCGGGCGAGATCGGGCGCGATCTTGTGCCACATGATGTGGGTCTGCGGATAGCCGTGGAGCAGCAGGAGCGGCGGGCCCTTGCCGCCGCGCCGCAGATTGATCTCGGCGCCGCTGGTCTTGACCCGCTGTTGGTTGAATCCGGCAAACACAATGCGACTCCGGTCGGTCTTTTCATTCTAGCGCGAATGCGCGAAGGTACGAAGCCGGCCCATCCGAACCCTAGCCTACGACAGCCGGGCCGAGGGTTGCGCCATGACCGCCAATCCGCACCTCATCGCCCTCGCCACCGCCGTGCCGCCGTTCGTGTTGCGCCAGGCCGATGTCATCGCGCGCGCTAGCGCGCTGTTCGACGGGCGGAGCTCGGAGATCGAGCGCCTGCTTCCGGCCTTCGAGCGCGCCGGCATCGCCACGCGGCACTCCTGCGTACCGCTCGAATGGTACGAGCGCAACCACGGGTGGGCGGAACGCAACCGGCTTTATGTCGACAACGCGGTCATGCTCCTGGAGCGGGCGGCCCGCGACTGCGTGGCGCGGGCCGACTGTGCCTTTTCCGACATCGACGCCATCGTCGCGGTGTCGACGACGGGCATCGCCACGCCCAGCGTCGATGCCATGCTGCTCGACCGCTTGCCGTTTCGCCGCGACGTCGTCCGGCTGCCGATCTTCGGGCTGGGATGCGCGGGCGGCGTCCTCGGCCTCGCCCGCGCCGCCACGCTTGCCCGCGCGCCGCCGGGGGCGCGCGTCCTGTTGCTGGTGGTGGAGCTGTGCGCGCTCACCTTCCGCAAGATCGACCAGTCGAAAAGCAACGTCATCGCCGCCGCCTTGTTCGGCGACGGGGCGGCCGCCGCCTTGGTCGGGCCGGACGACGGGCCAGACAAGCCGGCCCTCGCCGAGGCGGGCGAGTACACTTGGCCGGATTCCCTCGGCGTGATGGGCTGGCGGATCGAGGAGGATGGATTCGGCGTGCTGTTCTCGCGCGACATTCCGGTCCTGGTGCGCACCGAGTTTCGCTCGGCCCTCGACCGCTTCCTTGCCGCCCACGGCCGCACCATCGCCGACATCGACGCCTTCGCCTGCCATCCGGGGGGCGCCAAGGTCCTGGCGGCGCTCGAGCAGGCGCTTGAACTCCCCCAGGGCGCGCTGTGGGCGGCGCACGAGATCCTCCACGACTACGGCAACATGTCGGCGGCGACGGTGCTGTTCGTGCTCGAGCGCATGCTGGCGGCGGCCGGACCGCAGCGGCGGCGCTATCTCTTGACGGCGCTGGGGCCCGGGTTCACGGCCGCCTTCCTCACCCTCGAGGCGGCGGCATGACCCTCGCCCAGGTCGTTCTGGCGGCCGTCCTGGTCGAGCGCCTGTGCGAATTGCTGATCGCGCAACGCAACACGCGAGCCCTGTTGGATCAAGGCGCGGTCGAGCACGGCGCCGCCCATTACCCGTTCGTGGTCCTCCTCCACGCCGCCTGGCTCGCCGCGCTCGTGCTCGTGGTTCCGGCGACGGCGGCGGTCGACTGGTTGTGGCTCGGGGCGTACCTCGTCCTCCAAGCCGGTCGGGCGTGGGTGATGATGACGCTGGGCCGGTTGTGGACGACGCGGATCATCACGCTCCCCGGCGCCCCGCTCATCGAGGGCGGTCCCTACCGCTTGGTGCGGCATCCGAATTACATCGTCGTCGCGGGCGAAATCGCCGTCCTGCCGCTGGTGTTCGGCGAGTGGCGGATCGCATTGGTGTTCTCGGCCCTCAATGGGCTGGCGCTCTACGAGCGCATCCGGGTCGAGAACGAGGCCCTGGCCCCGCGCCGGCGGTCCGCGGCCGCCAACGATGGAGCGCCGGGCGGCGGCATCTAGCCCGGCGGGAAGTTGAGCTCGACCTTGACCCCGCTGGGGTCGCGGCAGAAGAGCTGCCAGACCGCTGCGCCGGGAACGGTCCGGGTCGTCACCTCGACGCCCTCGCCTTCGAGCCTGCGCGCCAAGGCCCCGATGTCGCCTTGCGCCCTGAACGCCACGTGGTCGAGCCCGCCGGTGCTGCGGCCCGGGATCGACCGGCCGGCGATGACATGGACCACCGGCTGGCCGTTCGCATAGAGCCAAGCGCCCGGGAAATCGAACGGCGGCCGGTCGCCTTCGACCAGCCCCAGGATGTCGCAGTAGAAATACCGCGTCGCCGCCAAATCGGCGGTGAGGATGGTGTAGTGATCGAGACCGCCGATCGTCATGCGCGTTGCTTCCCTCGCCGGCATCACACCCACGGGCAGTGGCTGTTGCTGGCGCCGAAGGTCTTGCCCTTGGCGAACCGGTCGAGGCGGAAGGGCGCCAGCTCGGCGACCGCATTGCCGCCCGCCAATAGCTTCGCCACCAGCTTGCCGACCCCGGTCATCTTGAAGCCGTGATTGCTGTCGGCGATCATGTAAACGTTGGGGGCGATCCAGTCGAAGATCGGCACGTTGTCGGGCGTGAAGGCGCCGACACCGCCGTTGCGCCGCTCGCGGAAGTTCTTGCGGCTGCCCGCGAAGCGGGTCATGAGCTGGCCCATCGCCGCGGTGAGGTAGTCGGCGAACTCGGGCTCGGCCTGGTAGGCGTCGTTGGCGTGGCCATAAGGGTCGGTCACCGCCTCGGGGCCGATCTTGATCGGGATGGTGCCGCCCTGGACGCCCGGCCTGTCCATGCGCTCGGCGCCGTTCTTCCAATAGACGTAAAGGTGATCGGCCAGCTCTTTGCCGCTCGTGCGGTCGATGACCGGCGTGTTCATCAGCTCGACATGGAGGACCGGCGGGTCGAGGTCATCGGCCGTACGATACGGCTGGTCGGTATAGACCTCGCCTTCGAGAAGGCGCCAATAGGTCCACATGTCCTTGCCGACCTTGGCACCGTCCGGGTAGCGCGCCTCGATCGTCGTCGGCAGGCCGAGCATGCGCCAGTGCTTGGGCGTCCACGCGCCGAGGCCGAGCACGACCGCATCGCAAGCGATATCGCCGCGGCTGGTGCGCAGCCGGGACACCCGGCCGTCGTTCATGTCGTAGCCGAGGACCTCGACGCCGGAGGCAATGCGCACGCCGTGGTCCTTGCATTTCTGCGCCAGGCCCGCGATCGCCTGGCGCGTGCCGGCATAGCCGCTGACTTTTTCGTGGAGGACGACATCGATGCCCTCGGTCCTGAAGTCGGGCCAGATGTTCTTGAGGAAGCCCCTGGCCTCCTTGCCCTGGTAGAGGTCCGAGGGATAGCCGACCGTGGCCTGGCTCGCATGCAGCTTCTCGTAGTCGCGCGCCTGGTTGGCCTCGCCGGCGGAGACGTAGCCCACTTGCTGGAAGCCGAAGGCGACCTTGTCGTAAGTCCACACATCGACCGAATGGCGCAGGATCGCGTGGATCGGCTCGGTCATGTAGAAGTTGCGCACGCAGCCGCAGGCGATCCCCGAGGCGCCCGCGCCCGGGCCGGTCTTGTCGAGCACGACGATGTCGGCGCCCGATCCCGTGCCGCGGGCCTCGAGCGCCATCGCCAAGTGCCAGGCGGTCGACAAACCGTGAATACCGGCGCCGACCACGGCATAGCCGATGGCCGTAGGAACATCGGTCATCTGAATATCTCCTCTCGAGCCGGCGCGAGCCGGCACGACCCGCCACGACACCAACGCCCGATTGTGCACGAGCGACAGGATGAATGCCAGTCGCCGCGGCCGGAGGCATCCTACCAGTTTGCCCCTGTTGGTGAAACAAAACAGATACATTGATATCAATCTCCTGGTTATTTTTTACGCAGTATGTTGATTATAGACCGCATACGTGGTATATTCAAAACAGGATCGGCAAATGCCAGGGTGAGCGACGTGGAACGGCATGATACGGCAGACATTTTCCGCCAGCGCCTGGCCGAGGCGATTGCCCGCACCGGCATCAAGGGCGCCGAGCTGGCGCGCCGATCCGGCATCGACCGTTCGACCCTGTCGCAACTCCGGTCGCTCGGCGACGACCGCTTGCCGCGCGCCGACACGGTGGCAGGGCTGGCGGTGGCGCTGCGGGTGAGCGCCGACTGGCTGTTGGGCCTGAGCCAGGAGGCCGCGCGCGGCGCCGACATCCTGCAGCAGGTTCTGCAGATCGAATTGACCGATCGTTCGCCCGCCGACGAGAGCCTGGCGCGCTGGCACGCCGAGGCGGCCGGCTACAAGGTCCGCTACGTGCCGGCGAGCTTGCCCGACATGCTCAAGACCGAGGAGGTGCTCTATTACGAGTACCGGGATTTCCACACGGTCGGCACCAAGCAGGCGATCGCGCGCGCCCATGCCCACCTCGCCTATTCGCGGTTGCCGGAGACCGACATCGAGGTTTGCACGACCGTCCAGGCCGTCGAGGGTCTGGCGGGCGGCGAGGGAATTTGGCGCGGGCTGGAGCCGGCCGCCCGCCAGCGCCAGCTCCGCCACATGAGCGACTTGGTCGACGAGCTTTACCCGTCCTTCCGCTGGTACTGCTTCGACGGTCTCAAGCGCTACTCGGCGCCGTTCACGGTGTTCGGGCCGCTGCGGGCGGCGATCTATGTCGGCCAGATGTACTTCGTGTTCAGCACGCCCGACCACATCCGCGTCCTCGCTCGCCATTTCGACGACCTCATACGCGCCGCGCTCGTGCCGCCCCCCGAGATCGGCAAATTCTTGCGCCGCCTGGTCGAGCGCGTGCCGGGCGCGGACCACATGGCCCGGGACGGAGTGCCGTGAGCGAGGCCGCGCCGGCGCGGGCCAGCCTGCCCATGTACGACCCGCCCGAGCTCAAGCGGGCGGTCGATGCGTGGTGGGCGGGCATCGCCGCCGCGTTCCGGCGCGAAAACGTCGATGCGCCTGAGCGCCTGGTGCGCGGCTTGTCGGTCGGCGAGCTGTGGGACGATCCCGGCTTGCTGTTCACCCAGACCTGCGGCTATCCGCTGGTCCGGGGCCGGGCCGGGCGCCTCCACTACCTGGCGACGCCGCGCTACGACGCGCCCGGATGCGAGGGCAGCGATTATTGCAGCTGGATCGTGGTCGCCGCGGATGCGCCGGCCAAGACACTGGAAGACCTGCGCGGCGCGCGTTGCGCGATCAACGGCCCCGACTCCCACTCCGGCTGCAACGCCCTGCGGGCGCTGGTGGCGCCGCTGGCGCGCGGCGGCCGCTTCTTCGGCTCGGTCACGGTGACCGGCGGCCACGCCGAGAGCCTCGCCCAGATCGCGCGCCGCGCCGTCGATGTGGCGGCGATCGACTGCATCACCTACGCGCTTCTAGCGCGCTGCCGTCCGGCCGCGGTCGCCGCCACCCGGGTGATCGGCCGCACCATGAGCGCGCCCGGCCTGCCCTACGTCACCCGGGTGGGGCTCCCCCCCGACCTCATCGAGCGCCTGCGCGCCGGCCTCGCCCGCGCGGCGGCCGATCCCGGTCTCGCGAGCGTGCGGGCCGAGCTGTTGATCGAGGGTATCGACGTGCTGCCGATCGAAAGCTATGACCGCATCGCCGCGCTCGAGGCGGAGGCAAAACGGCAGGGCTACACCGAGCTCGATTGAGCGCGTTCGATCGGGTGCGCGACCCGCCTCGCGGCGGCCCAGCGACCGCGTCCGTCGTAGCCGTCCAGCCAGCGCGTCCCGCGATCGTGGATGTTGCGCACCGAGTGGGCCGTGCCGCGCGGGATGAACCCCTCGTCGCCCGGTTCGCCGATGAATCGCTGGCCGCCGACGCTTAAGCTCGAGCCCCCCTTCGAGGACCGTGACCAGCTCGTTGGTCGAATGCACGAAATCGTTCCACTCCCGCCCGCGAGGATCGACGAGGGTCGCGCACGAAGAGCTGCGAGCGCGCCCGTTTCGCATCACCTCGGCCGCCGGGATCGGGACCGCGAATCTGCGCTTGACGAGGGCTTCGTTCATCGGTGCTCGAACCCTGCCCGACGCATCGGATCGTTCGCGAGCTTACCGATGCGCGACGTTGAAACGATCCAGTGCCGCGGCTCCGGGGCAGAGCTCCCGCTCGCCGAGCTGGGTCAAGGGCGTCGGGACGGTGTTGAGGTAGCCGTGGAGATCGTCGGGTTTCGGGTCGACATAAACCAGTCCGGTCACGATCTCTCCCGCCGCCTGGCGCTCGTGGAGGTAATGCATCGCCGCGACGCGGTCGTGAGCATCGTAGTCCGTCGCCAGCTTGCGCAGGCGCAAGACGGCCCCGTCATGTTGCACCACCTCTTCGACCGCGCCGGGCCCATAATCGGCGGTGATTTCCTTTCGCGCGACAACCACATCGAGGCGGTTGACCGCTTGGTTATGCTCGCGCACGTAATCGAAGCTCTTGGTCGAACCCGCATGATTGTTGAAGGCGACGCAAGGCGAGATACAGTCGATGAAGGCCGCCCCCCGATGCAGGATGGCGGCCTCGATGAGCGGCACGAGCTGGGCCTTGTCTCCCGAAAAGCTCCGCGCCACGAACGTCGCGCCGAGCTGGAGGGCGAGCGCGACCATGTCCATCGCCTCGTCGGTATTCACCGCGCCGCGCCGGCTCTTCGAGCCCTTGTCCGAGGTGGCGGAAAATTGGCCCTTGGTCAGCCCGTAGACCCCGTTGTTCTCGACGATATAGACCATGTTCACGCCGCGGCGAATGCTGTGGACGAACTGGCCGAGGCCGATCGATGCGGAATCGCCGTCGCCGGACACGCCGAGATAGATCAGCTCGCGGTTGGCGAGGTTCGCCCCGGTGAGCACGGAGGGCATGCGGCCATGGACGCTGTTGAAGCCGTGCGAGCCGCCGAGAAAGTACGCCGGCGTCTTGGAGGAACAGCCGATCCCCGACAGCTTGGCGATGCGGTGCGGCGGCAGGTCGAGGTCGAAGCACGCCTGGATGATCGCCGCGCTGATCGAATCGTGCCCGCACCCAGCGCACAGGGTGGACACCGCTCCCTCGTAGTCCCGCCGGGTGTAACCGAGCTTGTTCTTGGACAAGTCGGGGTGGTGAAGTCCGGGCTTGGTGAGATAGGTCATGAGACCACCTTCCTGAGCGGGGTCACGGTCCACGGGGCGAGCTTTTCTGCGATGTCGGCGATGATGAACCGGGCCGTGATCGGCGTCCCGTCGTAATGCAGAACCGCGATCAACTTGCCGGGATCGATGCCGCCTTCATTGACGAGCAACATGCGCAACTGGCCGTCGCGGTTCTGTTCGACGACGAAGACCCGGTCATGCTCGGCGAAGAAGTCGAGGACCTCGTCATGGAACGGAAAGGCGCGAACCCGTAACGCATCGAGATATACGCCCCGGGCCTCGAGCGCGGCGAGCGTCTCTTGCATCGCCGGGCTGGTGGAGCCGTAATAGACGACGCCGAATCGGGTCGATTGCTCGGCCGGGCGCGTGACCGGCTTCGGCACCAGCCCTTTGGCGGTGTCGAATTTCCTCAACAGCCGCTGCATGTTGTCGACATAGATCGGCCCTTGCTCGGTGTAGCGGGCATAACGGTCCTTGGTGCTGCCACGGGTCACGTAGGCGCCGCGCGTGGGATGCGCGCCCGGATAGGTCCGGTAGGGGATCCCGTCGCCGTCGACATCGAGGTAGCGGCCGAACTCCTTGCCCGAGTCGAGGGCTTCGAACGTCATCACCTTGCCGCGATCCATCCGCCGCGAGTCGTCCCAGGTCAAGGGTTCGCACAGCCGCTCGTTCATGCCGATATCGAGGTCGAGCATGACGAAGATCGGGGTCTGCAACCGGTCGGCGAGATCGAACGCCAGCGCCCCGAACTCGAAGCACTCGCGCGGGTCCTCCGGGAACAGCAACACGTGCTTGGTATCGCCGTGGGACGCGTAGGCGCAGGCAAGAACATCCGATTGCTGAGTCCGCGTCGGCATGCCGGTCGAAGGTCCACCGCGTTGCACGTCGAAAATCACCGCCGGGACCTCGGCGAAATAGGCGAGCCCGATGAACTCCGTCATCAGCGAGATGCCGGGGCCGGACGTGGTGGTGAACGCCCGGGCGCCGTTCCAGGCCGCGCCGATCACGATGCCGATCGAGGCCAGCTCGTCTTCCGCCTGGATGATCGCATACCGGTTCTTGCCGGTGCCCGGATCGGCACGGTACCTTCGGCAATGGGCCGCGAACGCCTCCGCCAGGGAGGTCGACGGTGTGATCGGATACCAGGCGGCCACCGTCGCGCCGCCATAAACGCAGCCTAGCGCCGCGGCGGTGTTACCGTCGACGAAAATCCGGTCGCCGATTCCCGACCCGCGTCGTACGCGCAATCCGATCGGGCAGCCGAGATGGGACAATGCGTAATCGCGCCCCATGTGAAGCGCCCGGATATTGGATGCGATCAGTCTATCCTTGCCCTTGAACTGCTCGCCGACCAGTTTTTCGATCTCGCCCACCTCGATATCGAGCAGCGCCGACAGCGCGCCGACATACATGATGTTCTTGAACAATTGGCGCTGGCGGACATCGCTATAGGCGCGACTGCAGATGTCGGTCAACGGCACGCCGATGACGTTGATATCGTCGCGGAACTTCGATTTCGGCAGCGCTTTGCTGGAGTCATGGAAGAAATAGCCGCCGGGCTCGATGCTCGCCATGTCTTGGTCCCAGGTCTGCGGGTTCATGGCGACCATCAAATCGACGCCGCCGCGGCTGCCGAGATAGCTGGCCTCCGAGACCCGCACCTCGTACCAGGTGGGCAGCCCCTGGATATTCGACGGAAAGACATTGCGGGGGCTGACCGGCACTCCCATCCGCAGGATCGACTTGGCGAACAGCTGGTTGGCGCTCGCCGACCCGGAGCCGTTGACGTTGGCGAACGTGACGACGAAATCGTTCGTGCGTTCTATCGGCTTCGACATGCGGGCCCTGCCAGAGTCATGTCCAAGAGGAACTTTTGCATGTCCCATGCTCCGGTGGGACAGCGCTCGGCGCACAAGCCGCAGTGGAGGCACACGTCCTCGTCCTTGATCATGACGCGGCCGGTTTTCAATGGCTCGGACACGTACAGATCCTGGGTCGGGTTGCGCGCCGGGGCGTTCAGGCGGCCGCGCAGATCCTGCTCTTCGCCGTTGGTCGTGAAGGTGATGCAGTCCACCGGGCAGATGTCGACGCAGGCATCGCACTCGATGCACAGCTTGGCCGAAAAGACCGTCTGCACGTCGCAATTGAGGCAACGCTGGGCTTCGGCAAAGCCAAGTTTTTCATCGAAGCCGAGCTCGACCTCGACCTGGACGTTCTTGAGCGCGATCTTCTTGTCCTGGTGGGGCACCCGATAGCGCAGGTCGTTGGAGATTTCGTTGTCATAGCTCCACTCGTGGATCCCCATCTTCTGGCTGACCAGGTTCACCATCGGCGGCGGGCGATCGCGGATGTTCTCGCCATGGCAAAGCTTGTCGATCGAGATGGCCGCGTCGTGCCCGTGGGCGACCGCCCAGATGATGTTCTTGGGACCAAAGGCGGCATCCCCGCCGAAAAATACGTTCGGCAGGGTGGACCCCATGGTGACGGAATCGACCGCCGGCATGCCCCGGCGATCGAATTCGATGCCGATGTCGCGCTCGATCCAGGGAAACGCGTTCTCCTGTCCGATCGCGACCAGCACGTCGTCGCATTCCATGTACACGTCCGGTTCGCCGGTCGCGATGAGAGTGCGGCCGCCGCGCTGGTCGTGCCTCGCCGCCACCCTCTCGAACACGACCCCGGTGAGGCGTCCCTTGTCGTGGGTAAATTCCTTCGGCATCAGGAAGTTGAGAATGGGGATGTCTTCGCGCATCGCATCTTCTTTTTCCCAGGGCGAGGCCTTCATCTCGTCGAAGCCGCTGCGCACCACGACCTTGACGTCCTCGCCGCCGAGGCGCCGCGAGGTCCGGCAGCAATCCATCGCGGTATTGCCGCCGCCCAAGACGATGACGCGCCTGCCGATCTTATCGATGTGGCCGAAGGAGACGCTGGCGAGCCAATCGATGCCGATGTGGATGTGGGACACCGCCTCGCGGCGTCCGGGGACATCGAGGTCGCGACCGCGGGGGGCCCCGCAACCGACAAAAATGGCATCGTAGCCTTCGCCGAGCAGCGCCTTCATGCTGTCGATCCGCCGGCCGAAGCGGGCGTCGATTCCCATCTCCAGGATATAGCCCACCTCCTCATCGATGACCGAGGTAGGGAGACGAAACTTCGGGATCTGGCTGCGGATCATCCCGCCTGCTTGTCGGTCGCCGTCATAAGCGACCACGACATACCCGAGCGTCAACAGGTCGCGCGCGACGGTCAGCGAGGCCGGGCCGGCCCCGACGAGGGCAATGCGCTTGCCGTTCTTGTGTTTCGGAGTCCGAGGCAAGCGCACACGGATATCGTCCTTGTAATCCGCCGCCACCCGTTTCAGGCGGCAGATCGCGACCGGCTCTTTCTCGATCCGTCCGCGCCGGCACGCCGGTTCGCAAGGGCGGTCGCAGGTACGCCCGAGAATGCCGGGAAACACATTGGAGTGCCAATTGACCATGTAGGCGTCGCTGTAACGCCCGGCGGCGATCAACCGGATGTACTCGGGAACGGGAGTATGGGCCGGACACGCCCACTGACAGTCGACGACCTTGTGGAAGTAGTCCGGGGCAGTGATGTCGGTCGCCTTCAAGCTGTCTCCTCCTTGGGGGTGTTTCAAGAGTGTTTACCTATACTCCTTGCAGCCACCGGCCGCAAAGCGCCCGCGGCGATCCGGGGTCCCTGGATTCGGGCTTGGTCGGGGGTCGCACGACCGGGGTCCTCGGTCGCTGGTCGCCGCTCAAATGCCGCGTTCTTTCGCCCGGGCGTCCGTTCGCCGAGTCCGCCGATTCGGCACCTTTCGAAGGCGGCTGTCAAGCCATGCGCCGCCTTGAAATCTTGAAGCGATTCCCCTGCCCCGACAGGCTCGCAGGGCTTGTTCGGATATTTCCTGCGATTTTGGCGCGTCCTTTACGCATTGTTAGGAACGTCGGGGTCAACCTTCGCGCATCGGCAGAACTGCAAGAGTGAGACCCTCAAGCCTCGGAGAATCCCATGTCCCTGACCCGCCGTTCGATCGAAACCCTGCTCGACCTCGTCGAGAACAAGCTGTCCTGCATGCAAGTCATCGACCGCGAGGACGCTCGCGAACTGGCGACCCTCGAAAACGCGCGCCGGGAACTCGCCGTCCTCGGCGGCGGTCGGCGCACGGCCCAGGTCCTGCCGTTCGTGCCCGCCGTTCCCCACGAGACGTCCGCCGCCGTCTGACCCCCGTGGCGCGTCGGGAGGCCGCTCGCGGGTCAACCCCCGGCGGCCTACCCGCCGGATGACGAGCGACGGGCGGGCTCGCGCGATCGCCTAGACCGGCTGTCCGCTCGCGTGCGAGGAGTTGATTTCGACCTCATAGCCGTCGGGACTCCTCACCATGAACGAGTCATGGATGCGGCCGCGGCTGATCCGCGACGTCTTGAAGCCCTTGGCCTGGTAGGCGCGCCGGGCGGCGTCCACGTCGTCGACCATCAGGTCGAAGGGCGCCGGGCGGCCAAGCGCGACCGGTTTCTTCGCTCGCGTCAGCACCAAATGCGTGCCGCCGCGAAGCTCGAGGACCGCGAACGCGCGCGAGCGAAAGATCGGCCTCAACCCCAGAGCCTCGAAGAACTCGGCGGCGGGCGCGATGTCGTTCACCTTCAGCATGACATGGCCCACCGCGAGCGCGGGCCGCTCGTCCACCCCTTGCGCCATATTGGTCCTGCCTCCGCACGGTCCGAGCCAAGGGCTCAATTTAGATTCAACCCCTAACCCGGGCCAAGTCGCGCCGTCAACGCCGCCTCGGGTTTGCGGCAGAGGGATCGCATTTTTCGCCAACCTCGATCGGAGTCCAACGGCTGGTGCGGCCGCGACGCTCGGCTTCAAGGCGGCACTTCGGGAGACTCGCGGAGGAAGGGGAACCGGGATCACCTACTCTCCACGTCCGCGGTCAACCGAACCTCATTCGGCGTGTTTGACGCTCTCGAGGAAGCGCACATAGGACGTTGGAAGGCCATGGGCGCGCGCTCCCTCGCGCAACAGAGTGAGGTAACGAAGCGACGGGTTGCCGTCGGTTTCCTTGCCGTGGGCGATGTAGGTCACGGCCCTGAGCGCGCCCCCGTCGATGTCCTCCGCATCCGCCCAAAGGTGGCGGTAGCGCCGACCCGGAACGCCCTCGTTCCAGTCGAGGTGCAGCAAGTCCTTGCGGGTGATCCGATAGAGCACGCCCCACACCTCGGCGTCCGGGTCGGGCGCGATGTTGGCGGGCGCGGCCTTACCCTTGGGGCGGCCTTCGAGATTGAAGCGCAAGCGGTAGCCCTTGATGCGGCCGGCCCGCCACTCGCGGGGCCGCATGCCGCGCCGTTCGCGGAAGGCGCTGTCGTGCATGTTGGCGCCGTAGGCGAAATACCAGGTCTCGTCCGACAGCCGGCCGGTCAGGCGGACGCCGCGAACCCGGTAGTAGCACCAGGACAGCACCCAGGATCGCGCGATCAGCCGGCGCAATCTCCTCAGCATGCGTGGATGCCCCTGTCGGTCGCGGCGTTGCGCAGACGCCGGACGGCCAGGACCTGGAGTGCCGCCGCCGCCGCGCTGGCGGCGAACAGTGCCCCGGCGGAGGCCGCCTCCAGGACGGCCGCGCCGAGCAAAGGCGAAAGCGCGGCGGGCGCGATGAGCGCGTTGAAATAACCGCTGTAGGCCGGTCTGCGGTCGTCGGGCGAGATCTCCATCAAATAGCCGAGCTGGGCGATGGTGCCGCCGTTGCCGACCGCGCCGAGCAGCAGGAATATCGCCATGAACCAGGGCAGGATCCATCCGGGCCAGGCGCCAGCGACCGCGACCCAGGCCAAGGTCAAGAGCGGCGGGAGGGCGCCGAGGACGGCGACGGCTTCGAGAAGGCTTCGCTTTCCCCGCCGGTCGCCCCACCAACCCCACAGCGGATTGGAGAGCAGCGCGCCCGCCGTCTGCGCGCCGAGCAGGACGGCGATCTCCGCGCCGGCGGTCTCACGCGTCGCCTGGAGGATATAGAACGGCAACGCCATCGCCACAGCGCCGTCGAGGCAGCGCGCGTAAACGAAGAAGCGGAAGCGGTCGTCGGACCTGAATACGGCGACCCCGTCGCCGACGAATTCCGTGAAGCTCTTTGCGCTGGCGCCGGACGGCGGCGCGTCCGCCTCGCCCGCCGAGACGAAGGACAGGGCCGAGACCACCAGCAGCGCCGCCCCGATGAGCAGCACCGCCGCATAGCCGGCCGGGAATTCGAACGCGTCGAGCAGGCGGTAGGCGATTGCCGCCACGGCGATCGCCAGGAGGCCGCCACCGAAGAAGCGGATCGCCAGCATGCGGTTGCGCCGGGCCGAGGGGACCGCGCGGGCCACGATATCGTTGTAGGGCACGGCGACGACGCCGCTGACGAAGGCGTAGAGCGTCCAAAGGGCGAAGAAGTTCGTTGCCACGAGCCAATCGGGCATCGCTCCGGCGAGCGCAACGACCCCCGCCACCCCGGCGAGGCAGGCGACGCGGCCGAACGCGCCGGCCATGTAAAACGGCAGCCGCCGCCGCCGCCGTTGCGCGAGATAGGCGACGAACGGCTGCGGGAATAGCCAGCCATAGCGAGCGATGGCCGCAGCGGCGCCCACGGCGGTAGCACTGCCGGTCAAGCCGTGCACCAGCGCGGCGATGATCGTGCTCGTGTCGACCGCCGCAGCGCCGCCCTGAAAGAAGATGCCGGCGGTGGCGATCCTAAAGAACCGCCCGTTCGGCTCAGCCGCCGCCACCGCCGACTCCTTTGGCGCCTCGCAGCTCGCCGAGGGCAACGCCATGCCACCACAGGGAGAACGCGCCGATGCTGGCGACGGTCACCAGGTTCGCAAACTCGACCGCCAGCACCATCGCCAGCGCCTGTTCCGCGCCGATCCCGAACAGGCCGAGCGCGAAAACGGCGCCGACGATGAAGCCGCCGGGGATGCGCGCGAAGTGCGTCAGGATCACGAGAAACCCGAGGAACACGAGCAGGAAGAGATACTCGACCGGCCGCAGCAGAACGCCGAACGCGAGCCCGGCCCACAGGAAATGGGTGGCGGCGATCAGCTTGATGACGACGCTGGCAAGGACGATGCCGAAGCGGCGCCAGGCGGCCCGCGGCCATACGATGCCCTGGGCGAAGGAGCGAACCAGCGCGCGAGAGCGCTCGGCGTAGCGGGCCGGCAGGCGGCCGACAAGGTGCATGATCCAGCTCGCGCCGTCCTCGACCTGCCGCTTGTAGCGGGCAAGCAAGAGCAGGAGAAGCGCGAACAGGACGAGGCTGCCAAGGCCGCCGACGGCGAGCCCGAGGCGGATGCCGCCCGGATCGGGAAAGACCGCGACGGCGAGCACCAGCGCGACAAAGCCGGCGAAAACCACACCGTCGATCAGCCGGTCGAGGGCGACGGTGGCCAACACCGCGCTCATCCTCAACGCTTCCAGCCGGGCGACCAGCCAGGACCGGATGATGGGGCTGACGCCGACGGGAGCCAACAGGTTGCCGAGATAGCCGGCCATGATCGCGCCGAACAGGCGCAGCGTGGCGACCGGCCGCAACGGATGCAGCAACTGCCGCCACTTCCACCCCCGCACCAGCTGCTCCGCCGCGATGGCGAGCGCAACCAGCAGCAGAAAACCGGCATCGGCGCCGGCGACGATGGTCCGCAGTCGGTCATAGTCAAGGCGGGAAAAGACCCAGCCGAGCGCCGCCAGGCCGACCAGCACGCCTCCGACCGACCACCAGAGGTGCCAGCGGCTTCCCGCCGCGCCCTCCGTCACTCTCTCGCCCCGACCGCGTCGAGGAAGGCGATGTAGCCCGCCGGCAGCCCGCGCTGGCGCTTCGCCTCGCGGATCGTTTGCAAGTAGCTGCGACCCGGCTGCCCCTCTGGCGCCGCGTGCGGGACCTTGTAGGTGACGACCGCCAGCCGGTTGCCGCCAGCGTCTTCCGCCTCGGTCCAGAGATAGTCGCACTGCCGCCCCTCGCCGGCATCGAGCCGGACGAACTGGCGAAGCGGCAGGCGGTAGAGGACGCCGTGGACCGTCGCCTCGGGGGCTTCGACAATGTTGGCAGGCGCCGAGATTCCGGGCCGCATGCCGCCCGCAACGGTGAAGACGAGGCAGGAGCCGCGAACCCGGCCGATTCGCGTCTCGGCGGGCGGGATGCGGCGCCTGTGAACGAAGTCGCGCTCGCTCATGTTCCCGCCGTAGGCGAAGTACCACACCGGATCGGGCATGGAGGCCGGTGGCAGACGGCCCCGGCGATAGCGGATCCACAGCCGGAGCGCTGACCAAAGAACAGGGTTCACCGAACCTCCTCCTCTCGCCGCCAATCGACCTTGGCGGTCCGCCCAGCGTCCGCGTCGGCGAGGGTCGTGCGCTTGCGCGGACGGCTCGATGTCGATGGGGTGGGCTTGGTTGCCTTTTTAGGGGCCGTCTCCGTCAAGGCATCCAGGATCGAGCATGCCGTGACCGCGCCTTTTCCTGGACAGGCGGCAATCAGCATGTCGAGCGCGGCGCGAATCCGTTCGAGATGGGCAATCTTTTGCCTCACCTCGTCACGCTTCGTCGTCGCCTGGGTACGCACCTCGGAGCAATCGGCGTTCGGATCGGCGCGCAGGCTCAAGAGCTCCTCGATCTCGCGCAGCGAGAAGCCGAGCTCCTGCGCCTGCCGGATGAAGCGGATGCGGCCCACGGTCTCGGCGTCGTACTCGCGGAATCCGCCGTTTGCCGGTTTCCGCGGCTGCACGATCAGGCCGCGGCGTTCGTAGAATCGAATCGTCTCCACCCCGACGCCGGCGGCGCGGGCCGCGCGGGCTATAGTCATCCACACCATGCTCACCTTCTCGGACGCGATCCTCAACTCCGTATTATAGTACGGAATCAAGACCGACATCCCGCCATTTATCAAACCCGTCGATGCTTCGTCGCGGGCGATGAGGCGTCCAGCAGCCTCCCGTCCCGGATGTGCAGGACGCGATCGGCGCGCCGGGCAAGCTCCGCGGCATGCGTGACCACGAGCACTGTCCGGTCGCGGGCGATTTCGCGGAGCAGGTCATAGATCATCTGCCCCGACTGCGAGTCGAGATTGCCTGTTGGCTCGTCGGCGAGGACGAGCGGCGGCTCGTTGGCGATCGCCCGGGCGATCGCCACCCGCTGCATCTCGCCGCCGCTGAGCTCGCGTGGAAAGTGCTTGAGCCGGTGCCCGAGGCCGAACCGCTCCAGCAAGGCTTGCGCACGCTGCTTTCGGGCTGTCCCGGCGACGCCATTGAACTCCATCGGCAGCGCCACGTTTTCG
Organism: Pseudomonadota bacterium; assembly: GCA_052387815.1. GTDB lineage: Bacteria > Pseudomonadota > Alphaproteobacteria > CACIAM-22H2 > CACIAM-22H2 > JBQTIU01. Next base: position 31,430 of record JBQTIU010000038.1, read on the forward strand.
AGTGCCGTGAGATTCGGGATGAGGTTGAAGCTCTGGAACACGAAGCCGACCGACTGCCGGCGAAAGCGCGTGAGCTCGCCTTGGGACAGTCGGTTGAGATCCTGACCGGCCACGATTGCCTCACCGCGCGTCGGATGGTCCATCGCACCGACGATATGCAGGAGCGTCGATTTTCCGCTGCCGCTTGGGCCGACGATGGCGACCATGCCCTTTTCCGGCAATTCGAGGGCGACGTCGGCGATGGCGTTGATCGTTTCGCCGCCCTTCCGATAGGACTTCGAGACACCGCGGAGCTCGATCAATGGCGTTGCCCTATTCATGTTTCATGGCCTCGAGTGGAGAGAGCTTGATGGCTTGCCAGACGCCGTAGGCACTGCCGACCACGGCGGCGAGCACGGCGACCACCAGGACGAGAGCGAGAACCGAAGCCGAGATCTGGTTGCTGACCGCGAGGCTCTCGAACAGCGGCTTGTAGTGGCTCGGCAGGAAGGGGCCGATACCGAGCGTGAAGAGGCGTCCCGTCACCATCGCGCCCACGGCCCGGAAGAGCAGCAGACCCAGCATGCCGCCGAGGAGGCTGAGCGCCACAGCCTCCGTGACGAACTGAACGGTGACGCCGCCGTTGCTCCCACCGATAGCCTTCAGGGTGCCGATCTCGCGGGCCCGCTCGCGCACCGTCTTCAAGAGGACGAAGAAGACGACGATGACCATCAGCGCGATCGCCAGGAGGCCCCCGGCCCCGGCGAATTGCGTGACCGTCCGGCTCGTTGTCGCCGTGAAGACGGC
>JBQTIU010000039.1:0-78775 GCA_052387815.1 Pseudomonadota bacterium
TACCTCCGGGTCAAGCGCGACGAGTGGTTCCGCTACCACGAGCAGGTCACCCCGTGGGAGGTGCGCGAGTACCTGACGCGCTTCTAGGCGATATGGAGGTTTTCTCCATATGAATGAGGCGAAGACCGTGTTCTCAATGGGCTTTTCTCGGTTAGCGTATGGAGAAATCCTCTACACGCCGTAGGAAGGAGCCCGGTATGTGTGGAATCGTCGGCCTGTTCGCCAAGTCGCCCGCGCTCGAAGAGCGCCTCGGCGAGCACCTTGCGGCGATGCTCGCCCAGATGAGCGCGCGCGGGCCCGACAGCGCGGGCGTCGCCGTCTACCGCGACCCCGTTGCGAGCGGCTCGAAGCTCACGCTCTACTCGCGCGACCCGCTCTACGACTGGGACGCGCTGCGTTCGCAGCTCGCAGGCGCGTTCGGGAGCGCGACTGTGTCGAGTGTCCGCGCGAGCCATGCCGTCGTGCTCGTCGACGCCGAGGCGAACGAGGCCGAGTCGTGGGTGCGGCGGAACTTCCCCGACCTGCGCGTGATGAGCGCGGGCTCCGTGATCGAGATCTACAAGGAGGTCGGCCGGCCGGAGGCGTTCTCGCGGCAGTTCTCGCTGGCGGACTTCCAGGGCACCCACGCGCTCGGGCACACCCGCATGGCGACCGAGAGCCGCGTCACGACGGAGGGCTCGCACCCCTTCTCGACCGGGCTCGACCTCTGCCTCGTGCACAACGGCTCGCTGTCGAACCACAACCGGCTGCGCAAATACCTCCAGCGCCACGACATCGACTTCGAGACCGACAATGATAGCGAGGTGGCGGCTGGCTATTTCGCGTTCCGGCTTCATGAGGGGGCGACCCTCGAGCAGGCGATGGAGGCCGGGCTCAAGGACCTCGACGGCTTCTACACCTTCGCGGTCGGCACGCCGGACGGGTTCGCGGTCGTGCGCGATCCGATCGCCTGCAAGCCGGCGGTGCTCGCCGAGACCGACGACTGGGTGGCGATGGCCTCGGAGTACCGGGCCATCGCGACACTGCCGGGCGCGGAGACGGCCGCGGTCTGGGAGCCGAAGCCCGCCACCGTTTATTGCTGGAGTCGGCAGTAGCCCGGATGATCACCGTCGACCTGGAAGCCATACCGACGCGCGAACTCAACCGGCGGCTGCACGCCCTGCCGCCCGACACCAACGAGCGCGCGTGGCGGATCGTCAACCCGCGCGGCAAGCACTCGATCGCCGCCGGCCTGACGCTCGACCTCGACATCGAGATCGACGGCCCGGTCGGCTATTACTGCGGTGGCATGAACAAGCACGCCTCGATCACGATCAACGGCCATTGCGGCGTCGGCTTGGGCGAGAACATCATGTCCGGCACCATCCGCGTGCGCGGCAACGCCTCGCAGGCGGCAGGGGCCAGCGGGCACGGCGGCCTGGTGGTCGTCGAGGGCGATGCCAGTTCGCGTTGCGGCATCTCGATGAAGGGCGTCGATATCGTCGTTTGCGGATCGGTCGGCCACATGAGCGCCTTCATGGCCCAGGCGGGGCGCCTCGTCGTCTGCGGCGATGCCGATTCGGACCTCGGCGATTCGATCTACGAGGCGGAACTCTTCGTCGCCGGCAAGGTGGCGAGCCTGGGCTCGGATTGCATCGAGAAGCCGATGACGCACGCGCACCTCGCATCCCTGGCGGCGCTCTTGGAGCGCGCCGGGGTTTGCCCCGACCCGGCGCGGTTCCGCTTCTACGGCTCGGCCCGCAAGCTCTACAACTTCCATATCGACCACGCGGACGCGTATTGAACCCATGGACGACCAGCGCACCCCCGCCCCACCGCCGCTGCGGCCCTCGGCCGCCTTTTCGCCGCAGACGATCCACGACATCCAGCGCGCGGCCGCCGAAGGTATCTACGAGATCCGCGGCTTCGGGACCAAGCGCCAGCTGACCGGCTTCGACGACCTCGTCCTGCTCGGCGCGTCGATCTCGCGCTACCCGCTCGAAGGCTATCGCGAGCGCTGCGGCACCGACGTCGCGATCGGAACGCGGTTTGCCAAGCTCCCGATCCAGCTCAAGATCCCGGTCACCATCACCGGGATGAGCTTCGGGGCCCTGAGCTCGCGCGCCAAACAGGCGCTCGGCCGCGCCGCGAGCGTGCTCGGCACCTCGACCACCACCGGCGACGGCGGCATGACCGACGAGGAGCGCGAGGCCTCGAAGATCCTGGTCTACCAGGTGCTGCCCTCGCGCTACGGCATGAACCCCGATGACCTGCGCCGGGCGGACGCGATCGAGGTCGTGGTCGGCCAGGGCGCCAAGCCGGGCGGCGGCGGCATGCTGCTCGGCCAGAAGATCACCGAGCGTGTCGCCAAGATGCGCACGCTGCCCGCCGGGATCGACCAGCGCAGCGCCTGCCGCCATCCCGACTGGACCGGCCCCGACGACCTCGCTATCAAGATCGAGGAGCTGCGGGAAATCACCGACTGGCAGAAGCCGATCTACGTCAAGGTCGGGGCGACGCGGCCGCGCTATGACGTGCAGCTCGCGGTCAAGGCGGGCGCCGATGCGATCGTGCTCGACGGCATGCAGGGCTCGACCGGGGCGACCCAGGACGTGTTCATCGAGCATGTCGGCATTCCGACCCTGCCGGCCCTCCGCCAGGCGGTCGAGGCGCTCCAGGACCTCGACATGCACCGCAAGGTGCAGTTGATCGTCTCGGGCGGCATCCGAAGCGGGGCCGACGTCGCCAAGGCGTTGGCGCTCGGGGCCGATGCCGTGTCGATCGGCACGGCGGCGCTGGTCGCGCTCAACTGCAACCGGCCGCTCTATGTCGAGGATTACGAAAAACTGGGGACGAAGCCCGGCTATTGCCACCACTGCCACACCGGCCGTTGCCCGGTCGGGGTGACGACCCAGGAACCCGACCTCGAGGCCCGGCTCGATGTCGACGGCGGCGCGCGGCGGGTGCGCAATTACATCTCCACCTTGGTGATGGAGGCGCAGATCCTGGCCCGCGCTTGCGGCAAGTCGCACCTCCTCAATCTCGAGCCGGAGGACCTCGTCGCCTTGACGGTGGAGGCCGCGGCCATGGCCGGGGTCCCGCTCGCCGGCACGGACTGGATTCCCGGGCGCGATTCGGCGACGAAGTGAACGCACGAAGCCGGGGATGGGGCGCGGTCTTGGTGCCGCGATCGATCGACAAGGGGGGCTCGAAGGCCATGGAACTCGAAAAAATCGCGCGCCAGCGCGACATCAAGTATTTCCTGATCTCGTACGTCGACCTCTACGGCAAGACGCGGGCGAAGCTCGTGCCGGCGAGCGCGATCGCCGTCATGCAGCCGGTGGGGGCCGGGTTCGCCGGCTTCGCCACCCATCTCGACATGACGCCGGCCGACCCCGACATGTTCGCCAAGCCGGACCCGACCAGCCTCACACAACTGCCCTGGAAGCCGGAGGTCGGTTGGCTCGCCGCCGATATCTACATGGACGGCAAGGTCGTCGAACAGGCGCCGCGGACGGTCCTCAAGCGCCAAATCGAGCGCGCCGCCAAAGCGGGTTACCGGATGAAGACCGGAGTCGAATGCGAATATTTCATGCTGTCGGGCGACGGCGCGAGCATCTCGGACCCGCGCGACCGGCAGCCCAAGCCGTGCTACGACCAGTTGGCGCTCATGCGCCGCTTCGATCTCATCCGCGCCATCTTGGATGGGATGGGGACGCTGGGCTGGAAGCCCTATCAGACCGACCACGAGGACGCCAACGGCCAGTTCGAGATGAACTGGGAGTACGACGACTGCCTGGTCACCGCCGACCGCCACGTGTTCTTCAAGTACATGGTGAAAAGCGTGGCCGAGGCGCATGGGTTCCGCGCCACCTTCATGCCCAAGCCGTTCGCCAACTTGACCGGCAACGGCTGTCACGCCCACGCCTCGCTGTGGGACGCCAAGGGGAAAAAGAACCTGTTCGAGGATGCGACGGGCGAGCTCGGGCTGTCCAAGCTCGCCTATCATTTCATCGGTGGGGTGATGCATCTGGCGGCGCCCTTGACGGCGCTGTTCAACCCGACGGTCAACAGCTACAAGCGCATCAACGCGCCAGTGACCACCTCGGGGGCCACCTGGTCACCCAACGCCATCACCTACAGCGGCAACAACCGGACCCACATGATTCGCATCCCGGAGTCCGGTCGGTTCGAGCTCCGGCTGCCCGACGGCGCCGCCAACCCCTATCTCTTGCCGGCCGGGCTGCTCGCCGCCGGCCTCGACGGCATCGCCAACCGGCGCGATCCCGGCCAGCGGCTCGACGTCAACATGTACACCGACGGGCCGAAGCTCAAGGGCATCAAGCAGTTGCCGCTCAACCTCCTCGATTCGCTGCGCACCTTCGACGACAGCGCGCCGCTGCGCTCCGCCCTCGGGGCCGAGTTCTGCAACAGCTACATCAAGCTCAAGACGGCGGAGTGGAACGAGTACATGCGCCACCTCTCGAGCTGGGAGCACGAGCACACGCTCGACTGCTAGAGCGTTTCCCGATTAGAGGAACATATCCTGAGTTGGCGAGGTATCGCGCGCGCCCTTTGGGAATCCCCCGCCATTCCATCCATTCGGAACTCGCTCTAGAAGCGTGCCCTTGCAGGAGCCTCCCCGTCGGGGTACGTGTTCCGCCCATGAGCATCGCCACGCTCAAGGCCGCGCCGCCGGAGGCGCTCGAGCGCATCAAGGCGATCGTCGGGCCGACGGGCTGGACGGCCGATCCCGAGGCGATGGCGCCCTACTTGGTCGACGAGCGCGGGCTCTACCGGGGCCGCGCCGCCCTTATGGTGCGACCCGCCGGCACGGCCGAGGTGGCCGGCGTGGTCGGCGTCTGCGCCGAGGCCGGGATCCCGATCGTCCCCCAGGGCGGGAACACGAGCGTGGTCGGCGGCAGCGTGCCGTTCGAGCATGGCGGCGAGATCATCGTCTCGTTGTCGCGGCTCAACCGCCTGCGCGCGGTCGATCCCCTCAACTACACGCTCACGGCCGAGGCCGGCTGCATCCTCTCCCACGTCCAGAATACGGCGGCGGCGGTGGACCGCCTGTTCCCCTTGAGCCTGGGCGCCGAGGGGACGTGCCAGATCGGCGGCAACCTGTCGACCAACGCCGGCGGCCACAACGTGCTGCGCTATGGCATGGCGCGCGATCTCGTGCTCGGCCTCGAGGTCGTGCTGCCGGACGGTCGGGTCTGGGACGGCTTGAGGGCGCTGCGCAAGGACAACACGGGCTATGACTTGAAGCAGCTCTTCCTCGGCGCCGAGGGCACGCTCGGGATCATCACCGCCGCCGTGCTCAAGCTCTTCCCCCGGCCGCGCGAGGTCGAGACCGCCTTGTGCGCGGTGCGCGATCCGGCGGCGGCGATCGAGCTCCTGGCGCGGGCGCGCGCGGCCAGCGGCGATGGGGTGACCGCCTTCGAGCTCATGCCCGCCGCCGCCCTCGACATCGTGCTGCGCCACATCCCCGGCACCGCCGATCCCTTGGCGCGGCGCCACGGCTGGTACGTGCTCATCGAGCTGGCGAGCGGCGCCACCGGCGGCGGCTTGCGGGCCAGCCTCGAGACGGCGCTGTCCGAGGCCCTGGCGGCGGGCCTGGTCGAGGACGCGACCATCGCGGCGAGCACCCAGCAGGCTGGCGCGCTGTGGCGCCTGCGCGAGACCCTCCCCGAGGCGCAGAAGCACGAGGGCGCCGGCATCAAGCACGATGTCTCGGTGCCGGTCTCGGCGGTCGCCGAGTTCATCGCCCGGGCCACCGCCGCATGCCTCCGCGAGCTCCCCGGCATCCGGCCGCTGCCCTTCGGCCATGTCGGCGACGGCAACATCCATTTCAACTTGATGAAGCCGCCGGGGCAAGCGGATGCCGAGTTCCGCGCGCGCTGGGAGCATTTCAACCGCATCGTCCACGATGTCGTCGCCGGCCTCGGCGGCTCGATCAGCGCCGAGCACGGCATCGGCCGGCTCAAACGCGAGGAGCTGGTGCGCTACCGGCCGGCCCTCGACATCGATCTCATGCGCACCCTCAAGCGGACCCTCGACCCCAAGGGCATCATGAACCCGGGCAAGGTCGTCCTATGAGCGGCTACACCGCGCCCATTGCCGACATGATCTTCGTGCTCGACGAGATCGCCGGCCTCGAGGCCATCGCCGAGCTTCCCGGCGGCGAAGCGGGCGCGCGCGACCTCGTGCGACCGATGCTCGAGGAAGCCGGGCGCCTCGCCGGCGAGGTCCTCGCCCCCTTGAACGAGGTCGGCGATCGCTCGGGCTCGGTGCTCGAAAACGGGGTCGTGCGCACCCCCGAGGGCTTCCGCGACGCCTACCGCAAATACGTCGCGGGCGGCTGGAACGGCATGCCCTTCGACCCCGAGTTCGGCGGCCAGGGAGTGCCGTGGCCGTTGGCCAGCGCCGTGCAGGAGATGTGGCAGTCGGCCAACATGTCCTTCGGCCTGTGCCCGCTGTTGAACCAGGGCGCCGTCGAGCTCCTCCAGGCCCACGGCTCGCCCGCACAGAAGCGCCGCTATCTCGCCAAGATGATTTCCGGCGAGTGGACCGGGACCATGAACCTGACCGAGCCGCAGGCGGGCTCGGATTTGGGGGCGGTGCGGACCCGGGCGGTGCGCCGGGAGGACGGCTACCGGATCGTCGGGCAGAAGATTTTCATCACCTACGGCGACCACGACCTCGCCGACAACATCGTCCACATGGTCTTGGCCCGCATCCCCGATGCGCCCGCGGGCGCCAAGGGCGTCTCGCTGTTCATCGTGCCCAAGCTCATGGTCGGGCCCGAGGGCGCGCCCGGGGAACGCAACGACCTGCGCTGCGTGTCGCTCGAACACAAGCTCGGCATCAAGGCCTCGCCCACCGCCGTCATGGCCTACGGTGACGGCGGCGGCGCCGTCGGCGAACTGGTCGGCGAGGAGAACCGGGGCCTCGAATACATGTTCACGATGATGAACAACGCCCGGCTCAACGTCGGGCTGCAGGGGGTGGCGATCGCCGAGCGCGCCTATCAGCAGGCCCGCGATTACGCCCGCACGCGCATCCAGAGCCGCGAGCTCGGCAGCCCCAAGCCGGAGCCGGTCGCCATCCTCCGCCACCCCGACGTCCGGCGCATGCTGCTGACCATGAAGGCCCTGACCGAGGCCGCCCGGGCCCTCGCCTATTCCGCCTTCGCTTCGCTCGACCTCGCCCGGCGCCACGTCGACCCCGACCAGCGCCGCCGCCATCAGGCCCGAGTCGATCTCCTGACGCCGGTGGTCAAGGCCTGGTGCTCGGACATCGGCGTCGAGGTCGCCTCGACCGGCATCCAGGTCCATGGCGGGATGGGCTTCATCGAGGAAACCGGCGCCGCCCAGCACCTGCGCGACGCCCGGATCGCGCCCATCTACGAGGGCACCAACGGCATCCAGGCGAACGACCTGGTGTTCCGCAAGCTCGGCCGCGACCAGGCGGCGGCGGCCTTGTTCGCCGAGATCGACGCCCTGCTGGCCGAGCTCGCCGACGCCCCCGGCGACGATTTGGCGGCGATCGGGCGCCGCCTCGGGCCCGGTCTCACCGCGCTCAGATCGGCAACCGACTGGCTGGTGGCGAAGGCCGGGCGCGACCCGCGCGCCGCCGCGGCCGGGGCCGGGCCTTATCTCCGCCAGTTCGGGCTGGTCGCGGGCGGCGCCGCGCTGGCTGGCTCGGCGCTCGCCGCCGGTCGCAAGCTCGCCGCCGGCGGCCGCGACTCGGGCTTCCTCGACGCCAAGCTGGCGACCGCGCGGTTCTACGCCGACCACATCCTCGCCCAGGCGCCGGCGCTGCTCCACCCGATCGTCGAAGGCGCGGCGAGCCTCTTCGCCCTCCAAGAAGACAGCTTCTAGCTCGCATTGCGGGACCATCGGCGCGCCCGCTCGAGCGCGACGGGGGCAGAAATTTTTTCGCCGCGCCGTTTTTTTCTTGCAATGACTCATGTTTGGTCCCAAATAGCGGACCTTGAATTTTGTCCGCGGGACTCGGGTGGGGGATCATGGGATGCCGAACAAGGCTTCTGCCACCAAGCTAGGGGTCGTTTCGGGCGGGCGCCGCGGCGATGGCGCCAAGACGGCAAAAACACGCGCCCTCGCCCCGCCGGTGCTGGTCCCCCGTTCGGAGGCGCGCGCGGTCGCGATGCCGGCGGCGGTCGAGCCGACGCCGGTCGAGGCGCGCGTGGCCGCGACGCCGGCGGCGGCCGAGCCGACGCCGGTCGAGGCGCGCGCGGCCGCGACGCCGGCGGCGGCCGAGCCGGCGACGGTCGAGGCGCGCGCGGCCGCGGCGCCGGCCAAGGACTACTTCGTCGAGCGCGACGGCCTCAAATTCGCGGGCACGCACCTGCTCGTCGACATGTGGAACGCCAAGCACCTGACCGACGTGGCGCTCGCCGAGCAGGCGTTGCGCGAGGCGGCGGCGGCGGCGGGCGCGACCCTGCTCCACATCCACGTCCACCATTTCGGCCCCAACCACGGGGTGTCGGGCGTGGCGGTCATCGCCGAGTCGCACATTTCGATCCACACTTGGCCGGAGCTCGCCTACGCCGCCCTCGACATCTTCATGTGCGGCGGATGCGACCCCTACAAGTCCGTCCCCGTGCTGCGCCGCGCCTTCGAGCCGGCGAGCGTCCAGATCTGCGAACAAAAGCGCGGAGTGATCGCGTGAGCGAAGGCTGGTTTCAAGAAAAGCTCTTCCCCCACGTCCGCCAGACCTTCGAAATCAGCCGCATCGTCTTCGAGGAGCGCACCGAGCACCAGGAGCTGGTGATCTTCGAGACGCCGACTTACGGCCGCGTGCTGGCGCTCGACGGCATCGTCCAGGTCACCGAGCAGGACGAGTTCGTCTACCACGAGATGATGACCCACGTGCCGATGCTCGCCCATGGCGCGGCCCGGCGGGCGCTGATCATCGGCGGCGGCGACGGCGGCATTCTGCGCGAGACGCTCAAGCACCGGGTCGAGAAAGTGACGATGGTCGAGATCGACCGCGGGGTCGTCGACATGTGCCGCAAGTACATGCCGACGGTCGGCGGCAAGGCGTTCGACGACCGGCGCACCGACCTCGTCATCGATGACGGCGCCCGGTTCATCGCCGCCACCAAGGAGAAGTACGACGTCGTCATCGTCGACTCGACCGACCCCATGGGCCCGGGCGAGGTCCTGTTCACCGAGGCGTTCTACCGCCATTGCCGGCGCTGCCTGACCGCGGACGGCATCTTGGTCAACCAGAACGGCGTCCCCTTCATGCAAGGCGACGAGGTCACCATGACTTACCGCCGCCGCCGCAAATTCTTCCGCGACACCTCGTTCTACGTCGCCGCCGTGCCGAGCTATTACGGCGGGTTCATGACGCTTGGCTGGGCGACCGATAATCGCCGGGCGCGGGCGGCCTCACCGGCGACGCTGGCGCGCCGGTTCGCAGCCGCCAGGCTCAAGACCAGATACTACAGCCCCGACATCCACCGCGCGGCCTTCGCGCTCCCCCCCTTCGTGGCCGCGTTGATGCGCTGAACGCCGGTCCGGCCGCGCTCAGCCCGACAGCCGCGGCAGGAACAGCACGCTGATGAACGGCCGCGCGATGTCCTCGTCGGAGAGCCCCATGGCCCGGAGGAAGGCGCGGTGCGGGGCCCGCTCCAGCCCGTCGGTGACGATGCGCGAGCGCCAAGCCCGAGCCTCGCGTGTCTCATCCATCGGAGGCCCTGTCGATGCCCACTATCGAATGCCATGCCGAGCCCTGACACGAAAGGGCTCGCGGGCGGCCGGGTCAGCCCCCGGGGTCAGCCGACGTCGGGGCCCAGAGTCAACAACGTGTCGCCGACACAATACAGCGTGATGCCGTTATCGAGCCGGTAATAGAAATAGCCCGAAACGTTCTCGCCCGCCGCCGTGACGTGCGCCTCGGCCGTCCCCGACGCGATCACTAGGTAGTCGGTCTGAATGCCGATCGCGCCGACCCCCTCGCTGTGGATCACGATCTCACCCCCGGTATCGGGGAGCAACGCCTCAAGCGCCAGCACGATGGCTTCAACGCTGGAGCCCGTCTCCTCGGCACGGTCAGGGGGTCGCTCGCTCTCTGTCGTCATTTTGGTCGCCTGTGCGACACCATATTAAACTATTCTTAGGCCAATGCAATGGTTAAGAAAACCTCGACCGCAAGGAGCTTTGGGCGGGGCCAAGACGGTCGGGCGCAGCGCCATGATTTAGCGGGCGTCGATCATGACCAGGCACGAAAAGCCGCCCGCAGGCTGGCGCGCCACCGGCATCAGCCCAGCGGGCGCGGCGACCACACGGCCCGGGGCGACATAGATCACATGGACCGGCGCCCAGGCCCGCGTGCGCTGGTCGAATTCCGCCAGGATCGCCGCCCGCGTTCGGGTCGCTCGCAGCGAAAGGAAGTGCTCGAACGGCCGGCCGATGAGCGCGGCATGCCCGGGGCCGAACCAGCGGCCGAACGCGGCGTTGATCTGGCCGATCGCACCCTCGCGCGACATGACGAGACAGGGCGCGGGGCAAGCCTCGAGGAGGGCGGCGATGTCGGTCGCGCCCGCCGCCAGTTCCGCCCGCTCGGCCCGCCGCTCGGCCTCGGCCCCGCGCTCTTCCGCCTTCATCAAGCAATAGGCCCGGAGCCGCGCGGCGAGATTGCCGCCTGGCGGCATCCCCGCCGCAATGTCGCCAACCAAGCGCCCAAGCCTGACGCCGCTCCTCGCCGCGGCCCAATCGAGCGCCGCCCAGAATTCGGGCTCGAGCCGCAGCGAATAGCGCCGCCGATCGGCCTGGACGATCCGCTGGTGGGTCGATGGACTCGGAGCCTCCAGCTGCTCCATATACTACACACCCCGATGTATAGGATGTAGACCATAGGGCAGGTGCGGCTTGCCGGGCAAGCGATCACCGGCCATCGCTGGCCAGACCGTTTCAGCTGGCCTTTCCGATGCGCGCCGGCCGCACCGATTTGAATCCCCGGCCCTTGGCGATGGCGGCCTGGCCGAAGCGCGCGCGCAACTGGTCGACCGCGCGCTCGACGGCGACCCTGGTTCGGGCCGCCGGATCGACGAAGTCGGGCGGGTCCGCCTCGACCGCCGGGCACAGCTCGGCGACCCCCACCCCGATCAGCCTGAAGCGCCTCGCTCCGGTCTCGCGCCCCAGCATTTGCCGCGCCGTTCGGTAGATCGTTTCCGCAAGCTGGGTCGGTTGTGCAAGGGTGCGCTGGCGGGTGAGCAAGCGGAACTGCGCCGTCTTGAGCTTTAGGACCACCGTCCGCCCGCCGGTCGCGGCGTTCTTGAGGCGCCCGGACACGCGCTCGCACAGCGGCCACAGCTCGGCCTCGAGGTCGCTTCGCAGGCGCAAGTCCGTCTCGAAGGTGGTCTCGGCGGAAATGCCTTTCGCCGGCCGTTCCGGCACCACATTCCGCTCGTCCCGACCTTCGGCGAGCTCGCCCAGCCGGCGCCCGATCGCCCCATAGCGGACCGCCAGCGCCGCGGCGCCGGTCGCCTGCAAATGCGCGACCGTTTCGATCCCGTCGGCCGCCAGGCGCCGCGCCATTGCCTCGCCGACGCCCGGCATCGCGCGCACCGGCCGCGTGGCGAGGACGGCTCGCGCCTCCTGGCGCCCGATGACGCCGAAGCCGCGCGGCTTGTCCATCTCGCAGGCGAGCTTGGCGAGGAACCTGTTGTGGCTCAATCCGATCGACGCCGTGATGCCGATCTCGCGCTCGATGCGCCGGGCGATGCAGGCCAGACTCTGCGCCGGCTTGCGGCGGTGCAGGCTTTCCGTGCCGGCGAGGTCGAGATAGGCCTCGTCGAGCGACACGGCTTCGACGAGCGGCGTGGCGTCGAGGAATACGGCGCGGACTTGGCGGGCGACGGCGGCGTATTTGCGCATGTCGGAGGGCACGATCACGGCCTCCGGGCAGAGCTCGAGCGCTTTGAACATCGGCATGGCCGAGCGCACGCCGTAGCGCCGCGCGATGTAACAGGCCGTGGCGACGACGCCGCGCCGCCCGCCGCCGACGATCACCGGCCGCTCGGCGATTGCCGGGTTGTCGCGCTTTTCGATCGCGGCGTAGAAGGCATCGCAATCGATATGCGCCAGCGTGAGGCTGTCGAGTTCGGGGTGGCGGAGTAGGCGCGCCGACCCGCAACGCGGGCAACGATCGGATGTCCCCACCTCGTCGTCGTCGGCCGGCGCCAGACAATCCCTGCACAGGCCGGGGACCATGGGCGAAGCCCCGGGGCCTCTCTCAGCCGTTCGCGGATTTGTCGATCGGCTTGGCGGACATCGGGGTCCTTCTCCTCCGCCGCGGTGCTATTTGGTTCCGAACAGCCGGTCGCCGGCATCGCCAAGGCCGGGGACGATATACCCATGGGCATCGAGATGCGAATCGACCGCGGCCGTGAACACCGGCAGGCCGGGATGGGCCTCGTGGAACGTGGCCAGGCCCTCGGGCGCCGCCAAGAGGCAGACGAAGCGCACCGACTTCGCCCCGTTGTCCTTCACCCGGGTCGCGGCGGCGACCGCCGAATGGCCGGTGGCCAGCATCGGATCGAGGACGATCACCTCGCGCTCCGCCACATCTTCGGGCAGCTTGCAATAATACTCGATCGCTTCCAGCGTGGTGGGGTCGCGATAGAGCCCGATATGGCCGACCCGCGCCGTCGGCAACACGTCGAGCATGCCGTCGAGCAGGCCGTTGCCGGCGCGCAGGATCGACACCAGGCAGAGCCCTTTGCCCGCCAGCATCGGCGCGCGCATGCGCGCGAGCGGCGTTTCGATGTCGACCAGCTCGACCGGCATGTCGTGCGTGACCTCGTAGGCGAGGAGCATGCTGATCTCGCGCAGCAAGCGCCGGAACTCGGCGCTCGGGGTGTCCTTCCGGCGCATATGGCTGAGCTTGTGCTGGATCAGCGGGTGGGCGACCACGCGGGTAGGTCCGTTCATCGTGCTCTCCTTCGGGGTCAAAATATCGTGCCGTCGCTGTCGACGGCAATCGGCGGGCGCCCGTCCGCCCGCTTGGCGCGGGCGATCCGCCGTCCCGCCTCCCAGGTCCCGCCTTCGAGGATCTTGGCGAGCGGCAACCGGTCCGCGCCCACGCCGAGTCGGGCCCGCACTTGGCTGGCCAGAATGTCGATGACCGCGACGGTGAGCGCCCGCCACTCGACCACGATTTCGCTGTCCGCCGTGTGGCGGCCACGGAGGACCCCGTCATGCAGGGGTTGCAGCACGCCGAGGTCGATCAGCAGGCCGCCGTTGCGGTACTCGGGAAGTGCCGTCAATGCGTCGAGGTCGACCACCGCAACCCCCGCCTCCGCCAAAGGCTCGATCAACGAATACGCGAGCCACTGCGAAAGCTTGTGGAAGGGCACGAGGCCCGCGCCAACGCCTTCGCCGCCGGCCGCCGGATGGCGGCCGACATCGCCCAGATTGACGCCGCCGATCTCGACCCGCCGGGGCCACACCGGCGCCAGGGCTTCGAGCAGGACCGGGAGCACGGTCGCGGCCTCGAGCCGGCCGCCCGCCGAACGGACTGCCAGGTAGTCGGCCAGGTTGCCGAAGCGCGGCCGCTCGCGACCGAACAGCTCCGGACTTGTCGCGAGCGCCTTGCCGAGCCGGCGCAGCAGCATGGCTCGGCCGTCCAGGCCGACCAGTCGGTTGTCACGTCGACTCTGGAGCCACCAGGACAGGCTTGCCTTGCCAAGGCCTTGCAAGGCGACGGCATCGGCGCGCAAAGGATCGGAAGGCGAATCCGAGAACGCGCCGGCGTTGAACATCTCGAAGCTCGCCACGGCCAGGCCCTCCGAGCGGCCATAGACCGCTCCCGTCGCCGCCTCGCGGTAGCGCCAGCCTGGGCCGGTCCCGGCATCGAGGAGCACGCTGGTGACCGCAAGGTCGAAGCGCACCCGCGCCCGCTCGATCGGGGCAAGGGCGGCGAGTCGGGGCATGAGCCCGCCCCAGCGGTCGATGCCGCCGGCGGCGAAATGCCGCCAGCGCGAATGCAGCGGGACGTCGAGGCCGGGATAGTTCTCGCGGATGACCGCGGCCACATAGTCGGCGGCCGCGGCGAGCCGCGAGAGATCGGTGCGGAAATGGCGCAGCCGCTGCTCGCGCGCCGCCGCGAACACCCGGCCGCAACGCTCGCGGATGGCGGGGGCCGAGCGCAGATAGCGGATCGCCGCAAGGTCTGAAAAAAGGGTCACTCGGTCAAGGGTCGGCCCTTGGCCTTGGCGAGCTCGGCGGCGTCCGGCGCCTTGGTTCCGGAGTAGTAACCGGCCGCGCGCTTGGCGTCCATTTCGACCCGCGCGTCGGCCGGGATGAGTTGGTCGGGGATTGGCACGCGCTCGCCGATTTCGATTCCCTGGCGGACGATGGCGTCGTATTTCATGTCGCTCATCGAGGCGAAGCGGTCGATGCGCCGGATCCCCAGCCAGTGCAGCACATCGGGCATCAGTTCCTGGAACCGCATGTCCTGGACGCCGGCCACGCACTCGGTGCGCTTGAAATAGGATTCGGCGCGGTCGCCGCCCTCCTGGCGCTTGCGGGCGTTGTAGACCAGGAACTTGGTGACCTCGCCCAGCGCCCGACCCTCCTTGCGGTTGTAGACGATGACTCCCGCGCCGCCCGCTTGCGCGGTCTCGATGCAGACTTCGATGCCGTGCGCGAGGTAGGGCCGGCAGGTGCAGATGTCGGAGCCGAACACGTCGGAGCCGTTGCACTCGTCATGCACGCGCGCCGCCAGCCGCCGGCGCGGGTCGCCGACCGCCGCCACCTCGCCGAAGCAATAGACCGTCATGCCGCCGATCGGCGGCAGGAAGACCTTGAGATCGGGCCGCGTGACCAGCTCGGGATACATGCCGCCCGTGTGTTCGAACAGGCTGCGCCGAAGCTCGGTTTCCACGATGCCGAAACGCTCAGCCATGCCCGGCAGGTACCACACCGGTTCGATCGCCGCCTTGGTGACCTGCGCATCGCCGCCCGGGCCGAGGATGCGCCCGTCGGGTTTGAGGCGACCCGCCGCGATCGCGGCCGCCAGCTCCGGTAGGTGGATGCGCGCCCGCGTCACCGCGATCGTCGGCCGGATGTCGTAGCCCGCGGCGATTCGCTCGGCGAACACCTCGCTCACGACATGGCCGTAGGGATCGAGCGAGACGATCCGGCTCGGCGCCGACCACTGCGGGTGGGGCCCGATCGGATCGGCGGGCGCGGTGTTGGTGAAATCGGGCACATGCTCGGGGTCGAGCTGGCCGGCGGCCACGGCGAGCGCCCGATAGAGCGAGTAGGCGCCGGAATGGGTCCCGATCACATTGCGCTGGCCGGGGACGGTCACCGTGCCGATCACCGGCCCGCGGGCCGCGGGGCTGGCGGCGCCCCAGTCGATCGGCACGGTCTTGCCCTTGCCGGTCGCCGGGTGCGAGGTGAGGACGATGTGCTGGCGTTTCCTGCGGTCCATGGCGAGAGAGCGAGATCCAAGCTCAAAATCATTATCGCATATTGCCGCCCGCGGCACAAAACGGCCTCCGCCTCGGGGCCCGTCGTCCCCATAATCACCTTGTAAAGACAACCACTTAGGGAAACTGCCCCGGGCCGCGCGCGGGCCCCCTCGAGGCTGCATCGGCGAAAGCCCTTCCCCGGGCGCGAAGCCTCCTATAGTTTGGTTGATCCTCGAACCCTTCGCGATCATCTCAAGACGCCGGCATGACCGTTCGCCCCTATCGTCACATCGCCCGCCGCAAGTGCCGCCAGATTCATGTCGGCGGCGTCGCGGTCGGCGGCAACGCGCCGATCAGCGTGCAGTCGATGACCAACACGCCGACCGCCGACGTGGCGGCGACCGTCGCGCAGGTGCAGGCGCTGGCGGCGGCGGGCGCGGATATGGTCCGCATCTCCTGCCCGGACCGGGACTCGGCGCTGGCGCTCAAGCAGATCGTGTCGGCGGTCCCGGTGCCGATCATCGCCGATATCCATTTCCACTATAAGCGGGCGATCGAGGCCGCGGAGTCGGGAGCGGCCTGCCTGCGCATCAATCCCGGCAACATCGGCGCGCGCCAGCGGGTGCGCGACGTGGTCAAGGCGGCCCGCGATCACGGCTGCTCGATGCGCATCGGCGTCAACGCCGGCAGCCTCGAGCGCGACCTTCTGGAAAAATACGGCGAGCCCTGCCCGGAGGCGATGGTCGAAAGCGCCCTTGCCCATGCCCGCATCCTCGAGGACGAGGATTTCCGCGAGTTCAAGATCAGCGTCAAGGCGTCGGACGTGTTCCTCGCCGTGGCGGCCTATCAGGGCCTCGCCGGGGCGTGCGACTACCCGCTCCACCTCGGCATCACCGAGGCCGGGGGCATGCGCAGCGGCACCGTCAAGTCGTCGATCGGCATCGGCATGCTGTTGTGGGCCGGGATCGGCGACACCATCCGGGTGTCGCTGTCGGCCGACCCGGTCGAGGAGGTGAAGGCCGGCTATGAAATGCTGAAGGCCCTCGGCCTGCGCCGCCGCGGGGTGACGATCATCGCCTGTCCGTCCTGCGCGCGCCAGCAATTCGAGGTCATCAAGACGGTCGAGATCGTCGAGCAGCGCCTGGCTCACATCACCACGCCGATGACCGTGTCGATCATCGGCTGCGTGGTCAACGGCCCCGGCGAGGCCCGCGAGACCGACATCGGCCTCACCGGGGGCGGCCACGGCACCCACATGATTTACGTCGACGGCGTGCCCGATCATAAGATCACGGGCCTGGATGTCGATCGCTTGGTCGAACTGGTCGAGCGCAAGGCGCGGGAGATCGAGGCTAGGGACCAGCCCGGGGCGGCGGAACAGCTACTGCGAAGGCGTTGATCCCCTGCTCGAGGCGCTGGGCAGCGAGCGTGGCGACCTCGATGCCGCGCATCAGGCTCACCTGGGGGACGATGTCGGTCCCCATCTCGCCGACGCCGACGAGCGCGACCCGGATCGGGTTGCCCGCCTCGGCGCGGCGGCCCAAGTCTTCGGTCGGATTCATCGATAAGCCCTCCCCAGCGGGCGAGGAGCCCGGTCGCTGGCTCGGTCAGTGGCATCGAACAAGAAATTTCAAGTCCATACATTTGTCACCGGCGCCGGAGCCGCAGTCAGGCGACACAAGATCATGGATACCGACCCGGAACACCAAGTCAGGATCCGCATCGCGTGGCTCTATCACATCGAGGGGCTGACGCAGGCGGAGATCGCCCGTCGGCTGCGGCTCAACCGGATCAAGGTGCTGCGCCTGCTGGCGGCCTGCCGCGAGGAAGGCGTGGTGCAGATCCGTATCAATTCGAAGCTCGCACCTTGCGTCGAGCTCGAGCGCCGGCTCGAGCGCGCCTTCGGCCTTGCCGAGGCCGTGGTCGTGCCGAGCCCGGCCCATCGGGACGACACCGCCGCCGTCGTCGGCCATGCAGCAGGCCATTATCTCTCCGACACGCTGCGCGACGGAGAGACCGTCGCGGTCGGCTGGGGCCGGACGCTGCAAGCGAGCCTCAGCGCCATCGCGCGGCGCCCGCTTCGCAACCTCAAGGTGGTTTCGCTCTTGGGCGGGCTCACCCGCGCCGCGGCGCTGTCGCCCTACGAGTTCGCCTGGCGCTTCGCCGATCTGTTCGATGCCGAGTGCTATTACGTGGCCGCGCCCGCCTATACGGGCGACCCGGCCACCCGGGACTCGCTGCTCGCGCAGGCGGGCTTGCGCGAGGTCTTCGCGAAGGCCGCGGGGGCCGACCTCGCCGCGATCAGCGTCGGCGACATGAGCCGCAACACGACCATCGTCAAACTGGGTCTGCTCTCCCGGCGCGATCTGGCCTCGCTCGACAAGGCCGGGGCGGTCGGCGACCTGTTGGGCGTTTACCTCGGGGCCGACGGCCGGCCGCTCGATCACCCCGTCAACCGGCGGGTCATGGCCTTCGCGCCTGCGCGGCTCAAGCGCATCCCCAAGGTCATCCTCGTCTCGGGCGGCCGCGGCAAGGCCCCGATCCTGCGTGCGGCCCTCGCGCTCACCGGTGCCAAGGTCCTCATCACCGACGAGGCCGCCGCCAAATTGCTGGTCGCGCGCGGGCCCGTGACACGGGCAGCCGAAAGAGGTGCATAGGGGCGAGGCGGGGGATGTCCCCGAACGGGTCGCGGATCGACGCCCACCTCCCTCTTTTCGACAGATTCCGGGACATTCCCCGAGAGGGCGGCTATACTGCGTAAGAGCTTCCGTTGCGAAAGGAGAAAACCATGGCACGTCTCGCATGTGCACGCGTCTTGGGCGTCGCGCTCGCGGTGGCGCTTTTCGCCCTGCCGAGAACCGGCGCCGCCCAGCAGCAGAAATTCGTGACGATCGGCACCGGCGGCGTCACCGGCGTTTACTACGCGGCGGGCGGCGCCATTTGCCGCCTCCTCAACAAGGATCGCAAGTCGCACGGCATCCGCTGCTCGGTCGAATCGACCGGCGGCTCCGCCTACAACATCAACACGATCAAGGCCAGCGAGCTCGATTTCGGGATGGCCCAATCGGACGTCCACTACAACTCGCTCAAGGGCTTGGGCGCGTTCAAGGAGGCGGGGCCGTGGGCGGACCTGCGCGCCGTCTTCTCCGTGCACCCCGAGCCGTTCACCGTGCTGGCGCGGAAAGAGACCGGGGTCACCAAGTTCGAGGACTTCAAGGGCAAGCGCTTCAATATCGGCAATCCGGGCTCCGGCACCCGCCTGTCGATGGAGGAGCTCTTGAACGCCCTTGGCTGGAAGACGACCGACTTCGCGTTGGCCTCCGAGCTCAAGGCCGACGAGCACGGGTCCGCGCTCTGCGACAACAAGATCGACGGCTTCTTCTACGGCGTCGGCCACCCCTCCGCCAACATTCAGGACCCGACCACCACCTGCGGGGCGAAGCTCATCTCCGTCATCGGCCCGGCCATCGACAAGCTCGTCGCGGCCAACCCCTACTACGCCCACGCCACCATTGCGGGCGGTCTTTACGCCAACAACCCGCAGCCGACCCAGACCTTCGGCGTGATGTCGACGATGGTCACCTCGGCCAAGGTGCCGGCCGACACCGTCTATCTCCTGGTCAAGGCCGTGTTCGAGAACTTCGACGAGTTCAAGAAGCTGCATCCGGCATTCGCCACCCTCGACCCCAAGGCGATGATCAAGAATGGACTCTCGGCGCCGCTGCACGACGGGGCGGTGAAGTACTACAAGGAAAAAGGTTGGATGTAATCGCGGGCCCCGGCCTCGGCCCGTCCGTCGCACGGGCCCAGGCTTCGTCTGGTCGAGAACGGACACCACATACCAGGGTGGCCTTGGGGTGGTAGCCGAGCAGCCGCCGCCGCGCCCGGCCAGCGACAAGGACCTGCGCGCGCTGGTGGCCGAGGCCGACACCGGCGCGCGCCGGCCGGTCGGCGCCGCCGGTGCCCTGCTCTTTTGCGTGGCGGTGGCATGGTCGGCCTTCCAGGTCTGGTACGCCTCGCCGCTTCCGTTCGCGTTCGGGGTGCTGATCCTGAACGACACCGAGGCCAGGGCGATCCACCTCGGCTTTGCGGTGTTTCTCGCCTTCACCGCCTATCCCGCGTTCAAGCGATCCCCGCGTCGCCACGTGCCGTGGGTCGATTGGCTGTTGGCGCTGGTCGGCGCCGGCGCGGCCGGTTACATCTACTTGGCTTACGTGGGCCTTGCCGGGCGCCCGGGTCAACCGACGGCGATGGATTTGGCAACGGCCACGGTCGGCATGGTGCTCCTGCTCGAAGCCACGCGCCGGTCCTTGGGCCCGCCGATGGTGGGGGTGGCGCTCGCCTTCATCGCCTTCACCTTCTTCGGGCCATGGATGCCGGAGGTCATTCAGCACAAGGGCGCCTCGCCATTCAAGTTCCTCCAGCACCAGTGGCTGACCACCGAGGGCGTGTACGGCGTCGCGCTCGGCGTCTCCACGAGCTTCGTCTTCCTGTTCGTGCTGCTTGGCGCGCTCCTGGAGAAGGCCGGCGCCGGCAACTACATGATGCAGATTTCGTTCGCGCTGCTCGGGCACCTCAAGGGCGGGCCGGCCAAGGTGGCCGTCGTATCCTCGGCGCTCAACGGCGTGATCTCGGGCTCGTCGGTCTCGAACGTCGTTTCCGGCGGCATCTTCACCATCCCGATGATGAAGCGGACGGGGCTTTCGGGGGTCAAGGCCGGCGCCATCGAGACGGCGTCCTCGATCAACGGCCAGATCATGCCCCCGGTGATGGGGGCGGCGGCCTTCCTGATGGTCGAGTACGTCGGCATCCCGTATTCCGAGATCATCAAGCACGCCTTTCTGCCGGCGGCGATCTCCTACATCGCGCTTTTTTACATCGTGCACCTGGAGGCCTTGAAGATCGGAGCCGAGCCGTTGAAGCGCCCGCGCCAAAGGTCGCGGACCGAACGCTGGCTCCGGCTCGCGATCGGCTGGAGCGGCACGATCGCCGTCCTGGGAGTCCTCTATTACGGCGTTCTCGGCATCAAGGCCCTGTTCGGCGCGGGTGCCGGGCCGGCGCTGGGCGTCGCCGGAATCCTCCTCTACCTTTCCCTGGTCTGGTACTCGGCGCGCTTTCCCGATCTCGCGCTCGACGATCCGAACGAGCCCGTCATCCGGCTACCCGAAACCTGGCCGGTCACCCGCACCGGCTTGCATTTTCTGCTGCCGATCGTCGTTCTGCTCTGGTGCCTGATGGTGGAGGAGCTGTCGCCGGGGCTTTCGGCCTTCTGGGCGACCGCGTCGATCATCGCCATTCTCCTCACCCAGCGGCCACTGATCGTGCTGTTTCGCGGCGAGAGGAGCCTTGGTCCCGCCCTCCGCCGGGGCCTCTTGGAGCTCGTCGACGGCTTCCACCTGGGGGCTCGCGGCATGATCGGCATCGCGGTCGCGACCGCCACCGCCGGCATCGTCGTTGGCACGGTGACGCTCACCGGCATGGGCCTGATGATGACCGACTTCGTCGAGTTCGTCTCCGGCGGCAACGTGATCGTGATGCTGCTGATGACGGCGGCGATCTGCCTCATCCTCGGCATGGGCATCCCGACCACCGCCAATTACATCCTGGTGGCGACCCTGATGGCGCCGGTGATCGTCGAGCTTGGCGCCCAGGGCGGCGTCGCCATCTCGCTGATCGCCATCCATCTTTTCGTCTTCTACTTCGGGATCATGGCCGACGTGACCCCGCCGGTCGGTCTCGCGAGCATCGCGGCGGCGGCGATTTCGGGCGAGGACCCGATCAAGACCGGCCTGCAAGGCACCGTCTATAGCATGCGCACCGCAATCCTCCCGTTCGTGTTCATCTTCAATCCGCAGCTGCTCTTGATCGACATCGCGAGCTGGTTCGTGGGGATCTTGGTGGCGGCGACCTCGATCCTCGCCATCCTATTGTTCGCGGCCGGCACCATGAACTACTTCCTCACCCGCAGTCGCCTCTGGGAGTCCGCCGTTCTCCTGCTCGTGTGCTTCAGCCTGTTCCGCCCCGGCTTCTGGCTCGACCAGGTGGATCCGCCTTACGTCGAGGCACCACCCGCCCGCATCTTCGAGACCGCGCAAGCCCTGTCCGAGAACGGGCGGCTCACGTTCGTGGTCGAGGGCATCAACGTGGAAGGCGAGCAGATCCGCAAGACCTTGAGCCTCGGGCTCGGCCCCGGTCAAGGCGGCCGCGAACGGTTGGCCACCGCCGGGGCATCGTTCGTCGCAGAGGGCGATCGCGTCGAGGTCGGCCCTGTCAAGTTTGGCAGTTACGCCAAGCGCATCGGCCTCGAACCCGGGTTCGAGGTCAAAGCCCTGCTGTTGCCCGCCGACCGGCCGTCGCCGTATTGGCTTCATGTTCCGGCCCTCGCCGTGCTCGGCCTCGTCGCCTGGCTCCAGCGGCGGCGCTCGCGGGCAGCGGCCGGAGAGGCACGGGCCTAGGCCGCAATCGCGCCTGATCGCCATAACAAGGATTTCCACTTGACCCACATCCTGCATCGCAACTTACGGGCCACGCCGCCGATCGCGGTCAAGGGCGAGGGCGTCTATGTCGTCGATTCGACGGGCAAGCGTTACCTCGACGCCTCGGGCGGCGCCGCGGTGTCCTGCCTCGGCCACGGACACCCGGCGATCGTGGCTGCGATGAAGGACCAGATCGATCGCCTCGCCTATGCGCATACGTCGTTCTTCACCACCGCGGCGGCGGAGGAGCTGGCCGCGGTCCTTGCCGCCGACGCGCCCGGCGGGCTCGATCGCGTCTTGCTCGTCTCCGGCGGGTCGGAGGCGATGGAAGCCGCGCTCAAATTGGCGCGCCAGTATTTCGTCGAGATCGGCGAGCCGGGCCGGCGCCATATCATCGCCCGGCGCCAGAGCTTCCACGGCAATACGCTGGGCGCGCTCGCCGCCGGCGGCAACGCCGCGCGCCGCGCCCTCTATCGGCCGTTGCTGATCGAGGCGACCCACATCGCGCCCTGCTATGCCTATCGCGACCGCCATGCGGTGGAGAGCGAGGCCGCCTATGGGCGGCGCGTCGCCGACGAGCTCGAGGCGGCGATCTTGAGGCTGGGCGAGGGAAGCGTCGCCGCCTTCCTCGCCGAGCCGGTGGTCGGGGCGACGCTCGGCGCCGTCCCCGCGGTGCCCGGCTATTTCAAGCGCATCCGCGAAATCTGCGACCGCCACGGCGTGCTCTTGATCCTCGACGAGGTGATGTGCGGCATGGGCCGCACCGGCACGCTCCATGCCTGCGAGCAGGATGGCATCGCCCCCGACCTGATGACCGTCGGCAAGGGGCTCGGTGCGGGGTACCAGCCGATCGGCGCGGTGCTGGTCGCCCGCTCCATCGCCGACGCGATCGCCGCCGGCTCGGGCCTGCTCCAGCACGGCCATACCTATATGGGCCACCCGGTGGCCGCGGCGGCGGCGCTCGCCGTCCAGCGGACCATCAAAGCGGACAATTTGCTCGCCAACGTCCGCCGCCGCGCCGAGGAGCTGCGCGCCGCGCTCGACGAGCGGTTCGGCAACCACCACTACGTCGGCGACATTCGCGGCCGCGGCCTGCTCCTGGGCCTCGAGCTGGTGCGCGAGCGGGCGACCCAGGAGCCCTTCGATCCCGCGCTCAGGCTCCATGCCGCGGTCCAGCGCGAGGGCATGGAGCGCGGCCTCATGTGCTACCCGATGGGCGGCACCATCGACGGAAGGAGCGGCGACCACGTGCTGATCGCCCCGCCGTTCATCATCGACGGCGCCCAGGTCGAGGAGATCGCGGATAAACTCGGGGAGGCGATCGACGCCGCGATCGCGCGCGCTTTATAGACGCGCTTCACCTAACGAATATCCAGCGGGCGGGTCGATCGGGGCGGCGGGAAGGCGCGGTCGAGCTCGGCCATGTCCTCGCCCGAGAGCTTGAGGTCGGCGGCCGCCCGGTTCAGGCGCACATGCGCGGGCTCGCTCGCCTTGGGGATGGCGATGACCCCGGGTTGCGCGAGCAGCCAGGCGAGCGCGACCTGCAACGGCTCGACGCCAAGGCGCTTCGCCACCGCCTTGAGGTGCGCGTTGCCCGCCAGCCGGCCCGGCTCGAGCGGGGTGTAGGCCATCACCGGAACCGCCTGCTTCCGGCACCACGGGATCAAGTCGAACTCGACGCCGCGCCGGCCGAGATTGTAGAGCACCTGGTCGGTCGCGCTCTCGCGCCCGCCCGCATACGACCACATCTCTTCCATGGCGCCGACGTCGAAGTTGCTGACGCCGAAATGGCGGATCTTGCCGGCCCGCTTGAGGTCCTGGAACGCCGCGATGGTTTCCTTGAGCGGCACCAGGCCGCGCCAATGCAGGAGGTAAAGGTCGATGCGGTCGGTCCCGAGTCGCTTCAAGCTTCGCTCGCAGGCAAGCGCGGCGGCCCGCCGCCCGGCGTTGTGCGGGTATACCTTGCTGACGACGAAGACCTCGTCGCGGCGCCCCTTGATGGCTTCGCCGACGACTTCCTCGGCTTGCCCCTCGCCGTACATCTCGGCGGTGTCGATGAGCGTCAGGCCGAGATCGAGGCCAAGCTGCAACGCCGCCGCCTCGACCGCGCGCCCCCGCGCACGCTCGCCCATCTTCCAGGTGCCTTGCCCGAGTGCCGGCACGCGCTCGCCCGACGGCAGCTTGACGGTCTTCATGGCCGCTCCGCCTCCGCCGCAACGGGGTTCGAGAGCGTGCCGATGCCGGTGATCGTCACCTCGACCGTATCGCCGGGTTTCATGAACAAGGGCGGCTGGCGCGTGAAGCCGACCCCGGCGGGCGTGCCGGTGACGATGACGTCGCCCGCTGCCAGCGGGGTGAAAGCCGAGGCATAGGAGATGATTGCCGGGATATCGTAGATCATTTGATCGGTAGTCGCCCGCTGCACCTCGACGCCATTGAGATGCGTGGCGAGCGCAAGCCGCGTCGGATCGGGGATTTCGTCGGCGGTCGTCATCGCCGGCCCGAAGGCGCCGCAGCAGTGGAAATTCTTGCCCGGCGTGTTCTGCTGGTTGTGGAACTGCCAGTCGCGGACCGAGGCGTCGTTGTAGCAGCTATAGCCCGCGATATGCGAAAGCGCGGCCTCGCGCGCGATGCGCCGGCCCGGCCGGCCGACGATTGCCGCCAGCTCGCCTTCGAAGTCGAGCTGGTCGGAGGCGTTGGGCTTGACGATCGGCTGGCGGTGGCCGACCTGGGAGTCGGCGAGGCGCAGGAACAAATTCGGGTATGGCGGCATCTCGCGGCCGGTTTCCGCGGCATGCGAGCGGTAGTTGATGCCCACGCAAATGATCTTGCCCGGATGCGCGATCACCGGCAGGTACTCGACCTGGTCCTCGCGCAGATCGGGTCCCGCGCCTTCGACCGTCAAGCCAAGCTCCTCGAGTGCCCCGGCCTCGAGGACGGCGCGCAAGTCGCGGTATTTCGACCTGAGCCGGAGCCCCAGATCGACGATCCCGCCAGCGACGATCGCCCCGTAGCTGTCGGTCCCCCGGTAGCGGAAGCTCAGAAGTTTCATGGCTTCAGAACCCCCGGGAATCCTCGCTGGCCCGCTTCTCGCGAGCTACCGAGTTGTCCTCAGGCCGGGACCTTCATGCCGCGCTCGACCCCGGGACGGGCCGCCATCTTGGCGGCCCAGCGGTTGAGATTGGCAAGGCCGCCGGCCTTGTCGATCAGCGCCTTGTGCTGGGCGACCATGGGATAGAGCGCGATATCGGCGATCGAGATGTCGCCCGCCAAGTACTCGCGCCCGGCCAGCCGCTTGTCGCAATTCTGCATGAAGCCGAGAAGCCGCTTCTCGAAGAACTCGACCGCCGCCGGCGCCTGGTCGGCGATGTTGCGGCTGGCGGCCACGAACGCGGTGTTCGAACCCGTGCCGTCGCTCATCACCATGGCGAAGGATTCGAGGACCGCGGCGCGCCTCGAGGGTTCGGCCGGCAGCAGCTTGCCCGTCTTCTCCGCCAGGTACACGACGATCGCCGCCGACTGGGCGAGCGCCAGCGGTTTGCCGCCCGGGCCGTCGGCATCGACGATGGCCGGGATTTGGCCGGCCGGGTTGACCTCGAGGAACTCCGGCGCCTTCTGCTCGCCTTTCGCGAGGTCGATCTTGTGGGTCTTGTAGGCAAGGCCGCATTCCTCGAGCATGATGGACGCGCGCCGCCCGTTGGACGTGGGATAGGTGTAGAGGTCGATCATCGTAGATGTTCTCCTTCGGCGTTGAACGAACCCCGCGATCTGTAGCAGTCCGCCCTAGGCTTGTCGAACCCCGTCCCTTCGACTCCCAGGGAGTTGTTACGGCAAGGCGCGCGTCCTGATGGTCACGCATCTTCCGATATACGACAAACGAACGTCCAAATCCTACGAACTGGGCCTTTCGGACCCTTGGGAGACATGACTATGGCCGCTTCTGCAGAGACCGCCGGTTCAATCCCGGCCAACGAGGCGCGCGACTACTTCGCGGACCTGTTGGGACGCGCCCAGCATGGCAAGGAGCGGGTGGTCATCAGCCGCCATGGGAAGCCGGTGGCCGCCCTTGTCCCTCTCAAGGACCTCAAACTCCTCGAGGAGATCGACGACCGCCTGGACGCCGAGGAGGGACGGGCCACGCTCGCGAAGTGGAAGCGCGCTGGGCGGAAGTCGACGCCGCTCGATCGGGTGATCCGCGAGCTCGGTATCAAGGCTTAACCATTGGCTTGCACCGTGGGGCTGTCCGACGATGCGAAGCGGCAGTTGGCGGTTCCCCCGGAGAAGCATCAAGCTCAAGTCGTAATGGCCCTCCATAGGCTCGCGCAGAACCGGCGCGCCGCGCCGGGCGTCAAGAAGCTCCACGGTGAGGATGAGCTCTACCGGCTTCGCTCGGGCGATTACCGGGTGATCTTCACGGTCAAGGACGAGCGCCTCCTCGTCCTCGTGGTCAAGCTAGGCCACCGCCGCGAGGTGTACCGGGGACGGTCAGGACCGACGAACCCTGTCACAGGCCGATCGTCGTCCCCGTGCGGGCCGACTCGACGACGGCCTCGAGCACCGCGGCGCCGTGGACCGCTTCGGCCAGCGGCAACGGGTAGGCCGGGCCGCCGCCCGCCGCGTCCGCGAAGGCGTCGAGTTCGGCGCGGATGGAATCGAAGGGCGGGAAGTCGGTCGTCTCGTCCGGCGCGTCCGCGCCGCGGCGCCGGACGACGATTTGGGAGTCGCCGCGCATCTCGATCCAGCCCTCGCTCAGGAAGACGTGGAGCCGCCAGAAGCGCGGCGTCGCCTGCATCGTCCCGAGGTAGCCCGTAGATCCGGCCCGGAACCGGAACAGCATCGTCGTCGTGTCGTCGAGGCCGATGGTCAGCACCTGCCCTTGGCTCATGGCGGTCACGGAGGCGATGGGACCGAGGAACGAAAGGAAGGCGTCCACCATGTGGATGCCCATTCCCGTCATGCCGCCCGCCGGGCTTTCGGCGGTCGAACCTCGCCAGTGATCGGGCGTGTAGCGGTAGGCGAAGTCGCCGCTCATGTTCCCTTCGACGTGCAGCACCTTGCCGAGCGACCCGCCGGCGACGGTGGAGCGCAGCTTGACCATGGCCGGCAGGAAGCGGCGGTTATGGCCGAGCGCGCACACGGTCCCCGCCCTCGCGCAGGCCTGCGCCGCGTCTTCGGCGCTCGCCCGGGTAAGCGTGAAGGGCTTGTCGACGAAGACATGCTTGCCGGCGGCGGCGGCGGCCTTCATCTGCTCGGCATGCAGGGTGTGGGGTGTGGCCAGCACCACGGCGTCGATGTCGCGGTCCGCCAGGAGATCGGCAAGGCTGTCGCGGAGCGCGATCCCGTTCTCCTTGGCGAACGACAGGGCGCGGTCCTTGCGCCCCGTGGCCCCGGCGGTGAATCGGATCTTGGCGCTTTTCCCCTGCACCGAGGACACGAGTTGCCGTCCCCACCGCCCGATGCCGATGATGCCTGCGCGCAACATGATGTCCTTCCTCTCCAGGGGCCGTCCGACCGCCGCCCCGTCAGCCGAGATACGCGCCGCCGTTGACGTGCAGCGTCTGCCCGGTCACGTAGCGGGCCCCGGGCCCGGCCAGATAGCGGACCGCCGCGGCGATGTCGTCGGGCCTTCCCATCCGGCCGACCAGCGTGCGATGCGCGCCGTGATGGCCCGGCTGGACGCTGCTCGCCGCCTGGCGCGCGGTGTCGATGAGACCGGGGATGACGCAGTTGACCGTGATCGCGTCGGGGGCGAGATCATGGGCGAGCGCGCGCGTCAGCCCGACCAGCCCCGCCTTGGCGG
This sequence comes from Pseudomonadota bacterium, assembly GCA_052387815.1. Lineage (GTDB taxonomy): Bacteria > Pseudomonadota > Alphaproteobacteria > CACIAM-22H2 > CACIAM-22H2 > JBQTIU01. The sequence goes on from JBQTIU010000039.1 coordinate 27,710, forward strand.
CGATGACGTGCGGCCGGCCCTTGGCGCCGGTGTGGCCGGTCATGCCGCCGATGTTGACGATCGCGCCGGCGCCGCTCGCCCGCAAGTGCGCCAAGCACGCCTTCATGCAGACGAAGGCGCCGTCGAGGATGACGGCGACGATTTGCCGCCACTCCTCCAGGCCGATGGCGTCGAGCGCCGCCTCGCGGCGCACCGCGGCGTTGTTCACCAGCACGTCGATGCGACCGAAGCGCTGGTGCGCGGAGGCGGCCATGCGCGCCACCGCCGCCGGGTCGGCGACGTCGGCGAGCACCGGCAGGGCGCGGCCGCCCTGGCGCTCGATCTCGGCCGCGACCGCCTCGATCTCATCGCCGCTCTGGCGGGCGTTGACGACGACCGCCGCGCCGGCTTGGGCGAGTGCGAGCGCGATGGCGCGACCGATGTTGCGGCCGGCGCCGGTGACGACGGCGACGCGGCCGGCGAGCTCCTGCCCGCTTCCCGGTTCGTTCATGGGTTCATCCTCGGAAACGGGTGAGATCGATCGTTCCCTCGAAGGCCGCGCGCGCGAAGGCGAGGAAGCGCTCGCTGCGCTCGGGCTCCCAGCCGCCATGGCCGGCGTTGGCCCGGAACTTGTCCTCGAGCTCGGTGCGGGCAAGCGGCTCCTTCGCCCCGCCGCGCAGGTGCGGCTGGCGCTCCTCGACCACCCGGCCGTCGGCGAGGCGCGCGCGGAGGTGGCCGGTGTAGTTGCGCGGGTACGGATTGTCGGGGTCGACCACGTAGTCGATCTTGGCGGCCAATGCCAACAGCCGCGGATTGCGCACGCTCGCCTCGGTGAACGCCTCGAGTCCGGCCCCGCCGAGCACGAACCCGGCGGCGATGCAAAACGGGGTGCTGAACTTGGCGGCATAGGCGTTGGGCGGCCGGCGCTTGGCGGCAAGCGGCTCCCACAGGCGGTGGACCGTGCCCTCCGCCACTTCGCATGTGATCTCGACCACCTCTTCGGCGCCGATGCCGCGCTGGGCGAGCCGCTTCGCGCAGTCGATATAGGGATGAGCCATGGTGCCGCAGGCGTAAGGCTTGAACGCCACCGTCTCGGCGAGCCACCGCTCGCCAAAGCCGTCGATGAGCTTGCCCCAGTCGCCGTCGGCGCGGTGCGCGAAGCCGTTGAACAGCCCGTGCGTGCCCTCGAACACGGTGCGCGGGCCGACGAACCCGGCGCCAGCCAGAGCCGCCGCGCGCAAGCCGGACTGCGCGGCCCAGCCGGGATGGAGGCGCTTGGTCCAGGCACCCTCGGCCAGGTACTCGATAATGCCGCCGGCCATGCTGCCGGCGACGCCGAGCGCATCGACGAGCTGGCGCCGCGTCAAGCCGAGCGCGGCGCCCGCGCCGGCCGCCGCCGCCAGCGCGCCCAAGACCGCGGTGGGGTGAAAGCCGGCTTGGTGGATCGCCTTGGGTACCACCAGGCTCAGTCGGCACATGACCTCGACGCCGACCGCAATGCCGAACAGCGCGGCCGGACCGCCAAGCCCGTGGCGCTCGGCGGCGGCGAGGACCGCCGGCACGACGACCGCGCCGGCATGCACCGGGCCGCCCTCGAAGGTGTCGTCGAAGTCCTCGCCGTGGGCGGCCGTGCCGTTGACGAGCGCCGCGCCCGCCGCATCCAACGCGCGCTGATGGCCGATCGCCGTGCATGGTCCCTCCCCGTCCCAGCCCGCCAGCACGGCGCGCACGTAGTCGCTGCCGCGCGCCGCCACCGCCAGCCCTGCCATGTCGATCAGCAGGTCCTCGGCGCGCGCCCTCATGCCGGCGGGAAGCGGCCGGCCGCGGCGCTCGACGATGCCATCGGCGAGACGTTCGGCGACGGCGGCCGCGGGCAGGGCTTGGCTCATGGCGCGCCGGCCGGCCGGCCGCGGCGCGCGGCGCGTAACTCGCGCACCAGCGAGACGGCGATCAGCACCGCCGATGCGCCGAGCAGGGCCAGCGCGACCGGATCCTGGACGAAGATGGCGGGGTCGCCGCCCGACAGCACCAGCGAGCGCCGATAGCTAGATTCGACGAGGAAGCCGAGGACGACGCCGAGGACCATCGGCAGGAACGGCAGGCCGACCACCCGCATGAAGTAGCCGAGCACGCCCGCGGCGAGCACCAGGCCGACGTCGAAGAAGCTCTGCTCGATCGCATAGACGCCCGAGACGATGAGCGCCAGCACGAAGGCCATCAAGTAGGGCTTCGGCCGGTTCACCAGCCACAGGCAGGGCGTCAGGATGACGAGGCCGATGATCAGCATGGCGAAGTTGGCGACCAAGAGGCCGGCGTAGAGGCCGTAGGCGACCTCGGGGTTGCGCTCGAAGAGCATCGGTCCGGGCGCAAGTCCGTGGATGAGCAGGCCGCCCAGCAGCACGGCGGCCGAATTCGAGCCCGGGATGCCGAGGCTCAAGAGCGGGATGAGCGCCGTGGCGGTGACGACGTTGTTGGCGCACTCGGGCGCGGCGACGCCCTCGACCGAGCCGCGGCCAAATTCCTCGGGATGCTTCGACCAACGCCGCGCCTCGTTGTACGACAGGAAGGCGGCGATCGTGCCGCCGCCGCCCGGCGTCACGCCCTCGAGCGTGCCGATGACCGCGCCGATCGCCTGCGGCTTGAACAGCCGCTTCGACATGGCCCAGCCGGGCAGCTTGAGCCGGGCGTCGCGATGTTCGGCGCGCGCCCACGGGGGCTCGTTCACCTGCAACATAAGCTCGCTGACGGCGAACAGGCCGACCATGACGAGGATCGGCTGGATGCCGCCCAAGAGATCGGGCGAGCCGAACGTGAAGCGTGAGACGCCCGACATCGGATCGGTGCCGATCGTGGCCACCATGAACCCGAGCACGCCCGCGATCAGACCCTTGATCAGCGAAGGGCCCGCGAGGCTGGCGATGACGCTCAAGCCCAGCACGCCGAGCCCGAAATAGGCCGGCGGCGTGAAGGCGAGGGCGACGCGCGCCAGGGGCTCGGTCAGCAGCACCAGCATGGCGAGGCCGAACAGCCCGCCGACCAGCCCCGAGACCAGCGAGATGCCGAGTGCCTCGCCGCCGCGGCCCTGCCGCATCAATTCGAATCCGTCGAGGACCGTCGCCGCGGCGGCGTTGGTGCCGGGTGTGCGGATGAGGATGGCCGGGATCGAGCCGCCATACTCGGCGCCGACATAGACCGAGGCGAGCAGCACCACCGACGTCACCGGATCGAGCCCATAGGTGAAGGGGAGCAGGAGCGCCATGGCGATCGACGGCGAGATGCCGGGCAGCGCCCCGCCGATGATGCCCCACACGACCCCGAAGAACGACGCCGGTATGGCCCAGCTCGAGGTCAAGGCGCCCCAGGCGATGGCGAGCGCGGACATGGGCGGCGCCCTCAGCCGAGGATGCGGGGCCAGACGCCGACCGGCATCGGCACGCCAAGCATCTTGACGAACAGGACCCAGAACAGCGCCGCGCCGGCCACGGCTATGGGGACCAGCCGCAGGTTCGGCGGCAGCCCGTAATAGACGACGGTGGCTGCGAGGAGGAGGGCCAGCGCCAGTGGATAGCCGAGATACGGCGCCACGCCCACGTAGAGGAAGCCGAGCGCGACGAGGCCGAGGGCGCGCGCATAGCGCAACGCGCCGCCGGCCTCCGGAGTCTCCTCCCCGCCGACCGCCTCGCGGGCGACCATGGCGCGGACAAGCAGAGCCGCCGACAGCGTGCCCAGGCTGATCGCCAGCATCCTGGGCACGCCGTCGGCGCCGACCGCGTCGGTCAGCAGGCTCACGGGCACCGCCGCGGCGCCGGCGTAATAGGCTGCCGCCAGCGCGAGGCCCAGAACGCCGCAGACGAGATCGCGCCACACGCGAGGGGTCGCCCTACTTGATGACCCCGAGCTCGCGCAGCGAGGCCGCGACCTCCTTGGCGAAGCCGTCCGTGAACCTTCCTGCCTCCGCGTGCGCCATGAAGGCGGGGACCAGGCTTTCGCGCGCGTATTCCTTCTGGTAGGCCGGGTCCGCGAGCACCGCCCTGATCCCGTCCTCCCAGGCCTTCAGCACGTCGGCCGGTAGGTTCTTGGGCCCGGCGAGGCCGCGGAACTTGATCACCACGAGATCGATGCCCTGCTCGCGCGCGGTCGCGACGTTCGGGAAATCGGGAAGCCGCTTTTCGGTGAGCACGGCCAAGAGGCGCACTTGCCCGGCTTCGAGCTGGGCGCGGATCTCCTGCACCTCGCCGACGCCGATGTCGAGCGTTCCGTTGAGGACGTTGATCATCAGGTCGCCGCCGCCTTCGTGGCTCACCACCGCGGCGCGCGTGCCGGTCAGGCGGCTCAGCCGCTCGAGCGCGAATCGCTCGAGCGAGGCGGGGTTGGCCGCGCCCCAGCCCGCCTTGCCGGGGTTCTGCCTGGCATGCTCGACCGCCTCGGCGAGGGTGCGGTGCGGCGAGGCGGCGCGCGTGTAGACCACCTCCGGATCGAGAAAGATGATGGCGACCGGCATCAGACTGTCGTGGCCGAAGTCGAGCTTGCTCAGCAGCGTCGTCTGGATATAGGTCGGGGTCGTGGCGTAGAAGGTCGATCCGTCGGCGGGCGACTGCGCGACCTTGGCGACCGCCCGCGCGCCGCTGCCGCCGCGGATGTTCTCGACCGCGAAGTTCACCCCCATCTTGGGGCCGAGATGCTTGGCGAGGGCGCGCAGGAACACGTCGCTGCCGCCGCCCGGGCTCGAGTGCGTGACCAGCGTCACCGTCGCGTGGGGGTACTTGCCTTGCGCCGCGGCGGCGCCGGCATGGAGGGCGACGGCGAGTCCGAGCGCCGCCGCGATCGATCGCAGGCTTGCATGTGTCATCTTGACCTCCATTTCATGCTTTTTCATGCGTTGCCCGCCCGCGCCGGGGTCGGGCGCATTCCTCATCCGAGCCGTGCGCTGCCACCCCCGGGCAACTGGTTGGCGAGCACGACGACGGCGAAGGTGATCAGCAGCATGGTGAGCCCGAGCACCGAGATCGGGCCGAGATCGCCGCTTTCGTTGAGATCGTAGATTACCACCGACAGCACCCTAGTGTTGGCGGTGAACAGCATGATCGCCGCCGACAACTCGCGCATCACGCCGATGAAGATGAAGCACCAGGCGGCGATGACGCCGGTGCGCAGCAAGGGCGCGGTGACGTGGCGCAGCGCCTGGAGCCGGGTGGCGCCGAGGATGCGGCTCGCTTCCTCGAGCTCCGGATGCACGGCGCGGAACGAGGACTGGAGCTGCTGGTAGGCGACCGGCAGCTCGATGGCGAGATAGGCGAGCAGCAGGATCCACAGCGTACCGTAGAGCACCAGCGGCGGGCGCGTGTAAGAGAGGAACAACCCCACGCCCAGCACGATCCCGGGTATGGCGACCGGCGCCGTGGCGAGGAAGCCGAGGATGCGGTGCCCGGCGATCGCCTGGCGGGTCGTCAAGTAGGCGATGACGAGCGCGAGGACGGTGCCGATGGTCGCGGCCATCGTCCCGAGCAGCAGGGTGTTGTAGAGCGCAAGTCGCGTCTGCGAGAACTCGAGGAAGACGAATCGCAGGTGATGGAGCGTGAGCGCGTCCACCGTCAGCGGCGCCGAGTAGATCCTGGTGAAGGCGCCCTTCAAGAGCGCGCCGTAGGGCAGGAACACCGGCAGAGAGAGGACGGCGAGGCAGAGGCCGAGCGCCGCCCAGCGCCAGGGGCCGAGCCGCACGCGCCGCGGCTCGCCGGACTTGCCGCCGATGACCGCGTAGCCGCGCCGGCCGAGAATTCGGGCTTGCGCGCGCAACAGCACGACGGTCACGACGAGCAGCGGCAGCGCCGCCGCCGCGGCGAGACCCGGCTTCGGCGGATAGTGGAACAGGCTCCAAATCTTCGTGGTCATGGTGTGGAAGCCGGCCGGCAGCGCCAGGATCGCGGGCGAGCCGAACAGCGTCATCGCCTGCAGGAAGGCGACCAGCGCCCCCGCCAGCACCGCCGGCAGCACCAAGGGGACGGTGATCCGGCGCGCCGTCTGCCAGGCGCGGGCGCCGAGGATGGCCGAGGAATCCTCGAGTTCGGCTGGGATGCGATCGAGTGCGTTGGCGACCAGCACGAAGACGTAAGCGAAGGTGTAGCAGCCGATGACGAAGGTGAGCCCGGCCAGCGAGTAGATGTCGAACACGTGCTGGTCCGGCCCGGCGCCGGTGACATCGCGCCACAGACGGTTGAGGATGCCGCTGTTGGGCGCGGCCAGGATCTCCCAGGCGATGGCACCGAGGAACGGCGGGGTCACGAACGACGCCATGATGAGCGCGCGCACCGCGCGCCGGAACGGCATGTCACTGCGCGCGACCAGCCAGCCGATCGGCGCGGCCACGACGCAGGACCCGATCCCGACCATGATCGACATCCTCAATGTCGTGAGCATCGGGTCGAGGAAGCTCGGAGCGGTGGCGACCTCGATGAAGTTGTCGAGCGTGAGCGCGCCGGCGCGGTCGGTGAGAGAGAAGTAGACCAGCCAGCATATCGGCAGGACGACGAGCAGGCAGAGGAGCAGGGCGCACACCGCCAGCACCGGCCTCGAGGCATCGAGCCGGCCCCGGCCCAATGGCGCGGCGGAGGCGAGCGCGACGCTCAAGGCCGGCGCTCCGATGCGAGGGTATTTCCGCGCCCTGCTAGGTGCCGAAATAGCGCGTATAGCGCTCCTTGATCTTTTCGACTTGGTCGGCGACCGCCTCGGCGTCCTCCTTCATCACCTTGATGTCCTTGAGCGCCGGTCGGCCCGGCCGTTCCTTGACGAGGGCGTGGAACGAGCGCAGGCCGCCGACATCGACCAAGAACTGCTGCGCCTCCGCGGTGTAGAGGTAATTCTGGAACAGCCGCGCGGCGTTCGGGCGCGGCGCGTTCTTGAGGACCGCCGACGGGCTGATGATCAAGGGCGTGCCCTCCTTGGCGTAAACGACCTCGACCGGGTGGCCCTCCTGCTTGAGCTGGAGGAGGATGTACTCGTTGCCGTCGGCCATGACCGCCCGCTCGCCCAGCGACAGCTTCTTCGGCGGCTCGACCGCCGATTGCACCTGCATCACCTTTTGCTTCGCCAGCTTCTCGAAGTAGTCCCAGCCGATGTCGCGGGCGATCTGGAAGGTCGAGGTCAGGATCGTGCCGCTGTAGCTCGGGTGGGCCTTGACGATCTTTCCCGACCATTTGGCGTCGAGCAGATCGGCGAAGCTCTTCGGCGCGTCCTCGGGCTTGACCAGCTTGGTGTTGTAGCCGATGACGCTGAGCGAGGCGCGCCACGAGGCGTACATGCCGCCAGGGTCGCGCTGATCGGGCGGGAAGTGCCGCGCCACGTCCTCGGGCAGGTGCGCCGCCAGCCAGCCGTCGCGCTTCCAGATCACGAAATGGGCCGCATCCGAGGTGTTGATCACGTCGGCGGCGTAGATCCGGCTCGAGTATTCCTGGCCGATGCGCTGGAAGATGCGCTCCGAGCCGGAGCGCTCGACCTGCACCGATATGCCGGGATATTTGGCCTCGAATGCCTTGGCCACCTTCTCGGCCACCTGCACCTCGATCGAGGTGTAGAAGGCGACCTTGCCTTCCTTCTTCGCCGCCTCGACGAGGGAGGGCGTGATCTTCGAGGGCTCGAGCTGGGCGGCGAGCGGCGGGGCCGCGATCAGGACGAGACCGGCGGCGAGACAGCCGGCGATCCTTACTGCGATGCGCTTGCTCATCGTTTCGTCTCCTCTTCTCTAGTTCTCTTGGTTCGGTCGTTTTCGTCGAGGGTCTTGTTTCAGCCGCCGAGCCCGCGGCAGCGCTCCGGCGGCAGGTGCAGCCAGACCGCGCTCCCCGGCGCCAGGCTCAGCTTGGGCGGCGTGGTCACGCGCAGCTGCGCGCCGCCGCCGAGTTCGATGAGATAGTCGCGGGCGGCGCCGAGGAACACGTGGCGGACGACGGTCGCCGGCGCCACGTTCTCGGTCCCGGCCGGCGGCTCCCTCGCCGTCAACTGCGCGTCGTGGAGGCGGATCGACAGCGCCGCCTCGGCGCCGGGGACGAGCGCCCCCTGGCCGCAGCGCAGCCTGAGGCCGTCGATCGCGAGGTGCGCGCGGTCGAGCGCCTTGCCCTTGAGGATGTTGGTGCCGCCGATGAACCGCGCCACGAATTCGGAGCGCGGCCGCTCGTAGATCTCCTCCGGCGTGCCACCCTGCTCGATGCGCCCGGCATTCATGACCACGATGCGGTCGGCGGTGGTCATGGCCTCGGCCTGGTCGTGGGTGACGTAGATCGTGGTGTAGCGGTAGCGGTCGTGGAGCCGCCGCAGCTCGAAGCGCATATCCTCGCGCAAGTTGGCGTCGAGGTTGGAGAGCGGCTCGTCGAGCAGCAGGGTTTCAGGCTCGACGATGAGGGCGCGGGCGAGCGCCACGCGCTGCTGCTGGCCGCCCGACAGCTCCCCCGGATAGCGCTCCGCGAGCGCCTCGAGCCGGATCACGCGCAAGATCGCCTCGACCCGGCGGCGGATGGTGTCGCGATCGAGCTTGCGCAAGACCAGCCCGTAGCCGACGTTCTCGGCGACGGTCATATGCGGCCACAGCGCGTAGCTCTGGAAGATCATCGACATGTTGCGCCGCTCGGGCGGCACGGCGCGTTCGGGCGAGGAGAGGACCCGTCCGCCGACCCGGATCTCGCCCTCGCTCGGCTCGATGAAGCCGGCGACCAGGCGCAGCGTCGTCGTCTTGCCGCAGCCCGACGGCCCGAGCAGGCAGACCAGCAGCCCGGGCTCGATCGCCAGATCGAGGCGATCGACCACGGCGACCCCGCCGTAGCGCTTGGTCAGTCCGCGCAACTCCACCGCGGCCACGCCGGTCCTCCCCTCGTTCCCGCCTGCCGCCCTAGCGCCATCTCCGCCCTCCCACCAGGGGCACCAGCATACCCCGCCAGCCGCGCGCCGTCACGCGCCAGCAGCCGCGCCCCCACACCCAAGCGGTTTCAGCGCGTTGCGGCCGGCTTGAACACCGGCCCGAGCTTGGCGAGCTCGGCAGCCGGGATGTGGCAAGCGATGCGGTGCCCGTCGGCAAGCCGCTGGTCGGGCGGCTTCTGCTCCTCGCAAATGCGGCCGATCTTGCGCGGGCAGCGGGTGTGGAAGGGACAGCCCGCGGGCGGGTCAAGGGCGCTGGGAATTTCGCCCGCCAACACGATCCGTTTGCGCTCGATCGAGGGATCGGCGATCGGCACGGCCGACAACAGCGCCTCGGTATAGGGATGATAGGGCGGCGCGAAGAGCTGGTCGGCGGTGCCGGATTCCATGACCTGACCCAAATACATGACCACCACCCGGTCGGCGATGTAGCGAACCAGGCTCAAATCGTGGCTGATGAGGACCAGTGTCGTGCCTTGGCTCTTCTGGATGTCGATCAGGAGTTCGGTGATCGCGGCGCGCACCGAGACGTCGAGCGAGGACACCGGTTCGTCGGCGACCACGACATCGGGCTTGCCCGCGAACGCGCGGGCGATCGCGACACGCTGCTTCTGGCCGCCCGAAAGCTGCCGCGGCCGGCGCTCGGCGAAGGCCGGCGACAGCTTGGTCAGCGCCAAGAGTTCGCCCACCCGCTCGCCCACCCCCTTGCGGTCCGTCTCGACCCCGAACTTGCGCACCACGCGAGCGATCTGGGCGCCGATCGAATAGCTGGGATTGAGGGTTTCGTCCGGGTTCTGGAACACCATTTGCAGCGCGCGGAGCTGCGCGGGCGACCGGCGCTCAACCGGGAGTTCGGCGAGATCGACACCGACGAAGCCGATCTCGCCGCCGGTGGCGGCCTCCAGGCCCATCAACACCTTGGCGAAGGTCGACTTGCCGCATCCCGATTCGCCGACGATCGCCAAGGTCTGCTGGCGCCGGACCCGGAAATTGAGCTTTTGGTTGGCCTTGATCCAGCGCTTGGCGCCGCCCAACAGCCATGCCGCCAAGCCGCGATCGTCGATCGGATAGTGCTTGTCGAGGTCCGAGACGGCGAGAACGACATCCTCCCTCGCCTCGACGTCATGTCCGATGCCGCCTGGAGGGCTCGGCGCGAGAGCGATCTTCGACCAGCGCACGCAGCGCACGCCGTGGCCGCTGCCCGCGTCGACGACCTCCATCGCGATCCGCGCCGCATCGCACAGGCCGGCCGAGAAATGGTCGCAGCGCGGCCCGAAATAGCAGCCCGGCGGCCGTTCCTGGGGCAGTGTGACATTGCCGCGGATGGGCACCAGCGGGCGCACCCGCTTGTCCGAAGTCGGGAGCGGAAGGCAGGCCAGAAGACCTCTCGTGTAGGGGTGGCTCGGGCGGGCGAAGACATCCTCGATGCGGCCTTCCTCGACGATCTCGCCCGAGTACATCACGGCGACGCGCTCGCAGACCTCGGCGATCAGGCCGAGGTTGTGCGAGATGTACAGCAGTGTGGTGTTGTACTTGGCGCGCAGCGCCGCGATCACATCGACGACGCCGGCCTCCACCGTGACGTCGAGCCCGGTCGTCGGTTCGTCGAGCAGCAGCAGCGACGGCTTGGCCAACAGCGCCATGGCGATGACGATGCGCTGCTGCTGGCCGCCCGAGAGTTGGTGCGGATAGGACTCCATCACGCGCTCGATGTCCGCGAGCTTGACATCCTTGAGCATCGCCACGGCGGCCGCTCTCGCCGCCTCCCAGTCGGCGCCGAGATGGACGACCGCCGTCTCCGCGAGCTGCTCGGCGATCGTCAGGCTGGGATTGAGCGCCGACATCGCCTCCTGGTAGACCATGCCGATGCCGCCGCCGCGCACGCGGCGGAGCTCGTCGTCCGAGAGCCCCGCCATATCGCGCCCCTGGAACCGGATGGCGCCGCCGACGATCCGCCCGTTGCCCGCGAAGTAGCGCAGGACGGCCATCGCCACCGTCGACTTCCCGCACCCCGATTCGCCGACCAGGCCCAGGCTTTCGCCGGCCCGCAAGGCGAGCGATGCGCCGGTGACGGCCGGCACCTCCCCGCCCCGCACGAAATAGGAAATCGACACGGCGTCGAGTTCGAGGATCGGGGCGGAGCCGGTCACGTCAGTCCTTGAGCGACAGCTCGCGCAAGCCATCGGCGAGCAGGTTGAACCCCAGCACGAGCGAGGACACGGCGAGGCAGGGGAAGACCAGCATGTGCGGGAACACCAGGGCATAGGCCCGCGTCTCGTTGATCATGCCGCCCCAGTCCGGAGTAGGCGGCGGCAGACCGAGGCCGAGGAAGCCCAAGGTGCCGATGGTGATCGTCACGTAGCCCAGACGCAGGCAGAGATCGACGATCAGGGGCCCGCGCGCGTTGGGCAGGATCTCGACGAGCATGATGTACCAGGCCGACTCGCCCCGGATCTGCGCCGCCTGCACGTAGGCGCGGTTGCGCAGATCGAGCACCATGGCGCGGGTGATGCGCATGACGACCGGCGAGGACGCGAGCGTGACGGCGAGAACGATGTTGAAGCCCGAGGAGCCGAACTTGCTGATGATGACGATGTAGAGGACGAGCGCCGGGAAGGCGAGAACGAGGTCGCTGACGCGCGACAGGATCTCGTCGAACCAGCCGCGCTTGTAGCCGGCGAGGAGGCCCATCACGATGCCGACCGCAAACGCCGAGAAGGTCGCCAGCGGCGCGTAGAACAGCACCGTGCGCGCGCCCCAGATGAGGCGCGACAGGATATCGCGGCCGAGGTGGTCGCTGCCCAGCCAAAACACGCCGCCCCCGGGCGCGGGCGCGCCCGGCAGCGCCATCGACCTGAGGTTGGCGGTGGGCGAGAACGGCGCGATCCACGGCGCCGCCGCCGCCGCCAAGACCCAGAACAGGACGATGGCGAGCCCGAGCGCGCCGACCGGGGTCGCGCGGACGAAGCCGAGCGCGCGCGAGAGAGGGCCGATCGCCGCCCCTGGTGCGGCTTGGCTCACCGCCGCCGCGCTCGCCTGCCCGTCCGTCATTTGAACCGGATCCTCGGGTTCAAGTAGGTGTACGCCACGTCGGCCACCGTCTGCGTGGCGACCGCGATCACGACCGTCACCATCGTGCATGCCTCGAGGAGATGCAGGTCCTTGCCGAGCGAGGCCTCGAGAATCAACGAGCCGAATCCCTTGTAGGCGAAGAAGAACTCGACGACGATCACGCCGGCGATGAGCCAGTTGACGTGGAGCATGATGACGGTGAACGGCGTGATGAGCGCGTTGCGCAGCGCGTGCCGCAAGATCACCCGCCGGTAGGGAAGCCCCTTCAAGAGCGCCGTGCGGACATAGGGCGTCGTCATGACTTCCGCCATCGACGCACGGGTGATGCGCGCCACGTAGCCGAAGTCGTAGGCGACGAGCACGAGCACCGGCATCACGAGCTCGCGGTACGAGAACCCCTCGATCATGCTGCTCGTGCCCGGCAGCAGGCCGAGCCAGAAGACGAGGACCGCCGAGACCAGCACGGTGCTCGCAAACGGCGGGACGGAGGCGCTCGCCACGCACGCGGTCGAGATCGCGCGGTCGGTGGCCGAGCCCTCGCGCATGCCGGCGAGCACGCCGAGGGCGAGCGAGATCGGGACCAGGAAGAAGAAGAACCAGAAGCCGAGGATCGCGGTATTGGCGAAGCGCTGCCAGACCACGTCGGCGACCGGCGCGCGGAAGATCCGCGACATCCTCCAGTCCCCGACCAGGAAATGCCCGAGCCAATCGAAGTAGCGGACATGGGCCGGCGCAAAGTAGCCGTTGTTGCGCAGCCAGATCTGGCGCTGCTCCTCGGTCGAGTAGGGGCCCAAGACCTGCACCACCACTTCCTCGGCGTCCAGCTCGAACAGCAGGAACAATAGGAGCGAGGCGACCAGCATGGTGACCGCCATGTAGACGAGGCGCCGCGCGATAAAGCGGATCATGGCCGGCCCGGGGTCATCGCGACCGGGTCAAGAAAAACGAAGATGGCGACTCCGGCAACGGAAAAACAAGGGGGCGGACCTCCGTCCGCCCCCGATGCTTGGTGCCCAACCCCACGCCGCACGCGCGTGGGACGCAAAGGGCGGGTGCCAGGCCCCGGTTCGTCCCCTTACGCCTCGATGCCCAACTCCTCGGCGAAGATGTACTGCGTGGGGTGCATGGCGAAGCCCTTGACGCGCTTGTCGTAGGCGGTCTGGATCGCCCGCCACAGCGGCTGCACGATCGGGCCGTCGTCCTGCATGAGCTTCTGCAGCCTGGCCATGATCGCGCGGCGCTTCTCGATATCGAGCGTGCCCTCGGCGATGGAGAGCAGCCGGTCGAACTCGGGGTTCGAATAGCTGGCCTCGTTCCACGCCACGCCGCTCCGGTACGCGAGACCGTAGATCATGACGCCCAAGGGCCGGTGCGTCCACGACGTGAACCCGAACGGCACCTTGTCCCAAATGGGCCAGTAGCTGGCGGCAGGCATGACGTTGAGCTTGACCCGGATGCCCGCCTCCTTCCATTGCTCGGCCATGACGGTGACCGCGTTCGCCTCCCAGGCCGGGTGATTCTTGCACACGATCTCGAGGTCGAGCCCGTTGGGATAGCCGGCCTCGGCCAGGAGCTGCTTCGCCTTGGCGATGTCCTGCTTCGGCATCGGCAACTTGGCGTATTCCGGGTGGATCGGCGAGATATGGTGGTGCTCGCCCAGCGCGCCGACCCCGCGGAAGACGACGTCGAGCACCTTCTGCGAGTCGACCGCCAGCTTCAACGCCTGGCGCACCCGCACATCGCTGAACGGCTTCTCGTTGTTCTTGCCGCGCGCCACGCCCGTCTGCGAGGTCGTGGCGGTATACATCGCGACATGCGGCAGCGTCTTGATCGCGTCGAGCTGGGCGAAGTCGACCTCGTAGAGGCCGTCGACCTGCTTGGAGGCGATCGCCTGCACGTAGGGCGCCGGGTCGCTGCCGAGGTCGATGATCTCGAGCGTGTCGAGATACGGCCCCTTACCCCAGTAGTCCTTGCGAGCGCGCAGGATCGCCTTGACGCCGACCTGGTAGTCGACGAGCTCGAAGGCGCCGGTGCCGTTGATCCCGGCCTTGAACGCGCCGTTCTCCTCCGGGTCGAGCATGTAGAACGGATAGTGGAAGAGATGCTCCGGAACCGCCAACTGGGCCGACTTGCCGTTGAGCCGGACGGTGAAATCGTCGACCTTCTCGATCGCCTTGGAGTCCCACAGCCGCGTCGACATCACCTTCTTGCCGTCCTTTTCCTGCCCGGTGTCGTACTCGTCGAGCATAAAGGACTTCAACAGGCCGAGGATCGACGAGCCGGTCGCCGGTTCGAGCACCCGCTTGATGTTCCACACCACATGGTCGGCGACGAACGGCTTACCCTTGCGCCATTTCACGTCCTTGCGCAGGTGGAGCGTCCAGGTCTTCAAGTCCTCGCTCGCCGCCCATTTCTCGAGGAGGTGTGGGCGCGTGACGTTGTCGTTGCCGGTGCGCGTCAGATATTCGCAGCTCTGGCGGATGAGGTTGCTCGCCTCGACCCAGGTGATGTTATGCGGATCCTTGATCTCGTGGACCCGCATGGCGATCCTCAGGCGACCGCCCTTGGGCATCGCCGTCTGCGCCTGGGCGCCAGACGGATCGGCTACGCCGGCGAAGGCGTAGGCGGCGCTCGCCGACAGCCCGATGAGCGTCGCCGTGCGCAGGAACTCACGGCGGTCGATGCGGCCGGCCTCCAGTTGCGCCACCAGCTTCGGCAGATAGGGGTGTTCCTTCGGTTCGGTCATGGGTGAATCTCCTGGTTGGACACGGGATCCATTCGGGCGGCGGGTTCGGTTCCAGATGCCGTCATGCGCTCGCCGCAACCGATTTCGTCGGGCAGGTCCACAATACTACTCGACTTGCCGCGGCCCGTCCACCCCGAGGATCGGCGCGGCAGGGCTATCGCATATGGACCCCTTGGGGCGCGCGCGCAGGTTTCGAATCACGGGCAACTCCCTCACGCAACTTCCGAATCCAGCCGGGCTCTGTCGAGCACATATCGAATCAGAAAATCCATATGCGATTCCCCTGTCGACGCGGTGATGTATCAGATTTTGCGTCAGGCAAGGAAAGGGATACTCGCGGGTTTGCCGAGAACCCATCACGAGGAGCACCCCCATGCTACAGACTGTGACGATCCAGAGCCTGCCGCAGGCGTTCGAGGTAATCAAGGCGATGCAGTTGAACGGCTACGAATGGGGCGAGGACTATCGCCGGGCCGGCGGCAAGGCTGTGGCGGAGGTTATCGAGGGCCAGATGGCAATGGCGGCCGACGGCCATCTGGCCGCGAGGGGCGCCGCGGGAGCGACAGGCGGATGGGATCAGTCCCACTAACCGCTTCTTTGGTTCTAATCTGGGCAATCTGCCTGCCCAACCGGGTGCGTGTGGCTTCGCATATATCAGAAATATCAGATGGTTGACATTAGTAGGATTGGTCCCATTATTATTCCCACTATCATCGTGGGACGAATTGTGGTTGATCTCCGCCCCGGCCGAGTGTCGAATCACCGGCTACAAAAGACCGGAGCTCCGGGGCCGCCCCGCGTCTCCCGGCCGCCAGGCAACGGGATAGACGCCCCAAGGGATCAACGCCATGGACGCCGAAGCGCTGTTGCAGGAAATCTCCGACCATTGCCGCCTTGTGGGCATGGCCGAATCCACCTTCGGCCGGCTGGCGGTCAACGACGGCAAGTTCGTCAGCCGGCTCAAATACGGCGGCCGCATCACGACCGAGACGCTTGAGCGCGTCCGCTCTTACATCGCCGAGCACGCGCCGCAGGCCCGGAACGGAGTCCGGCCGCGGGTGCTGGCGCGGCCCGGCCGTCCCGAGCCGGGGCGCCCGGCGCCTCAGCCTCCCGTCGCCGGCGGGCCGGCGCGGAACGGAGCGGCTCCTTCGGGCGACGGGCCGGCGCCGGCGCCCGAGAGCAACTTCCGCTTCTTCGACAACCGGCAGAAATACCTGCTGTTCATCAACACCTGCAGCGAGAAATGGGTCGTCGCGCAGCGCGTCAGCCTGGAGCTGGGGAACATCCATCCACGGCCGCCCGCGGTGCGGATGTTCGACGCCGGGGTGGGCGACGGGACGGTGCTGGCGCGCGTCATGCGCGCGATGCACCAGCGGTTTCCCACCATGCCGTTCTACATCGTCGGCAAGGAGATCAGCCTAGAAGACGTCCGCCTGACGCTCGAGAAGATGCCCGACCGGTTCTTCGAGCACCCCGGCTCCGTCCTCGTCATGACCAATCTCTACTACGCCGCGGCGCCCTGGCTGGTGCCGAATTCGGTGACCGCGGCGTCGAGCCTGGTGTGGCGCGAGGTGGCGCTCACCGGCACCATGGCCCGCGACTTCGAGGAGCAGATCACCGACCTCCAACCGTTCCTGGCCGAGAACTGGCGGGCGCGCGTGAGCCCGTTGAGCGGCAACCCGGTCTACGAGCGCCCGGTCGTGCTCATCCTCTACCGCGAGGACCACCGCTTCCTGCTCGATTCGGTGATCCCCAAGCGCGGCGCGACGCGGGCGGACTACGACCTCGTGATCGCCTCGCAGCCCTATCGGGCGCGCGCCCCCCTCGACTTCAAGGCGAAGAAGGTCATCGGCCCGCTCGCCCGCAGCCTCGGGCCCGGCGGGCGGCTGCTCGCCATCCATTCGCACGGCGATGATTTGGGCCTTGAGATCGTCCGCCGCATCTGGCCGGACGAGAACCCGTTCCAGCACGACCGGCACCAGCTCCTCAAAGCGGTGAAGGCGGAGCTTGGGTCCGCCGGCCGCAACCTTAACTTCAACGCCTACGCCGACGCGCGCTCGCTGTTCCGCTACGACATGTACACGCTGCCCAACGAGATCAGCAGCACGATCGGCACCTCGACCCTGTTCGCGGCGTGGAACGCGGCGATCTACGTCGCCCAGATCGAGGACGGCCGGCTCGAGGGTGTGATCGGCGACCGCCGCTATCTCGATGCAACCCGCCACGTGCTGATGCGGCATGGCGGGCTGTGGTTCTGGGACGAGTCCTTTCTGATCTCGCGCAAGCGCGACTGACCCCGATTTCGAGGTGCCCTGTGGCCGAGCCGATCGCCGCGACCGACGGCATCCCCGATAACGGAACCGCCGCCGAGCGGCGGCACATCCGGGCGCTGCTGCGCGGCTTCTCGATCGAGGTCTCGTCGCGCGACGCCGCGGCGCTCGATGCGTGCCCGGACCATCTCGATCCGGGAACGGATGTCTATTTGAACTGGATTCCCGGCGACACCCATCACCGGACCCTCGACGCGGCCGCGAGGCTCCGCCGCTCGGGCTTCACCCCGGTGCCCCATGTCGCGGCCCGCTACCTCGCGAGCTTCACCCAGCTCGCCGATTTTCTCGCCCGCCTGTCCGGCGAGGCTGGTGTCACCCAGGCGCTGGCGATCGGCGGCGATCGCGAGCGGCCGATCGGCCCGGTCGAGTCGGGCCGGCCGCGGCTCGCGACGGGCCTGTTCCAAAAGCATCGGATCACCCGCGTCGGCATCGCCGGCTATCCCGAGGGCAGCCCGAGGATCTCGGAATCGGTCCTCGAGGCGGCGCTGGCCGCGAAACTCGACGACGCACGGCGCGCGGGCCTGGCGCCTTATGTCGTCACCCAGTTCGGCTTCGAGGCGGAGCCGATCGCGGCGTGGCTGCGCAAGATCCGCGGCCGGGGAATCGACGCGCCCGTCCGCGTCGGGCTCGCCGGCCCCAACAGCATCACGACGCTGATGAAATACGCCTTGCGCTGCGGCGTCGGAGCCTCGGTGCGGGCGCTCTCCCTGCGTGGGCCGTCGATCGCGCGCCGGCTGACCGAGGCCGGCCCCGAGCGGACCATCCGCGACCTCGCGCGCGCCCTCGCCGACGATCCGGCGCTCGGCATCGCGGGACTTCATTTTTTGCCCTTCGGCGGGTTCGCGCGCACGGCCGACTGGGTCCGCGCGGCCCAACGGAGCGACCTCGCTCTGGCCGTGGAGTGACGCGCCGCAGGTCAGGGGGGCGATGATGACGCCGGCGTTTGGTCACGACCCTGGGTCTGACCGCCGATGAATCGCTCGCGAAGGACTCGCGAAAGATAATCGATAGCGTACACGGTCGCGATGAAGAGGATGATGATCAGGCACGCCTCTTCCAATTCGTAGGCGCGCAACCGGTCGCTGAGCAGGAAGCCGATTCGCCCGCGCCGATGATGCCGAGGATTGAGGCTGAGCGAACGTTGTGCTCGAACATGTCGAGCGTATTGGACAGCATGATCGGCAATACCTGGGGCAGCCTGGCGAAGCGGATGACAGGCAACTCGTTGCCGCCCGGCGCCCTGACCGCGTCGATCTGTTTCCGGTCGAGGTTCTCCATATCCTCGGCGCTAGCCCGCCGGCGGGCGGGCGGCGGCGATGAGAGCGTAATGCTCCGGCCGGCGGTTGCGCTCGAAATCGAAGAAGCTCTTGTAGTAGGGCGCCATCGCCATGTCGCAGCGGTAGGTGATGAGCTCGTCGCCGAGGCCGGTGGTCATCGCCACGACATCTCCCGAGGGCGCCACGATAGCGCTGTGGCCCAGCATGTCGACGCCCTCCTCGCGGCCGGCCTTGGCGGCGGCGACGATCCACAGGCCGTTCTGGTAGGCGGCCGCCTGCATGCACACCAGATGATGGAAAGCGCGGTGCGCGTTGTGGTCGGGCCAGTCGGGAAGCTGGGCCGGCGAATTGAAGCCCAGCAGGACGAGATCGGCGCCCTCGAGGGCCATCACCCGAAAGGTCTCGGGCCAGCGCCGGTCGTTGCAGATGCACATGCCGACCTTGGCCCCGAACGCCTCCCACACCGGGAACCCGAGATTCCCGTCCTCGAAATACAGCTTCTCCAGGTGCTGGAAGGGCAGGGTCGGATCGTTGACGGCACTGCCGGGCACGTGCACCTTGCGATACTTGCCGAGGATGCGGCCGTTGGGGTCGACGAGGACCGAGCTGTTGTAGCGGCGCGTGCCCCCGCCCTCGCGCGCGAGTTCGCAATAGCCGAGATAGAAGCCGATGCCGAGGCCGGCCGCCGCGTCGAACAGGGGCTGGGTCTCGGGTCCCGGCAGCGAGGGCTCGAAGAAGCGGTCGACCTCGGCCTGATCGGCGATGAACCAGCGCGGAAAGAAGGTGGTCAGCGCCATTTCGGGGAAGACGACAAGTTCCGAGCCGCGCGAAGCGGCCTGGCGGAGGAGGTCGATCATCCGCCCGACGACGGAACGGCGGGGCTCGGCGCGGGCGATGGGACCGAGTTGGCCGGCCCCCAGCGTCAGATAGCGTGACATCGAAACCTCGCTCGTGCGTGGATGACCGGCGCCCTTCCCTAAGAGCCGGTCCGGAACCGCCGCGGCGACAGCTCGGCGGCCCGCACGCCGGCCTGCGTGAGGTCCTCGGGCAGGGCGTCGCGCTCGATCAAGCCGGCGAGCGCGCGCGCCAGCGCGGGCGAGGTCTTGATGCCATAGCCGCCTTGGCCGGCCAACCAATAGAACCCTTCGAGCTCGGGATCGCGGCCGACCACCGGCGAGCCGTCGGCCGCGAAGGTCCGCAAGCCGGCCCATTTGTGGGTCACGCGCTGGACGCTGAGCGTGGTCGCGCGCTCGAGACGCTCGACACCGATCGCCACATCGATGTCCTCGGGCTGGGCGTCAGTGGGCTCGCTCGGCGTGGCATCGGCGGGCGATACCAAGAGGCGCCCGGCGTCGGGCTTGAAATAGAACTCCTCGTCGATGTCGGTGACGAGCGGCCACGATCCCACCTCCAGGCCCTCGGGCGGGTCGATATTGAAGGCGGTCCGGCGCTGGGGCACCAATCCGACCGGCCGGGCGCCGGCCATGGCGGCGACGCGGTCCGCCCACGCGCCGGCCGCGTTGACGACCAGGGCGGCTTCGAAACGTCCGGTGCTCGTGGCGATCTCGAAGGCGCCGTTCCGGTGCTCGAGCGCGCTGACCTCGGCGCCGGTCAGGATCGTCCCGCCACGGGCGCGGGCGCCCTTCAGGAATGCCTGATGGACCCCGTGCACGTCGAGGTCGAGCGAGCCCGGCTCGAAGATCGCCGCGGCGACGTAGTCCGGCCGCAGCACCGGAACCCGCTCTCGCGCCTCATCGGGGGCGATTTCGTAAAGCGCGGACGCGAACTCGCGGCCGCAGGCGAGTGCGGCGGCCACCGCCTGGCGCTGGTCGGTGCGCGCAATGGTGACCAGGCCGCGCGGCGCCACCAGGGGAGAATCGCTCAGTCCGTCGGGCGGGTGCTCGAAGAACGCGCGGCTCGCCCTCGCCAGGCGCCGGATGACCGCGTTGCCGTAATACTCGGTGAAGCTCGCCGCCGAGCGCCCGGTCGAGTGATAGCCGCAAAACGCTTCGCGCTCGACCACCACCACCTTGCGGGTTGCGGCGAGCTCGTAGGCAGCCGCCGCCCCGGCGATGCCGCCGCCGATCACCAGCACCTCGTATGCGCTCACGACGCGGCCGGCCTCGCCTCGGCCTCGGTCGCGAGATAGAGGCCGAGGAGTCGCGCCGCCAGACGGAAATCGGCGATGTCCATTGCCTCGTCGGGGTTGTGGCTGCCATTGGCGTTGCGGATGAAGATCATGCCGGCGGGGACGCCGAGATTGGCGAACACCACGGCATCGTGGCCGGCGCCGCTCGCCATCTCGAGGGCGGGAATGCCGAGCTCCCGACTCGCCCGCGCGAGCCGCGCGCGCACGCCTTGATCGAGGCGCGCCGGCGCGCAATAGCTGGGCTCGCCCAAATCGAAGCGCACGCCGTACCGCGTCTCGAGCTCGGCCGCCAGCTCCTTTGCCCGCGCGCGCATCGCGTCCATCGTGCGGTCGGACAGGCTGCGGAAGTCGAGCACGAAGCGCGTCTCGCCCGCGACCTTGGTGGGTCCGTGATGCAAGGGGTCGGTGGTGAACTCGCCGACCGTGAAGGTCAGATCCTGGCCCTCGCCTTCGAGCCGCACCCAGTCCTCGTGGAGCCGATGGACAAGCGCCGCCGTCGCGGCCACGGCGTCGCGCCGCAAGGTCCGCGGCAGCGCCCCCGAATGGCCGTAGGCGCCGAGGCAGCGCGCCCGCCGGAAGCGCAGGCAGCCGCGGATGCCGGTGACGAGCCCTAAGGCCACGCCGCCGCCTTCCAAGACCGGTCCCTGTTCGATATGCACCTCGAGGTAGCCGCGCAGGCACGAGCGCGTGAGATAGGGCTCGCCGCGGCGAATGGCCGCGACATCGCAAGCGCACTCGGCCATGTGCTCGGCGAGCGTGCGCCCGGAGTCCGACCGCCGGACCCCGTCGAGGACCGCAGGCGGCAGGAGTCCGAAGGCCGCATGGGCGCCGACATAGCCGAAATCGAACCACGCCGCCTCCTCGGCTCGGATCGCCATGACCGTGAGGTCGAAGGCGGGGGCAAGCCCGGCCTGCCGGAAGCCGGCCAGCGCCGCCAGCCCCGCGACCACGCCGGCGGCGCCGTCGAAATTGCCGCCCTGCGGGACCGAATCGAGATGCGAGCCGATGACGAAGGCCGGCGCGGCCCGGTCGCGCCCGGGCAGGGTCATGTACAGATTGGCCGCGGCATCGAGCGCGATCTCGAGGCCCAGGTCTTCGGCCGCCGCCTGCGCGATGTCGTGCCCGGCCTGCTCGCCCGGCCCGTAGGAGTCGCGCACGATGCCCCGTCCGCGACGGGTGCGGGCCGCCAGCGCATCGAAAAGCCGTTCGGCCAATCCGATATCCGGCTCGGGCCACCCACCCGCTTCGGCCATGCTTCCTCACTCCCCATCTCTATCTCTTTGCGCGATCCGCGGCGCCCTCGCGCGCCCCGCGTCACGTTCAGCCGCCGAGCTTGTCCTCGAACGGGAAGGTGCTCAAGATCTGGTAGCCGGTCTCGGTGACCAGGACCTGCTGTTCGAGCTTGACGCCCTCCGCCCCGCCCTCTTCGCCGACATAGCTTTCGATGCAGATCGTCATGTTGGGCTCGAGCACGGCGTCGTAGCCCGAGGCCGCGAAGTCCTGGCGGTGAGGGACCCGCGGCCACTCATCGCACAGGCCCACCCCGTGGGCGATGCCCGAATAGCGGTTGGCCGCGTAGGCGTCGGGAATGCGCCACGCCTGGTCCGCAAACTCGGCCATTGAAATGCCCGGCTTGACGAGCTCGAGGTTGGCGTGGATCTGCTCCAGGGCGAGGCCGTAAAGCTGGCGCTGCTCGGGCGTCGCCCGGTTCGGGCCGCACAGGAAGGTGCGCGAGAGGTCGGCGCAATAGCCGAACGGGCCGATCAGGTCGGTGTCGAAGGCGACGAGGTCGCCGGGCCGGATCACGCGCTCCCCGCACTCCTTGAACCAGGGGTTGGTCCGCCCGCCGGAGGCCAGGAGGCGGGTCTCCATCCATTCGCCGCCGAGGCGGATGTTGGTGTCGCAGAGCAGCGCCCACAGCTCGTTCTCGGTGAGGCCGGGCCGCAGCGCCTCGTGCATGCGCGCCATGCCCGCCTCGCAGACGGCGATCGATTGGCTCATGCACGCGATCTCGTCGCTCGATTTGACGGCGCGCGCGAGCTCGCAGGGTTCCTGTGCGTCGACGATCTCGAACCCGAGGGCTTCGAGCGCCTTCCATCCCGGGGGATCGATATGGTCGATGGCGATCCGCGCACCGGCGCCGCACCGTTCGCGGAACAGATCGGCCATCTGGTTGGCCCACTCGCGCACGCGCTCGGCGAGTCGGTTGCCGCACGAATAGAAGAACCACGAGCGGGCCGGGCGGACCTCGCCGATGGTCTCGAGCCCGTCCGACAGGTGGCCGCAACCGTGGAAATCGAACAGGACGCAACGGCCCGCGGCCGGCACGAAGCAATAGCGCGCGGGGTTGTGGAGGGTCCACACCGCCATGTTGCGGCTGCCGGTGGCATAGCGGATGTTGATCGGGTCGTAGAGCACGGCGGCGGCGATGTCGAGCCGCTTGAGCTGGGCCTGCAAGCGGCCCAGCCGGTAGCCGCGCAGCCGCACCATGTCGATCTGGCCTTCGTGGTCCTTGATGGCGAAGCCGGGCGAGGTCTTGGCGAGACGGAGCGGGTCGGGCCTGGGCATCGGTCAGCTCCACGGGAACGGGCTGTGCGAGACCGGATGCAGCCTGCCCTCGGCGAAGCGCGAGAAGGCGAAGGGCTGGAGGAGGCGGCTGCGCGGCTGGCCGACGATCTCCTGGGCGACCAGCTTGCCGACCGCGATCATCTTGTAGCCGTGGTTCGAGTCGGCGATGATGCGGCAGTTCTGGCGGAAGACGTCGATCACCGGGAAGCTGTCCGGCGTGAAGCAGCCGATGCCCCCCGACGGCTCCTTCTTGTACCGCCCCGACTTGCCGACGTAGCGCTTCTGGCAAAAGGCCAGGGCCGAACACCACAGGTGGGCGAATTCGGCATCGGTGATGAACTCCGGCGATTCGGGGCCGTAAGGATCGACCGCGACCTCGTCCGGATCGCCCTCGACCTGGTAGGGCATGGCGCCGCCCTGGACGCCCTTGAAGTGGAAGTCGGGCTTGTAATAGATGCCCCACATCCGGTCGGTGATCAGCGAGCCGTCGACGTCGGAATGGAGCGGCTCGTCGGTGTCGACATGGATCACGGGCGGCATCTTGCCGTCGTCGGTGAGCCCGAACTCGGGCTCGACGCCGAGCGTCCCTTCCTCGAGACACCAATATTTCCACATCCTTACGCCGCGATGCAGGTTTCCGTCGCGGCCCTTGATGTCGATGCGCTTGGGCAGGTCCAGCATGTTCCAGATCTGGTTGATCCACGGGCCGACCCCGACCACGACGTCCTCGCAACCGATATCGCCGCGATCGGTCGCCACCGCGGTGATGGCGCCGGAGTTCGACCCCGACTGGAAGCCCGTCACCTTGACGCCCGAGAGGATGCGCACGCCCTCGCGCTCGGCCTTGGCGGCGAGGCCGTACATCGAGGCCCGGTTGTTGGCGTAGCCGCCCTTCTTCTCGTGCAGGACCGAGGTGATCCCCTTGGCCTGCCAGTCGCCGAACAGGGCGCGCATGTACTTCTCGCAGTCGGCCGCGCCTTCGACGAACACGGAGCCGTAGCCGATGTCCTTCTGCTGGCGGGCGATCTGGGCCACGTCCTCGTGCATCACCTCCGGGCTGATCTGCATGTAGCCGACCGGATTGTAGCGGAAGGCTTTGGGGTCGCTTTCCCAGATCGCCACGCATTCGGCCATCAGTTCCCGCATCGCCGGCTGGAAGTAATTGTTGCGGACCACGCCGCAGGCGATGCCCGAGGCGCCGGCGGCGATCCCGGTCTTGTCGATCACCAGGATGTCTGCCCCGCTGCCCTTGCGGCGCGCCTTGAGTTCGAGCGCCAGGTGGTAGGCGGTCGACAGGCCGTGCACACCGGCGCCGATGATCACATGCTTGGCATGGCCGGGCATCGTCATGGCGGAGATCTCCCTCGTGCGGGCGGCAGGGCCCGACCCATGATATAGCCGGGCGGAGGGGGCCGCGCCACATCCCTCCTCGACATTCCCGTTCACCCTCGCGGCCCGGCGCGCTATCGTCGCGGCACGGGAAGCGGCGTTCGAGGGGGCGCGGATGGCCGGCCAGGGGCGCGATCTCGTCGGCTATGGGAACCGGCCGCCGCAGGTGCGCTGGCCGGGCGGCGCGCGGGTTGCGGTCAACTTCGTGCTCAACTACGAGGAGGGCGGCGAGCGTTGCATCCTCGACGGCGATGCGACTTCGGAATCGCGGCTGTCCGACTTGTTCATGCCATCGCCGCTGCAGGGCGCAAGGAACCTGCTCATCGAATCGGCCTACGAGTACGGGTCGCGGGTCGGGTTCTGGCGCTTGCTGCGCGTGTTCGCCGAGCGCGGCGTGCCGGTCAGCGTCTATGCGGTCGGCCTGGCGCTGGCGCGCAACCCGGCCGCGGCCGAGGCGATGGTCGCCGAGGGCTGCGACATCGTCGACCATGGCTGGCGCTGGATCGACTATCACGGCATGGACGAGGCGCTCGAACGCGAGCACATGCGCCTCTCGATCGAGACCATCGAACGGCTGACCGGATCGCGCCCGCGCGGCTGGTATGTCGGCACGCCCAGCGCCAATACGCGCCGGCTGGTGGTCGAAGAGGGCGGGTTCCTCTACGACAGCGACGCCTACAACGACGAGCTGCCCTACTGGACCCATGCGCACGCGCGGCCTCACCTCATCATCCCGCATACGCTCGACACCAACGATACGCGGCTCGCGCGCGGGCTCGGTTGGGCGCAAGCCGAGGACCTCTTCACCTGCCTCAGGGACGAGTTCGATGCCCTCTACCGCGAGGGCGAGGCGGACCCACGGATGATGACCGTGGCGGTCCACTGCCGGCTGGCCGGCAAGCCCGCGAGATGCGCCGCCTTCGCCAAGTTCGTCGATCACGTGCTGGGCCACGAGCGCGTGTGGACCTGCCGGCGCATCGAGATCGCCGAGCACTGGCTGCGCCACCATCCTCCCGACGCGCCGCCACCGCCATGACCGAGCTTGCTCGTGCCGACATCGTGATCCGCAACGGCGCCGTCATCGACGGCTCCGGCGCGCCCCGCTTCGCCGCCGACCTGGCCCTGTCCGCGGACCGGGTCCTCGCCATGGGGTCGCTCGGCCGCGTCGCGGCGGCGGTCGAGATCGACGCCAGCGGCCGGATCGTCGCGCCGGGCTTCATCGACGCCCACACGCATGACGACTGCGCGCTGTTGTCGATGCCGGACATGACCCCGAAGGTGAGCCAGGGTATCACCACGCTGATCGCCGGCAATTGCGGCGTCAGCCTGGCGCCGCTGGTGCTCGCCGGGCCGCCGCCGCCGCCCCTCGACCTCCTGCACACCGAAGCCGGCTGGTACCGCTTCCCCCGTTTCGCGGACTACGTGGCCGCCCTCGGCGAGCGGCCGCCCGCCGTCAATTGCGCGCTGCTCGTCGGCCATATCACCTTGCGGCACGGCGCCATGGATCGCCTCGAGCGCGCCGCGCGCGCGGCCGAGATCGCGGCCATGCAGAATTGCGTGCGCGAGGCGATGGCGGAAGGCGCAATCGGCATCAGCACCGGGCTCGATTATCCCGGCGCCGTCGCCGCGCCGACCGCGGAAGTGATCGCGCTGGTGGCGGCGGTGAAGCCGTATGGCGGCCTCTATTGCTGCCATCATCGCAACTATTTCGAGGGGCTGGAAGCGGCGCTGGAGGAGGCGTTTCTGATCGGCCGCCGGGCCGGCGTGCCGCTCCTGCTGTCCCACCACCAGGTCGCCGGCGCGGCCAATTTCGGCAAGGGGCCCATGACCCTGGCGATGATCGAGCGGGCGCGGCGCGAGGCCGCGATCGGCCTCGATGCCTACCCCTACGACGCCAGCTCGAAAACCCTCGATCCCGGCCGCGCCGTCCCCGGGGTGAGGATCATGATCACGTGGTCCAAGCCCCATCCCGAGATGGTCGGCCGCGAGCTCGACGACATCGCCCGCCAGTGGACCTTGAGCGACAGCCAGGCGGCGGAGCGTCTGTTGCCCGCCGGCGCGATCTATTTCCAGCTCAGCGACGACGACGTCCGCGCCATTCTTGCCGACCCGCACACCATGATCGGCTCCGACGGCTTGCCCCATGACGTCCATCCCCATCCCCGGC
This sequence comes from Pseudomonadota bacterium, assembly GCA_052387815.1. GTDB lineage: Bacteria > Pseudomonadota > Alphaproteobacteria > CACIAM-22H2 > CACIAM-22H2 > JBQTIU01. Next base: position 54,285 of record JBQTIU010000039.1, read on the forward strand.
TGTGGGGCGCGTTCCCGCGGGTGCTGGGGCATTATGTCCGCGAGCTTGGTCTGCTGTCGCTGGAGGAGGCCGTGCGGCGGATGACCGGCCTGCCGGCGCGCTGGTTCGGCCTTCGCGATCGCGGCCGGCTCGGCCCCGGGGCCTTCGCCGACCTCGTGATCTTCGACCCCGAAACGATCCTTGACCGCGCCACCTTCGCCGAGCCGGCCCGGCCGGCGGCCGGGATCGACACGGTGATCGTCAACGGCCAGGTGGTATGGGCCGGCGGCGCCCATACCGGGGCGCGGCCCGGACGCGTGCTCAAGCGCGACCCGACCGCCGGCGAATGAGCGTCCGGGAACCGGCGCGCCAGACGCGGCAAAGCGAGGTGGGCTTGGCCCGCGTCATCCTTCCTTTGGTCCAGATTCTGACGGGGGCCGCGCTGGTCGGGCTCGCCTCGGGGTCTCTGTCCGTGCTGATCGGCGTCCGCCTGGCGGCCAGCGGCGCCCCGGGCGTCGTGATCGGCCTCGTGCTGGCCTGTCACTTCGCGGGATTCATCCTCGGCTGCCGGTTGTGCCCGCAGGCGATCGCCGGTTTGGGACACGTCCGGGCGTTCGGCATTTTCGCGGCCGGCGCCACCTGTCTTACCCTGGCGCTGTCGCTGTTTCAGAGCCTGCCGGCCTGGGCGCTCATCAGGGTCGGCACCGGGTTCTGTCTCGCCGGGCTGTTCACGGTGGTCGAAAGCTGGCTCAACGAGCAGGCGGTCCCCGCTTTCCGCGCTCGCATCTTCGCCGTCTACATGATCGTCGGCTCGGGCGCCGCGGGGCTGGCGCCCTTGTCCCTCAACCTCGTCGATCCGTTCCGCTACGAACTGTTCGCCGCCATCGCCATCGCCTTCGCGCTGGCGCCCCTATCGGTGGCGCTCACGACCGCTTCCATGCCGGCGGCCGGCGGCCGGTCGGGCCTTGGCCTCCTCACCCTGTTCGCGGCCTCGCCGGGCGGCCTGCTGGCCTGTTTCGGCCACGGCCTCGCCAACGGCGCCCTTTACCAGGTCAGCCCGGTCTATTTCGCGCAACTGGGTTTCGATCACGCGCAGTTGTCGGTGTTCTTGAGCGCCGCGATCGTCGGCGGCGTTGTGATGCAGATGCCGGTCGGCGTTCTCGCCGATCGCTTCGGGCGCCATCGGCTGCTGTTGGGGCTGACGTTGCTCGCGACAATTCTCACCTTGCCGCTGGCGCTCGCCTCGGCGCCCTCGTTCGGCTTCGTGCTCGGGCTGGGGATCGCGACCGCGGCGCTGCTGCACCCGTTCTACAGCCTTGGCGTGGCGATCGCCAACGACCGGCTGGCGCGTGGCGAGTATGTCGGCGCCGCCGGCGGGCTGCTGCTGGTGTGGGCGGCCGGCGCGGGGCTCGGCCCGATCGCGGCGACCGGCCTCATGGACTGGATCGGGCCGAGCGGCCTTTACGTTCACATCGGCGCGACCACGCTCATGCTTGCCGCCATCGTCCTCCACCGTATGCTCGCGCGCGCGGCCGCCCGCCCCGCCGACGACGGCGTGAGCGGCGCGGGACGGCTGGCGACGCCGCCTTCCTCCCAAGGATAAACGATGGCGCGAATCATTTTTCCCGACTGCACGCCTTACATGGCCGGCTTCTACGACGCCGAGATGCGGGCCCTCTTGCCCGGCCTCGACCTGCGGGTCGCGCGGCCCGACCCCGAGGAGCTCATCCGCAACCTCCAGGGCCAGGACGGAGTCCTTCACTTCCAGTCGAAACTGACCGCGCCGATCCTCGCCGCCTGCCCTAGCTTGCGCGTCATCGTCTTCCTCGGCACCGGCGTGGGCAGCTGGGTCGACCTCGACGCGGCCAGGCGGCGCGGCATCGCCGTGCGCCGGGTGGCGGGCTACGGCGACCGCACGGTCGCCGAGCACGCGATCGCGCTCGTCTTCGCCGCGGCGCGCAAGATCGCCGCCATGGACCGCGAGCTGCGGGCGGGGGTGTGGCGCGCGGACGCCCTCTACGAGCTCGAGGGCAAGACGCTGGGCGTGGTCGGGCTCGGCGGCTGCGGCCGCGAGGTGGCGCGGATGGGCGCGGCCCTCGGCTTCAAGGTCATCGGCTGGAACCGCGGCCCGGTGCCGCACGACCTGCCCTGCAAGAGCATGGAGCTCGATGCGGTGCTGGCGAAGGCCGATATCGTGTCGCTCCATCTTGGCCTCAACGAGGAGACGGCCGGGATCATCGACCGCAGGCGTCTTTCGCTGCTCAAGCCCGGCGCGATCTTCATCAATACGGCGCGTGGCGGACTGGTGGACGAGGCGGCGCTGGTCGCGCTGCTCGAGGACGGGCGCATCGCTGCCGGCCTCGACGTCTTCCGCGAAGAGCCGCTGCCCGCTGGCCATCCCCTGACCCGGCTTGCCAATGTCACGCTGTCGGCTCATTCGGCGTGGATGAGTCCGGAGGCCGGGCGGCGGCTGTTGCGCCTCGGCCTCGAGACGATGTGCGAGGAAGTCGCCGCGCTCGGCTGAGCGCGGGGAGGTGGCGTGGCCATGGGTCGTCTGGTAGGTTCGGGCGAGCGGCCGATGCCGCGATTTCCAGGAGCGAACGACATGGCAGCCAAGACCAAGCGCAAGACGAGGAGTCCGAAGAAGCTGGGTTTGCTGGAGCGGCTCGCCGCCGGTCCGGTCATCTGCGCCGAGGGGTATCTCTTCGAGCTGGAGCGGCGCGGGTACTTGCAGGCCGGCGCCTTCGTGCCCGAGGTCCTGGTCGAGCACCCGGAAGTGGTCGCCCAGCTCCATCGCGATCTCGTGCATGCCGGCTCGGACGTGGTCGAGGCCCTCACCTATTACGCCCATCGCGAGAAGCTGCGCATCGTCGGCCGCGAGAAGGACCTCGAACGGATGAACCGCCAGGCCTTGCGCATCGCCAAGAAGGTGGCGCGCGAGTCGGGCGCCCTGTTGGCCGGCGATATCTGCAACACCAATATCTACGAGCCCGACAACAAGGCATCGGCGAGGGCGGTGCGCCGCATGTTCGAGGAGCAGGTCGGCTGGGCGGCCGAGGCGCGCGTCGATTTCATCATCGCCGAGACCATCTCGTTCGCCGGCGAGGCGCTGATCGCCCTCGACGTCATCAAGCGGGCGGGCCTGCCGGCGGTGGTCACGATGGCCATGCACCGGGACGACGTCACGCGCGAGAACTGGACCATCGGCGAAGCCGCCAAGCGCCTCGAGGCGGCGGGCGCCGATGTCGTCGGTCTCAACTGCATTCGCGGGCCCAACACCATGATGCCGCTCCTCAAGGAGATGCGCGCCGCGGTCAAGTGCCACCTCGCCGCCTTGCCGGTCCCCTACCGCACCACCGCGAGCGAGCCGACCTTCCAGTCGCTGAGCGACGCCGCGTGGACCGGATTCCCCAACGCGCGCCCGTTCCCCACCGCGCTCGATCCGTTCGTGTGCAACCGTTACGAGATCGCGGCCTTCGCCGCGCAGGCGCTGGACTTGGGCGTGCGTTACCTCGGGGTGTGCTGCGGGGCGGGGCCGCATCATATCCGCAGCCTGGCCGAAGCGCTCGGCCGCCGCCCGCCGGCCAGCCGCTACTCGGCCGACATGTCGAAGCACGCCTACTACGGCACCGACAAGAGCCTCAAGAAGATCAACGTCGAGTACGCAGGCCGGCTGTGACGCAAGCATGCCGCCCATGGCCGAAGCCTATCGCCGCCCGCCCGGTTGTGCGGCCAGGCGGGGCGCGGGTCTTCTTCGCCCTAATTGGGATCGCCCGTCATCGCGAAATGGCGGGCCACGTACTCGATCAAGAGGCCGACGCAACGCTCGATGTCGTTGGCGACGGTGTCGACCACGAGGGCGGGTTCATCGGGCGGTTCGTAGGGCGCCGAAATGCCGGTGAAGTCGCCGATCAGGCCGGCGCGGGCCCGCTTGTACAGGCCCTTGGGGTCGCGCGCCTCGCAGGTGGCGAGATCGGCCTTGATATAGACCTCGTGGAACGGGCCGCCGGCGGCCTTGCGCGCGCCGGCGCGATCGGACCGGTAGGGCGAGATGAAGGCGGCGATGACGACCAGCCCGGCGGCCGCCATGAGGGCCGCCACCTCGCCGGCGCGCCGGATGTTCTCGGCGCGGTCCCCGGGCGTGAAGCCGAGATCGGCGTTGAGGCCGCAGCGCAGATTGTCGCCGTCGAGCACGTAGACCTGATAGCCGATGTCGAATAGCCGGCGCTCGAGCTCGATCGCCAGCGTCGACTTGCCCGCGCCCGGCAGGCCGGTGAACCAGATCACGCCGCCCATATGGCGGTTGCGGCCCCGGCGCGCCTCGGCGGCGACGCGGTGCGCGACCGGCTCCCTCCTGGCCCGGGGCACGTTCATGAGATGCCGCCGGTCGGCATTGCCGGTCATGGCGAGCCTCCCCTGCCGGCGATATCGGCGCGGCCGAACAAGGCCTCGCGCAGGATGTAGACGCTCTGGCTTTCGAGGCGGTCGAGAACGGTCACGGATCGGCCCGGCCCGACGCGCAGGCCCCCTCGCTGTAGGGGTGGGGCAACCGCTCCGCCGGTCCGTGACCCGCCCCTACGAACTGCCAACGCCATGTCCCCGGTAGCGGCGGGGTTACGACCCGCCCGTTTCGAACCCGCGTCGCGCAATGCCGCGGGCGATCTCGATCGCGGGCGGCTTCACAAGCGTCTGGTAGACGACGCAGTAGCGCTCGGTCAGTTTCATCAGGCCCTCGAGGCGCTCGGGCTCGGCGTCGGTGTCGAGATCGAAGCGCAAGCGGATCGCCCGGAAACCGACTGGGGCCTCCCTGCTCACCCCCAGCGTGCCGCGAAAATCGAGATCGCCCTCGGCGGTGACGGTGCCGCCGCGGATTCGGATGTCGAGCGCGGTCGCCACCGCCCGCAGGGTCACCCCGGCGCACGCCACCAGCGCTTCCAGCAGCATGTCGCCCGAACAGGCCTGGAGCCCGCTGCCACCGGTCGCCGGGTGCAGGCCCGCCGCGATGAGCGCGCGCCCGGTGTCCACCTTGCAGGCGATGCCCGCGGCGTCGAGCTCGCCCCGCGCCCGCAAGGTGATGAGCGCGGCCTCGGGCCGTTCCTTGTAGCGCGCCTTCAAGGGCGCCTGCAGCGTGCGCAGGTCATCGGCGTTCATGGGCGGACCTTTCAAGGCGCGGGGCCTCGACCTTAGCATACGCGCCGGCCGCCGACCTCAAGCGCCCGCCACGACGCGCTCGAGCGCGTCGCCGTCGAGCCCGAGCGATGCCGCCGCGGCGCGGATCTGGCCCCAGGTCGTATCGTCGATCGGGATACCGGTTCGCGTCCGCTCGTCTCGACTCATCCGCTCGGGCTCGCCCGGCACCAGGACGGGAAGATCCGAATCGGCCGGGGGCGAGGCCTTGACGTACGCGACCATCGCCGCGATTTCCCGCCGCATGAACTCGGCGGTCCCGAGATGGCCGGGATCGACCACGAAACACAGCATGTTGTTGATGAGCCGCTGGCCGCGCTCGTGCTCGGGCTGGATCGTCCCGCCGCCGGCCACGGCCCCGGCCAGCAGCCCGCAGATGAGCGCCAGCCCGTAACCCTTGTGCAACCCGAAGGCCAGGATCGCGCCCTGCCGGTCGGCCGCGAACATGACCGCGGGATCGGTGCTCGGCCGCCCGCCCGCATCGAGGACCACGCCCGGGGGCAGCCGCTCGCCGTTGTTCATCGCCACCCGCACCTTGCCGAGCGCCATCACGCTGGTCGCAAAATCGAGGACCAGCGGCCGGCCGTCGGCCCCGGGCAGCGCGCAGCAAAACGGATCGGTGCCGAAGCGCGCGTCGGTGCCGCGATAGGGGGCGACCAGCGGGTCGTGCCCGATGACGTTGACGAAATGCACCGAAACCAGGCCGGCCGCGGCGCACAGCTCGCCGTAGGCCCCGACGCGGCCGATATGGAAGGCGTTGCGCAGCGCGAGGAGCGCGACTCCCGCTTGCTTCGCGCGCGCGATACCGAGCAGGACCGCCTGGCGCGCCACCACTTGGCCGAGCCCGCCTTGCCCGTCGACCACCAGCACCGACCCGCTGTCGCGCAGCACCTTCGCCTGGGCCTTGGGATCGAGCCAGCCGAAGCGGATCGCCGCCACGTAGCGCGGCAGCATGCCCACCCCGTGGCTGTCATGGCCGAGCAGGTTCGCATCGACGAGGTGATCGGCGACCAGCGCGGCATCGCCGGGGGCGGCGCCGGCGCGCTCGCACATCGAGCGGACCAGGTCGCGCAGTCGCAGGTGCGGGATGTGGATCATGGCTTATGCGCCGGCGAGCGGCCGGTCCGATGGGTCGGGACCGCGGTTTCGGGACGGGGTCGAAGCGCTATCCCCCGGCGCGATCGCGCGGCCTTGTGCCGGAACCGCCGCCTCGCGTCAAGGGGCCGCGTGCGGCCGGGTGATGACGCCGGCATGGTCGGCGCGAGCGCCGATCCTGGACGATGCCGCGTCACCAGGTCGCCGAGGGCGCCAAGATGCGCGACCGCGTTGACAGGAGGCACCGGGAGGTGTGTCCTGTGGAGTGGCGAACCGAAACCACGGGTGACGCATCGACGCGATCGCGTGCCGATTGTGCCTCTACGTTGCCACCCGCTTCCCGGAGTGCCGCGCCATGGGATCCAAATTGACCGAATTCCTGCGTCGTCTCGTCAACCCCAAGCAGGGCGAAGCGTCTCGTCCGGAACCCGTTGCGGCGGTCGAATACAACGGATACTCGATCCGTCCCACGCCCCGCCGGCAAGGATCGGAGTGGCTGACGGCGGGCGTCATCGCCAAGCAGTTCCCGGACGGCGTCAAGGAACACCAGTTCATCCGGGTGGACACGCACGCCAACCAGGCCGACGCCGCCAACTTCTCCATTTACAAAGCCAAGCAGATCATCGACGAGCAGGGCGACAAGATGTTCCGCACCGGCTAGCCGCGGAATTTCGACCGCAGCATCCCGCCGTTCCGCCCCGGGGGCGGTTGGAGAACCGCCGTATTCCGCCGTTTCCGAACGCGCCAGAAAGCACCAAGAAATCGCGACCTTCCACCGCCGAATTTTCGTCCCAGCGCTTGACGGAAAAATGGTGCCCAGGGCCGGAATCGAACCAGCCACACGCGGATTTTCAGTCCGCTGCTCTACCGACTGAGCTACCTGGGCAAGGGGGTGCTGGAACCGGGCTCGCCGCTTATAGATAAAACGCCGTCCGGTGTCCACAACCGGCGCCGTCGGCCCTTCGCTTCCGGCCCGGCGCCGATCTCGGCGAGCAAGTAGGTTCATGGCCTTGGCCGAGACCCGCGCGATGACCAGCGCGGCGCCGGTATCGCGTCCAGCCGGTAGGATCCGAAAAACGGTTGGCGCCCGGCCGCTCACGCGCCGCCGTTGACCGACAGGACCTGGCCGGTGACGTAGCCGGCGTAGTCCGAGGCCAGGAACAGGACCGCCGCGGCGATGTCTTCGGGCGTGCCGAGGCGCCGGAGCGCGATGCCCTCGATCAGCTTCTTCTGGCCTTCGGGGCCATAGCTCTGCCATTGCCGTTCGCTGGCGGGGTTCGAGCGCACGAACCCCGGCGCGACCGAGTTGACCGTGATCCCGAACCGGCCCAGCTCGTGGGCGAGCTGCCTGGTCAACCCGACCAGCGCGTGCTTGGCCGCGGCGTAGCCCTGGATGCCGGTGAGGCTGACGCCAAGCCCCGCCCGGCTGGCAATATTGACGATTCGGCCCGCGTTCTGCGCCTGCATCGCCGGCGCCACCGCCTGGCTGAAATAGAACGCGCCGTTGACGTTGATATCGAACAGCACCTTCCATTCGGCCTCGGTCACGGTTTCGAGCGGACGGCCCACTTGGCCGGCGACGCCGCCGGCATTGCTGACCAGCACGTCGATGCGCCCGGTCGCCGCTTTGACCGCTTCGACGAAGGCGAATACGGCGTCGCGCCTGCCGACGTCGACGACACGCCAGTGGATGCGCATGCCCGCGGTCTCCTTCATCTCCGCTTCCGCGAGATCGCAGATCCACACCGAAGCGCCGCGGTCGGCGAAGGCGTTGGCGATGGCGCGGCCCAACCCGTGCCCGCCGCCGGTGACGATGACCGTCTTGCCCGGAAACTCGATCAGCATGCGTTCGCCGTTTCCAGCAGCGCGTCCAGGGTCGCCCAGGCGAGCGGCCGGCGCCCGTCCTCGATGTCGTGGATCAGCCCCACCAGCCGTTCCAGGGTCGGTGTCGCGACGCCCACCTCGCGGCCGAGGGTGGCGACGATCGCGATTTGCGCATCGACCTCGGTCTTGCGCTTGCGCACCGCCAGGTCGCGCCAGATGCCGCTGTGCGACTTCGCCGAGTTGCGGTTGTGCGCGACCATGGCGTCGATGGACGCTTGCGAGGCGGCGCGGGATGCCTCGGGCATGAAGGCTGCCGGCTCGAAGCCGTTGAACCCCTCGCAAGCCACGCCCTTGGCGCGCGCGACGCGCATGACCTCTTCGCCCAGGCGCCGATGGACGGGATAGTACTGGGGAGCGGCGAGGGCGTCGGCGATCGATTTGCCGGTGAGAGCGGTGGCGAACAACTGCGCGCCGTAGCCGAGCTTGCCCCACAGATAGCCCCAGATGTTGTCGGTCAGCACCGCGTTGGGTTCGAACACCTTGAGCAGCGCGTGGACCGCCTGGACACGCTCGGTCGTCCTGCCGTCGAGCTCGCCGACCACGACTGCGCCGCGCCCGCCAAACATCACCCGCCCCGGCGCCGTCCAATCGGCGCCGAAATTGACGAAGCAGCCGATCGTGCGCGCCGCGCCCACCGCACGCGCGATGGCGATTTCATTGAGCCCGTTCTGCGCCGACAGCACGTAGCCGTCGGCGGCCAGATGCGGGGCCAGCGCCGCCACGGCCTCCTCGGTGTGATGCGCTTTCACCGCCAACACGATGCGCCGGTACGTTCCCGCGACCTCCTGGGGCAGGACCGCCTTGGCGGCAACGGTGAAGTTGTCGATCGGGCCTTCGATGGCGAGACCGGTGGCGTTCATCGCCGCGACGTGATCGGCGGCCTTGTCGACATGGATCGTGTCGTGCCCGGCGCGCGTCAGGTACGCGCCGAGCGTGCCGCCGACGGCGCCGGCGCCCCAGATCAGGATCGGATCGCGCGCCGCCGTCCCGCTCATGCCCACGGACCGGCCAGCACGTCGCGCGTCTCGGCGACGGCGACCTCCCACAGCGCCAGCATCTCCTCGTCGGAGCGGCGGTAGCGGCCGCCGAAATTGCCGTCGCCCAGCAGGGCGCGCGCTTTCTGCGGGTCCATCGATTTCAGCAGCTCCATGTTCACCGTCGGCTTCCGCAATTCGGGCTACGCCACGTTGGGCAGCCGGGTCCAGGGGAAATTCTCCATCCACGACGCGTGGCTCGCCACATCGTCGATCTCCTGGACCTTGGCCCAGGTCTTGGGCGCGTTCCACCAATTGTGGAACTTGACCGAATAGCCGGGGTTGTCGGCCATCCATTCGAGCGCCAAGGCGCCGACCGGATTGTTGCCGCCGTGGCCGTTGACGATCAGGATGCGCCGGAAGCCCGCGCGCTTCAGGCTGTCGAGCGCGTCCCGGGCGACCGCGATCGCGGTCTGGACGCGCATGCTGATCGTGCCCGGATAGGCGGCGAAATAGGGCGTGATGCCGTAGCTGACGACGGGGAATACCGGTACGCCGACCGGGGCGGCGGCGTCGATCGAGACTTTCTCGGCCAGGATCGCATCGACGCCGAGGCTGAGTTGCGCGTGTTGCTCGACGCTGCCGATGGGCAGGATGCAGCGGTTGTCGCCCTTGAGGTATGCCTCGACCTGCATCCAGTTCATGTCGAGGATGCGCATGCGTCCCTCGCGCTTGTAAGGATCGGATGGCGCCAGCATGGCCCCGCCGTCGCGCTCGCGTCAAGCGGCGCCGCCGTCTCGACAATGGGGCCCCCGCCGTGGTAAGGGTTATGCCGAGATCGAAAAAGCGCGCGCCGGCGCGCAAGAACGAACGGGGGACCTCGATGACAACGACCTCGCTGCTCAAGACGGCGGCCGTGGCGGCCGCGCTCGTTTTCGGCGCCGCCGGCGCCGCTTCGGCCCAGACGCTGACCATCGGCGTGCGCGGCGGGCCCGAATCCCTCGACCCCCATTTCTCGGCGCTCGGCACGCACGCCGAGGCGGCCAAGCACATCTTCGACACGCTGGTGTGGTCGGGCGACGACATCCAGCTCGAGCCGTGGCTGGCCGAATCCTGGAAGCCGATCGACGACACGATCTGGGAGTTCAAGCTCCGCAAGGGCGTCAAGTTCCACGACGGCTCGGACTTCACCGCCGAGGACGTCAAGTTCTCGATCCAGCGCATCCCGGTCGTTACCGGCCCGACCACGATGACGATCTACGTCAAGCGCGTGGCCGGGATCGAGATCGTCGATCCCCACACCATCCGCCTCAAGACCGACGGCCCGGCGGCGACGCTGCCCTACGATTTCGTGCGGCTGTTCATCGTCTCGCACAAGGTCGGCATGCAGGCGCGCAATGAGGAGTTCAATTCCGGCAAGGCGGCCATCGGCACCGGCCCCTTCAAGCTGGTTTCGTGGACGCCCAAGGGCGATCTGGTGCTCGACCGCTTCGACGGCTACTGGAAAGGCCGGGCGCATTGGCAGCGCGTCGTGCGCAAGGAGATCCCGAACGACGCCTCGCGCCTTGCCGCGCTGAAGGCCGGCCAGGTCGATCTCGTCAATTACGTCTCCTCGGCCGACTACCGATCGCTGGCCAACGACCGGCGGATCAAGGCGATCAAGGGCGATTCGGTCTACGTCATGAATCTTCAGACCGATCTGCGTGACAAGACGCCGCGCATCTTCGACAACGCCGGCCGGCCGCTCGACGTCAACCCGTTGCGCGATCCGCGCGTGCGCGAGGCGCTGGATCTTGCCATCGACCGCAAGGCGATGGTCGACGTGGTGCTCGAAGGACTGGGCAAACCGGCCAACCAGATCATGCCGGCCGGGTTCTTCGGCTCGAACCCGCGGCTGCCGGAGCGCAAGTTCGACCCCGATCGCGCCAAGCAGCTGCTGGCCGAGGCGGGCTTTCCCAACGGCTTCAAGGTCGATCTTCACTGCACCAACGACCGCCTGCCGGGCGACGGGGCGATCTGTGCCGCGCTCGGGCAGATGTTCGCGCGCGTCGGCATCGGCGCCAACGTCAACGCCATCAGTCGCACGGTCTATTTCCCCGCCCAGGCGCGCGGCGAATACACGCTGTTCATGAACGGCTGGGGTACGTTGACGGGCGAGGCGTCCTACACGCTGGGCTCCCTGGTCCACACCAACGACCCCAAGGTCCAACTCGGGCCGTTCAACCGCATCGCCTACTCCAACCCCGAGGTCGACAAGGTGCTGCAAGAGGCGGTCAAAACGCTCGACGACGCCAAGCGCCGAGCGCTGTTCGAGCGGGCGATGGAGATCTCGATGGCGGATCGTCCGATGATTCCCATCGTCGTCTTGCAAACCGTATGGGCGGTGAACGGGGAACGGGTGACGATGAACCCGCGCGCGGACGAGGACACACTGGCCTATTTCGTGCGCCCCGCCCGCCCGGGCTGAGCCCCTTCGCCAGCCCGCCCGCGCCCTCGGCGATCCCGGCCGACGGCGCGGGCGCGGCGTTTCTCCGCCGCGAAAGTCTCGCCATGCCCGGCAGCAATACCCCCGCGCTCGAACCGTGGCAATGGCCGGAGGCGGAGTGGCGCCGGGCGGTCGACAGGGTGCGCGCCGGCCGCTCGCTGAAGCCCGCCGCGTGGCCGGGCGGCGCGCGCGTCGCGGCGGCGCTTTCCTTCGACAGCGATCACGACACGATCCCGCTTCGCGACGGCGACGTTTCGCCAGGAAGGCTGTCGCAGGGCCAGTACGGCAATCGCCAGGGCGTGCCGCGCATTCTGAATCTGCTCGCCCGCCACGGCATCAAGGCCAGCTTTTTCGTGCCCGCGGTCTCGGCGCTCCTCTATCCCGACGAACAGCGCCGCGTGGTCGCCGAAGGCCACGAGATCGGCATCCACGGCTGGATTCACGAACGCAACAGCACCCTGCCCGCGGCGGCCGAGCGCGACCTGATGGTGCGCGCCCGCGACACGCTGGAAAAGGTCTCGGGCCAGCGCCCGGTCGGCATGCGCACGCCGTCGTGGGATTTCAGCCCGCACACCCTGTCGATCATGCGCGAGATGGGCCTGTCATACGATTCCTCGCTGATGGCCGACGACGAGCCCTACGAGCTTCTGGAGGACGGCCAGCCGACCGGCATCGTCGAGCTGCCGCCCGAATGGATTCGCGACGATGCGGTCTACTTCAACATGGTGCGGATGAGTAGCTTGCGCCCGTATACCCCGCCCTCGGCGGTCCTCGAGATTTTCAAGACCGAGTTCGACGGGGCCTATCGCGAGAACGGTCTGTTCCTCCTCACCATGCACCCGCACGTGATCGGGCATCGCTCGCGCATCTCGCTCCTCGACGAGCTGATCCACCACATCCGCGGTCATGACGGCGTGTGGTTCGCCACCCACGCCGAGATCGTGGCCTATTGCAAGGCCAACGCGCCCGCCTGAGCGCGATCCGGGGCCCGACTCATGCTCGCCTTCGTCATCACGCGGCTGTTCCAAGCCGCCGGGGTCATGCTGGCGATGTCGGCGATCGTGTTCGTCGGCGTCTACGCCATCGGCAACCCGATGGAGCTGATGATCCCGGTCGACGCGGACCACAATATCCGCGCCGCGGTGATCGCCAAATACGGCTTCGACCGGCCGCTGCACGAGCAATACCTGATCTTTCTCGGCAATCTCGCGCGCGGCGATCTCGGGCGCTCCTTCATCTTCAATCTGCCCGCTCTCGATCTGATCCTGAGCCGCATGCCCGCTACGCTCGAACTGGCGCTCGCCGCCGTGCTCGGCGCGACCCTCTTCGGCATCCCGCTCGGCATCTACGCCGGCTACCGGCCCGACCGCCCCGCCGCCAAGGCGATCATGGCCCTCTCGATTCTCGGCTTCAGCGTGCCGACCTTCTGGGTCGGGCTGATCCTGATCCTCGGCTTTGCCGTCGAGCTCGGCTGGCTGCCGGCCGGCGGCCGCGGCGAGACGGTCGATGTGTTCGGCGTCGCGTGGAGCTTCCTGACCCGCGACGGGCTCGCGCATCTCGTGCTGCCGGCGCTCAACCTGTCGCTGTTCAAGCTGGCGATGCTCATTCGCCTGGCGCGCGCCGGCACGCGCGAGGCGATGCTGGCCGACTACGTCAAGTTCGCGCGCGCGACCGGCCTGGCCGAGCGCCTGGTGCTGCTGCGCCATGTGCTCAAGAACATCGCCATCCCCATCGTCACCGTGTTCGGCCTCGAGCTCGGCTCGACCATCGCTTTCGCGGTGGTCACCGAGACGATCTTCTCCTGGCCCGGCATGGGCAAGCTGATCATCGATTCGATCTCCGCGCTCGACCGGCCGGTGATGGTCGCCTATCTGATCCTGATCGTCCTTCTGATCATCTGCATCAACCTCGCGGTCGATCTGATCTACGCGCTGCTCGACCCGCGCCTGCGCCGAGGCCGCGCCTCGTGAGCGCCGGCGCCGATGCGCCGCTAGCCCGCTTCTGGGCCGAGTACCGCGAGAACCGCGTCGCCCTCGCGGCGCTGGCCGTCGTCGTCCTGGTGATCGCGGCGGCGCTGGCTGCGCCGCTGGTCACGCCGCAGAACCCCTACGATCTCGGGCGTCTCGAGTTCGCCGACGCGCGCCGACCGCCGGGCTTCCTCGGCACGGGCGGCTACGTCCATCTGCTCGGCACGGACGCCGCCGGCCGCGACCTGGTCAGCGCCATTCTCTACGGCCTGCGCATCAGTTTGCAGGTCGGCCTGATGGCGGGCGCCATCGGGCTCGCGCTCGGCACCACGCTCGGCATCGTCGCCGCCTATCGCGGCGGCCGCGTCGAATCGACGATCATGCGCCTGGTCGATCTCCAGCTTTCGTTTCCCGCCATCCTGCTCGCGCTGGTGCTGGTGGCGCTGCTGGGCCAGGGCCGGATGCCGCTCGTCACCGCCCTGGTCGCCGCCCAATACGCCTATTTCGCGCGCACCGCCCACGGCGCGGCCTCGGCCGAGCGGCGCAAGGATTACGTCGAGGCGGCGCTTGCGACACCGCTTTCGGGGGTGCGCATCGTCTTCCGCCACCTGCTGCCCAACTGCCTGCCGCCGCTGATCGTCGTCGCCACCGTGCAGATCGCCAATTCGATCGCGCTCGAAGCGACGCTGTCGTTCCTCGGCCTCGGCCTTCCCATCACCGAGCCCTCGCTCGGCATGCTGATCGCCAATGGCTTCCAGTACATGATGAGCGGGCGCTACTGGATCAGCGTCTATCCGGGCCTCGCGCTGGTCGTGCTGATCGTGGCGATCAACCTGGTCGGCGACCAGATCCGCGACCAGCTCAACCCGAGGCTGCGGCGATGACGGCGCCGCTTCTCGCGGTCGAGGATCTGCGGACGCATTTCTACACCAAGGCCGGCGTGGTCAAGGCCGTCGACGGCGTGTCCCTGGCGCTCGCGCGCGGCAAGGTGCTTGGACTGGTGGGCGAGTCCGGTTCGGGCAAGACCGTCACCGGCTTTTCCATTCTCGGCCTGGTGGATCCGCCCGGGCGCATCGTCGGCGGCTCGATCCGGTTCGACGGGCGCGAGCTGGTCGGCCTGCCGCAGGACGAGCTGCGCCGGCTGCGCGGCAAGCGCCTGGCGATGGTGTTCCAGGACCCGGCGGCGACGCTCAACCCCGTGCTCAGCATCGGCGAGCAGATGGCGCTGGCGGTGCGCGCGCACGACGATGTGCCGCGCTCCGCGGCGCTGGCCCGCGCGCGCGACGCGCTCGGCCGGGTCGGCATCCCTTCGCCCGACGAGCGGCTGAGGGCCTACCCGCACCAGTTCTCGGGCGGCATGCGCCAGCGCGTCGCCATCGCCATCGCGCTCCTGTACCGCCCGGATCTGATCGTCGCCGACGAGCCGACGACCGCGCTCGACGTGTCGATCCAAGCGCAGATCCTGCACGAGGTCCAGAAGCTGGCGCGCGACAGCGGCACGGCGCTGTTGTGGATCACCCACGACCTCGCCGTCGTTTCCAGCTTGGCCGACGACATCTGCGTGATGTACGCGGGGCGCATCGTCGAGCGCGGCGCGGCCGCCGAATTGTTGGGCCGGCCGCGCCATCCCTATACGCGCGGCCTGCTCGATTCGGTGCCCAGCCTGGCCGAGCCGGGCCAGGAGCTGCGCCAGATTCCGGGCTCCACCCCCGTGCCCCTCCGGCTCGAGCCCGGCTGCGCCTTCAAGGCGCGCTGCGCGCGCGCCGACCGGGCGTGCGAGGCGATGCCCGAATTGCCGGCCGCGGGCCGCCGCGCCGTGCGCTGCCACCATCCGCTGGAGGGGATTTGAGCGCGCTGGTCGAGCTCGACGACGTCTTCAAGCGTTTCGCGCGCCGCATCACGCTGGGCGAGCGCATCGCCGGCGCGCTCGGCGCCGCGATCGAAACGCGGGCCGTGCGCGCCGTGGATGGCGTGAGTCTTTCGATCGCCAGGGGCGAGACGCTCGGCCTGGTCGGCGAATCCGGCTGCGGCAAATCGACGCTCGGGCGCATCGCCGCCGGCATCCTGCCGCCCGGAGCGGGATCGGTGCGGCTCGACGGCCGCCCGGTGATGTCCGACGGGCGGCACCCGCGCAAGCTCACCACGCGCATCCAGACCGTGTTTCAAGACCCGTTCGCCTCGCTCAACCCGCGCATGCGGGTCGGCGACATCGTGGCCGAAGGACCGCTGGCGCACGGGTTGGTCGAGCCGGCCGAGGCCACGGCCTATGTCGGCTTGTGGCTGGCGCGCGTCGGCCTCGACGCGGAATTTCTCGGCCGCTACCCGCACCAGTTCTCGGGCGGCCAACGCCAGCGCATCGCCGTCGCCCGCGCGCTCGCCATGCGGCCCGACGTGCTGATCTGCGATGAGCCGGTCGCCTCGCTCGACGTGTCGATCCAGGCGCAGGTCCTCAACCTTTTCCTGCGCCTGCGGCGCGAGCTCGGCCTGACCTGCCTTTTCATCAGCCACGATCTCGGCGTCGTGCGCCATGTCAGCGACCGCGTGGCGATCATGTATCTCGGCCGCATCGTCGAGTCGGGCCCGACGCAGCGGGTCTATGCCGCGCCGAACCACCCCTACACCCAGGCGCTGCTCGACAGCGTGCCCAAGCTCGCCCGCGTCGACGGCGCGCCGGCGGTGTTCAAGCCCATTCGGGGCGAGGTGCCTTCCCCTCTCGACCCGCCGGCGGGCTGCCATTTCCACCCGCGCTGTCCGCACGCCTTCGACCGTTGCCGCGCCGCGCGTCCGGCGCTGGCGCCGGTCGGCGCGGGTCGCGTGTCCGCCTGCCACCTCAACGACAAGGCTCCCGTATGACTCTCGCCCTTGCCATCCACGGCGGCTGCGGCGTGTTGCCGGCCGCTCAGATGACCCCCGCACTCGATCGCGACTTTCGCGCCGCGCTGCGGGCCGCTCTCGAAGCGGGCTGGGTCATCCTCGAGTTGGACGGCAGCGCGCTCGACGCGACCGAGGCCGCGGTCGCGGTCATGGAAGACTGTCCGCTGTTCAACGCCGGACACGGCGCGGTGTTCAACGCCGCCGAGGGCCACGAGCTCGACGCGGCGATCATGGACGGCGCCACGCTCCGCGCCGGCGCCATCTGCGCCGCGCGGCACACCCGCAATCCGATCAAGGTCGCGCGCGCGGTGATGGAGCGCACCGACAATCTGCTGTTGGCGGGCGAGGGTGCCGACGCCTTCGCCGCATCGGCCGGCTTCGCGCCGGTGCCGCAGAGCTACTTCTCGACCGCGTGGCGGCGCCGGACGCTCGATGAAATCCGGGCGCTGGCGGCACCGGGAGAACCCGGCCGGCGGGCGAGCGAGGAGCAGATGCACGGCACCGTCGGCGCGGTGGCGCGCGACCGGGCGGGGCACTTGGCGGCGGCGACCTCGACCGGCGGCTTCACCGGCAAGGCGCTGGGGCGCGTCGGCGACACCCCGATCGTCGGCGCGGGCACCTATGCCGACGACGCGACCTGCGCCATCTCGGCCACCGGCCGCGGCGAGTTCTTCGTCCGCAAGGTCCTCGCCCACGAGATCGCCGCGCGCATGAAGTACGGGGGGCGGTCGCTGGAACAAGCCGCCGCCGAGATTATCCATGGCGAGATGAAGGCGCCCGGCTGGGATTCGGGGGCCGGCCTGGTCGGCGTCGAGCGCGCCGGCAACGTCGTGCTGCCCTACAACACCGAAGGCATGTATCGCGGCTTCGTCACCGAATGCGACGGCTTCAAGATCGCGATCTACGCCGACTGACGGCCGGCTCGGCGGCGATCCGGCGTGGCCCGACGATCTCCGGCGCGAGATCGACGCGGCGCTCGCTGATCCGCTCCCCACGACTTACAGTCAGGAGTGGTGCCCAGGGCCGGAATCGAACCAGCGACACGCGGATTTTCAGTCCCATGGCACGGCCCGATTTCTCAATGACTTGCCGTATCTCCGGATGGAAAACGCTGGACGAAGAGTCAATAGGTTACAAGAAAAATGGAAAACCGAACGAAGTGCTCCTCGGTACGACACTCAAAGTCCGCAGCAGCGTCATCTTCGCGGTTTCGACCCAGCTCGGCCCCGCTGCGCGGCGCGGCAGATCAGTCTGGGGCCGAATCCCCGATTAGGCGCTAACAGTGCATCGGGTCAGGTAGCAATTTGAATCAAAACCCTCGGCATGCAGCTCCAGCGGCGGCAGCGCCGAAGCAAAACATCTGAACGGACAAGCAGCCTGCTAGAGAAGCCTAGTTCTCCTCCCGGAGGAGCCCGTTCATGTGGGCCAGCAGGCGCCGAAGCTCCTCGTCGGGGTTATGGAACCAGTCCGTTGACCAGACGCGATAGATGTTCCACTGGAGACGCTCAAGCACTTCCTGGCGCAGCCGGTCACGGTCGCGGGCCGACCGGCTCGAATGGTAGGTCGCTCCGTCGCACTCGATGCCGAGCAGATAGCCACTCCGTTTCGGGTGCTCAACCGCGAGATCGATAAAGTACCCGGCGACACCGACTTGGGGCACCACTACGAAGCCCGTCCCGCCCAGCCGGTCGCGCACAAACTCCTCGAACTCAGAATCGGGTTCACGGTCGCTCAGCTCGCCCTGCTCGAGCTTGCCGGTTTCGGCGTATTCGAGATAGGCCTTGAGCGCGTGCATGCCCGGCTGTGAGCCCTCGCCTGCCCGGATGTCGCTCGGCCGCATCGAGGTGAAGACCTCGACCCGGTTCTTAGCCCGGGTAAACAGCACGTTCAGGCGCCGGTGGCCATGGATGCCGTTGATGGGACCGAATCGGTTCATCACCACGTTCGTGGCGGGATCGGGACCGTAGACCGTCGAGATAAAGATGACATCACGCTCATCGCCTTGCACGTTCTCGAGGTTCTTCACGAAGAAAGGCTCAAGCGTCCCCTCCCAACGCTCAACGTAGCCCTGCGCGGACCGCTCGCGCGGCACGAGCCGCTCTATCTCCTCGAGCAACACTTCGCGCTGGGCTTGATTGAGCGTCGCGATGCCGAGCGACTTGTCGGGTTGGGCCGCCATGAAGGCGACCGCCGCCTCGGCCACCGCCTGGGCCTCAGTGATGTTGACGTGTCCCTTATATTTGCCGGGAACGAAGTGGTGGTAAACCCCAAGCTTCGGCTCGCGATTCTCTCGGTCTGGGTCCAGGGGCGAAGGAAATACAATCAGCCCGTCGTCGTAAAATTTCCGGTTCGAAAAGGCGATCAGGCTTTCGTGGCGCGAGCGGTAATGCCAGCGGAGCTCGCGCGCCGGGCGAAACTCAGCGAGAGCGAGGTCGAGGATCGATTCATTGTCCACGATTTCCTGCTCGTCGATCTCGTCGTCAGGCGCGCGGTCGACCCGGTCGAAGAAGGAGGTCGGCGGAAGCTGCATGGGATCACCCACCACGACGAGTTGTCCGCCGCGCGCCCCCGCACCGAGCGCCTCCTCCGGGCGCATCTGAGACGCCTCGTCGATCACCACGAGGTCAAAGCGCAGTCCGCTCGGTTTGAGGAACTGGGCGATCGAAAGCGGCGACATCATGAAGCAGGGCTTCAATTGCTGGATCGCGCGCCCGGCTCGGTCGAGCAGCTCGCGGATCGGGATGTGGCGCTTCTGCTTGCCAAGCTCGTGGCGCACCAGCACAAGATCGGTGTCATCCTTGCGCAAGTCGCCGCGGAAGCCCTCAGCAATCGGTCGGCGGCATAGCTCGCCAGCAAGTGCCTTCCGCTGCAACTGGATGATCTCTTCGTCGAGCCGGCGGAAGCGCGCGCGTGCTTTCTCAAGCTGGAGACCGCGGAAGCGATCGACCGCAGGATGCTCGGCTAGCGCTGCCCGCGCGAGCGTACGGTAAACCACGCGATCGAACGCGGCCGAAAGCCGAAGAGCATCGAGTGGCTGGCCACGAAAGGCGTCGAGGATGCCGCCGAGTCCGTTCTCGACACATTCCTGGCGTGCCAACAACCAGCCAGTCCAGATCGCGAGCTGATCCGGCGCATTAAGCGCCCGATCGACGCGCGCCGCGACCGCCCTCCATGTCATCTCCCCCAACATCGAGCCGAAGAAGACTGCCTCATCGATGCGCCCGCGCTTTTTCGCTTGGCTCCATCCGTTCGCCACCCCCTTAAGAGCCTCGGTATGCGGGCCCAAGAGCGCTGTTAACCCTGCGATGCGCGCGTCGCGATCGGGGTGGTAGAGGTGGTGGCGTACCAAGGGTGGCAGCCTCGCCTTTTCTACGCCAATCGCGGCTTCCAGCGCATTGACTACTCGGCTTCGTTCGGTTGCCGGTCCATGCCAAGCGGTACCCAGGAGCTCGCGCGCCTTGTCGTTCACCTCGATCGCCGCCTCGGCATTGAGTCGCACTGCGGCGGCATCGGCGATGCCACCAATGGCCCCGGAACGGATCTCTGGCTTAAGCCCGAGGGCCAGCGCGCGACGACCGAGTTCGGCCGCGTTCCTAGCGCGGGTAGAAAGCGCATTGTGGCGATCGTCAAGATCAATCCGGCCATCCTCGATGGTGCCGAGCACGTCAGCGGCGAGCGCCGTGTCGGGATCTTCGGCGAAGTCCGCAATCCGCGCGAGGGTCTCGGACGGTCCTAAGAGCAGCGTTTGGCGCAGGTGGACGTCGATCTTGTCGGCAGGAGCAAAGGAGCGCTTTACGTCGACGGCGAAGTCATTCACGACCATGAGCCGCGCGAAGGGCGTCTCGTGGCCACGGAAATGAGGCCCGCACACTGCTTGGAGTTCGGCGTCCGCGGCAAGCCGGCGAGCGAGCTCGACACACTCGGCGAGCGCCTCGAAGTCGGCGGCCATGGCGAGCCGTTTCGCCCGGCTGGCGACACGCATGAGACCCTTGTAGCGTCGCTTGGCCGCCCGCACCTCGCCGCGCCAGAGCGCGGAGAATAAATCTGCCGCGCGTAGCGCATGAGCGTGGGCATGCCACTCGCGCGCCTCACCGTCGAGCCCAAAGATGAGCCGCTCGGCGAGCGGCGCCATCTTGCGCTCGAGCGCCTGGGCTCGGCCCCACGCCTCGGCGAGAAGCGTCCCTGCCGCTTCGTCGAAGAGGCCGGGGTGGCGCAGCGCGCGCAGGCCCGGCGAAACCTTCGCCGCGAGCTGAGCACCTTTGAGAAGCTTACGCAAAGCGCCCACCGTCATGTCCGTCTCGATCCCGAACGCTTCGGCGAGCCGGCGGCCGAGCCCAATCGTCCGCCCGATTCGCTTCGCCTCAGCCTCGAGCGCCGTGGACTCGGAGGCTAGCCCGCTCAGCGATGTCGTAACGAGCTCTGTCTCCTTTGCAAGCAAGGCGAGAGCCTGGAGCTCGGTGCTTCGATGAGCGACGGCCTCGGGATCAACCGCCGCCTCCGCGATCTGGCCGCTGGCCACGAGCCATTTCGCCTGCTGCGCCTCAAAGGCCTGAAGCGCGTCGAAGGCGGCTGGAGCCTCAAGCGTCGAATAGAGCCCGGCGTCAATTCCGGGAGCGGACTTCGGCAAGCGGGCAAGTGCATCGGCGATTCCGAGCGCCTCGCCAATCCCTTCAGGAAGTGGCGCGCCAATGTCTGCGGAAAGTGCGTCGAGTGCCTCTCCGAGCGCCGCGAGCGCGTCGCGCAGTCGCTTCATATCCTCGACGAGATGCTCACGCGCGAAATAGTCGAGAGCCGCGTCGCCAACGCCGAACCAGGGATTGCACTCGAGCCCGTCCGTCGTCCCGGCGGCATCGCCATAGGCCCGGGCGGCAACCTCAAGCGTGCCCTTGAGCGCCACCACATCGTGCCGCGTTATCGTCTTGGCTTCTGAGAGAACGATCTCGTCAAGCGCCTTGGGGAGCGCGTGCTTGCCGACGCGTGTGCGCTGCTCGGCCCACAGGATGGCATGGATGGTCTTATCGAGCGCGCCAAACGGCTGGTTGATTGCTGCAGCGTACTTAGAAAGCTGGTTACGCGTGCGTTCAAGCTCCTTGAGTGCGGCCGGGAGGTCCCCGTCCTTGTGGAGCCGACCCTGTTTGGCCATCCGCTTATCGAGGGATTCAAGAAGATCCTTCTTCCGAGCCTTGGTCGAGTGAAGCTCGAGACAGAAGTGCCCGAGCCCGGCCTTCTCAATCCGGTCCTTCACCACGTTAAGTGCCGCCATCTTTGCCGCGGCGAACAGCACGGTCTTCCCGCCCGCGAGCGCGGCCGCAACGATATTGGTGATGGTCTGGGACTTGCCGGTCCCCGGAGGCCCCCTGACCGCAAGGTTCTTCCCCTCCATGATGTCGACGATCGCGCTGAATTGGGAGGAATCGGCGTCCGTAATAAGAAGCGGCACCTTGGCGGCGATCGCCGGCTCGTCGACCGCGTACTCCTCGGCGAAGAACGCCTCCGCGGCGGTACCGTGACTTGCGAAGAGCTTAGCGATCACCGGGTTCACGATCACACCCCTACCACCCGGCCAGCCCGCGTCCTCGAGGTCGTGGAACATCACGAGGCGCGCGAAGGCAAAGTGCCCGGCAACCGCGAAGCGGCGCACCCGCCAGCGCGGCACGTCCTTGATCGCGGCTTGCACCTTGCGAAAGTAGGCCTCCGGCTTGTCGTCCTCGTCGAGCACCGGCAGGCGCCGGTGGAAGTCCTTGTGGAGCCGTTCGGAGAGCGTGATGTTGATCTCCGTCCCCTCACCGAGGCTGCCGATCGAGTAGCGGTATTTGCCGCCGACGATCTTGCGCTCGATGTCCACGGGGTGGAGCAAGAGCGGAGCGTACATCGGCATCTGGGAGCTTGGCGCCTCGTACCACTCGAGATAACCGAGCGCGAGATAGAGCGTGTTGACGCCGGTCTCCTGGAGCGCCGTGCGGGTTTGGTCGTAGATCGCCGAGAGCGCGCTTTCCAACTCGTCGGGCAGCAGGAGCGTTTGAATGTGCCGGTCGACGTAAGTCTCCTTGGGCTTCCTCTTCGGGTCCGGGATCGGGAGGTCGAAGCTCGGCTCGATGCCGTTCCGCCGCGCCCACTCGACCCTGCTGATCATATCCCGCAACAACCGATCGGGCATGCCAAGGGCCCTGCGCAGACGGTCCCGGAGTGCACGCTCGACCTGGCGCGTGCCTTCGCCGTCCTCGTCGTCGCCGAGCTTGTCCAGTGCCGCGAGATACTCCTCGTTCGAACGCTTGGCCTGCTCGAGCGCCAGGATGAACTTGTCGTCCTTCTCGTCCTTAGGCTCATCGCCAAGTTCAGGAAGCGACTTGAAAGCGAGCCGTTTGCCAACCTCGAGCCTGCCCATCAGCTCATCGGGCAGGTCGTCGATCAGCCGCACCTGCCGGCGCGAGAGTCCGCTGAACTTGAAGTTGAGTAGGCGATTCCTGTTGGTAAGATCAAGAAGCCGCATGCGCAGTTCGGCAATGCGCTTCCGTGCGGCGACCTCTCGCGGACTCAGCTCTTTTGTGGTTCCGCCTTCCCCTCTCTTGTTGGCTCCAGGGAATGTCCCTGAGCCTGTTGAGATTCGGCAGGCAGGCGCCGAGGCATGAAGGTTACGCCGCCGCTGTGAGGCGTGCAACGGCCGGATCGCCGAGCAGCGCCTGTTGATGGCGCCGCAAGGCGGCTTTGAGGACCGGCAGGTGTTTGTGGGCCTTCAAGCGGCGGAAGGTTTTCTTGGCTTCGAGCATGGCCGTTCCCGTCCAGCGCAAGGCCATCTTCGCGTCGCGCCAGCGTTTGACGTTGCGACAGACTTGGCGGATGACCGCCATCAGGCTCTCGATGGCATTGGTGCAGCCGAGCGCGCGACGCAGGGGGTCGGGCAGGCCGAGACGGATGACGGTGAGCATCTCGTCGAGACCTTCGTGGATCGAGGCCGAGACACCGGGCGCTTCGCGCTCCAGCCGGCGCGCCAGGTTCTTGAGGACCCGCTCGGCCTGGTCGGCGGTCGGGCTGTCCCAGGCCTGACGCAGCACTTTCTTGACGCCGGCATGCAGGGCCGGATCCAGCCGCTCGATGATGTTGCGCCCCTTGTGCACTTGGCAGCGCTGGATGAGCGCAAAGCGGCCGAAGGTGTTGCGCACCGCCCGGCTCAGGGCCTTGGCGCCGTCGACGATGAACAGGCGGACGAGGTCCGGCTGCAGCCCGCGCTCGACCAGGTCGGCCAACAGCGCCTTGACCACGGCGGCGTTCTCCGTCGCGCCCTCGACCAGCGCCAGCACGTGCTTCTCGCCGGTCGCGTCGATGCCGATGGCCGCCACCAGGATGCAGTCGCCGACCGCCAGCCCGTCGATCTGGATCACCAGCAGGTCCAGCGCCGACAGGTCGGCGGCCAGCCATTCCTTCAGTTTGGCCGTGCTCAGCGCCACAAAGCGTCGCGACACCGAGGACTTCGCGGTGGCGCGCTTGGCTTCGCCGGCGAGATCGCCGTCCGGCAGCCGCACCGAGCGACGGTATTTGCGCGTCGTCACCCCGATCAGCATCTGATTGAAGGCCCAGCGCGACAGCAGATCGGCATCCTTGATCGCCTGCCAGCTTGCCAGCCCTAACTCGGCGCCGCCCCGCCCGCGCACCCGCGGCCGCCGGATCGCCGCCTTGCCACCGTGGTAGCCGATTTCGCTCCGCGTCCCACCCCAGCGATGCCCCTGCCGGTGGTCACGGCGTTCGTAGCGCTTGCCGCACAACCGCTCGGCATCCCCGGCCAGCATCGCCTCGATCGCCGCAACCCCGGCGCGCAGGCACAGCCGATCGAAGCTGCCTCTGAACTCCGTCAGCCCCTCGATCACCAGGGGCGCCAACGGCAGTGTCCCCGTCCTCAGCGCCGTCCCTTGGTTCAGGTCCCTCAATGCGATAGTCTTCGTCATGGCGTCGATCTCCTCGCTCTGGGTTTGCGATTCGCAACCTCAAGCCTAGCGGCCCGAGGCGATCGACGCCTACCTCCCTATTTCAACAGCGGCCGGGACATTCCCT